>UCEY01000081.1 GCA_900471605.1 Hyphomicrobiales bacterium | reverse complement strand
TGAACCGCCCCGGGTTTGCCGGAGGCCATTTGGTTTAAGTTATGCTGCCATGGCTGGCTCGTCCAGCATGGCGTAATACCGCTCTTCGGCTTCGGCCGGCGGTATGTTTCCGATGGGCTCCAGGAGGCGTCGGTGGTTGAACCAGTCGACCCATTCCAAAGTGGCGAATTCCACCGCTTCGAAGTTCCTCCATGGCCCGCGCCGATGGATGACCTCGGCCTTGTAGAGACCGTTGATCGTTTCGGCGAGAGCGTTGTCGTAGCTGTCGCCGACGCTTCCGACTGAAGGCTCGATACCAGCTTCTGCCAACCTCTCGGAGTAGCGAATGGACACGTATTGAACGCCCCTGTCCGAGTGATGCACGAGGCCGCCGCCATGAACGGGGCGCCGATCATGGAGTGCCTGCTCAAGGGCATCGAGGACAAAGCTTGCATGTGCCGTCCGGCTCGCGCGCCAGCCAACGATGCGACGAGCGAAGACGTCGATCACGAAGGCCACGTAGATGAAACCCTGCCAAGTGGCGACATAGGTGAAGTCAGAAACCCATAGCCTGTTCGGCGCAGGGGCTTTGAACTGACGGTTCACGCGATCCAGAGGGCTCGGAGCCGTCTTGTCCGAGAATGTCGTGCGGATCGGCTTTCCCCGAATGATCCCCTGCAGGTTCATCGACCTCATAAGCCTGGCGACAGTGCAGCGGGGGACATCGAAGCCTTCACGCTTCAATTGCCGCCAGACCTTGCGAACGCCATAAACACGGAAGTTCTGCTCGAAGACACGTCGTATCTCGATCTTCAGGCCGATATCGCTGCGGGCGCGGATCGACAGGCGATCCACATCCAGACGCCTGGCGACGTTCTCGTAGTAGGTTGACGGGGCAATCGGCAAAAGCCTGCAGATCGGCTCGACCCCGAACACGCCACGGTGTTCGTCGATGAACGAGATCATCGTTTGAAGGGGCGGTCGAGCTCCGCCATCGCGAAATAGGCCGAGGCCTTGCGCAAAATCTCGTTGGCCTGACGAAGCTCGCGGTTCTCCCGCTCAAGAGCCTTCATCTTCTCGGCCGCATCGCTCGGCAGCCCTGCTCGCTTACCGCTGTCGACTTCCGTTCTCTTCACCCATTCATGCAACGTGGCTGGCGAGCAGCCGATCTTGGCCGCAATAGATGACACGGCAGCCCACCGTGACGGGTGCTCTGCTTCGTGATCCAACACCATACGGATGGCACGTTCGCGGACTTCAGGTGAAAACTTGTTCGTTGTCTTGCTCATAGTGGCTCCACTTTCTCAGAAGTTGGAGCCTCCGGCAAACC
>UCEY01000062.1 GCA_900471605.1 Hyphomicrobiales bacterium | reverse complement strand
ACGTGTCCCGGCCGAAACTCAAAAACCGCGCGTAGCACCAAGGGGGTAGTGTGTCCCGTTCCGGCGATCGTTATCGAGGTTATCCGTCAGTTCTTCTGCAGCGCCCCGCGCATCGGGTGGCCTCTATAGGTCCCCAGAACCCTGACCTTCTCCGAGAAGAACCGCAGCTCTTCCAGAGCCCGGCGCACCGGAGCGTCGTCCGGATGGCCTTCGATATCCGCATAGAACTGCGTCGCCACGAACTTGCCGCCGAGCTGGTAGCTTTCGAGCTTGGTCATGTTGATGCCGTTGGTCGCGAAACCGCCCATCGCCTTGTAGAGCGCGGCGGGAATGTTGCGGACGTTGAACACGAAAGTGGTGACCAGCACCTCGTCGGCATTGTTCCGCTGCACCCATTTTTCGTCGCGCGAGAGCACCACGAAGCGGGTGACGTTGTCGTCCCGGTCCTCGACATTTTCGGCAAGGATCTCAAGCCCGTAGAGATCGGCCGCCAGCCGCGGCGCGAGCGCCGCCATCGTGCGGTCGCCCTTTTCGGCCACCATCTTGGCGGAACCCGCCGTGTCGCCGGCGACCACGGCCTTCCAGCCGTTCGAGCGGATGATCTTGCGGCATTGTCCGAGCGCATGGATATGGCTGTGGACGGTGCGGATCTCCTCGCGGGTCACGCCGGGCAGCACCATCAGCTGGAAGCGGATCGGCATGAAATATTCGCCGATGATGTGCAGCCGCGATTCCGGCAGGAGGTGATGGATGTCGGCCACGCGGCCGGCAATCGTGTTCTCGATCGGGATCATCGCCAGATCCGCATCGCCGTTTTCGAGCGCCTGGAACGCGTCCTCGAATGTCGGGCAGGGGAGCGGCTCCATGGTCGGGAACATGTCGCGGCAGGCCATGTCGGAATTGGCGCCGAAATCACCCTGGAAGGCGATGCGATTGGTAAGTGCGTTCATGGGGTTATCCGTTACGAGGAGGCACGCGCGGCCAGGCGGCCGGAAAGGATCGCGCGGGCCTTTTCAAGGTCGGCGGGAGTATCGACGCCCAATGGAACCGAGTCAACGATCTCGGCATCGATGCGCATGCCGGCTTCGAGCGCCCTCAGCTGTTCCAGCGATTCGCGCTTTTCGAGCACGGACGGCCCGAGCGACACGAATTTTTCGAGTGCGGCGCGGCGATAGGCATAGAGGCCGATATGATGATAGAGCGGCCCGTTGCCATAGGGGGCGGTGGCACGGGTAAAATAGAGCGCTTTCAGACGGGTGGCGGAAAGCGGCGAACCGACGATCTTCACGACGTTCGGATTGGTCTTTTCGTGCTCGTCGGTGATCTCGACGGTGAGCGTCGCGATGTCGGTCGAGGGATTGTCGAGCGGCCGAAGCGAGGCGCGCACCGCCTCCGGCTCGATTGTCGGCAGGTCGCCCTGCACGTTGATGACGAAATCCATTTTCGAGTCGGGATCGGCCTTCTGCACCGCTTCGAAGATGCGGTCGGAACCGGATTGATGGTCCTGCCGGGTCATCACCACGTCGAAGCCGGCTGCGGCAACGGCGTCGTAGACATCCTGGTGATCGACGGCGACGATGATTCGCCCGGCCTGCGCTTCCTCGGCCCGCTTTGCTACCTGGACGATCATCGGCAGGCCGGCAATATCAGCCAGGGGTTTTCCCGGCAGGCGCGTCGAGGCCATTCGTGCCGGGATCAGCACCAGCGTCCGGTCAAAAGCCGAATTCTTCATGGAAAGACCCCTTCTAATCCCGCGCGAACAGTGTCAAAAAGTCTCACGCGCGGAACGATTATCGTGTTGCAACAGCAATGCAAAAGACATAGGTTCCGCGCAATTTCAAGATGGCCCGCCTCGTGACAGGCGGTTGCGAAGGAGCGGATGCGGATGAATTCCTATGTCAACATGGCGGCAGGCGCCCTGCTTGCTACGGTCTTCGTCATGATGTCGGTGTCCATTGCCTCGGAAGGCATTTTCCATTCGGAGGTTCCCGAAAAGCCGGGTTTTGCCATCGTTGCCGCCGAAGAGCCCGCAGCCGGCGAAGCCGCGGCCCCGGCTGCCTCCGCAGTTCCGATCGCCCAGCTCCTGGTCAAGGCCGATGCCAAGGCCGGTGAAGCGGTGTTCAAGAAGTGTCAGAGCTGTCATTCCGGGGAGAAGGGCGGACCGAACAAGGTCGGCCCCGATCTCTGGGGCATCGTAGACCGCCCGATCGCCGGACATGAAGGTTTCTCCTATTCGGCCGGCATGAAGGACTTCTCGAAGGCCGGCGCCGAGCACTGGACCTTCGACAACCTCAACCACTTCCTGACTGCCCCGAAGGCTTTCGTGAAGGGTACGGCGATGGGCTTCGCGGGCCTCAAGAACGATGGCGAGCGCGCCAATCTGATCGCTTACCTGCGCACCCTGTCTGATTCGCCGGTTGCGCTTCCGGACCCGAACGCGGCCGCTCCGGCACCCGCCACCAACTGATCGGCGGACGTCGGAATCCAGATCAAATGCCCGGCTTCGGCCGGGCATTTTCGTTTCCGGCACCCGGCCGGATGGATTTGCTTCAGCCGAGCAGCCAGGCCCAGAAGCCGACGGTGAAGACCCCGAACGCCGTGGTCATGCTGATCACCGAGGCCGCAAGGCTGTGGCCGGAGCGGAAGCGCTGGGCGATCAGCCAGGCGTTGATGCCGGTCGGCACCGACGCGGTCAGCACCAGCGCCGTCGACCAGTCCTTGGGCAGGGCAAGCAGGTGGCTCATCAGGAAGACGGATGCCGGCAGGACCAGCAGCTTCAGCGCCGCCGCGGTGCCCGAAAGGCCGATATCGCCGCGGATCGGATATTTCGTCAGCGCCATGCCGATCGAGATCAGGGCGACCGGGCTTGCGGCGGCGGAAATCTGGTCGACGACGATGGCGACCGCCGCCGGCAGGTGAAGGCCGAGGAAATTGAAGGCGACGCCGATGATAAGCGCGATCACCAGCGGGTTGCGGGCGAGGTTGGATCCCACCTGTTTCAGGACGTCGGCAACGCCGCGTTTTGCTCCGCCATCCACCTTGGCGGCCGCGCCTTCCATCAGGATCGTGCCGATCACCATCATCAGCGGCAGGTGAATGGCAAGCAGGATGGAAATCGCCACCAGACCCTCCTTGCCGACCACATGCGCCACCAGCGGCAAGCCGATGAAGACATTGTTGGCGAAGGAACCCGACATGCCGGCGATCACGCCGACCTTTGCGTCCCGGCCGAAAATGCGGGTGGTCAGGATATGGCCGATCGTCCAGGTCATGGCGACGCCGAGGAAATAGGCGGTCCACAGCCGGAAGGGCGAGGCCCCCTCGAAATGCGCATCCGCCAGCGTCCTGAAGATCAGCATCGGCACGGCGATCTTGAAGACGAACTCTCCGAGGGCGTCGCCGGTCTCCTCCTTCAAAATTCCGGTTTTCGCGGTCATCCAGCCGATCAGGATCAGGATGAAAAGCGGCACGACATTCAAAAACACGGAGGACAAGGGGGAAGGCTTTCTGTGGAGGCGTTTTTATGCGTCTAGCGCATATCGCTTCCTGCGACAAATGCGTTTGATGCAGGGAGGTCGTTCAAAGGGCGCGTGGCGGCAGGCGCACAACAAAAAAGCGGGGCAATTCCCCGCTTTCCCTCCTGGTCTCGTCCAGGACATCCGGTGGTCGGCCGCCAGTTCATCCGTGGTCGGCAACACAACCGGATCGACGATTGTATAACCTGTGATCGTGACAACAGAGTGACGGAGCAAAACGCCTCCGATAACCGGCATTGCGGTTATTTTTCCTTCCAATCGGGTGAAAACCCGAATACCGGTTTTCGCGACAAACCGTTTCCCGAGAGGATCAAGACCGGATGCCCAAGTTCGACGTGCTCACCATCGGCAATGCCATCGTGGATATTCTCGCCCGCTGTGACGACGATTTCCTCACCGACAATGCGATCACCAAGGGTGCGATGAACCTGATCGATGCCGAGCGTGCCGAACTTCTCTATTCGAAGATGGGGCCCGCCGTGGAAGCGTCCGGCGGTTCGGCCGGCAACACGGCGGCCGGCATTGCCGGTTTCGGCGGCAAGGCAGCCTATTTCGGCAAGGTCGCCGAAGACCAGCTCGGCAACATCTTCCAGCACGACATCCGCGCCCAGGGCGTTCATTACCGGACCAGGCCGGAAGGAAACAATCCGCCGACCGCCCGCTCGATGATCTTCGTGACGCCGGATGGCGAGCGTTCGATGAACACCTATCTCGGCGCCTGCGTCGATCTCGGCCCGGAACATGTCGAAGAGGATGTCGTCGCCGAGGCCAAGGTCACCTATTTCGAAGGTTATCTCTGGGATCCGCCGCGCGCCAAGGAAGCGATCCGCGAATCGGCCCGCATCGCCCATGCGCATGGCCGCGAAGTGTCGATGACGCTGTCCGATCCCTTCTGCGTCGGCCGCTACCGCGCCGAGTTCCTCGACCTGATGCGCTCCGGCACGGTCGACATCGTGTTCGCCAACAAACAGGAAGCGCTGTCGCTCTACGAGACCGAGGATTTCGAGCTGGCGCTGACCAGGATTTCTGAAGATTGCAAGCTGGCGGCGGTGACGCTCAGCGAAGAAGGCGCGATCATCGTGCGGGGCAACGAGCGGGTGAAGGTCGCGGCCTATCCGATCAGGGAACTGGTCGATACGACCGGCGCCGGCGATCTGTTCGCCGCCGGGTTCCTGTACGGTTACACAAAGGATCGTTCGCTCGAGGATTGCGGCAAGCTCGGCTGCCTTGCGGCCGCGATCACCATCCAGCAGATCGGCCCGCGCCCGATGGCGTCGCTCACCGAAGCCGCAAAGCGCGAAGGCCTCATCTGAGGCCTGCTTGTAAGATGCCTCTCCCGGAAGGCCTTATTTGAAGGCCTCGCCGGGATAGGCGCCCCAGATTTCGGCCTGGGCGATCCAGCCCTCGGCCCCGTTTGTTTCCGCGCGGCACCAGTCGCCGTTGCATTCCTTGATCTGAAGCACGACGCCCGGTTCCAGCTTGGCAAGGATGGCAGCGGTACCCTGCGGATCGCGGCGCATGTTGACGTATATGTCCTTGCCCTTGCCGCGCATCCACGGAGCGGCGATCGCGGTCCGCTCACCGGAGAGCAGGGCCTGGTTGACCCAGCCCTCGGTGCCCTCGGCATCACGAACCCGCCGCCAGTTTTCGTATTCCTGGATGATTTCCATCGGTGTGCCGGACTTCATGTACATCCAGGACACCGCATAATCCGTGCTCGGGCCGATGCGGATATTGACCTTCCTCGACTTGAGGCTGACGAAACGCGGCAGCGGCAGGCCGCTCGGACCCTTGGCGGCACCTTGAGCGTAGCTCGGGACGGGTGCGGACAGGCAGGCGGCAAGCCCGAAGGAAAGAGCGAGGAAGGAGGAAAGAATGGCGCGACGCATGTGTTTGGTTCCGGCTGAGCGATCTCGGGCTTTCGGGAACCTCGCGAGGTTTTGTTTGTCTTCGCTGACGGGTCTGGTAGAAAACGCCCTGGATGAACTGAATATCGCGCGACTTGGTTAAGGACCTCCTAAAGCAGTGTCGCCCGAAATCGGATACCGGTTCCGGGATAGCGACATGCGTCGAACAAAAGCTTGAAGCGGAGGGCCTGAATATGATCAGGTTTTCGTGCGTGAAGGCGTCAGGCAGAGAGTTTCATGACGGCGAAGAAGAAACCCAAGGTCTATATCACCCGTAAGCTGCCGGACGCGGTGGAAACCCGCATGCGCGAGCTCTTCGAGGCCGAGCTCAATATTGACGACACGCCCCGTTCGCGCGACGAGCTGGCCGCCGCGATGAAATCCGCCGACGTGCTGGTGCCGACCGTGACGGACCGGATCGACGAGGCGCTGATCGAAGAGGCCGGCCCGCAGCTGAAGCTGATCGCCAGCTTCTCCAACGGCATCGACCATATCGATGTCGATGCCGCCGCCAAAAAGGGCATCACCGTCACCAACACGCCGAACGTGCTGACCGAGGACACGGCCGACATGACCGTGGCGCTGATCCTCGCCGTCAACCGGCGGCTCGCGGAAGGGTCGCGCATCCTCACCGACAAGCCCGGCGAGTGGAGCGGCTGGAGCCCCACCTGGATGCTCGGCCGGCGGACCTGGGGCAAGCGCATCGGCATCGTCGGCATGGGCCGCATCGGCACCGCGGTCGCCCGCCGCGCCAAGGCCTTTGGCCTGTCGATCCATTACCACAACCGCAAGCGCGTCAGCCCGACCACCGAGGAGGAGCTGGAGGCGACCTACTGGGACAGCCTCGACCAGATGCTCGCTCGCGTGGATATCGTCTCTGTCAATTGCCCCTCGACGCCGGCGACCTTCCATCTTCTCTCGGCGCGGCGGCTGGCGCTGATGCAGCCGAGCTCGATCATCGTCAACACCGCCCGCGGCGACATCATCGACGAGGCGGCGATGATCCAGCTTTTGCGCGACAACAAGATCGCCGGCGCCGGGCTCGATGTCTACCAGAACGAGCCGGCGGTGAACCCGAAGCTGGTCAAGCTCGCCCACCAGGGCCGGGTCGTGCTTTTGCCGCATATGGGCTCGGCGACGATCGAGGGCCGGATCGACATGGGCGACAAGGTGATCATCAACATCCGCACCTTCTTCGACGGCCACCGCCCGCCGAACCGGGTGCTTCCGGGCCGCAACTGATCAGTCGAGGCGCTTCTGCATCTCGATGGAAGTGATGCGGTCAAAGCCGGGATGGGAGTTTTCCGCCGTCCTGGCAAAACCCCATCTTGCGAAGGTCGCGTGATTGCCGGCGAGTTCGATGCGGGTTTCGAGCCGCAGTGCCGGGAGGCCGCTTTCCCTCGCAATCTCTTCCGCGACCGCCAGCAGCCGACGGCCGATGCCCTTGCCTTGGCTGGCCGGGGCGATGGCGAGCTTGCCGATATAGAGGGAGCCTGGCTCCGGCTTCAGGAAAACGCAGCCGATGAGCCTTCCCTTTTCGATCACCGCGAACGCGATCTCGTCGCGGGCCTTCTGGGCGAGCGAGGCGAGCGTCAGGCGATGGGCGGAGGAGGGCGGGTCGATTGTGCCGTCCATATAGGCGAAGGACGAGAGGATGAGCGCCAGCAGCTCGTGCCAGCGTCTGAAGTTTTCACCGATTCGGAGAAGTTCGATAGCTGCCGGCTCGGTCACTCGGCGGCAGCCTTGGTCGTGCGGCGCTTGTATTTGATCGTGTCGAAACGGGCCGACAGCGAATCGTAGAGCATCAGCCGTCCGACCAGCGGTTCGCCGATGCCGGTGACGAGCTTGATCGCCTCCATCGCCATCAGCGTGCCGATCACCCCGGTCAGCGCGCCGATCACCCCGGTCTCCGCGCAGGAGGGGATCAACCCCGCCGGCGGCTTTTCCGGAAAGAGGTCGCGATAGCCGGGATTGAACACGCCGTCCGGGCCAGCCTCATAGGGTTTCATCACCGTGACCGACCCGTCGAAGCGGCCGACCGCCCCTGTCACCAGCGGTATCCGGGTGTGTTCCGCGGCATCGGCGGCTGCGTAGCGGGTGTCGAAATTGTCCGAACCGTCGATCAGAAGGTCGAACAGGGCGAGCTTGCGCGCCGCCCATTCTGCGGAAAAGCGTTCCTCGAAATCGACGACGCGGACATGCGGGTTGAGGCGGGCGATCGCCGCGCGGGCGCTCCGCGTCTTCAGCTCGCCGATCGTGCCGGTATCGTGGATGACCTGCCGCTGCAGGTTGGAGAGGGAAACCACGTCGTCGTCGATGATCCCGAGCGTGCCGATGCCCGCCGCCGCCAGATATTCGAGGATGGGCGCGCCGAGCCCGCCGGCGCCGATCACCAGCACGCGGGCGTTCTTCATCTTCTGCTGCCCTGCGCCGCCGATTTCCGGCAGCAGGATATGGCGGCGATACCGCTCGATCTCGTCTTGGCTCAGTTTTTCCGGGGTCGGGTTTTCCATGGTGGGATCGTACCACCGGTTGCCGGACCGCGTAAGATGGATTTCATCCGCCAATACCGCCATGCGCGACGTTAAAGAACTGCGCGCGGTCGGCAAGCGCGGAAAACATGCTCCGGTCGGTGCCCGTCATGAAGGACTGGCCGCCGAGGCCATGGACGAGATCGAAGAGAGCCGCCCGCCTTCCTTCGTCGAGATGGGCGGCGATCTCGTCGAGCAGCAGGATCGGCGCGTAGCCGGTCATGTCGGCGGTCAGCCGTGCATGGGCAAGCACGAGGCCGATCAGCAGCGCCTTCTGTTCGCCGGTCGAACAGCGCGCCGCTTCCATATCCTTCTCGCGGTGGCGCACCAGAAGGTCGGAACGGTGCGGGCCGTCGAGCGTCCGGCCGGCGGCGGCGTCCCGGCCGCGGCCGTTGCGCAGCATGTCGAGATAGTCCTCCTCGAGATCGGCGGCCGGGCGGTCCATCGCGGCGTCCATGAAGCCTTCGAGCGTCAGGACCGGTGTCGGGAACGGCGTCTCGCCGGAATTGGCCGACAGCCTCCTCAAAAGCCCCAGCATTTCTTGTCGTGCGGCGGCCATGGCGATGCCGAGGCCCGCCATCTGCGCCTCGATGGCCGACAGCCAGGAGGGATCGAAACGGCCTTCCGACAATAGCCGGTTGCGGCTCCGCATGGCGCGCTCGAAATCGCTCGCCCGCCGGCCGTGGGCGGGATCGAGCGACAGGACGAGACGATCGAGGAAACGGCGGCGGTCGGAGGATGCGCCGGTGAACAGCCCGTCCATGGCCGGTGTCAGCCACAGGACGCTCAGGTGGTCGGAAAGCTCCTCCGTGGATTTGGCCGGCGTGCCGTTGATCCTGAGTTTTCGCGCGACGCTTTCGCCTTCGCCCGGCTCGATGCCGGTGCCGATGGAGACCTCGCCGTCCATGCCCTCGACATCCGCAAAGATCGTGAACCCGCCGGCCGCGCCGACGCGGCTTACGTCGGAGAGCACGGCACGGCGCAGTCCTCGGCCCGGCGACAGGAAGGAGACGGCTTCCAGCAGATTGGTCTTGCCTGCGCCGTTCTCGCCCGTCAGCACCACATGCCGTCCGTCGAGCGCCAGCGCCGCTTCCGCATAATTGCGGAAATCGGTGAGCTTCAGCCGGGAAAGGGAGGTCTTCTGCGCCATCGGGAGTCTTGGGTTATCGATGATCAGGAGCTAAGGCCTCGAAGCCGGGATGGCAAGCTTTGCTTCGGGGACGGTGAGTGTCCTCCACCGGTGCGGCGGATCGGTCGTCGGCGGTTGGTGGAGCGCGAGTTTTCCAAGGCAACTCTAATTTATGACTACTCACAAACTAGGGGGTATGGCTAACAACGCGTTAAAACTTCGTCCCTAGAAATTGCCAGCAGGCATACGCATCCCCCTATCCGAATGGCAGCGTAGGCGCTTTCAATCTCGGGAGACCTCCATGAAAAACCAGAACCATCAAGCCGACCTTGCCGAACGCCTCGAATTTGTGGGCCTCGGCCAGGAGCAGCGACGGTCTCTGGCCGAGACAAAGCCGATCATCAAGGATACGATCGGTGCCGCGCTCGACGCCTTCTACCGCAAGGTCAAGAGCAATCCCCAGACGGCAAAATTTTTCTCCAACGATGCGCATATCGCCCATGCCAAGAGCCGCCAAGCGGCTCATTGGGAGGGCATTGCATCGGGCAAATACGAGGCCGAGTACGTGGAAGGGGTTTCCACCATCGGCCGCACGCATGCCCGCCTCGGTCTCGAACCGCGCTGGTATATCGGCGGCTACGCGCTGATCCTCGACGGCATCATCCGTGCCGTGGTGGCCCGTGAGATGACCGGTTTTTTCCAGGACAAGAAAGCCAAGGTTCTGTCCGAGCATCTCTCCGCAGTAGTCAAGGCGGCTCTCCTGGACATGGATTACGCTATCTCCGTTTATCTTCAGGTGCTGAGCGACGAGCGCCAGCGGTCCGAAGCCGAACGGGAGAAGGCCAAGACCGAGCAGGACGCAGCGCTCGGCGCGCTCGATGGCGCGCTGAAGAGCCTGTCCGGCGGTGACCTGACATCGGAACTCTGGCAGGAGCTGGCGCCGAATTTCGCCCAGCTGCAGAAGAACTACAATTCCTCCGTCGGCGCACTCGACGCGGCGATGCGCGAGATCAGCACCTCGGTTGAGCAGGTGCGCGCCGAGGCGGGCGGCATTTCGTCGGCCGCCGAAAACATGGCCAAGCGCACGGAACAGCAGGCCTCAGCGCTCGAGCAGACGGCCGCGGCACTCGAGGAGATCACCACGATTTCCGGCCAGGCCGCGCAGCGGACCCGCGAAGTGCAGGTGATCGTGCGCGAATCCGCCTCGGAAACGGTGCGCTCCGGCAAGGTGGTCGAAGAGGCGATCGCCGCGATGGGCGATATCGAGCAATCCTCCCAGAAGATGACCCAGATCATCGGCGCGATCGACGAAATCGCCTTCCAGACCAATCTTCTGGCGCTGAATGCAGGCGTGGAAGCGGCCCGCGCCGGCGAACAGGGCAAGGGCTTCGCCGTCGTCGCGCAGGAAGTCCGTGAACTGGCGCAGCGGTCCGCTGCGGCCGCCAAGGAAATCAAGGAACTGATCGACCAGTCTTCGACGGACGTCCATCGCGGCGTCGAACTCGTCAACAAGACGGGACAGGCGCTGGTCGGCATCGGCGATCGCGTCAAGTCGATCGATGACCATATCGGCTCGATCGCCCGCTCGGCGCAGGAACAGGCTTCCGGTATCGAGGAGATCAATTCGGCGATCCGCAGCATGGACCAGATCACCCAGCAGAACGCCGCGCTGATGGAAGAGACCAACGCCTCGACCCAGAGCCTGGTCGGCATCAGCGGCCGGCTGGCTTCGCTGCTCGACCGTTTCAAGACTAAGGCCGTGCGGGAGACCCGCGTCGAGCGCCCGCGCCTTCGCGCCTGATCTTCAACCCGGAACATGGACCGGGCGGTTCCGGTCGGCTAATGTTGCCCCGCTTTCAGAGGAGCAGCCTATGACCGACCAGGACCGCCCTTCCTGCATTACCCACTGGAGCGATATCGAAAGGCCCGATACGCGCACCTATCGTGGCGACGACGAGCTGATGTCGGTGGGCGCGGCGCTTGGCCGGCATTTCGGGCTGACGCGGCTCGGCATCCACCACGAGCGATTGCCACCCGGCCGCCGCACGTCCTTCCCGCATGCGGAAAGCGCCGAGGAAGAGTTCGTCCATGTCATCGAAGGCACGCCCGATGTCTGGCTGGATGGCGCGCTCCATCGCCTGAAACCCGGCGATTCCGTCGGATTTCCCGCCGGCACCGGGCTCGCGCATACGTTCATCAACAACACGGATGCCGAGGTTCGCCTGCTCGTGGTCGGCGAACCGAACAAGCCGGACAATCGTATTTATTATCCCAAACATCTCGACATGAAGCAGCGCCGTCCGGACTGGTGGGACGACGCGCCGGAACGGCCACTGGGCCCGCATGACGGCATGCCGGACAAGGTCAGGGCCTGGAAGGCCGAGAAAGCAGCAAAGGAAAGCGGCGGTGAGTGACGAGGAAAGACTGGTCAAGCTCGAGGAGCTGGCCGCCCATCAGGCCAAGGTGATCGAGGAATTGTCCGACCAGCTCGCCGAGCAGTGGAAGGTAATGGAGCAGACGCGCGCCAAGCTCGACCGGCTGACCGAGCGGTTTCTGACGCTCGAGGAATCCTCGCTGGAAGCGCCGGCGATCACCAGGCCGCCGCATTATTGATCATGCTCGCCGCTCGGCAGCGCCGCGCATGCGCTGCGCCGGAGCGCGCGATCTCCCCGAAGGGTCGGGGTTGACCGGACGAGGTTCGGGGACCTACGGGGCCCTCAGGCCATGGACGAGGTGGCGGACCACGAGACGCAGCTCGTCAGGCGTAATATCCAGCCGGTCGGTGAGCAGTCTCTTCCACACAAAGCTCGTAATGATCTCCATGGCGAGCTCGGGCACCACCCAGTCGGCCACTTCGCCTCGGGCCTTTGCCCGGCGGAATATCTCGCCCCCCTGCTGGTATCGGTCGGCCATGTAGGCGGCGAGCGCCTTGCTGGCCGCCGGGTCGGTCTGGGCTTCGGCGATGACGGAACGGAAAACCGCCCCCCCGTGACCGGTGTTCCAAAACTCGAGCAAACCGTTCAGGAGCTGGAAGATATCGGTCTCGATCGTGCCGGTATCCGGCGCGATGTCGACGTATTTCTGGCGGTGGTAGACATCCAGGAGCAGGGTCGCGCGCGTGGGCCACCATCGGTAGATGGTCGGCTTTCCCGCATGGGCCCGCCGGGCGACGGCTTCGATCGAAAACGCTCCGAGCCCCCCCTCGACGAGGATGTCCTCCGCAGCGCGAAGAATAGCATCCTGGCTGTCGGGGTTGCGTTGTGCACCGATCGAGGTGCGGCGGGCCGGCGGCGCCTTTTTTCCCGTCATGAAGATCTTCCGGGAAAAATTTCAATCGCCATGGCACAAATCCCCTTGAACGAAACGGACCGTTTCGTTATATGAACGCAATCGAAACGGATCGTTTCTATCAAGGTCACGATAACCACAATAACGTTCGCCCTCAATCCCTTGCACGCACCAAGCCTGAGGAGGCCCAATTGCAACCCACGCCCACCCGCGTCAATCCCTCGAAGGCGCGCCTTTCGCTCGTCATGATCCTCGCCGTCTATCCGCTGATCACGACGCTTCTCTATATCCTTGCGCCGCTCACCGAGGGCTGGGCGGTATGGCATCGAACGATCCTGATCGCCCCGATCATGGTTCTGTCGATCGTATTTGTCGTGGCGCCGGCGATCCAGAAATATTTCGGCTGGTTTGTGGCCCGCATGCCGCCCCCGGTAAAGTAAGGTGATTTGACGGGTGTCAACCGGCGCGCCGAAAATCCTGCTAGAGGGAAGCCGCCGGGCCATGCCGGCACGTCAACAGGCAGCGCAATGACCCCCACGGAATTTACCCTCGCCATCTTCCTGCTTCTCTGCACGCCGGGGCCGACCAATACGCTGATGGCGCTTGGGGGATATGCGCAGGGCTGGACGAAGAGCCTGCCGCTGATCGCCGGTGAAATCGGCGGTTATCTGCTGGTGATCGTGCCGGTCGCGACGCTTGCTGCCCCTTTCTTCGATGCCTATCCCCAGGCTTCGGTCTGGGTGAAGCTTATGGCCGGCGCCTGGGTGCTTTACCTCGGTTTTCGCCTGTGGGTGTCCGGAAAGCAGACGAAGGAAACGGTGGAAGTGTCCCTCCGGCAGGTCTTCGTCACCACGGTGTTGAACCCCAAGGCGCTGATCATCGCGCTCGTCATCATGCCGCATGGCGGCCTTTCGGCCCTGCTGCCCTGGCTCGGGCTGTTTGCCATGCTGGTGCTGTTGACCGCCAATGGCTGGATCGCCTTCGGCAGCCTGATGCGGAGGACCGAACGTTTCGAGGTCAGACCGATCATCGTGCGCCGCACCGCCGCCGCCTGCCTCTTCCTCTTCGCCATGATCCTCGCCAGTGCGTCGATCCAGTCGCTGGCCTGAAAACAGGCCGGCCGAAATCGCCGACTCCGGCATGATCTGAACAGACGCGAATTTTGGGCGTTGAGGGTTGTCGGCGTCGGGGCGCCTCGGCCGTCCTTTGTTGGAAGAGGCCAACGCCTTATCGATCGGACAGACAAACCGGAGAACGAAACATGGCGCTCAAGCGGATGGATAACGTTGGAATCGTCGTCGAAGACCTCGAAGGGGCGATCGATTTCTTTCGCGAACTCGGCCTCGAGTTCGAAGGACGGGCGATGATCGAAGGAGAATGGGCCGGACGCATCACCGGACTGGGCGACCAGCACGTGGAGATTGCCATGATGCGCACGCCGGACGGCCACAGCCGGATCGAGCTCTCCCGCTTCCTCAGGCCCGCAGTGGTCGCAGACCATCGGAACGCCCCGGTCAACGCTCTGGGCTACCTCCGCGTGATGTTCGCCGTGGATGATATCGACGACACGCTTGAAAGGCTGCGCAGGCGCGGCGCGCAGCTCGTCGGCGAGGTCGTCCGATATGAAGACGCGTACCGGCTTTGTTACATCCGCGGGCCCGAAGGGTTGCTCATCGGGCTCGCGCAGGAACTCGGCTGAGCTCAATACGAGGACGGACGCCGCCTGTTCGAGGCCCATCCATCCACGCTCGGCCGCTCGGCACGATCAAGCGTCAACCGGGACCGGTCGCCAGCCAGAGCCACCTTCAGCAGTCCGAAAGGCCCGCAGGCCAGAACGCGCCCCATGAAAAAGCCGCCCGCAACGGCCTGTCGCGGACGGCTTCAAAATCAGGTCGTAAAACCTCAGCCTTCGAAGAATTCCTTCATCCGGGCGAAGAAGCCCGTCGATTCCGGATTGTTCTCCTTCGAGGACAGTTCCTCGAATTCCTGTAGCAGCTCGCGCTGCCGCTTGGTGAGCTTCTGCGGCGTCTCGATCTGGATCTGGATGTAGAGATCGCCCGTCTGGCTGGATCTCAACACCGGCATGCCCTTGGCCTTCAGGCGGAACTGTTTACCCGGCTGGGTGCCTTCGGGCACCGTCACGCGGGATTTGGTTCCGTCGAGGGTCGCCACGTCGAACGTACCGCCGAGGGCAGCCGTCGTCATGGAGATCGGCACGGCGCAATAGAGGTCGGCGCCGTCGCGCTGGAAGAACTGGTGCGGTTTTACCGACAGGAAGATGTAGAGGTCTCCTGCAGGTCCGCCGCGCGTGCCGGCCTCGCCTTCGCCCTGCAGGCGGATGCGGGTGCCGTCCTCGATGCCGGCCGGGATGTTGACCGACAGCGAACGTTCTTCGGTGACGCGGCCCTGGCCGTGGCACTTGCCACAGGGGTCGGTGATCGTCTGGCCGCGGCCGTGGCAGGTCGGGCAGGTGCGTTCCACCGAGAAGAAGCCCTGGCTTGCGCGCACGCGGCCGGAGCCCTGGCAGGTGCCGCAGGTCTTCGGCTGGGTGCCGGGCTTGGCGCCCGAGCCGGAACAGACGTCGCAGGTGATCGAGGTCGGAACCCGGATCTGCGCCGTCTTGCCGGCAAACGCTTCTTCCAGCGTGATTTCCATATTGTAGCGAAGATCGGCGCCGCGTTCGCGGCCGCCGGACGAACGCCGAGCGCGTCCGCCGCCCATCATCTCGCCAAAGATGTCTTCGAAGATGTCGGAGAAGCCACCGGCGCCTGCGCCGGAGAAGCCGCCGCCACCGCCGCCCATTCCGCCGTGTTCGAAGGCGGCATGGCCGAAGCGGTCATAGGCCGCGCGCTTCTGGGGATCCTTCAAGGTCTCGTAGGCCTCGCCGATCTCCTTGAACTTCTTTTCGGCTTCTGCGTCGCCCGGATTCTTGTCGGGATGATATTTCATCGCGAGCTTGCGGAAGGCGCTTTTCAGCTCCTTCTCGTCGGCGGTCTTGCCGACACCCAGCGTTTCGTAAAAGTCTGCTTTTGCCATGGAGGTAACCGGCTCCGGAAAGGATTCCGGCTGCACGAAGGCAGCCGGATACTAGAAGGCAACTATGGTCGAGGTCTGATCATCAGGCAACCGGCGGATCAGGCGGACTTCTTGTCGTCCTTGACTTCTTCGTAGTCGGCATCGACGATATCGTCCTTGCCACCTTCGGAACCTGCGCCGCCTTCGGCCTGCTGGGCCTCGTAGATGGCCTGACCAAGCTTCATGGACACTTCCATCAGGGTCTGCGTCTTCGCCTGGATGTCATCGGCATCCGGCTCGGAGGCTTCGATGGCGGTCTTCAGCGAAGCGATGGCATCCTCGATCGCCTTGCGGTCGGTCTCGGAAACCTTGTCGCCATATTCCTTCACCGACTTTTCGGTCGAGTGAACGAGGCTTTCGGCCTGGTTCTTGGCTTCGACGCCGGCACGGCGCTTCTTGTCGGCTTCGGCATTGGCCTCGGCGTCCTTGACCATCTTCTCGATCTCGGCGTCGGAGAGGCCACCGGAGGCCTGGATGCGGATCTGCTGTTCCTTGCCGGTGCCCTTGTCCTTGGCCGAAACCTGGACGATGCCGTTGGCGTCGATGTCGAAGGTGACTTCGATCTGCGGCATGCCGCGCGGCGACGGCGGCAGGCCGACGAGGTCGAACTGGCCGAGCAGCTTGTTGTCGGCGGCCATTTCGCGTTCGCCCTGGCTGACGCGGATCGTCACGGCCTGCTGGTTGTCCTCGGCGGTCGAGAAGGTCTGGCTCTTCTTGGTCGGGATCGTCGTGTTGCGGTCGATCAGGCGGGTGAAGACGCCACCGAGCGTTTCGATGCCGAGCGACAGCGGGGTCACGTCGAGCAGCAGAACGTCCTTGACGTCGCCCTGCAGAACGCCGGCCTGGATGGCAGCGCCGAGCGCGACCACTTCATCCGGGTTGACGCCCTTGTGCGGCTCCTTGCCGAACAGCTGCTTGACGACTTCCTGGACCTTCGGCATGCGGCTCATGCCGCCGACGAGAACCACTTCATCGATTTCAGCCGCGGTGACGCCGGCATCCTTCAGCGCTGCCTTGCACGGTGCGATGGTGCGCTGGACGAGATCGTCGACCAGGCTTTCGAACTTGGCGCGGGTCAGCTTCAGCGTCAGGTGCTTCGGGCCGGAAGCGTCTGCCGTGATGAACGGCAGGTTGATTTCGGTCTGCTGCGAGGAGGAGAGTTCGATCTTGGCCTTTTCGGCAGCTTCCTTGAGGCGCTGCAGGGCGAGCTTGTCGTTCTTCAGGTCGATGCCGTTGTCCTTCTTGAACTCGGCTGCGAGATATTCGACCAGACGCATGTCGAAGTCTTCACCACCGAGGAAGGTATCGCCGTTGGTGGACTTCACTTCGAAGACGCCGTCGCCGATTTCGAGAACCGAGATGTCGAACGTGCCGCCGCCAAGGTCGTAGACGGCGATCGTCTTGCCGTCCTTCTTGTCGAGGCCATAGGCGAGAGCGGCAGCAGTCGGCTCGTTGATGATGCGGAGAACTTCAAGACCTGCGATGCGGCCCGCGTCCTTGGTGGCCTGGCGCTGCGCGTCGTTGAAGTATGCCGGAACGGTGATGACGGCCTTCTCGACCTTTTCACCGAGATAGGATTCGGCGGTTTCCTTCATCTTCTGAAGGATCATCGCGGAGATCTGGGCGGGAGAATAAGCCTTGCCCTGTGCCTTGACCCAGGCATCGCCGTTGTCACCCTTGGTGATGTCGAAGGGAACGAGGCCCTTGTCCTTTTCAACGGTCGGATCTTCGTAGCGGCGGCCGATCAGGCGCTTGACGGCGAAGAGGGTGTTGGTGGGGTTGGTCACCGCCTGGCGCTTGGCCGGCTGGCCGACGAGGCGTTCGCCGTCATCGGAAAATGCGACCATGGAGGGCGTGGTACGCGCGCCTTCGGCGTTCTCGATCACCTTAGCATCTTTGCCGTCCATGATGGCGACGCAGGAGTTGGTGGTTCCGAGGTCGATGCCAATTACTTTTGCCATTTCTTCTCTCTCCTTTAAGCGAACCGTCGGAACCCCTTTAAGGCATTCCACTGACGATTCCTCGACTGGGATGGTTTCGCAGCATCGGCTGCGGTCATGCGGCGTATATAAGGACGGGTTTTTAGGACTGCAAGGCGAGAAATCGCCCGGATCCGAGCAAAAAGAACAGTTTGCCGAGCAATACTGGGAATACGCTTCACTGGCCCATGATCACGTCGAAAAGCGTGGTCTGCCTCGGCTGGCCCCTGGGGCCCGCAACACCGACCTCGCCGGGCGGAACGGGGCCGCCGCCGATCGCGCCCGGCGGCATTGGAGCGGGCGAATCGTAGGGGCCGCGATACTGCCGATAGTCGCGGACCGGGACTTCGCCGGGCGGTATCACGTCACTATGGCGGCCGCGGTCGCCATAGACCGGCCGGTTGTCGTAGCTCTGTCTGCTGTCCCGGTTGTCATAACCCTGATTGTCGCCATAGACGGGCCGCACGCGGGCCGGCTCCCGTTCGATCGAGGCGGAATCCTGGGCAGGAGGGCGCGGCGCCGGCGGATAATCTGCGGGCAATTCCTCCTGGGTGCGGCGGCTGCCGGGCAGGATGCCGGAAATGATGTCGCCGATCGTGGTCGAGGGCGAATCCGGCTGGGGTGCGGCAGGGGGCAGATCGAGGCCGCGGCCGGTGCCGAACAGCGGCGTCGGCGTGTAACCCTTCATCGCTGCCGTCATATATTCCTTCCAGGCCTTTGCCGGCAGGCCGCCGCCCGTCACCTTTTTCATGAAGGCGCCGTCGTCGTTGCCGAACCAGATGCCGGTCGTCATGATGCTGGTGTAACCGACAAAAAGCGCATCCCGGAACGACTGGGTCGTGCCCGATTTGCCGGCCGCCTGCCAGCCATCGATCCTGGCGGCCTTGCCGGTGCCTTCGTTGATGACGCGGTTCATCATGCCGTTCATCGTCGCAGCCACGGGTTCGCTCAGCACGCGGGGAGGATTGGCGTAGTCGGCCTCGTAAAGCACCTTGCCATCCGGGTCGGTGATGCGCTTGACGATATGCGGCGTCGCCTTGTAGCCGCCGTTCATGAACGACGCGTAGGCCGAGGTCAGCTCGACCAGCGAGACTTCCGAGGTGCCGAGCGCGATCGAGGCATTCGACTGGATGTCGGAATCGACGCCGAGCCGGTGGGCGAGGCTCACCACCTTGTCCGGCCCGACCTGCATGACGAGCTGCGCCGCGATCGTATTGAGCGACTGCGCGAAGGCGGAGGCCAAAGTCACCGGACCGCGGTATTTCTCGTCAAAATTCTCCGGAGACCAGTTGCCGATCTTCACCGGCGCGTCGTTGACGATCGAGTCCGGCCGGGCGCCGGCTTCGAGCGCGGCGGCATAAACGAAGGGCTTGAAGGCGGAACCCGGCTGCCGTTTCGCCTTGACGGCGCGGTTGAACTGGCTCGTCGCATAATCGCGGCCGCCGACCAGCGCCCGGATCGCGCCGGTCGCATCGACCGAGACGAGGGCCGCCTGCGAGGCGTTGAGCTTGCCGCCCTCCTTCTTGAGCACGTCGTTCAGCGACTTTTCGGCGGCGGCCTCAAGGCGCATGTCGAGCGTCGTTTCGACGGTCACGTCGACCTTCGGCTCGCCGATAAGGCTTTTCACCTCGTCGACAACCATGTCGGCGGCATAATGCTGGGCGCCGGTCCAGTAGCTCTTGGCCTTGGTCGGCGGCTGCGACATGGCGGTCTTGAGGTCGCTGTCGGTAACGTAGCCTTCCTCGCGCATGGTGCCGAGCACGACCTGGGCGCGGGCTTCGGCCGCCTTCGGATCGCGGGCGGGTGACAGGCGGGAGGGGGCCTTCAGCAGGCCGGCAAGCGTCGCCGCCTCGCCGAGATTCACGTCGCGGGCGGACTTGTTGAAATAGCGCCGGGAGGCCGCCTCCACGCCATAGGCGTTCGAACCGAAGAACACCCGGTTCAGATACATGGCCAGAATCTGGTCCTTGGTGAACTTGTGCTCCAGCCAGAAGGAAAGGAGTACTTCCTGGATCTTGCGTTCGAACGTGCGGTCGGGCGAGAGGAACAGGTTCTTGGCGAGCTGCTGGGTGATGGTCGAACCGCCCTGGATCGGCTGGCCGGTCAGGTTGTTGACGAAGGCGCGCGCCAGGCCCAGCGGATCGACGCCGAAATGGGAATAGAAGCGCCGGTCCTCGATGGCGATGACCGCCTGCGGCAGGTAGGGCGACATTTCCTCGAGCGCCAGGGCTTCGCCGCCGGTCGAGCCGCGATTGGCGACGACCGAGCCGTCGACGGCGGTGATCTTCATGTTCGGCGGACGGTCGGGAATGGACCAGGTGCTGGCGGCCGGCATTCTGGCGCCGTAATAAAGCACAAGCCCTCCGACGCCGATGCCGGCCCAGATGCCGAGCACGAAACACCAGTAGACCAGTCTGCGCAACGGCGCGAAAAAGCCGCCGCCCTGGCGACGAGGTGGAGCTTTTTTGTTGCGGGAGGGGCGGTTGCGTTCCGGGCGCTCGTCGCGATCCTCGCTTTCGGCTCTCGATGGGCGCCTGCCGGGCCGGCCGTTGCCCACGACCCGTTCGTCAGCGTCGAGACGGAAATCGTCGCTCGGCCGCGAACCTTCGAAGGATGGCTCAACGCGTTTGTCTGATCTGCCTCTGGCTGCCATGGTGAGCCGGCATACCCCCGTTACGCGCCTGTCAAAACAGGCTGTTACTCGAATGTCTGATCGCCCAAGCTTTCGCTGGACTCTAAATGCGGCGATTTAAGGAGGCGTAAAGGAATGGTTTATCGCCCGGTACTTCTTGAATCGCTTGACTTGCATTTCTATTTATGAGAACAAATAGAGAACATTTGGAGGGTGCTGATGAGCAGAACCGAACAGGTGATCGAACGCGCAATGGCCGCAGTCGCGGCATCGAAGGCCCTGCGTGAGGCTGAAGCCCAGCGCCGGCGCGAGACGTTCCAGAAGATCCAGATCGCCAACCAGCGACGCCCGAATATTCCCAAAGGCATCCAGCTGCCGCTGGACCTTCATTGAAATGCCGCAACGCCCTGCAATGCAGGGTGTTCGTCTATGTCACAAAAGCTGACCCAGACCATATCCGACCTTAAAAAAATCTGATTCCTGATGGAACAAGGAGGCAAGATCCGCGTTATGACGGATTCCGCCTTGGAGGAGGGGAGGATATGCACAAAATCGTTGAGGCCGTTGTCCGCAACGGCGACCAGCGTGTTCCGGTCGGGCTGGTCACCGTCAAGCAGGCGCTGGAAATACCTGAAAAGGGGATGCTGGAATTCAGCCATCCCGCTTATGAAGCTGGAAAGACGGATATTTTCGTCAACCGCGAGACCCTTTCAAAGCTGATGTGATCGCCTCCGGGCGACGACAAACAGATAATAGGATGGCAGCCCGAAACGCGAATTCGTGATTTCGGGTTCATTGCGTTGCGGGTTACTTTTGTTTTGCAACCACAGCGAAAGGAGAATGGCATGAAGACAGTTCTCGTCATCGCCGCCGTGCTCGGCCTGTCGTCCACCGCAGCCCTTGCGGAATGCGCCGGCCACGACGTCACGGCGTCCGCCAAGGTGGACAAGGAAGTCACCACGGCAAGCATCGCGGCTCCGAAAATGGACCCCCGCGAGGAAGCCGCCGTGCTGAAGCAGTCCGAAGGGCAGGCTAAAGTCACCGAATAGTCGTTTTGCCCGCGCCGGTCTCCCTTGGCGCGGGCTTCTTTTCTCGTCGGGCGAGATCCCTCTTTTTCGGAACGGACGCCGAAGACGGAACCTCCTGTTCTGCTTGTGTGTTGTTTCCGGAAAAGGAGACGTCCATGGCCAAGAAGAACCTCACCGCCGGCTTTACCGGTGATGTCGCCAAAGAGACCGGCGTAACCGCCCGCACGAAATCCGCCGTTGACCATGTCAGGGACGAAGCGGGCATGGTGGCGGCTCATGCCGTCGATCATCCTGCAGCCACAGGCTCGGCAGTCGCAGTCGTCGGCCTGCTCGGTCTGGCGGTCGGCTATATGCTCGGCGTGTCGTCGGCTTCCCGCGACCGGCGCTGGTATCGTTAGGGTGATGGGCTTTTGTGGCCACGGAACTGACGCCTCGGAACCGTGTGGCAGTTCAGCCGTTGGCTCTTCGACAGGAAAAGGAGGCCATCATGCCGAACCGAAACCCTATCCCGACGCCCAGCCCTGAAACCCCGCGCGGCCCGACGCCGACAGACGGGGTTCCGGACCGCGTCCAGGAAAAGCCACCGCTGACCCCGGCGCAGGATCCGGGCGACAGCAAGAACCCCCAGGATCCGACGCTCGATCCAGCCCTTCTGCCGATTGGCGATCCCGCCGGCATGGCATAACCCACCCTTCAGCTTCGTCGCCGCGACCGCGGATACCCTCAATGGACCCGGATAGGTAGTATTCCCTACGGGTCCACCCTTATATTGCACCCGTCGATTATTGTTATTGTCAATTTATTAGCCAAGGCTCAAAATCCGGGCTCCTGTGGCTTGTAGACCTTTGGTCCCCGCTGCCGATAAGGCCGGCGCAAGGCCGTCGCAATAGAAGGCCGCTGGTAATTTCCTCCGGCCCCGTTGCAGAACAGGGCGCGGCGGGAGGGGCCGCCGGTGGCGGCTTTATGATCGGGAGGGTTAGATGCCTACGCAAATGGTCCGAAATCCTGTCAATCCCGAGCAGCTCAGTCTGCTGCAGCAGGTCTTTGATCAGGCCTGCGCCGAACATGAAATCGATAAGGCGAGCCCCGATGCGGAGGCGCTGGCGCTGATCCTCGTGAACTCCCTTCAAAAGGGTTCGGACGACAAGGAAAAGCTCGCAGCGCTTGCGGAGGCGCTTGCCAAAAGCCGTTAGGCTTATTGCCCGGAGGAGGAACCTATCGGGCCTTCGACAGTTGACCGATCTCTCGCTCAACCAAGGAGGCCGGTATGGCAGAGCCAATCAGAAACCTGAATACAACCGTGAAGTCGGAGACGCCCTCCTTCGATCACGAACCCAGCGAAAACTTCAAGACCGAGATTGCGACGCTTCGCTCCGAGATCGCCAGCCTGCGCGAGATGCTGGCTGAAAAGACCGGCGCCGCATATGACAAGGTCGCCGAGCGTGCAGGCAGCGCCGCGAGCTATGTCCAGAGTGAAGCGAGTTCGGTTGCCGGCACGATCCGCGAACATCCAGCCGCCACGACGACGCTGTTCACCCTGATCGGCGCCATAGGCTTTGCCATCGGTTATGTGGTTGCGACGGCTTCGGCGGAAAGCAAGCACGCCTGGTACGATCGCTATCTGAACGGCCGTTTCTAGGAGACCCCATCACCGTCCGAAACAGGATCCTGACCGACATCGACCCAGGTCGCTGCGGTCAGGTCCGCCATGTGTTCAGGGCTGATGCGCACCGCGGCATTGATGGCGCCGGCCGCGGGAACCACTTCCGAAAACTTCCTCAGCGACACATCGCAATAGATGGGGATCGGCGAAGGCAGCCCGAAGGGGCACACGCCGCCGACCGGATGGCTGGTGATCTCAGCCACGTCATCGCCGCCCAGCATGCGCGGCTTGGCGCCGAAATGATCCCGGAACTTACGATTGTCCAAACGGCTGGTTCCGGACATCACAACAAGCGCTGTCACGTCACCGGCCCGCACGCAGATGGTCTTGGCGATCTGCTCGGGTGCCACCCCATGGGCGGCCGCGGCCAGCGGCACCGTCGCCGAACTTTGCTCGGTGATGATGACGTCGATGTCGGGGGCGTGGACGGCGAAAAAGGCGCGGACGGATTCGAGGCTCATGCTTGCGAAATTGGCGCAGGTTGCCGCCCGCGGCAAGTGGCCAGTGAAGCCATGCGAGAATTGCAATGCTGCACTGCGATATCGTGACTGTTTTTTAAGCTTGGATTCTCTATATTCAAATCATCGGCGGGCGCACTCCTCCTCCCAGCGCCTCCGATGGGACCGACAACACCTCCTCCTCCCAGTTGTTGGTCAGTATCGGAAACCCGGCGCACCTCCTCCCGCGCCGGGTTTTCTGTTTTATGCGCCTTGAAAACGTTGACGATTTCGCTTTTGAAGGCAGCGCTTAAATTTCCCGATCTTGACCTTTTTGCGCGAAGACCCTATTTGGTTCGCCATCGATATTTGTTTGATAGCCAGCACTAAGCGCCTTGCGGCGTTTGCGACGATCTCTCTTCAAATACGAAACTTCAACGTTCCAGGCGCGAGCGTGGAATAGTCGGTCATATTTGCAAGGGAAAGGCATCGTTATGGCTACCGGTACTGTAAAGTGGTTCAACGCAACCAAGGGCTACGGCTTCATCCAGCCTGACGACGGTTCGCAGGACGTCTTCGTTCACATCTCTGCCGTTGAGCGCGCCGGCCTCGGCCAGCTCAAGGACGGTCAGAAGATCTCCTACGAACTCGTCAGCGACAAGCGTTCGGGCAAGGTTTCCGCAGACCGCCTCCAGGGCGCATGATCTGCTGAAGACCAAGGTCTTGAGATTGGAAAGGCCGGCCCGTCCGGCCTTTCTGCGTTTTGGAAATGCCGCATTCCATTGTTTAGAGAAATTCTAAGTTTAGCCTCTTGTAAAGGCAGAGCACCGTTCCCATTTGAGGATCAATAGCGTTTCCGGCGCACCGCGTGGTCGGGCTTCACAAAGCTTCAGCGATCATGCGTGTCAGGGCAAATACGGGCGACCGTGCCGTCTCGAAGCAGTTTCCATATCCGCGTTAACGGAATGTTTACCTCGCAGAGAGACGATGACCGCTAGAGCCGCGGTGATCTGAAAAGGTCGAAAGTGGCCGCGCCGGAAATGCTTGTCCCATCTAGAGTGACCACGGATGTACTGGCACCAATGAGTGGGAGTGGAAAGGTCGGGCTTGCCCGGCCTTTTTGTTTTTTGGGCTGGCGTGGAGACACGTCAGCCCTTTTGCGTTTCAAGCTCAGGCAGCGAGTGCCGCGATGATGCGCGCCCAGGAGCGGATGCCCTTGTGGAAGGAGCGCAGGTCGTATTTTTCGTTCGGCGAATGGATGCGGTCGTCGCTGAGGCCGAATCCGACCAGCAGCGATTCCATGCCGAGCATCTTCTGGAAATCGCCGACGATCGGGATCGAACCGCCGACGCCGACGACCAGAGCAGGCTTCGGCCATTCCTCCGAAAGTGCAGTTTTCGCCTTGGTGAGCAGCGGGGAATCATAACCGAGCTGGATCGCCGGCGAGCCGCCATGCTTCAGGAACTCCACCGAGCAATCGGCTGGGATCTTCGAGCGCACATAGGCGCGAAAACTCTCGCGGATCTTTTCCGGGTCCTGGCCGCCGACGAGACGGCAGGACACTTTTGCCGAAGCCTTCGAGGCGATCACGGTCTTGAAACCCTGACCCTCGTATCCGCCGCTGATGCCGTTGAATTCGCAGGTCGGCCGCGCCCAGAGCAGTTCGAGCAGCGAACGGCCCTTTTCGCCGGCCAGTTCCGACAGGCCCACCTCGCCGAGGAAATCGCCGCGTCCGCTGACCAGGCTCTCCCAGGCCGCCTTGATGTTGGACGGGGTCTCCTCGACGCCGTCGTAAAAACCTTCGAGCGTCACACGGCCGGTATCGTCATGCAGGCCGGCGAGGATTTTCGACAGGATCTGGATCGGGTTGGCGGCCGCCCCGCCATACATGCCGGAATGAAGGTCGCGATTGGCGGCGGTGACGATGACTTCCTCGCCGACCAGACCGCGCAGCGATGCGGTGATCGCCGGCGTATCCGTGTCCCACATGCCGGTATCGCAGACCAGCGCGTAATCGGCCTTCAGTTCGGCGGCGTTAGCTTCCAGGAAGGGTGTCAGCGACGGCGAGCCGGATTCCTCTTCGCCTTCGAAGAGAATGGTGACGCGCACCGGCAGCGAGCCATGCACATCCTTGTAGGCACGGCAGGCCTCGACGAAGGTCATCAGCTGGCCCTTGTCGTCGGCAACACCGCGACCGGTCAGCACCTTGCGGCCGGGGCCCAGCTCCTTGACCTTGGGATCGAAGGGATCGTCTTCCCAGAGTTCGATAGGGTCGATCGGCTGGACGTCGTAATGGCCATAAAACAGCACATGAGGCGCATCCTCGCTTGCGCCCGGGTGATGGCCGACGACCATCGGATGGCCGGTCGTATCCCGAACCGACGCCTCGAAGCCGAGATCCTTCAGTTCGGCCGCCAGCCATTCGGCGGCCTTCCGGCAATCGGCCTCGAAGGCCGGGTCGGTGGAGATCGACTTGATGCGGACGAGGCCGAACAGGCGCTCGAGACTTGCAGGAAGGTTCTGGTCGGCGCGGTCGAGGACGGAGGAAAGATCGGTCATGCGGAATCCTGTCTTTGAAGTGCGAGACCCCGAGCCCAGGAGGCGGGAAGCGGTCCAACGTTTCGAATGCCCGACCTTGTTAGCAAGTCCGGGGCGCAAGAGACAATGGTAAAGCGCGGGAGGGGCGAGCGTCCTAGCCCAAACGGCTCGCCCCGCGGACGAGCCCGTCGATGGCGCGGAAGGCGAGGACAGCAAGAGTGCCAAGCGCCGCCGTGATCGAAAGCGACCAGATGAAACCCAACCATTGCATGGAGAGTGCCAGGACGAACGGGGCGATGGCCGAGGCGATCAATCGGGCCGACATCATCTTGCCCTGCAATTTGCCGTAACCGTCGCTGCCGAACAGCGTCAGCGGAAGGGTTCCGGTGACGATGCTCAAAAGCCCGTTACCCATGCCGAAGATGACGGCAAACAGCATCGCTCCGGGCACCGACGGCGCCGTCAGGACCAAGACCAGAACGCCGGCCGGAAGCAGCGTTGCCCCGATCAGCGCGAGGCGAAGCGGCTGCAAGTTTCGGCCGAAAGTCATATTGATAAGCCGGCTAAGTACTTGGGAAGGGCCGAACAATGTGCCGACAAGAGCCGCACTCGTGCCGAGGCCGAGGCCTGAAAGCAGCGGTACCATGTGGACGAGCACGGCGGAGCTCACCAGCGACTGCAGCGAAAAGCCGGCGACCATCAGCATAAAGCCCATGAACCGAAGTTCAGGCGACAGAATGCCCTCGGTTCGGACAGGTGCGTCCGAGGACGCGACCTTTCGCAGCGCCTCACCGCGCGACAGCCAGGCATGCAGCGGCAGGCAGACCAGCAGGTTGAGTGCCGCGAACACGAGGTAGACATCCTGCCAGGAAAGATAGGCGTGCAGGGTGGCGGTGACCGGCCAGAAGATCGTCGAGGCGAAACCGGCGATCAGGGTGAGATAGGTGATGCTGCGCAGCGCAACCTGCGGCCGAAGCTGCACCAGAAGGGCGAAGGCAGCGCCATATTGTACGAGATTGGCGGCGACCTCGATCGCAATCAGCGCCATGACGAACGTGGCCTTGCCGGGGGCCATGGCGCAGGCGGCCAATGCCGCGGCGGCAGTGGCCGAACCGATGGTCATCACCCGGCCGGCGCCGATCCGGTCGAACAGCGCCCCGAGCCACGGTGCGGTGAGCCCGCCGATCAGAAGCGCTGCGGAAAGCGCACCGAAGATCCATTCGCTGGACCACGAGAAGTGCGCCGCCATATCCGGCGCAAGGATGCTGAAACTGTAGTAGAGGGTGCCGTACCCGATGATCTGCGTGACGCCGAGCGCCAAAACGGCGGCAACGGGCATGCGTTCAGACAATGCGTTTGCCTTCGGCGTCGAGCACCTGCTCGCCGTCCTCCTTGGCGAAGGGACCCTTGTGGGTATCCGGCAGAATGTCCAGGACCGCCTCGGACGGCCGCGCCAGGCGGGTGCCGAGCGGCGTAATGACGAATGGGCGGTTGATCAGGATCGGATCCTTCAGCATCGCGTCGAGCAATTGATCATCGGAAAGCGCCTGGTCGTCGAGGCCAAGCTCCGCATAGGGCGTGCCCTTTTCACGGATCGCCTGCCGCACGGTGAGCCCCGCATCCGCGATCATCTGGATGAGCTCACCGCGCGTCGGCGGTGTCTTCAGATATTCGATCACGGTCGGCTCGATGCCGGCATTGCGGATCATGGAAAGCGTGTTGCGCGAAGTGCCGCAATCGGGATTGTGATAGATGGTGACGTCCATGGTCATTCTGCGCCCTTCATATGTGCGAGCGGTTGGGTAAGGGGTTTGCTCTCCGCCAGCAACCAGCCGGTGAGCAGCAGCGCCACCGAAGCGCCTGCGATCTCGGCAAGGATGAAGCCCGGAAGGTCGCCGGGCCGGATGCCGGCAAAGGTATCCGTGAGCGACCGTGCCATGGCGACGGCCGGATTGGCAAACGAGGTCGAGGCGGTGAACCAGTAGGCGGCGGTGATATAGAGGCCAACCAGCCACGGAATAGCGTCGGAGCGGAAACGCAGGCCGGCGAGGATCGTGAGGACGAGGCCGAAAGTGGCAACCACCTCGGCGAGCCACTGGCCCGGTCCGGTCCGGATCGTGGCGGATACCTGCCAGAGCGGCAGATCGAACATCGCATGCGCCAGAATAGTCCCGGCGACACCGCCTGCAAATTGCACGGCAATGTAGAAACATGCCACGCGGACGGGTATCTCCCGCCTCAGCGCAAACACCATCGTGACCGCCGGATTGAAATGCGCTCCTGAAATCGGACCGAGCAGCGTGATCAGCACGACGAGCATGGCGCCGGTGGGGATGGTATTGCCGAGCAGCGAAATCGCCACGTCCGCCGACAGCCGGTCGGCCATGATGCCGGAGCCGACCACGGTCGCGACCAGCATGGCGGTGCCGAGGGCTTCGGTCGTCAGTCGGCGGGACAGGTCGAACATGGGGATCAACCTGCCTTCGGCAAATCGCGGCCGATTTCGTCGAGACGTTTCTGCAGCGCGAGCTTGTCGAGCGTGGTCATGGGCAGGCTGGTGAATATGGAAATGCGGTTGTGCAGCATGCGGTATGTTTCCGCGAATGCAAACCGTCGCTCGGCTTCTTCCCCCTCGGCAGCGGCCGGATCCGGTACGCCCCAATGCGCCGTCATCGGCTGGCCCGGCCAGACCGGGCAAGACTCGCTGGCGGCGTTGTCGCAGACGGTGAAGACGAAATCCATCTGCGGCGCGCCCGGCGCGGCAAACTCATCCCAGTTCTTCGAGCGGGCAAACTCCGTCCGGTAGTTCAGACCCTTCAGCAGGTCGATCGTATAGGGATGCACTTCGCCCTTCGGCTGGGAGCCGGCCGAATAGGCCTTGAATTTGCCCGTGCCGAGCCGGTTGAGGATCGCTTCGGCGATGATTGAGCGGGCGGAGTTGCCGGTGCAGAGAAAAAGAACATTGTAAACGCGATCGGCGGTCATTGCAGGTTCTCCTTGGGTGCAGGGGCGCAGCAGGCGGCCACCTCGGCGGCCGGCGCGCAGATCTCCGGATGCCCGGCGCAGCAGTCTTCCATCAGGAAGCGGACGAGGCCGCCGAGCGCTTCGAAATTGGCGGAATAGATGATCGAGCGGGATTCCCGCTGCTGGGAGATGAGGCCGGCCCGGTCCAGTTCCTTGAGGTGAAAGGACACGTTCGAGGGCGATACGTCCAGCTTCTCGGCGATCGTCCCCGCCGCCATGCCGGCCGGTCCGGCCACGACCAGCATCCGCACGATCTGCAGGCGGGTTTCCTGCGAGAGTGCGCCGAATGACGCGAGGGCTTGACGTTCATCCATATTTCAACAATCCTTGAATCATTGAAATATGGAGTAACCCAAATGAACGCGATAGACAAGCCGGTTCTGCACGACGATATCAGCCTGGGCTTCCTGCTCGATACTTTGGCGGGTGCCAGCGATCAGCCCCTGGTATTCTACTACGACGGGCGACCGGTAAGGCCGGGTTATCATGTCACCGAAGTCAAGGCGGGCCAGTTTTCCGCTCTGGATTGCGGCGCCAATCCCGAAGCCTGGTCGGAGATTTTCGTGCAGCTCTGGGATATCGAGGAGGGCGACCGCACCCATATGACGGCGGGCAAATTCTCGGCGATCATCCGCAAGGTGTCCGAGCATGTGAACATCGACGGTTCGGCAAAACTGACGTTCGAAGTCAGCGACGGGATCCGGCCGATGCAGCTCTATTGCGCGTCGACGCCTGTCCTTCGCAACGGCGCATTGCATGTGGAACTCGCCGCCCGCCCGGCAAGCTGCAAGCCGCGCGATCGCTGGCTGGCGGAGGAAAACCGCAAGACGGCTTCCTGCTGCGGACCGTCCGCCGCAGCCGGTGCCTGCTGCCCGTGATGATGCAAGGTCGGCGGGAATGCGCGTTTAGATCTTGCGCGCGTTCTCGACGATCATCCGCATGTATTCGATCATCAGCTCCCGCTCGAAGCGGCGGAAGCCCGAAAAAAGCGCGGCATCCGCTTCGGCGGCCGCTTCGACCGCCTGGATTTCCAGCTCGCGGCCGAGCGGAGTGAGCGTGATGATCTGCGCGCGACGGTCGTTCGGGTGGGGCGTGCGCTGGATCAGCCCGTCGCGCTCCATGCGGGCGAGCGTGTTGGCGAGCGTCGCCTGTTCGACTTCCAGCTTGTCGAGGAGCTGCTTCTGCGTCAGGCCGTCTTCCTGCCAGAGTTCGAGCAGGACGGGAAACTGACCGGGAGAAAAACCAAGCACCGTGGCTCGCTTCTGCAAGGAGCGCGCAAAGCCCTTGGCGAGCTGGCCCGCCAGGTATGTCGCCGAATGCGAGCGGTCGAATCCCATGGCTTGGTCTTCATCCCTCCCTGAACGAGCCCGTTTGCGAGCGTTATCCGCTGGATATATCGCACGCCATGCTTTTGCCAAGCCTGTGCGAAGATGGGGAAAATGACAAGTCTTTCCTGCGGAAGGGCAATAAAAAACCGCCACGGCAGGGAGGGGACGGCCGTGGCGGTTCTGATGGAAGGACAAAGGCCCGGAGAGGGGGATAGGCCTTTGTCCGGTCTGGTTCGGCGGGGGACAGGCCGGCTGCCAGACTGCGGCGTGATCAATCGCCGGTGATTATGAAATGTGGGGGCGAACCGCGCTTTTCAAGGGAGATGCATATTACAAATCGGTAACGTTCCGGTGAGAGGCGGGAGGCGCTGCGGCGGCGAAGTTTTCGTGGACGGATCAAGTGCCCCACGCTATTCCTTGCGCCATGAAAAAAGGCGATCATCTTTTCCTTATCGACGGTTCCGGCTTCATTTTTCGCGCCTTCCACGCGCTGCCGCCGCTCACCCGCAAATCCGACGGCCTGCCGGTCGGCGCCGTCTCCGGCTTCTGCAATATGCTGTGGAAGCTGCTGACCGATGCGCGCGACACTTCGGTCGGCGTGACGCCCAGCCATTTCGCGGTCATCTTCGACTATTCGGCAAAGACCTTCCGCAAGGATCTCTACGACGCCTACAAGGCCAACCGTTCGGCGCCGCCGGAAGAGCTGGTGCCGCAATTCGGCCTGATCCGCCAGGCGACCCGCGCCTTCAACCTGCCCTGCATCGAGACCGAAGGTTTCGAGGCCGACGACATCATCGCCACTTACGCCCGTCAGGCGGAAGCCGTCGGCGCCGATGTCACGATCGTCTCGTCTGACAAGGACCTGATGCAGTTGGTGACGCCTAATGTCCACATGTACGACAGCATGAAGGACAAGCAGATAGGCATTCCCGACGTCATCGAGAAATGGGGCGTGCCGCCGGAAAAGATGATCGACCTGCAGGCGATGGTCGGCGATTCGGTCGACAACGTGCCGGGCATTCCGGGCATCGGCCCGAAGACGGCGGCCCAGCTTCTCGAGGAATTCGGCGATCTCGACACGCTGCTTGCCCGCGCCGGCGAAATCAAGCAAGTGAAGCGCCGCGAGAACATCGTCGCCAATGCCGATCTGGCGCGCCTGTCGCGCCGGCTGGTGTCGCTGCGGCTCGACGTGCCGCTGGAGCTGGATCTCGATGCGCTGGTGCTGGAGCCGCAGGACGGGCCGAAACTGGTCGCTTTCCTGAAGACCATGGAATTCGGCACGCTGACGCGCCGCGTCGCGGCAGCCTGCAATTGCGATGCCGATGCCGTTGAACCTGCCGTCGTGAATGTCGAATGGGGTCAGGCCGCCCGCGGCCCGGACCTCGATGCCGGCGGCGCGGCGGCGGTCGATACGGGCGAGGCGGCGGCCGAAGCGCCCGCCAATCCGGCCAAGGCGCCGGTCGCCAAGGGCACGGAGGCGGCAACGCCTGCGGCATTCGCCGAGGCCCGCATCGAAGCCTTTGGCAAGGCCAAGCTCGATCCGGGCTGCTACGTGACCATTCGCGACCTGACGGTTCTGGACGACTGGATCCGGGCGGCGCAGGAGACCGGCCTCGTCGCCTTCGATACGGAAACCACCTCGCTCGATCCGATGCAGGCGGAACTGGTTGGCTTTTCGCTGGCGCTTGCCGACAATACGGCCGATCCTTCGGGTCTCGAAGTCCGCGCGGCCTATGTGCCGCTCATCCACAAGACCGGCGTCGGCGACTTGCTCGGCGGCGGGATGGCGGAAAACCAGATCCCGACACGCGAGGCGCTGGCGCGCCTGAAGCCGCTGCTGGAGGACCCGTCGGTCCTGAAAGTGGCGCAGAACTTGAAGTACGACTATCTCGTGATGCGGCGCCACGGCATCACCGTCGAGGGGTACGACGATACGATGTTGATGTCCTACGTGCTGGAGGCCGGCAAGGCGGGCCACGGCATGGATGCGTTGTCGGAGCGCTGGCTGAACCACAAGCCGATCACCTTCAAGGAAGTCGCCGGCAGCGGCAAGGCCGGCGTGACCTTCGACTTCGTCGATATCGACAAGGCGACCGCCTATGCCGCGGAAGACGCCGATGTCACGCTGCGCCTGTGGATGGTGCTGAAGCCGCAGCTGGCCGCAGCCGGCCTGACACGCATCTACGAGCGGCTGGAGCGGCCGCTGGTTTCCGTGCTCGCCCGCATGGAAGAGCGCGGCGTCACCATCGACCGCCAGATCCTTTCCAGGCTTTCCGGCGAGCTCGCCCAGCGGGCGGCCGCCTTCGAGGACGAGATCTACGAACTGGCTGGCGAGAAGTTCACCATCGGCTCGCCGAAGCAGCTCGGCGATATCCTGTTCGGCAAGATGGGCCTGCCGGGCGGCGCCAAGACCAAGACCGGCCAGTGGTCGACCTCGGCCAGCGTGTTGGAAGATCTGGCGGCGGAAGGTCATCCACTGCCGCGCAAGATCGTCGACTGGCGCCAGCTCACCAAGCTGAAATCCACCTATACGGATGCCCTGCCGGGTTACGTCCATCCCGAGACGAAACGGGTGCACACCTCCTATTCGCTCGCTTCGACGACGACCGGGCGCCTGTCCTCCTCCGAGCCGAACCTGCAGAACATTCCGGTGCGCACGGCGGAAGGCCGCAAGATCCGCACCGCCTTCATCTCGACGCCCGGCCACAAGCTGGTTTCCGCCGACTACAGCCAGATCGAACTGCGGGTGCTCGCCCATGTGGCCGATATTCCGCAGCTCCGGCAGGCTTTTGCCGACGGGATCGATATTCATGCGATGACGGCGTCGGAGATGTTCGGCGTGCCGGTCGAGGGCATGCCGAGCGAGGTGCGCCGCCGCGCCAAGGCGATCAACTTCGGCATCATCTACGGCATTTCCGCCTTCGGGCTTGCCAACCAGCTGTCGATCGAGCGCTCGGAAGCGGGCGACTACATCAAGAAGTACTTCGAGCGTTTCCCGGGCATCCGCGACTACATGGAGAGCACCAAGACGTTTGCCCGCGAGAACGGCTATGTCGAAACGATCTTCGGCCGGCGGGCGCATTATCCGGATATCAAGTCCTCAAATCCGTCGGTGCGCGCCTTCAACGAACGGGCCTCGATCAACGCGCCGATCCAGGGTTCGGCAGCCGACATCATCCGCCGCGCGATGGCGAAGATGGAGCCGGCGCTCGAAGCGGCTGGGCTGAACGGAAGCGCCCGCATGCTGCTTCAGGTGCATGACGAACTGATCTTCGAAGTCGAGGACGAGGAAATCGACAGGACCCTGCCGGTAATCATCTCGACCATGGAGCACGCTTCCATGCCTGCGATCTCGATGCGGGTGCCACTGAAGGTGGATGCACGCGCCGCCAGCAATTGGGACGAAGCCCATTAAGGCTCAGTGCTCCTGCGGGTAAAGAGACAGAAGCGCGGTCGAAAGCAGTTCGTCGGCATAGGTGCAGGCGGTAAGCCGCGCATCCTCATGCATATTCATCTCGTGGCAGCGCTGGCGCACGGTTTCGATGATCAGGTTGCTGATCCCGCGGGCATGTTCGACATCCGCGTTTTCGGACGTGTCCATGGCGAGCGCGAGCGCCGTCATCGAGACGATTTCCAGAACGACGACGCGCGCTTCCAGATCGATGGCGGCTGCCCCCTCGGGACGTTGCCCTTCGCGCGGTTTGCTCTGACCCATAGTTTTTCCTTTTCTAATATAAGGAAAGCACATAGAGCCTGATCGGGGACTTTAAAGCGTCGATCGCAAGTTTTTCGATAAAATTGTCTTCAGCTGGCAAGACAGCTGTTGAGCGCCTCGACCAGGGCCCTGCCGGCATCCTCGAGCGATCCGCTGTTGTCGATCGTCACCACGTGATAGTCGCCGGTGACGGCAAGCGAACTGCGTTCGAGCCGGCCGAGGATTTCTTCGCGCGTCTCCCGTCCGCGTGCTTCGAGGCGTGCCGCGAGCACGTCCAGGCTGGCCGTGATGTTGACGACCACCAGCGACGGATAGGCTTGCCTGAAACGGGCCAGCGCGGAACGCGAGCCGTTGGCGATGACCAGTTTCCCCTGCGCCACCGCTTGTCTGGTCTCGATCGGAATGCCGTATCGCAGGCCATGCGCATTCCAGGAGACCGCAAAACGGCCCGCCCGTTCCAGGGCCTCGAATTCGGCTTCGGAAACGCCGTCATGGTCCTCACCGCCGGCGGCAGCGTCGCGGGTGATCACCCGCCTTGCGAAGATGATGTCTTCGCAGCCCTCGAAGAGCTTGGCGGCATAGGCCATCAGCGTGTCCTTGCCGGCACCGCTCGGGCCGACGACTGCAATCATGCAGCCGTTTCGGTCCTGTTCCGCTGCTGTCGGCGTGACGTCCATCAGGCGACCCGCCGGCCTTCCCGCCAGACGGCGCGGGATACCGGAACACCTTCTTCATGATGGACACGGACGATATCGGCGCGAAGGCCCGTGGCGATCCGGCCGCGATCGTCGAGGCTGACGGTGCGGGCAGGCGTCGAGGTTACCATGGCGAGCGCCTTCGGCAGCGAGATGCTCTCCACCTCCGCGGCAAGCACGAAGGGCGCATGCAGCAGGCTGAGCGGCACGTAGTCGGAAGAGAGCACGTCGAGCACGCCGCGTTCAGCGAGATCGCGGGCGGCGATATTGCCGGAATGGGACTTGCCGCGAACGATGTTCGGCGCACCCATCAGCACGCTCATGCCGGCTTCATGCGAGGCCTTCGCCGCGTCGAAACTGGTCGGGAACTCCGCCAGCCGGACGCCGTTGTCGATCGCCTCGTCCACATGGGAGAGCGTCGCATCGTCATGACTTGCGACGGTGATGCCGCGCTCGGCGCAGACCTTCGAGATCGCCGTGCGATGAGGCGTCGCGTTGCGTGCCGATTCTCCCTGGCGCTTGGCCACGAAAGCGGCAAAGGCCTCGTCGCTGAGGCCGCGCTTCTTCTGGTAATAGAGCGTGTACTGGTCCATCGTCTGGAACTGCCGCTGGCCCGGTGCATGGTCCATCAGCGAGACGAGCCGGACATGCGGATCGTTCTCGAAATCGACGAAATGCTCCATGCAATTGTCGGCGGAGACTTCGCAGCGCAGGTGCAGGAAATGTTCGGAGCGCAGGCGGCCGTAGGCGCCGGCGGCGGCGATCGCATCCGCCATGGCCCGCATTTCGCCATGCGCAAAGCCGCCATCCTCGTCGGCACCCATGCGCAGGCAGTCGAAGACGGTGGTGATGCCGGACGTGGCGATCTGCGCGTCATGGGCCTGGATCGCCGCCGTGGTGTTCCAGCGCACGCCCGGACGCGGCGAATAATGCTGCTCCAGATGGTCGGTATGGAGCTCGACCAAGCCGGGTATCAGATAGTCGCCCTCGAAATCCTCGCCGGTATGGACATTGCCTTCCGAGATATCGGTGATCTTGCCGTTCCGGATCTGGACGGAACCGGAGATCACGCTGTCCTCGAGCACGATGCGGGCATTGGTGAGCACGAGTTCGGCGGTCATGATGCGGTCTTTCTGTTTTCGAAGGCGGAGGCCAGCGGAAGCCAGCGATGGGCAATGAAAGGGGCGCCGCGCTCGGGCTCGACGAAGATGGCGAGACCATCGATCGTCAGCGGCGTATTGGCGAACTCGGCGAAACGGCGGTCCAGCTCGCGGCGCATGACCGGTGCCTCTTCGCTCGGGACCTGCCCCGTCAGCGTCATGTGGAAGCGGAATTCGTCCATGACATAAGGATAACCCCAGCGCTCGAGATTGGCACGCTGGGCCGAACTCAGCGTGTCGGGCTTGCGCCGGGCGATATCGGCCTCCGACAGAGGTGCGCGAAAATGTTCGAACTCCTCGACAATGCGGCCGGCGTAATGCTGGAGCTCCGGGTAGATCGTGTCGGGGACGAGAGCAAAGAATCGCCCCAGCTGGCCGACGATCACGTTCGGGATGTCGAAGACCGAGGTCTCTTCCGCAAACCGTTCGGCGGCTTGGATCAGCTCGGCTTCCGTCCGGTCGGGATGCAGTTCGAACGGCGCCTTCAGCGTCGCGTGAAAAGCGTAGCGGCGCGGATCGGCGGTCAGCTCGTGGACGGTATCGCGGGAAAGGCCTTCGACATCCGGGGTCGGAAACGTCTCTCCTCTAAATGCGTCGCGGCCGAGCCAGCGGGCTGCGGCTTTCGTCAGCGGATGGTTTTCAGCGGGCGAAAAATAGAGAGCGTAGCGCAAGACGGGTATCCGGAATCAGGAGAAGGCCAGCCGACTTTAACTGTCTGCCGGCCCGCGAAACAGGACCCCCGGCTAAAAGATTTCCATGACAGAATGATGATAATTCCGCCTGTCAGTGACCCTTTTTGCCCATGACGCGCGAACGCAGCGCGTTCGAGAGGTTGTCGAAGACGAAGACCACCAGAAGGATGAGCAGCACCATGTAGGCGACCTTGTCCCAGTCGGCATTGGTCTTCATGGATTCGAGCAGCTTGAGGCCGATGCCGCCCGCGCCGACTGCGCCGATCACGGTCGCCGAACGGGTGTTGGACTCCCAGAAATACAGCGATTGAGAAATGAAGATCGGCAGGACCTGCGGCACGACGCCATAGCGCTGCACGATGACCGGCGCCGCACCCACCGACTTGACGCCCTCGCGCTGCTTGTCGTCGACATTCTCCAGCGCTTCCGAATAGACCTTGCCGAGCGCACCGGTATCCGTGAAGAAAATCGCGGCAATGCCGGGCAGTGGCCCCGGCCCGAAGGCGCGGGTGAAGAACAAAGCCCAGATCAGCATGTCGATCGAGCGCAGGAAGTCGAAAAAGCGCTTCATGCCCCAGTTGACCGGCCGGCTGTTGGTGATGTTGCGGGCAGCGACAAAGGCGAGCGGAAAGGCGATGAGGGTGGCGAACAGCGTGCCGACGAAGGCCATCACCAGCGTCTGCATCAGCTTTGAGAGAATATCGCCATGCTGCCAGCTGCCGTTGTTCAAGAAATTGTCGAGCGCCAGCGAGGCATTGGACTGGGCCGGGTCGATCCGCTCGCCGAAGAGCATCAGCCCGGCGACGCTGGTGACGCTGCGGCCCCAGAACGGCGATTGCGTGTCGAAGAAGAAATTCGCCCAGCCGAGGAAACGCCGCTGCACATAGACCTGGCTGTTGCGGATTTCCGCCTGGCCGGCAAAACCGAACCGGACATTGACCTTGTTGTCGTCCTGCACCATCCGCGCCGGCGCACCGGACGGGAGGATGGCCCGGTCCCCTTTGATCGCCACGGGGTAGAGTTTGCCGTCGATATAGACGTCGACCTGGCTCGGGGTTACCTCAAGCCGGTCTTCTCCGCCGAAGAGCACCGTGTAGCCGCCGTTTGAAGTCGGCTTCAGCCAGTCGATCGCGGCACCCTCGGGATATTGCCGGCGGCTTGTCCATTGCGGCACGACCTGGCCGTTCTGGAAGCGCAGGCGCGGTTGGGCGCGCCAGGAATACCAGTCCTGGATATAGATCGCCGCGCGATCCCAGTTGCCGTTCACGAAGGTCGGGATGACGTTGAAGAAGGAAAAGCAGAAGGCGAGGTAGACGACCACGACTGCGGCAGCTGTCGCAAGGCCCCAGCGCTGCAGGAAGCTGCGGTGAAAAACTTCCGGATAGGCCGCGAGCAGGCGTTCGCGGTCCGCGGCGTTGACGGTCAGAACAGAGGACATCAGGCTGCTCCCCGGCCGAATTCGAAGGATTGCTTGCCGATCAGCCGCCGGCGCAGCCAGGCGGAGAACTGGTCGACGCAGATGACGGTGATCAAGAGCAGGATGATGATCGCATAGGTCTTGGCGGCATGGTCGCGGCCGATCGACAGGCTGAACACCTCGCCGATGCCGCCGCCGCCGACCGCACCGATGATGGTCGAGGCGCGTACGTTGATCTCCGTGCGCAGCAGCGTGTAGGAAACGAAATTCGGCAGGACCTGCGGCAGGATCGCGAAACGAACGCGCTCCAGCCAGTTGGCGCCGGAGGCGCGCAGGCCCTCGTCCGGCTTCATGTCGGCATTCTCGACCACTTCGAAAAACAGCTTTCCGAGCGCCCCGATCGTATGCACCGAAACCGCGATGATTGCCGCGATCGGCCCGATCGACAGGATCGCGGCGAGCAGGCCGGCGATGACGATTTCCGGAAAGGCACGCAGGATCTCCATGATCCGCCGTACCACCCAGCGCACGATGCCCGCGCCGACGAGATTGGTGGAGGCGAAGAAGCAGAGGAGGAAGGCGCCGGTCGAACCGAGAATGGTCGAGACGATCGCGATATTGAGGGTGATCGCCAGCTGGTAGAAGAAATTCGGGATGTAGAAGCTGTCGGTGATCCAGACGCGGTCGCTGGTGTAATCGAACTTGATCGACCCGTCCGCATAGGGCGACGGCAGATCGAACATCGCGCGAAAAATCTCCAGCGGGCTGTTCGGCACGAAGCTTTTGATGAAATCGAAGAAATAGGGAAGGCGTTCGAAGAACTTGCCGGAATTGGCGTTGTTGGCGAAATCGAGCGATGCCGCCAGGACGACCAGGAAAACGACGATCGAGGCGACGGTATAGATCCGCCGCGTCCGCACCTGGCTCTGGTAATGGTCGAGGATGGTGCGGGAGCTATCCTGCAGCCCATTGAACTGAGGGGGACCGGCCACGTGCGCCATTCAGGGCATCCTTTTTGAGCAAACGGCGGCACCGTCATGGCGCCGCCGCAGGAAGAATGTTCGGGCAGTATCAGCCGCCGATGACGGCCTTACGGGCATCGATGATGGTCTGGTAGAAGGACTGGTCGACCGGCGACCAGTCGACGTAACCGCCGCCCGTGAACGAGTCGAAGCAGGCCTTGTCCTTCTTCGGCAGCTCGGCGAAGTAGGCGGTCACCTTCTTCTTCATGTCGTCGGAGAGCTTGTTGGAAACCATCAGCGGGCCGTTCGGGATGAGCGGCGATTTCCAGACCTGAACGACGTCGTCCATGTCGAGCAGGCCCTTGGCGACCATCTGATGCAGGTTGCCCGAGGTATAACCCTGGGCCCAGTCGCCCTGAGCCGAACCGAAGGTGGTGCCGACGTCGAACTTCTTGTCGAGAACGCCGAGAACGAGGTTCTCATGGCCGCCGCCGAAGCCGGTTTCGGAGAAGTACTGCTTCACCGGCATGCCGACGTCCTTCGGCAGGGCGACGTTCGGAACGAGATAGCCCGAGGTCGAGTCCGGATCGGCGAAGCCGATCTTCTTGCCCTTGGCGTCGGCGAGCGTCTTGATGCCCGAATCCTTGCGGGCAACCATGATCGAGTAGTAGCCGGTCGAACCGTCGGCCTGCTTGGTGGTCAGGACCGGGGTGACGGCATTCGGGTCCTTGATGTAGATCGCGGCGTAGGAAGCAGCACCCATGACGGCGAGGTCGATCGTGCCGCCGAGCAGGCCCTGGATGACGCCGTTATAGTTCGGCGACGGGAAGAGCTTGACGTCCGAAGCGCCGGTCGCGGCGATCAGGCCCGGCTTGACGCATTCGGTACGGCGAACCTGGTCGGCTTCGTTTTCGCCACCATCGAGGCCGATGCGCAGAACGGGGGCGCTCTGGGCGTGGGCCTGGCCGGCGACGGCAGCAATGGCGATCGTCGCCATCAGGATCTTGCGGAATGCAGACATGGAAGTCTCCTTTGGTGATGGGATGGTCAACCCGGGAAAGGGCGTCAGTCTTCCGGCCGCATCGCGGCTGCCGGAAATGGTTCAGCGCATGGCGGCGGCTTCGGCCGTCATGCCGGATATGTCGATGGCGACCGGCGCCTCGTTGCGGCGGGTGGAGGCAAGGCTGGTCGATGTCATGGACTCATCGATCCCGGCGCCGTCCTTGTCCGAGCCGTAGATTTCGCGCACAGCTTTGGCATTGAGCTCCTGCGGCGGGCCGTCGAAGACGACACGGCCGCCCGCCATGCCGATGATCCGCTCGCAATAGCTGCGGGCGGTATCGAGCGTGTGCAGATTGGTGATGACGGTAATGCCTTCGCGCTCGTTGATGTCGCGCAGCGCATCCATGACGATCTTTGCGTTGAGCGGATCGAGCGAGGCGATCGGCTCGTCAGCGAGCATCATTTTCGGAGCCTGCACCAGGGCGCGGGCGATCGCGACGCGTTGCTGCTGGCCACCCGACAGCGTTCCGGCCGGCTGCAGCGCCGTCTGTTCGATGCCGAGCCGCTCAAGGGCCGCCATCGCCAAAACGCGCTCGTCGCGGCTGAAGATTTTCAGGAGGCTCATCGTCGTCGAACGATGGTTGAGACGGCCGAGCAGCACGTTGGTCATCACGTCGAGGCGCGGCACCAGGTTGAACTGCTGGAAGATCATCGCGCAGTCGCGCTGCCAGTTGCGCAGCGCCCGGCCTTTCAGGGACGAGACTTCCGCGCCGTTGAAATGGATGGAGCCGGAGCTCGGCTCCTGCAGGCGGTTGATCATCCGCAGCAGGGTCGACTTGCCGGCGCCGGAGCGCCCGATGATGCCGACCATCTGGCCTTGGGGAATCTCGACGTTCACGGCGTTCACCGCGATACGGTCGCCGAAACGGCGGGTGATGTCCCTCAACTCGAACTTCATGCTCTCTCGCCAATGCAGCTTTTTTCTGAGAGCTCGATAGCGATGGTTGATGAAGTCTGAATGTCGCTTTTGTGTAGGTTTCATTACATTCGGAAAGCGCCTGTCACGCTTTCGTTACACGGCATAACGCGACACGAATTCCTCCGCCGAAAGCGCCCTGAAATCATCGAGGGCAGCCCTCAGTTTCAGGTGGTCCCAGTCCCACCAGGCAAGCCGGTCCATCGCTTCGCCGACCTCTTTCGTGAAACGCTCGCGGATGAGCTTGGCCGGCACGCCGCCGACGATCGTATAGGGTGCCACATCCTTGGAGACGACCGCGCCGGCGCCGATCACCGCGCCGTTGCCGACGGTGACGCCCGGCAAAACGGTGGCGCCATGGCCGATCCACACGTCATGGCCGATCGTGACGCGATTGTCGCGGCGCCATTCGAAGAAGCTTTGCTCATCTTCGGCATCGTCCCAGTAGTTGGCCGCCCGATAGGTGAAGTGGTGCAGCGTCGCCCGCCAGGTAGGGTGGTTGGTGGCGTTGATGCGCACCGAGGCCGCCATGTTGACGAACTTGCCGATCGTCGCACACCAGATCGAGCCATCCTGCATGATATAGGAATAGGCGCCGATCTCGGCCTCGCTGATGCGGCAGCGCTCGGAGACTTCCGTATAGGGCCCGAGCGTCGAATTGCTGACGTTCGCCGTTTCGTGGATTGCCGGCTCGAGCCCGACCTTGACGCTCATGCTGCAACTGCCTTTCGGGGGGAAAACTGCGAGACGTCGAGAATGCGGTCGGCAACCGCCTCGCGCACTTCCTCATCGTGGAAGATGCCGAGAAGCGCGACGCCCTCTCGTTTTTTGTCCGCGATCATATCCACCACGACGCGCCGGTTGGTCGCGTCGAGCGAGGCGGTCGGCTCGTCGAGGAGCAGGATGCGGTGGCTGGTGATGAAACCGCGGGCAATGTTGACGCGCTGCTGTTCGCCACCCGAAAACGTGGCGGGCGGCAGGGTCCAGAGTTCCTGCGGCAGGTTGAGCTTGGCCAGCAGCTCGGCCGCCTTCTCGCGCGCTTCCGCGGCCGCGATGCCGCGTGCGACAAGCGGTTCGGCGACCACGTCGAGTGCGGAGACACGTGGCACGGTGCGCAGGAACTGGCTGACGTAACCGAGCGTATGGCGGCGCACATCGAGCACCGTGCGCGGATCGGCGCGGGCGATATCGACGAGCCGGTCCTTGTGATCGATGAGGATCTGCCCGGCATCGACGGCGTAGTTGCCGTAGAGCATCTTGAGGATCGAGCTCTTGCCGATGCCCGACGGGCCGCCGAGCACGACGCATTCGCCGCTCGCGACCGAGAAATTCACATCGTTGACGACCGGCAGCTTGATGCCGTCGCGCAGGTGCATGGTGAAGCTCTTGAAGACTTCGGAAACGACGAGGGGAGTTGCCATGACTTTATCCTTGTTTGCGCATGGTCTTGCCCGAAAACCGGCGACCACTTTTCGGGACCATGCGCCCCTCAGACCTGAAGAATGGAAGAGACGAGGAGCTGGGTATAGGGCTCGCGGGGGTCGTCGAGCACCCGGTCGGTCAGCCCGTGTTCGATCACATGGCCGTCCTTCATCACCATCATCCGGTGGGACAGGAGGCGGGCGACCGCGAGGTCGTGGGTGACGACGATCGCCGACAGGCCGAGATCGTTGACGAGGCCGCGCACCAGGTCGAGCAGGCGGGCCTGGACCGAGACGTCGAGGCCGCCGGTCGGCTCGTCCATGAAGACGAGGCGCGGGCCGGTGACCAGATTGCGGGCGATCTGCAGGCGCTGGCGCATGCCGCCGGAAAAGGCACGCGGCTGGTCGTCGATACGGTCGGTGCCGATCTCGACGCGGGTCAGCCAGTCGCTCGCCGTCTCGCGGATCTTGCCGTAATGCCGGTCGCCGACGGCCATCAGCCGTTCGCCGACATTGGCGCCGGCGGAAACCGTCATGCGCAGCCCGTCGGCGGGATTCTGGTGCACGAAGCCCCAGTCGGTGCGCATCAGGAAGCGCCGCTCGGCCTCGCTCATATGGTAGAGGTCGCGGAAATTGCCGTCGCGCATCCGGTATTCGACGCTGCCGGTCGTCGGCATCAGCCGGGTCGAGAGGCAGTTGAGCAGCGTCGTCTTGCCGGAGCCGGATTCGCCGACGATGGCGAGCACCTCGCCCGGCCACAGCTCGAAGGACACGTCCTTGCAGCCGATCCGGCTGCCGTAGAATTTCGAGACGCCGCTGACTTTGAGAAGAGGGGTGTCGGTCATGGCGTAATGTCCTTGGATGTCAGTGCGCGTGGTTTATTCCCCTCCGTCCTGCCGGACACCACTGCCTTCGCCGTCATCCTCGGGCTTGACCCGAGGATCCGGACCGTCGCGCTCCTTGCGTTGAAATTTGGAGAGCCGCCGAGGCAAAAGAGTGTGGATCCCCGGGTCAAGCCCGGGGATGACGGAAGATGAGGAGGGGGAGATGTCCGGCAGGACAGAGGGGGGTAAGCCACAACCGCCATCACTCAGCCGCTTCCTTGGTCGGCGCCAGCATTTCGCCGGCATGGCCGTGTTCGCGGCGGTCCTCGCAATTGTCGGTGTCGGAGCAGACGAACATGCGGCCGCCCTTGTCGTCGAGCACCACCTCGTCGAGATAGACATTCTCGGCGCCGCAGAGGGCGCAGGGCTTGTCGAACGTCTGGATCTCGAAGGGATAGTCCTCGAAGTCCAGGCTGACGACATCCGTATAGGGCGGCACCGCATAGATGCGCTTTTCGCGGCCGGCACCGAATAGCTGCAGCGCTTCGGACCGGTGCATTTTCGGATTGTCGAATTTCGGCGTCGGCGACGGGTCCATCACGTAACGGCCGGCGACCTTCACCGGATAGGCATAGGTCTTCGAGATGCGGCCGTTATGGGCGATGTCCTCGTAGAGCTTCACATGCATCAGGCCGTATTCTTCCAGCGCATGCATCTTGCGGGTCTCGGTCTCGCGCGGTTCGAGGAAGCGCAGCGGTTCCGGGATCGGCACCTGGTAGACGAGGATCTGGCCCTCGGCGAGCTTGTGCTCGGGAATGCGGTGGCGGGTCTGGATGATCGTCGCGTCCTTGGTATGGGTGGTGACGGCGACATTGGCGACCTTCTGGAAGAAGGCGCGGATCGAGACCGCATTGGTGGTGTCGTCGGCGCCCTGGTCGATCACCTTCAATACGTCCTGCGGGCCGATGATCGCCGCCGTCACCTGCACGCCGCCGGTGCCCCAGCCGTAGGGCATCGGCATTTCGCGGGAGGCGAACGGCACCTGGTAGCCGGGGATGGCGATCGCTTTCAGGATCGCGCGGCGGATCATCCGCTTCGTCTGCTCGTCGAGATAGCCGAAGTTGTAGGTGGCGAGGTCCGTCATCTTGGAGTATCCTGTGACTGCATGAACCAACTAGAAGGAAAGGCTGTCATGGACGCCATCACTTCGAACGGATTGCTGGGCGTGGCCGTCTTCGCGGCCTTTATCGCCTGCGGGATCATCATTCCCTTTTATCTCATCAAGCCGCCAAAGGATGCCAGGATTGCCAATGGCAGCGGCGACGGCGGCTGGACCGGCGGCTCGGTAGGCAGCTGCGACAGCGGCAGCGCGGGCGGCGCCTGCGATGGCGGCGGTGGTGGTGACGGGGGA
>UCEY01000018.1 GCA_900471605.1 Hyphomicrobiales bacterium | reverse complement strand
TTCTGCGTGGAAACCAACAACTGTCGTCAGGATCGCCCGGCAAGCCGCGTCGCGTCTCGCGCGGCTCCTGATCCCTGGCAATGATCGCCACGCCGTTCCAGGATTTCTGACCGTGCCAGATGGCGCCATAACCGGCACGCTCGAGCTCGCGGCGCGGAAACTTCTGGTCCGGCGCCTTTAGCTCCTGCAAGCAGACGACATCAGGTTTCGCCTCAGCGAGCCACCGGAGCAGGACCTCAAGCCGGCCGTTGATGCCGTTGACGTTATAGGTGGCGAGCTTCACCGGCGTTTCCGTCAGTGCTTGCGATCGCCTTTGTCCCCTTGGCCGGGCTTCGCATCATGCTTCGCGTCGTGGCGAGCATCTGCGGACAGCGATCGGGAGACGTCGACGCTTTCCTTGAACTTGCCTTCCTTATCACGGCGGACATAGCGCTTGTCGGTTCCGGTATCGATCAGTTCGCGTTTGCTCATGGCAGGACTCCTTTTGGTTGCTGCCGAAGAAAACGCGCGTCACCGCCGAAAGATGCATGCGAATCAGAAGGCTAACGACGACTCGCAAAACGGGTGGTGCTGATTGTCATAAGTCCTTGAAAAATGATTCGTTTCGACTCGGAACAATTACATGCTGATTCGCTTGAATCGCACTGGTTGTGTCAGGAGTTCTGCGTCATGGTCGCCCCACGAGCGAATTGGAAAGGCTTCATCAAATTCGGAGAGGTCGCTTGTCCGGTGGCTCTCTACACGGCCGCATCGTCGTCGGAGCGGATCGCCTTCAACACGCTAAACCGCAAGACCGGTAACCGGGTGAAGCGGGAGTTTGTCGACAGCGAGACCGGCGACCCGGTCGAGCGGGACGAGCAGGTCAAAGGCTACGAGATCGAGAATGGCCAATATGTCATCCTCGAACCTGACGAAGTTGCGGCAGCCGTTCCCGACAGCGACAAGACGCTCAGGATCGATGCCTTCATCCCGTGCAATGAGATCGACGACATTTATTTCGACAAGCCGTACTACCTGGCGCCCGACAAGATGGGCACCGACGCCTTCGTGCTGCTGCGTGACGGCATGAAGAAAGCCAAGGTCGCGGCGATCGCCCACACGGTCCTGTTCCGGCGGGTCCGCACGGTGCTTATCCGTCCGCACGGCAAGGGATTGATCGCCACGACGTTGAACTTCGATTACGAGGTTCGCTCCTCCGAAGACGCGTTCGAGCAACTGCCCGATCTGAAGATCGAAGGCGAGATGCTGCAGCTCGCCGAGCACATCATCGGCACCAAGAAGGGCAGCTTCGACGCCAGTACGTTCGACGATCGCTACGAGGCGGCCGTCGCGGAACTGGTGAAGGCCAAGATCGAGGGGAGGGCGTTTCCGAAGAAGAAGGCGCCGGCCGCGTCGAAACCCAGCGACCTTCTGCAGGCGCTTAGAGAAAGCGCCGGCATTGGAAGGGAGACCGAGCCGAAGCGGACGGCTGCCAATGTCAACAAGGGCACGTCGCGCAAGAAGGCCGCCAAGCCCGCCGCTGCCAAAACCAAGCCTGCGGCGTCGCAGACCCGCCGCGCCGGTTGATCGGAGGATAACATGGCTGTCCGTCCCTATTGGAAAGGCTACCTCAAGCTCTCGCTCGTCACTTGCCCGGTGCAGATGATGCCGGCGACCTCCGAGAGCGAGAAGGTTCGCTTCCACACGCTGAACCGCGAGACCCAAAACCGCGTGGTCAGCCACTATGTCGATTCTGTCACCGGCAAGGAGGTCAAGGACGAAGACGAGGTCAAAGGCTACCAGCGTGGCGAGAATGAATACATCATGCTGGAGGACGAAGAGCTGGAAAACGTCGCGCTCGAAAGCACCAAGACGATCGACATATCGACCTTCACGCCGCGCGACAGTGTGGAATGGATCTGGCTCGACACGCCCTATTATCTGTCGCCCAACGATCCGGTCGGACAGGAAGCCTTCTCCGTCATCCGCGACGCGATGGAGGCCCAAAAGATGGTCGGTATCTCGCGGCTGGTGATCTCGCGCCGGGAACGCGCCGTCATGCTGGAGCCACGCGGCAAAGGTATTGTCCTTTGGACCTTGCGCTACGGGGATGAAGTCCGTGACGAGGATACTTATTTCGCAGGCATCGACGACGACGAGACGGCGGATTCCGGTATGATGCCTTTGGTGCAGCAGCTGATCAAGAAGCAGACGAAGCACTGGGATGCGAACATGGTAATCGACCCGGTGCAGGACCGGCTGCGCGACATCATCGCCGCCAAGAAGAAGGCGATGAAAAAGCCGGCGAAAGCCAAGCCGCCAGCGCCGGGGAAACCCATGCCAAGCAACGTCATCAATATCATGGATGCATTGAAGAAGTCGGTCGCAGCCGAGACCCGGTCCAGCAAATGAGACGCCCTGCCAAGCCGCTTCTGCAGGACAATAGCTTCACCGCGAAATCGCAGCCGCGCCGCAAGCGCGACCCCGCTCAGCCGAATCTTCCGTTCGATCCAATGCCAGACCGGGTCGAGCCGTGCCTGGCGCTCCTGAAGGCCACGCCGCCGACCGGCCCTGACTGGGCCTATGAAATCAAATGGGACGGATACCGTCTGGCGATCCACATCGAGCCGAAGGGTGTGCGGATCATCACCCGCGGAGGCCATGATTGGACGCATCGCTTCCCGACGATTGCTGAAGCCGCCAGAAACCTGGGCGTTTCGACAGCCATCCTCGACGGTGAGGCCGTGGTGCTGAACAGCGAAGGACGCTCGGACTTTGGAGCGTTGCAGCGCTCGCTCGGCGGGCGCGGCGGCAGGCGGGTTTCGACGGAATCCGTCTTGTTCGCCTTCGATCTTCTTTACTTCGATGGCCACGATCTGACCCGGACCGAGCTATCGGTCCGTCGCCATCTGCTTGAGGATCTGCTCGAGGGCGCGGTCGGTGCCATACAGTTGTCCGAGGAGGTGGCGGGTGACGGCGCCGAACTTCTGGAAAACGCCCGCTCGCTTGGGTTGGAAGGTATCATCGCTAAGCACCGGGACCGTCCATACCGCTCGGGCAGGACAGGCGACTGGCTAAAAATCAAGTGCGTGCAGAGCGAGAGCTTCATGATCGTCGGCTACGAGCAGTCGGCGGTTGCCCGCGGCGGGATTGGCAGTCTGCTGCTCGCCGCCCGGCGCGGATACGATTGGGTATCCGTCGGGGCCGTTGGCACGGGCTTCAAGGAAAAGGACGCCACATACCTGAAGAAGACGCTGGATATGTTGAAGACCAAGACCCCAGTCGTGCCAGTCAAGGGCAAAAACTATGTCTTCGCGCAGCCGACCCTGATCGCCCAGATCGAATTCCGCGGCTGGACCGACGACGGCCATCTGCGGCACGCCTCTTACAAAGGGCTGCGCGATATTCAGGACAACGCCGCGGTTTATGAACTCGACTGAGCAAGGGGTTTCAGTCCGTCGGCGAGGCCTAAAATTTTTTCGGACGGTGCTCTTGAATCGGAAATTCTCAAAAACCAAATCGATTCCCGCCAGCTGCTGAGGACAGGGCTGGCCTTGCTGGAGGCGCCGTCTTTCGGCCCTCCCGTACCCATGTTGCTTCAAGGAGGATATGGTTATGGCAACATCTTACGACTATGCACCCCTCTTCCGCTCGAGCGTCGGCTTCGATCGGGTCTTCAATCTTCTCGAAAACGCCCAGCGCGCCCGTTCGATCAGCGACTGGCCGCCCTATGATATCGTCAAAACCGGTGATGACAGCTATCGCATCTCGATCGCGGTCGCAGGTTTTGCCCAGGACGATCTCGACATTACCTTCCAGTCCAATCTTTTGACCGTCACCGGCAAGAAGCAGGAGCCGCCAATGACGGCTATCTGCATCGCGGCATCGCCGGCCGGCCGTTCGAGCACCGGTTCGAGCTTGCCGACCATGTCAGGGTCGACGGCGCGGACCTGAGCAACGGTCTCCTGTCGATCGATCTCGTTCGCGAGATCCCTGAGGCCTTGAAGCCGCGGAGGATCGATATCCAGACCAACCCGGCTCTTACACAAAAGGTCGCCCCGGCGCAGATCGAAGCGCAGAAGGCTGCGTGATCGAAACCTTGGAAAATGGGCGCCGCCGCCGCGGCGCCCATCGACATCGCGGATTGGGAAGGAGAGAGTCATGAAACCCGATATGTTCAGACAACCTGTTACCATCCTTGTCGGCCTTGGCTTCCCAGCTGAGGTTCGGAGCGTCATGGATGCCTACCGGCATCTTGCCGAATGGCCAGCATCAATGCGCGACGCGGCACACTCCATCGCGCTGAAAGCCTGTAGTGCGGCACTGCGCGGCGAGATCGAAGCCGAGACCGTGCGCGGCCTGTTTGCCGCCTTCGCTGAGAAGCACGATCTGCTGGCGCCGGAAACCAAGGTGATCGCCGCCTCCAGTCGCCGACGTTACAAAGATCCGCACGTTCGCTAAGGAGGCCGACATGCACGAGGTTTTGCAGCAGGCCGCAAGCAGTGCCGCTGCGATGGGTCCGACGATCCTGCTTCAGGGCATGCAGATTGAGAGGCCGCTTGACGTGGTGAAAGCGATCGCACTCTCCGCAGACGACAAACGGATCATCTAGCCTCATGGCCTCGGACTTCTACGCGGTCGACTCGAAGCCGGCTTTCGGCCATATCCCTAGAACACCGCAGCCGGTTTCCATCGATGAGGTTCAGGCTGCCCTCAGAGAACTTAATCGGCGCTATAGCGCCTGATCAAGGCGATCTCACGCGGCCTGTTTCATCGACTTCGCCAGCCGCTTGATAGCCTGCTCCAGCGAACGCTGCCCATCGCAATAATCCTGCCAGGCCGTCGTGTTCGCCAGGAGCGCGGGCACGGTTCGGATTGTGAAGCGTTTCGGATCGAGATCCGTCTTTACCTGGCTCCAGGTGAGCGGCATCGAGACCGTGGCGCCCGGTCGCCCGCGTGGCGACAACGGCGCGACCGCCGTCGCCATCCGGTCGTTGCGCAGGTAGTCGAGGAAGATCCGGCCGTTTCGCTGGTTCTTCGCCATCTTGATCAGATAGAGCTCAGGGTTCTCGCGTGCCATCTGCAGGCAGACGTCGTGGGCGAAGCCTTTGGCCTCCGGCCAGGCGAGCTTCTTGCCCTTCGCTGCCGCCAGCGGCGTTACGACATGAAGGCCTTTGCCGCCGGTGGTCTTGCAGAAACTGACGAGGCCGAGTTCTTCCAGCCGGTCGCGCATTTCCCGAGCGGCTTCGATGACGGTTGAGAACGGGACATCCGGACCGGGATCAAGGTCGAAGACAAGACGGCCTGGCACCTCAGGCTGGCCCGGTTCGCAATTCCACGGATGCAGTTCGACGCCGCCGATCTGGGCGATGGCGGCAAGGCCCTCGACCCGATCAATCTGCAGATAGGGTTTCTTGTCTCCAAACACCTTGACCAGTTCGAGAAGGTTCGAGGTTCCCGGCATCGCATGTCGCTGGAAGAACTGTTCGCCGCCAATGCCATCCGGCGTTCGGATGATCGAGCATGGCCGTCCCTTGATATGGTCGATCAGCCATGGACCAACGGCTTCGTGATAGCGGGCCAAATCTTCCTTGGTCACCGGCTCTCCGTCATTGGCATCGGGCCAGAGCGGCTTGTCCGGGCTGGAGATCATCACGCCCATCACCTCGGCCTTGGCATTCTTGCCGCGCGACGGTCTTGATGGCTTTGTCACGGCCGGCGTCGGCGTGTCGGTCTTTGCCGGAGATGCCGGCTTTTCCGCCTCGACTTCGGCTGCAGGCTTGTCCTCGCGCATTCCCTTGAACGCCGCCTGACGCACCAGTCCGTCCGCCGTCCAGCCGGCGAACTGGATCTCGGCGACCAGTTCGGGTTTGACCCAGACGATATTGGGATCCTTCTTAGGCGCGCCGATGCCCGTGAACGGTGATTTCTGGGCCTCGATCTCCCGAAGCTTCGGCAAGATGGTATCGACCGTTTTGGCACCGTAGCCGGTTCCAACCCGGCCGACATAGACGAAGTGATCACCCCTGAAGACACCGACCAATAGCGAGCGGAACTTGCCGTTGGTCTTGGCATAGGCGCCGATGACGACTTCATGGCCAGCGCGGCACTTGGACTTCGCCCAGGTCTCGGTACGGCCCGATTGATAGGGCGCGTCGGCCTGTTTCGAGACGATGCCTTCCAGCGACAGCTTGCACGCCGATCTGAGAACGGCGTCGCCACCGGTTTCGAAATGTTCGACGAAACGCAGGCGTGGGTCCTCGCCGGCATCAGCCAGCAGTGTCTGCAGGCGTTCCTTGCGTTCGGTCAACGGCAGCGGTCGCAGATCCTGATTGCCCTCGAACAGCAGATCGAAGGCGAAGTAGACCAGTTCGTCGGTCTTGCCTTCCGACAGTGCGGCCTGAAGTGCTGCGAAATCCGGCGCGCCGTTTTCATCGAGCGCGCAGATCTCCCCGTCGAGGATGGCATCAGGCAAGTTTGCGGCCGATGTCGCAATCGCCGGATACTTGGCGGTCCAGTCCAGGCCCTTGCGGGTCTTCAGCGTCACCTCGCCGTTTTCGATGCGCGTCTGGATGCGGTAGCCGTCGAACTTGATCTCGTGGATCCAGCCATCGCCTGAAGGCGGGCGATCGAGCGTTTCGCAAAGCTGCGGCGGTATGAACTCCGGCATCGCGGACTTTGCCGGTTTTTTTGGTGCTGGTTTTCGCTTTGTCGTCGTGTCCGCGGCACGTTCCTCCGCCGCCAGTCCATGATTGCTGTCCCAAACGGCATCCGCCTGAACGTCGCTGCTCTGCACCATGAACGGTTTTGGCTTCCTGCCCTTGCCGGCGGCGATCGCCTCCATGGTTCGGCCGGATGCAACGGAGGTTGCATTGTCCTCAAGGATGGCAGCGCCATTCTCCTCGACTGAGTAATCGTCGTGATGCTTGATCAGCAGCCAATTTGTGCGCTTGCCGCCGTCGCGATCGTTGCGCATCCGCACCAGCACGAAACTGCCATGCAGACGCTCTCCCTCCAGCGTAAACTTGAAATCACCCTTGGCGAGCGCCTGTTCGGGCGTCTTGTTGCCTTCCGGCTCCCAGTAGCCGCGATCCCAGAGCATGACCGTGCCGCCGCCATACTGGCCCTTCGGTATGGTACCTTCGAAGTCGCCGTAGTCCAACGGATGGTCCTCGACCTCGACAGCCAGGCGCTTGTCGTGCGGATCCAGCGAAGGTCCTTTGGTGACGGCCCAGGACTTGAAGACGCCATCGAGTTCGAGCCGCAGATCATAATGCAGCCGCGTGGCGTCGTGTTTCTGAATGACGAAGCGCCTGCGGTTCGACGCCTTCAGCTTTGCTGCGCCACTCGGCTCCTGCGTTTTCTGAAAATCGCGTTTCTGCTTGTAGGTCGAGAGCTTGTCGCTGGCCATGGCAGTCCCCGGTACAAATCCGCCTCCCGCCTCGGATGAAGACGGGATGAGGCACGGTCGGACAGGTTGGACGCTCGACTGCCGTTTCGTTGGCCGCGATGAGAAACCGGAAAAACCATCGCGTTCGTCATTCCTGTCACGTCCGGTTGACACAGCACGCGACCTCAACAAGCAAAAAGCAACAGATTGTCGTTTTGTTCCGATTAGTTAGATGTTTCCTTGCTGCGCTCGCTGCTTTGCCAGGTGATCTGCATTTTGAGCATGACTGCGCTGCAGCAATGTCTATTTAATTGGCGCGGAGAACCGGTATGGTGTCGTTATCGAACTGATGCACCTCCTCCCGCGTCGTTCGATGTGCATACGTCCTAATCCTCCTCCCAAGGGCGTTTGCGGGAACGGCAACATTCCTCCTCCCAGTTGCTGTTCGCTTATTTTCGGAAAAGCCTGCCGCACCTCCTCCCGCGGCAGGCTTTTTCGTCTCTCAGCAGCGCGACTGCGTGCGCGGATAGTTCTCGACCGCGACGGATCTGGCACCCGCAAGACCCTTGACGTGCTTTTCGGAAGAGGAACTTTCTCAGCGTAGGTTGCGACCAAGTCTCTTGCTCAATTCAATTAAAGCCCGCTCACAACCTCTCGCAAATTTAACGGGCTGGCGGTTCGTATCTGTTCAAGGCGGCGGACCATACTATGTCCATTTCCAACGCCAATTGGTCGGACTGGACGCCCGTCAAATATTTCCAAAGTCCCTATGACCTAAAGCGGGGGCCATCGGATTGTCCTCATTTTCAGTTGAATGACGGTCTTTCAAGGAAGATGTGGCATTCGCCTGAGTTGCAAAACTTTTACTTGCATCAGATATATGTCTGCCCCATTTTTTTATCAGGGGTTGATTCTTGCCAAAAAAAATTGGGTCCGAGAATTCGATTCAGATGGCCAATCGTAAAGGGCAATGCCTTGCCCTTCAGGTCATGAGAGGCGCATTGGGGCAATATAAGTAAGATGGGACAATAAATGAGTATAGTACTTGGGGCGAATCTTGCACCAAAAATTGACAGTATAAAGGGAATATATGGATTTTCTGTTGCGATATTCATCGCAAATCTTGCAATATATTTCTTATTGAGCTCATTTCTATTTGTCGCATTCGGTGCATATAGCATATTTCAGATGCCACTCGCGTTATCTAATGTATTATGCGCCGTTATTTTGTCGATGACAATGCCAAAATGGAAGTATGGTCCAGGCATTGAGGAAATATCGATCAATAGTAGAGCCGCAAGAATGCGATGGTCTATTTTGATTACAATTCCGATAACATCTGCATTCTGCATTTCATCGCTCGCAATGATGGATCTAAGTCTTCAATTACTGTTGATGGTTTTGATTCCACTACATTTAGAGTGTATTATTCTTTTCAGAAAGACTGCTAAAAGCAAAGATAGGATTTCAGAATGATTACTCCGGAACTTCTGCTCCAATTGGATAGGTCGCTGGACAATTTTCTCGCTGGAAGTTTCCCCCAGGGCGAGGTCCCAATACCTGTTCTTGAATTCGCAGCGCTGAGCTCGGCGCTTCTCAAGCAGGTTACTGACTTAGCTGCAGCGCGCGCGCAACTTCACACGGGGGCTGAGTTCATGACTCAGTTCACCCCACTGCGCGAGGCGCTGGCTGGTATAGGGCTGGTTGCAAATGTAGCAGCAGATGGATTAAGGCTCGCGGACGCCATCGACAGCGGCGACCAAGCGAAAATCGATGCGGCAGTCGGCCACATTGTGGCGGCAATTGCAGGCGGACTCGCGCTCGGGATTCGAGCGATGATAATAGGAAACCCGGTGCTCGGCGCCATGTCGTTGGGTTACCTATTAGGGGGACTCCTATGGGCAAATCGCGACCACATAATGGATGTGTACGATTTTGCTGCAGAGTTCCTTGATAAGCTTTGGAACAATCCAGGCGTTCTCGTCGAGGATCTGATCGGCCTCTGGAATTCGCCTCTCCTCCAAAGCATCCGAGACCCCCTTGTCCTTGACTTGGATGGTGACGGAGTTGAGCTGTCCTCCCTGAGCGATTCCAGTGTCCACTTCGACTATGATCGTGACGGTTTTGCAGAAAAAACTGGCTGGGTGTCTGCCGACGACGGCATTCTTGTCCGAGACGCGAATTCCAACGGGACGGTGGACGGGGCATCGGAGCTTTTCGGTTCTCCAAATCAAGATGGTTTTGCCGTTCTTGAGACAATGGATACGAACGGCGACGGGAAAATTGACGCTCAGGACGTTGGGTTTGATCAACTTCGGGTGTGGCAGGACCTTGATCAAGATGGTGTCGCGGACGCCGGAGAGTTGAAAACGCTTGGCGAGGTGGGGATTAACTCGGTTTCCGTCATCCGGTCCGATATCACAGGTACAAACCAGGGTCATTCGCTTGGATATGAGGCCAGCTTCCAGCGTGCTGATGGTACGATAGGAACGGCTCAGACAGTTTATTTTCAGACTGATCGCCAGGATACTGTCTCTGACAATACTCCGACCTTTACTCCTTCAAGTGAAGCGATAAAGCTTCCCAACCTACCAGGCTCTGGCCAGATCAATTCGATCGCTTGGAAAGCCACGACGGATGCGCAATTTCTTGCTGAATGGACAATTTTGTCAGACGAAGCCCCGAACCTGTCTCCTGATGAGCTGCGGAGTCAATTCATTGAACTTCTCTTCAAGTGGGCAAGCGTGGACGGCGTTACTGAGGCGAGCCGCGGCCCGTATGTAGATGGGCAACACCTGGCTTTCGTTGAGAAGTTCTTCGGAACCACCTACACCGAGATTTACGCAAACAATATTTCGGCGACGTCGCCTACGACGGCGGCATTTGGACAGGGTATTGAGGCGAGTTTTCAACAAATCGTCGATGCGCTCCTCACAGGATTTCTGGCCCAAGTCGGCACTAGCTCCATACTCAGAGGGGGCGACTTCGCCGGAATCGTATCAAGCCCATACTTCGCATACGCACTGCTTGCTCTAGACAGCGGTGACGGCTCAGCCGCCCCCACCGGCGGGAACGTCGTTGCTGCTCTGTCGCTCATCGTCAGTCTATTGCCCGAACAGGAAGGGGATGCAGCAAAATATCTTTCCAAGGCGATTTTAGGCCTAAACGGAGTAATTGGCATTGCGTTCGACGGCGACCGTGAAGCTTATGAGGATGCTGTCTCCGAGAGCTTGGACGCCATATCGAATCCGGTCCTGAAATCCATCGCAGATCATATCATTGACGGTACTGCTCGCGTCGGCACCTCGTCAGTCGATGGTTTAGCTGGAACAGTCGGCGATGATGTCTTCATTGGCGGCGATGGCGACGATATCATTAGTTCTGGCACCGGTAGCGATCTCTTCGTCTACGAGAGAGGCGACGGGTCCGACTATATTCGAGACACCTCAACCTCAATGGTTGAGAAAGATGAGCTCTTCCTTACAGACCTTTCTCTTTCAGACCTTACTTTCGAACGGGTCGGCAATGCGCTTTTGATAAAAATTGCAGGCACCGGCGACGATATTATCACCTCGGAAGACTTCTTCGATGATTGGGGAAGCAAGAATAAAGGCATCGATACAATTCGTCTGAGCGATGGCACGGTGCTGGATCGCGAAGATATCCGCAGCCGGACGACAACCGTCGGCGATGGCCGTGGTAACCTTATCACCGACTCTGCAAATGATGACGTCATTCGTGGCGGGCAGGGCCATGATGAAATTCACATCAGTGGCGGAAGGGACACTATAATCTGGGCGCCCGGCGATGGTGACGATGTTATTTTCTCCGGAGGAAATGAAGGGGCTGATCTCGATACGCTGATCTTGGCCGGCGTAGATGTAGATGACGTAGAACTTTCGCGCGTTGGTGATGCCCTCGTCATTAAACACTTAGCGACGCAAGAACTGATTACGGACGCCTATTTCTTTTCGGGAGCGACGGTTTCATCGGGGCTGGGGATCGACAAAATTCAGTTCGCCGATGGCGTGACGTGGGGACGCGACGTCATTCGAGCAGCCGCATGGATCCGAGGAAACGATCAGCTCAACGGACTTTCGGGTACCTCCGGAGCTGACACATTCGATGGCGGCCGCAGTGCGGACACTCTAATTGGTGGGTTAGGCGATGACATCTACCTGTGGCGGAAGGGCGACGGAAATGACACCATTTCCGATCATGATTACACGAAGGTTTCGTCAGATCGTCTGACACTACTTGATGTAAAGCCGGGAGAGATTGAGCTTCTGCGGCGCGGCACGAGCCTTGTGGTTTCGATTACGACTACGGGCGAAACGATCGAGATTGCCAATCAGTTCAGAGAAGTCTCTTCAATCATAGAGGATTGGAACAAAACTGGTTACGGGATCGAATCCATCGAATTCGGGAATGGTGTTCGGTGGTCGCGCGATATGATCATGAAGGGCATCGTAAATGTCGGACTTGATCTCGACATCAGCTATTGGTTTGTCCTGGCGGGGTCTAACGAGCTACCGTTTGAAGTCGACGATATCGATGACGTGGTATTGCACAGCGGGGGTGGGGGTGGAAGCGGTGGCGGCACCTCCCGTTTTCCGCTCCTTGGTATATCATTCGAAGACGAGCTTGGTCACTCGGGCAATTTTTACGATATCGAGCAACTAGTTAAGAAATACGAACATTTGGATCACGGCGGAAATGACATCTTTTTGGGAGATGAACATGCCGAGAAGATCGGCGGAACATATTATAATTCAGCTTCAGAATTTGGGCCGCCCACCGGTGGAACGCTGCAGCTGAACTCGGGAGGTGGGGGTTCAGGCGGTAACGTCATCACGGATCTCGCAGCGTCCTGGCCAGGTGAGATTTTGAACTCCGGCAACAATCAATTCGATGGCCGTGGCGGTAACGACACCCTGATTGGCGGGGCAGGTCATGATGTACTTGTCGGTGGTGACGGCGATGATCTCCTCTATGGCGACGCTGAAACGTCGGCGCCTGGTGGATCGGTCGGGCATGATGTTCTAGACGGCGGAGCTGGAAACGACGTTCTGGTGGGTGGGGCCGGAAACGACCTCCTGAGCGGAGGCGCTGGTGTCGACGTCCTGTCAGGAGGCGACGGAAATGACCTCCTTGCCGACGACAGCCTGGATGCCGATCAGTTTTCAGGCGGGCGTGGCGATGACATTATTCTTTCTTCTAGCGCACTTGGGCAGCTTCAGAATGTCAACGGGGCTGACCAATTCACTTACGTCGTCGGTGACGGAAACGATGTGATTTTCGATGGAGCTGTAAACAGCCTGGAAATTGATCGACTCTCAATTGTGGGTGCGGCACCCAACGAAGTTGAACTGGGCCGCTCTGGCAGCAACCTTATCATCCGTATCCTTGCGACTGGTGAGACGATCACAGATTACAACCACTTTCTCTCTCCGGGTTATGCAGTAGGTCTGGACTCTATCGTCTTTGAGGATGGTACGGTCTGGAACCGTGAGCAGATACGTCGCGATGCCTGGGTTCGAGGGACAGATCAAAGAGAAACTATACAAATCGAAGACGCCGGTGAAAACACATTTATTTCCGGCCGGGGGGATGACATTGTTATTGCCGCCAACGCCCGCGGCGGCGCGAATGTCGGAACGCCAAATGGTAATGACACCTACGTGTATACTCGGGGGAGCGGGAGCGACATCATCTTCGATGGCTCTCACTCTCTGGCAGAACACGACCGTTTAATTCTCGCAGACATCAATCCCGGAGAAGTTCGGCTCTCCCGGTATAATCTTGATCTTGAGATCAAGGATATGGTGACAGGCCAGATTATTACGAACGAAGGCTTTTTCTGGAATTGGGCCTCAACCGGCCAAGGGGTCGATGAGATCCAGTTTGCGGACGGCACGGTCTGGAACCGTACGCAGGTCAGAGACAATACATGGGCTTGGGGATCTGCCACAAACGATGTCCTTGTCGCCTCCGATACGTGGAGCAACACATTCGTCGGCGGGCTGGGAGACGATATTTTACAGTCAGCCGAAGTGCGCGGCGGAGGAAATGGTGGAGGTGCGAATGGAAACGATCGTTTCATCTACACAATGGGCGATGGAAACGACCTGATATTCGACGGGTCGCACAAGTTATTCGAAACTGACACCTTGATCTTACATGGGATCAGGCCAGAAGATCTCGCATTATCCGTGCGAGGAATTGACCTTCGGATCGATATCTCGACATCAAACCAATTCATCATAGACGAAGGTTCGTTCTGGAATAGAAGCGGCGCCGGACAGGGCCTGGATGAAATCGTCTTCGACAATGGCACGGTCTGGGACCGTGAGGCTATCCGCTATTGGGCCCAGGAGGGCTCTGCGTTTTTTGCCGCGGGTAGCGGGAACGATCAACTTACTGGCTCATATCTCAATCAGCGCCTGAGTGGTGGCTCTGGGAACGATTACATCAATGGCGGCACGGGCTCTGATCAAATTTTCGGTGATGACGGCAATGATGTGCTGGCGATAAGTGCCTCCCTGCAGGGTGACGAAGACACGTTTGATGGCGGTGGTGGCGTCGACACGATATCGGCAGAGGAATTTGATCATTCGATATTCATCGATCTTGTCGAGAGCGATGGCCAGATTCGCACATCGGATAACGAAATCCTTCCCGAGAATACGGGGCGGTTAATCGGAACGCTTTCCAAGATTGAAAATATCGTTGGTACACGGTTCTCCGACAGCTTGTCCGGCGACGCCGCCGCGAACAGGATTGCCGGAGGGAGCGGAAATGATGTCATCGCAGCACGGTCAGGTGACGACATCCTGGAAGGGGGAGTGGGCAACGACTTTTTGGACGGCTACCTCGGAAACGACGTCTATATTTACCGATCGGGCGACGGCCACGACAGAATTACGGAGGTTTTGAACTCGACCGAAATAGATACAATTAAGTTATATGGAATTGACAGCAATACAGTCACTTTCGAACGGGGCGCTGAGGGCTTAGTTATTCTTTTCTCGGGCGGTGCGCAAGGAAGTATATTGCTGTCGAACGCCATTCCTGGAAATCCGGGTTACGGAGCGTTCGGAATTGAGCGTATAGAATTTGAAAGCGGGGTTGTCTGGGACAAGGAGTCTCTCAATCAACGTATGGTCTATGATTCTGCGACAGATCAGGACGATACCCTGGTTGGTTCCGTTGGCGGTGGATTGTTTGGGGGCGGCAAAGGAAACGACGTCCTTGATGCCGGCGGGGGTGACGACACTTATATTTATGCCCGTGGTGACGGTGACGATACAATAATAGAAGCCGCTGGGAATGGCTACGCCGATCAGATCATTTTCAGGGACATCAATGCCGCCGATGTCACACTTGCTCGGGTTGGCAATGATTTACGGATTGCCATTACCGAGAGCGTTCCGGGGGCTGGAAATTCCGGATCGATCCTAATGCGAGACGCCTTCGAAGATTATCTCGGACGGGGCGTTGAGAAAATCATGTTCGCCAACGGGACATCATGGACGATTGAGCAGATGCGACAAATGGTCCTCGCTCAAACGGGAACAGCCGGCGACGACACGCTTATTGGTACCAACACTGCTGATATACTAATAGGCCGAGGCGGGAATGACCTGCTCAGCGGTGGCAACGGAGACGACACCTATATCTATGTCCGTGGTGACGGCTACGATACGGCCATCGATAATGCGAACAGCTACAACGACCGGGTGGTCTTCACCGACATCAACCGGTCTGCAGTGACGCTTGTCCGCAACGGAATCGATCTGACTCTGGCGATCGCTGAAAGTGCTCCAGGCGCCGGCGATGCCGGTTCGATCCTGCTGAAGGACACGCTTGAAGATGCCTGGGCTCTGGGCATGGAGAAGATCGTCTTTGCTGATGGAACCGAATGGACCCGCAGCGATCTCAGGGCGATGATACTCGCCCAGTCGTCGACCCCGGGGAATGATACGATCATCGGCTTCAACGTCGCTGATGTCATCAACGCCGGCGCCGGAAACGATAGCCTGAGTGGTGGCAACGGCGACGACACCTATGTCTATGTCCGCGGTGACGGCCACGATACGGTCATCGACAATGCGAACAGCTACAACGACCGGGTGGTCTTCACCGACATCAACCGGTCTGCAGTGATGCTTGTCCGCAACGGGATCGATCTGACTCTGGTGATCGCTGAAAGCGCTCCGGGTGCCGGCGATGCCGGTTCGATCCTGCTGAAGGACACGCTTGAAGATGCCTGGGCTCTGGGCATGGAGAAGATCGTCTTTGCTGATGGAACTGAATGGACCCGCAGCGATCTCAGGGCGATGATACTCGCCCAGTCATCGACCCCGGGGAATGATACGATCATCGGCTTCAACGTCGCCGACATTATCAACGCCGGCGCCGGGAACGATAGCCTAAGTGGTGGCAACGGCGACGACACCTATGTCTATGTCCGTGGTGACGGCTACGATACGGTCATCGATAATGCGAACAGCTACAACGACCGGGTGGTCTTCACCGACATCAACCCGTCCGCAGTGACGCTTGTTCGCAATGGGATCGATTTGACTTTGGTTATCGCTGAAAGTGCTCCAGGCGCCGGCGATGCCGGTTCGATCCTGCTGAAGGATACACTCGAAGATGCCTGGGCCCTCGGCATGGAAAAGATCGTCTTCGCTGATGGAACTGAATGGACCCGCAGCGATCTCAGGGCGATGGTACTGGCCCAGGCATCGACCCCGGGGAATGATACGATCATCGGCTTCAACGTTGCTGACGTTATCAACGCAGGCGCCGGGAACGATAGCCTGAGTGGTGGCAACGGCGACGACACCTATGTCTATGCCCGCGGTAACGGCCAAGATACGGTCATCGACTATGCGAGCAGCTACAACGACCGGCTGGTCTTCACCGACGTCAATCCGTCCGCAGTGACGCTTGTCCGCAATGGGATCGATTTGACTCTGGTGATCGCTGAGAGTTCCCCTGGTGCCGGCGATGCCGGTTCGGTCCTGCTAAAGGATACGCTCGAAGATGCCTGGGCCCTCGGCATGGAAAAGGTTGTCTTCGCTGATGGAACTGAATGGACCCGCAACGATCTCAGGGCGATGGTACTGGCCCAGGCATCGACCTCAGGAAATGATACGATCATCGGCTTCAACGTCGCCGACATTATCAACGCCGGCGCTGGAAACGATACGATTACGGGCGGAGGAGGTAATGACGCTTTCCTCTTCAAACCTAATTTCGGCAAGGACACCATCACGGACTTTTGGGCCGGCGCAGGGTCCACTGATGTTCTCAATTTTGACAGCAGTTTGTTCGCCGATTTCGAGCACGTACTGGCTGCTGCAGCGCAAGTTGGAAACGATACCGTCATTACTTATGATGCGGGAAATTCGGTTACATTGAAGAATGTTGCTCTAGCAAACCTGCATCATGACGATGTTCGGTTCGTCGCTTAACATCTGATGTTGTCCAGATCCCCGAATATTGAAGCGCGGCGACCCCTGGTCGCCGCAGCCTTGCGTAAAACCCGCAGGGCTTTCCTCAGCGTAGCGGCAGTCAGCGCCGTTACCAACCTTCTGATGTTGGTCGGCCCGCTGTTCATGATGCAGGTGTACGACCGGGTCCTGACCAGCAGGAGCATTCCAACCCTGGTCGCTTTGTCTCTTCTGACCGTCGGGCTTTATCTGTTCCTTGGCATTCTGGAAGTCATCCGCGCGCGGATCCTCACCCAGATTGGCCAGAGGATCGAGGAAGAACTCGGCAATCCGACCTTCGACGCTGTGCTCACCTTGCCGCTTCGGATGTCCAAGAAGGAAGCGGTTTCGCAGCCGCTTCGCGACCTGGACCAAATTCGCCAGTTCATGGGTGGGGCAGGCCCGATCGCCATCTGCGATATGCCATGGCTACCGTTCTATCTGGCTATCCTGTTCCTGTTCCATCCCTACCTCGGATGGTTGGCGGTCGCGGGCGCCGTTTTCCTCGTGGTGTTGACGCTCATCAACGAGGCGTTGCTGCGCGAGCCGATGCGCCGGCTTTCTCAACTGTCCAATGCCCGTGGGGAATTCATAGAAGCAGGTCGCCGTAATGCCGAGGCGCTTCACGCAATGGGGATGCGCCAAGCCTATTCCACTCGTTGGAGAACGACCAACGGCCATTTCATCGAAGAACAACGCCGCACCAGTGACGCGGCCAGCGGTTTCGCCACCATTTCGAAGATTTTTCGGCTAGCGCTGCAATCCGCCGTTCTGGCTCTGGGCGCGTGGCTTGCAATCAGGCAACTGGCGTCTCCTGGCGCAATGATCGCTTCCTCGATCCTGACATCACGGGCGTTGGCGCCGATCGAACAGGCGATTGGGCAATGGCGCGGGTTTGTCAACGCGCGGCAGGCAACCGCAAGACTTCGGCAATTGCTGGAACAACTCCACATCCGAACGGAAACGATGCCGCTTCCGGCTCCACGTGCATCGCTGTCGGTAACAGGCCTGGCGGTGGTGCCGCCGGGGTCCAATATTCCAATTGTTCAAGACGTCACCTTCGCGCTGAAGGCTGGGCAGGCGGTGGGAATCATCGGCCCGAGCGGCTCGGGCAAATCGACGCTCGCACGGGCACTGGTCGGCGTGTGGCGACCGGCAAGGGGGACTGTAAGGTTGGATGGTGCCGAAATCGACCAATGGGAGCCGGACGCTCTGGGTGGGTCGATCGGATACCTTCCGCAAGGTGTGGAACTGTTTGACGGCACCATCGCCGAAAATATCGCTCGTTTCGCAGAGGGCGCAAAACCAGAGGATATTATCGAAGCAGCGAAGCTTGCCGGCGTTCACGAACTAATCCTCTCATTGTCCGATGGGTACGATACGCAGATCGGCGTTTCCGGAGCCGTGTTGTCGGCAGGCCAACGTCAACGCGTCGGGCTCGCACGGGCGCTGTTTCGCAATCCTTTTCTGATTGTCCTTGATGAGCCGAACGCCAGCCTCGATGCCGAGGGTGAGGTTGCTTTGACCAACGCCATTTCCGCTTTGCGGGAGACGGGATCGATCGTTGTCGTCATCGCACATCGACCGAATGCGCTTGCGGCCGTCGATCACGCACTTGTCCTCGCTCAAGGCCGGGTGGCGGCCTTCGGCCCCCGCGATGAAGTGCTGCGAAAGACCACCATGCGGGCAGTGGGGGAGAAGGCATGAGTGACCGTCAATCAAGCGCAGCCGCGCGCGCGGTCAGAAGACTTTCCCTTTTTGCTCTCCTGGCCGTGGCGCTGCTAATCTTCGGCGCAGGCGGGTGGGCGGCGATGGCCAAGCTCTCCGGTGCGGTTATCGGGGCCGGTACACTTGTCGTTGAGGGCAATGTCAAGCGCGTCCAGCATAAGGAGGGGGGTATCGTCGGTGAGATCCTCGTTCGGAACGGTTCTCCGGTCGCCGCAGGCGATGTCCTGGTTCGATTGGACGACACGCTGCCGCGCGCCAATCTCGGCGTCATCGTCAGCCAGATCGACCAGTTGACCGCACGTCGCTTCCGGCTTGTCGCGGAGCGGGACAACGCAGCCGCTGTGGCCGCGCCAGACAATAGGACCAGCTTGTCGGACAATGCTCGCGCCTACGTTTCCGCAGAGACGGCACTGTTTCATGCCCGCCGGCGGACGATCGAAGGGCAGAAATCGCAGCTTCGCGAACGGATTGGCCAGATCGGACAGGAAACCGAAGGGCTTGTCGTCAGGCGCAATGCCAAGAGCGAGGAACTGGACTGGATCGAGCAGGAACTTGGGCGCGTCAGAAACCTCAGCCAGCAAGGCCTGGTGCAATTCACGCGATTGGCGGAGCTCCAGCGATTGAAGGCTCAGTTGGAGGGCGAGCGCGGACAGTTCATCACCGAGGTTGCGCGCGCCAAAACGCGTGTCACCGAAACGGAATTACAGATCCTGCAGCTCGATGAAGACCGGCGGGCGGAGGTGCTGACCGAGCTCCGGGACGTCGAAAACAAGCTTGCTGAACTGACTCAGCAGCGTATCGCTGCCGATGATCAGCTTGCCCGCATCGACATCCTTTCTCCACAAGCCGGCATCGTTCATGAACTGGCCGTTCATACGATCGGCGGCGTCATCCCTCCCGGCGAAACGATCATGCTGATCGTTCCCACACAGGATGCATTGATCGCTGAAACCCGGATCCAGCCAGCAGACATCGATCAGATTTTCGTGGGGCAGTCAGCCGTGCTGAGGTTTTCGGCCTTCAACCAGCGGACCACGCCGGAAATCAATGGAACGGTTGCAAACGTCGCAGCCGACTTGATCCATAATCCACAGACTGGGGAAGCCTGGTACACGGCCCGGGTTCGAATTCCGCCAGAAGAGATCAGGCGTCTCGGCAGCCTGACACTCGTTGCCGGCATGCCAGTCGAAGCGTTCATCCAGACCGGTGAACGTAGCGCGCTTTCCTATCTCACCAAGCCGCTTGTCGATCAGGTATCTCGAGCGATGCGCGAGGACTGACCAAACAGTGGTGTTCAAGCCGCATGGCCATGAAAGCGTGCCGGCGGTTCACACCCTTTCAAGAGCGAACCCATTCAGATGAGCTTGACACCTCCTTAATTAGGCGAGACCGTACCATGCGCCGCGGCCAGCACCGCGAAGAACGAGGTGCCCTTGATCCACAAGTGCCTTAAGATGATCCTTGATGGTGTGACGACTTGCATGGGTGATCCGGGCAGCCTCCGCAACCGTGATCCGCCCGTGCTCGCGCGCCAACTCGAGCAATGCGACGGATAATTCCGGCATGTCGGCGAGGATAATACGCTCGCGCTCCATTTTCTTCTCAAGCCTGATCTTCTGCCGATGCAGGGCTCTTAAAAAGAACTCGATCCAGGGATTCCAGTCGGGCTCGGCGCTGCGGATAGTTCCCTGCGTGCGGCGAAGCGAGATGTAATAGCTCTCCTTGCTTTGCTCGATGATGCTTTCGAGCGAGCTGTAGGGGACGTAAGCGTAGCCGGCCCGCAGAAGCAATAAGGTGGTTAGAACGCGCGACAGGCGGCCATTAGCATCCTGAAAGGGATGGATTTCAAGGAAAACGACGACGAAGATGGCGATGACCAAAAGTGGATGGAGCAGCTTTTCTCGCTCTTGCTCATCCAGCCAGGCGATAAGGTCCTCCATTCGACGCGGCGTATCGAACGGCGATGCGGTTTCGAAAACGATACCGAGGCTCTCGCCCTGTTCGTTAAACGCTTCCACGTTGTTGGAGAGGGTTTTGTAAACGCCACGATGCCGCTCATCCTTTGTCGAATGCGCAAGAAGGTCGCGGTGGAGCTGACGGATATGATTCTCGTTGAACGAGATAGCTTCGTAAGCACTGAAGATGGTTTCCATCACCTCCGCATAGCCGGCAACCTCTTGCTCGTCACGTGTCATAAACGAACCCAGACGAATGTTTGCAAGCAGCTTTTCGACCTCTCGGTCGGTTAGGCGTGCCCCTTCAATACGTGTGGAGGAGCCGACGCTTTCGATCGTGGCGACACGTCTCAGGCTGGACAACCGCTCTGGCGCGATCCGGCCGATCGCACGCCAAGCTCCTTTGAATTCGTCGATTTCGGCGATCAGCGACAGGATTTCGGGCGTGATCCGGACGGTCGCCGTTTTTAGAAGTTCCATTTTTCCATCTATTCTCATCCAATTCCTCAAGCGCTGTTATGCACCATTTATTCATCCATTTCCATCCAATTTTCACGGCAGAGCTTGTCAGATCTGACGGTTGATCGTGAGCCACCATACTGATCAGTTTTCACCTCGAGCGGACTAGACTTTTGCAGCGAGACGAAAGAACATGTGCGAGGACAACAGCTTTCAAAAAAATTCGAGACGGTCCTCCTATGATTGACGAGGCACTGGCGAACGCGATCGAGGACTGGGATTTCTAAGTCTCTGACATCCTGAAGAGTCCGGATGAGATCGACGCGAAACAACACCGCGGCCGTAGGTTCGATTCGGTTCAAGACCTCAGAAATTCAGCCTATAAAAAGCCGATAGCAGCCACAGTTCCTTTGCTTTGCGCGAGCGCGATGCTGCATCATTCAATTCCGAGCAAGGAATCGAGGATTGACCCAGCCTTCTCGATTGGAATTCCCCACACGTATGTGCATCCAGCCTTCTTCAGTGCCCAAGATCGTTACAGCGGTGCCCGTCGCCAACGTCTCAACGAGAACATACTGCGGTCCAGGGCCTTCCCGCATGTTGAGGTTAGTGGTTGTTTTGGCGATTTGTAGATTTCCGGGCGTCGATGACGTAGCCTCGCTACTCAGGGCCGGGTCTACCGTGTTCGGAACTGTACCGCTGTTCTTCTTATTTCCATTCGGAGTTGGTGCAGTCAGCGCAATTTGAGCGGCCGCGTCAAAAGCGCTTCTGATATCCGCATCGATGCTGCGAAACTCGCGGTTCGGAGAGTGGATCTGCTCTGTCCCAGTTTTCTCAGATATCGCGTTATCGACCGTCTGCGGAGAACTCGTCTGGCTCGCTTGCGACTTCGCAGAGTGGTCCACGGGTTCGTTAGACTTTGGCTTCGCCGACATGTTGAGAAACGCCACGCCTACCACCGCGGTTATAGCTGCAATGATCCATAAATTGCGGGTGGCGGTCGACATCGCTTGTTAGCCCGTAACCACTTCGACTTCCCAATAATTGGGCATCGGAGAAAACCTCAAATCTCAAAGGGGAGAATCAATTTGCTGCGATCCCAAAGGCATTCAACACCTCTGGTGTAATTGTCCCGGTCACCTTCAGCTTGTAGTCAGTCTGCATCGCCATCAACGCGGTTTTGCAAGCCTGACCGACTTGGCCGTCGATAAGTCCGGAATAATAGCCATATGCAGTGAGCGCGGTTTGGACCTGCATCGTAATGCGCTTGAACTTGTCAGTGTTACCGGGAAGGGTTTTGAGCGGAGTGGGTTCGGCTGCAACAGCTGGCGCACTGATAAGGGGGGCAGGGTTGGAGGGCACAGCCGGCGCGACCGGTACCGAAGGGATGGTCGGGTAGATGGATCTGGCCGGCGGCGTGTACGAAGGGGAGGGTGGGGTGTAAGTCGGCGCGCGCGGAGGACTATAGCTATACCCGCCACCACTGCTCGATCGATGGCTGGAATGGGAGCTGTGCGATCTATGAGAGCTGTGGGAGCGATGACCTGCGAGCGTGAAAATATGATTTAGTCGCAGGCGCTCCAGAACTGAAGGAATGGGGTTCTTTTTGATCTCTATATCCGCAATCGGCATCGCGTTGGATTTCGACGGGAAGAAGCCCGCCGCCAGGAACGACGGGATTAAGAATATCCGAGATTTCATATTGGCCCCAACCCACTAAACCCCTCCTTGTGATCATACCATTGAAAAAAACCACCACAAGTTTCGCGAAGCGTGCAGCTGCCACAGAAATCAAGATATTTTCGTTTCCAGTCGGAAATCGTCGATGGTGCGTACCGGCGATAGTTCTCAGGGACTGAACAAAGCGGAAAATTATAGAGCCACGCATCTAAGCCGCGGGCCGTGACAATGTCGATTGCGCGGGCGGTGGCAGCAAAGTCGCAAGATGTGTCCTTGAACGATATTGGCCAGTTCATCCTGCCGTAGCCTATCCGCTCGAGCTGCATGATTGCCCAAACCGAGATGAAGCCTAAGCGAGTCGTTATAAAATCCGCCAATTCGGGGAGATCGTCGACGTTTTGCTGGAGAATAACCGTGCGGAGTTCGACAGATGCCCCCGCCTGCATCAACGTCAACAGTCCTTGCTCCAGGTTTGCGAACGCCCCAGACTTTCCGACAATTTGATCGTGAACTTCGGGCTTGGCGGAATAGAGAGGGACGCCCCAGAGAACTCTATCCCATCCGAGCTCAGCTAACAGCTCTATATCATTTTGCGCAAAATGCTGAGCGTTGGTGAGGATATGAAACCTTAGGTCCGGTCGAGATGTACTGACGGCGGCCAGCATTTCGAACAACCGCGCCTTATGGAGCAAGGGTTCTCCGCCGGAAATGCCGATCATTGCGTTCGGCGGTGCCAGCGAAGCGGCGATCCCAAATTGGTCGAAAAGGTCGAAGTGATATTTTTTGGGCGGCTGTGAGCACATGACACAAAGCTGGTCACATTGCTCAGTGACCAGCAAAGTGTTGTGGTTTGAATTCGCTCGGATCAGGCGATGCGCGCTCGCTTGTCCAGGAAGAACCAAAAGCACATCGCCATCGAGGTTTTCCGGAGGTCTTGCATGAACCGTGAGCGAAAAGCCATGGTATTCATATTCTCGCTGCTCACCATCGATGTCGAGCAAGATAGCGTCGTGAGCCGTTCTTTCGCCGGCCCGTCGATCGAGTAATCGCACGACTAGCGGCTCTTCGATGGGCGGTGGATCGACCTTCAGGCGCAGATCGATCATCGGTGAACTTTCGACAAAGAGGGATCGAACTCCACTGCGCCGGCCCAGATCGCAAGCGATTTCTGCACTTTTGGGTCTGCGGAGTAGATCAAGGAAAAAACCTTGTCGAAGATGTACATATGCCTCTGGCAAAAGTCGGTCAGGTGCTTGGGGAGATCGATACGTCTGTATCGGGACAGATCGTCGACTAGGTCAACACCACAAAATGCCTGGTAGGGGCAATGGACGCAGTCCGGATGAAAGTTATTGAGCGCTTCAGCGTTTAATGTCTCGATTTTGTCGCGCTCAATCCCGCTGAAGACATCACCCATGGAAAGGTCGAACTGCCCGACGCGGCTTACCATGCGAGCCTCATCGGTCGGGTAGAATTTGCCGTCATGGTCAATAACGAGATAGCTGTAACCTATGATGTTCGGATTGCGCAGGTCGACATGATGATTGTGGCCGGAACGCAGAACACGCCGAAGACAATGGGTGAAGTAAAATTCCTCGATGTGCGCACTGGCTTCCCAGTTGTAATCGATCAGAGCGTCGATGAACGAGGAGTGATATCGGTTCCAGTTAGACGCGACCGAAAGGGCGTTGAACTGCTTGCGGGCAAAGCCTTGGTAGTTCACAGGGCGAAGATAGATTGACCTAATACCGTAATTGACGAATGTGTCGATCACCGTAGCCGCTGGAGGTGGTTTCGCGGGATCGATCGTCGGCAGCGCCGAAATCTTATCGGCGCCGAGCCGGTCAATAGCCTCTGCTAGATTGTCAAAAAATGCAGATGTCTTCTCCGCACTTTTTGTTCTCTGTGCCTGATGGGTGGCGCGGTCAGAATCTAGCGAGGTACTTGTGAAAACGTCAGGCTCTTGGAGCAGTGCCCAGGCCTCAGAGCTTACCTCCTGGAGGTTCGTACAGACCACGAACTCAGAATGCTCGAATTTGGATCGGCAGAACGCTTGGACCTGCCTGATAACATCGAGCCGGAGCAACGGTTCGCCGCCCTGAAATTCGACCTTGATCCGCTTAGTCGGCAAACCGCCCAGAAACTTCAAAACCGCATTCAGCGTCTCGTCGGTCCAGTCAAATCCGGGAGTGGTTTCATTGACACGAGACACCTGACAATAACCACAGGCGAGATTACACCGAAGCGTCGGGACTAGGATCACGTAGTCGAGTTCCGTCGGCGAATAGAGGCGGCTGGCAAATCGGTATTCGAATCCGGCATAAGCGAGATCGCCTATGGCGGAGAAAGCGTGTCCGTTACGGTCGAGGAAATGAATGTCGGCTTGGTTGAGCTTGTTTTCCGCATAGCGCTGTAAGAAGCTCTGATCCGCTTTGAAATAGCCCCCGGCGTCGTCGGCAAAGAGGAGGAGGCCGTCGTTGGTGGGCCGAAACTTAAGCGGTACGACTTGCAAAGCCCGTCACGCCTTCAATCAATATCTGCCGAAAGGGCAAGGTTTCCGCGTAGATTTTCTGTCGATAGAGGACGAATAGAAAATCTCTTTTGACCGCAGGCTCGTTCGCCGCCTCACCATGAAGGGTGACCATCCCTTCTTTGCAGTCCAGCTCAATGTCCGGATGGAGATATCGAAAACGCAAGACGGCGTCGCCGAGCCAGGGTCGAAAATGGTCTTCAATTTCTATCGTGGTAGACGGTGCGGAAGCTTCCATGAATGTTCTCTGCCGTTGCGGCGTTTACAACCCATGCGTAAGATACTGCTGACTACTCGCACCCACAACGAAAAGTTTCGATTGCGTAACGTTACTGCTTCAGATTTTGCACGACTGAGGTTTGGCAACGGCTGGTCGGCCCGATGTCTTGCTTCAGGAGCTCCACCCACTCGCCGTCGTCGAAGCTAAAGAATCGAACATTGCATCTACCCGTTTCGACCTCAGACGACTGGGCAATCATCATGCGGCTGGAAAGCTCGTATTTGAGGGTGAGGTTCGGATTTTCATCGCCTCCGATTGGGAGCTTGAACACTTCGCCAGTACGGACATTGCCAACGAATGCATTCGAACAGCCGGCGCCGCAATCAATCTGGATGACAGCAAATTCCCCTGAAAATGTCGGCCCGTTAGACATGCCCTCAGCAATCCTGGCCCTGTAGTTTCGGAAGGACGCACTTTGGCCAGCAAGATCCGGTGGGTTGTTGGGGCCGGAATAAATTCGAGGGACGGGTAGCTGCGACAGTTTTATCCGACCGAGTGATAGTTCGCGCTTAGGTTCAGCGGCTAAGCTAATGGTCCGTTCCCATGTGACCGGACGGTATCCAATATCAAAAACGGTTGCCGTCCCCCTGAGGGTTCTGAAATAGGCCACGTCAGAAAGAACCACGGAGTCCAAAATTGCTGCTTGTGCCGCGTGCGCGTAAATTTCGGAACCGTATCGACGCTGAAGATCGACGAGTGCATCCCGGCTGACTTTAGTCACAAAGGTTGCGATAACGCTGGAGCCTGCAACCTCGTAAAAACTGGAAATCGCGATGCCGCTATCTGATGTCGTAAGGACAGGTGATCCACTTCCGGGTAACGCGCCGGCGCTACCGAAGCGCTGTCTAATAGACGCAAGGCTCGTCTGACCAAAACGAAAGTCGGAGAAGTAGGCTAGTTGTGGTTGGCCTTGGCCGGACCAAGTCGCTTCCAATCGGACCACTCTGCCTGTCAATTTCTCGGTAGTTCCGGATAGGCTTACCCCGGCACCAATCTTGAACGTTGCGTTTTCATATTGGCCGGAGCTGTACTCCCAAGCAGCAGTTCCGAGCTCGTCAAGTCTTGAACGGTTTTCGCCAATAATATGACCGGCGATCGACTGTGCGAAAACATGCCCAGAAAAGCCGGAAGTGATTGCTATTATCCCCAGCAACAGCAGGGAAAATCGCGCGAAAATTTGACTAATCCTGAGAGCAATCACGCCGTCTACCTCGGTGGCACGCTAAAGCAATCTCGCTTAGCTCATGAATAGATGGAGCAGACGATTTTTTCCGAAATCTGCTACCGTCTCCCATAGCCAACAGTGCTATCTTGCGTGCGGATGAAAAGGCCGTCAAGAATGCTTACTCAAGCGTTGCCGATATCTTGAGCCAACTCTGTTCAAGTCCGCGCCTTACTGTCCCGACGTGGAAAGGCGGGGAACGCGCGTTTTTGGGAGGGGATATGGTTAGTGGATGGGATAAGTCGCCTGGGCCGAACAATGACTATACGCCCAAGCCGTGGTCCGCCGCGAAGTGGTTGGCCTTCGGTAGTTTATGGGCTCTGGTGGTTGTCGGGTTCGTGATCTGGCAGCGTCTTCTACACGGATAACGCCACGAGACTTCGCGCAGGTCGCCTGCACGTGTTCCACCGGCGAGCTAACTATGCCCGCCGGCAATTAACGATCGTGGTCTGCCGTCAGGTCAGGAAATCGGAATAGACGTCATCATGCCGCTTCCCAGACCTGATTGAGAATCTTGGCCGCTAGTGCGGCCTTGTCCTGCGGTAAGAAACGGCCGTAGTGCTGCTGCACGACATCCGGGGTATCTTGGATGGCATAGCTCGCCTGCTCATATGACCCTGTTTGCTTCAGGATGTGGGTCGCGAGAATATCCCGCAGATTGTGCGGCCCGTGCGGCAGTAACCCCTTGATGGCTCCGCGTCCTGTGTAGGGATTGTAGATCCCATACCGCTGTATCACGGTTCGCCAAGCCTCGTAGAAGGTAACTGAGTTGTAGGCGGCATCAAGACTGGTCGTCTTCACCGTCTTGACGAACAGCGTGCCGGGATCCTTGGCGCTGCCGAGCAGCACGCCGCGATGCTTGTCGATATAGGCCTCGAGGTATTTGTAGAGATCGAGCAGGTCTGGAAGGATCAGACGGAACGGCTTCTGACCGAAAAACGAGGACCCGGAATTCTTGAAGGCGACCGATGGGATGAGCACTTCCCAGCCGCCGTCGCGATCACTCCAGCGCAATTCACCGCATTTCATATCTTCGAGGCGGCGCTCCGACGTCGGGAAATGTCCGCGCGGGCAGACGCGAAGTTGACGCAGGTTTTTCTGGCGAAGGCCGAGATGCAGGCCGAGCCGCAATAGCAGGAAAGATCGAACACCTTCGGCTGCCGAACGCGGATAGCGATCCTCGTCGGGCATGCGTTTGAGGACTTCGTCGGTGATCTTGCGATACTCCGCCAGTGGGCTGTCGGCCTCGAGAATACACATGATCGGCTCGAACGGATCGCGGTGGACGCGCATGACCCTCTGGATTTCCTTCGATCGATTGGCCGCATGCCGGTGAAACGCATCGCAGGCACCATTCCAGTCGCGGGTCGCGAACTCGATTTCCTCCGGTGCAACCAGGCCTTCGATCGGCCTGACGTTCTTCAGCAGTTCTGGGTGCTGACGAATCCAACCCACCTCCGCCCGGGTGAGAGCTTGCGCGACCATCAGCATGTCTTCTTCCCACTTTGTGTAGAAGCCACGCCGCTGCTCGCGCCATTGCAGATACCAGTCCCAGACGCCAGGGAAGACCAGCAGACCAAAGCTCAACTGGCTGAGGGGAACGCCGCGACCTTTGACGATGCCGGCTGGGGAAGCTGCCAGTGCGCCGAACATCAAGCCAAGATGTTCGATCTTCTGAGAGGCAGTCTCTTCTCCCCAGACCCCGTTGCGCTGCAAACCGATCGCTGTCAGCGTCGAGGTCTTGAACCGGATCAGATCGGCCATCTCCATGGCAAGACGCGGCGGGGCATCGACAACGCCGGACAACAGGTCTGGATCGTCGAGTTCCTCGGCCATGTTCTGATTGGCATTGGCAGCAGGAGCCAGTGTTCGCGGCGAAAGTGAACCGCCGCCATAGGTGACGCCCGGAAAGCGGATCGCATAACGCTGTTTGCTGGCTGCTGCTTGGTAACGGCGATACTCGGTCGAACCGGATATGATCACCCGGCGCACCCAGTCGAGGATCTCCTCTCGCTTGGTGAATGGCAAGCTGCTGAAATCATCCGGCAGATGCAAGGAAATCCGCCGCCGCTCTGCCGGATTGATGTCGCCGAGGTCGTGGCCGTAGAGGGAGCGCGCCTGGTGCGGCAGTTTCGCCTTGAAATATCCTTCCGACAGTCGATAGCGGGTTTCGATACGGCGCAGGATGTCGAAACTGGCGACCGACCGTGGGATACGCTCACCCTGGATCCAGGACAGAAGCGTCTTGCTGTCGAAGGTCTCGGTCAAACGAACCACAGCGCGGTAGAGCTGCCAGTAACTGTCACCGAACCGGCGCATATGGTAGATGAGCGCATCCTGAAAGCTTGCCGGATCGTCGGTTGCCTCGAATAGCGGATCCGGGAATGGACTGATTGGCTTGGGTGCTGGCCCGCGTTGCACGGACGTGCTCCGGGCGAAAACTCCGTCGGCTGCAGCACGTTGCGGTTTTCTGGTCGAGGAAGCTGGCGCTGTCTTTTTGACCACTTCAGCCTTGCTTGTGCGTGCAGACTGCTTTGCAGGCAGGGCGTCTTCGGCGACAGGAGGCGCCTTCAGCCAGCGGATGATCGCATCCAGTGCCGGCCGCAGGTTTTTCCTAAGTTCAGCCGTTAGTTCGGTTTCAATCCCGCAGGCCTCCCCGATCGCGGCCCAGTCGAGATGGCCGTTCAGGATTGGCGGCCGCTTGCGGTAGATGATCAGGCTAATCAGATAGGGGCGGACATTCTCCAGCACCCGCTTTGAGGATATCGGTGCAATACGCACCTCGCAGAATTCCGAAATTTTCCGTTGAAAATGATGTGATGAAAGATCGTGTTTGGGCATGCTCATTCCGTTTCTCTCTGGCACCAGTGCCGAGGGCGAGCGGGAATAGGGGCGTGCCTTTAACAAAGCATGTATGATAGGTGCGTCTTACTTGCTGTCGCGCGGCCATTCCGAAACTAACGTGAATGATATATAAACAGATCAATTAGTAAAAAATGATCCGTTTTTACATCTTTTGCATTGACCGATCTCAGAATGTTTGAGATAGCTTGCCCAATCCACGGAGAACGGTTGGGTAGATAGGATGGCACGGCCTGAGTCAGAATCCTTGCTGGAAATCGGGCAGTTGCTGAAGGCTACGCGTAAAGGCCGGCAATTGACCCAGGAGCAAGTTGCCGACATGGCGGGTATATCGCGTCCCCGCTATCGCGAGATCGAAGCCGGAAGCAGTGCTGCGCGCACGACGACGCTGATCAACATCGCTCGTGCTCTCGGGCTTGAATTGATGCTCATACCGCAGGCGATGGTTCCGGCCGTCGGTGCGCTGCTGCGGCCGCAGGACGATCTGGACGATCTACCGGCATTCATGGCACATCCGGACGGTGACGGAGATGAGAATGTCTGAATCATCTTCCGATCCGAGATCCATCTCGTCGCTCAACGTGCTGCTGAACGATATGAAGGTCGGTACGATCGTTCGGACGCCCGGCGATTTCCACGCCTTCAGCTTCGAGGATAGCTATCGCGAAACGGGCGGCTTTCCGGTGCTGAGTCTGTCTTTCCGCGCCGCCACCGGCGGCTTGCGCAAGGACCCGAAACCCGTCGCCAGAGCCTTGCCGGCATTCTTTGCCAATCTGCTCCCCGAAGACAAGCTGCGCGAGGCGATGGAAAAACACCATGCGGGGAGTGTTCGCGCCGGAAACGACTTCGACCTGCTCGTCACACTCGGGTCGGATCTGCCGGGTGCGGTCCGCGTCGTGCCGAGCGACAGGACGATTGCTCGCCTCGACAATCTGCCAGCCCCCAAGCCGAAAGCACGGTTCTCGCTTGCCGGTGTTCAGATGAAGCTTTCAGTCATCAAGAACACGGGGAAGGGCGGTGGACTGACCCTGCCGCTGGGCGACGACCAGGGATCCTACATCGCCAAGTTTCCATCGACTTCGTTTCCCGGCGTTTCGGAAAACGAATATGCAAACCTCGCATTGGCTGAAGCGATCGGCATGGAGGTTCCGGAGCGTGAACTCGTCGAGCAATCGGAGTTCGAGGGGATTCCCAAGGAATTCGAGACGCTGTCGGACGGAAAAGTCCTGCTCGTTAAACGCTTCGATCGTGGCGCAAACGGTGAGCGGATCCATATCGAGGATTTCGCGCAGGTGTTCGGCGCCTATCCTTCGCGGAAGTACGAAGGAGCTGCATATCATGATATTGCCGCAGCCTTGAACGTTGCCGTTTCGTCCGACGCTGCGCTCGAGTTCGTCCGCCGGCTGGCTCTCGCTGCCATCACCGGCAATGGCGACATGCACCTGAAGAACTGGTCGCTGATCTATCGCGGAGCGGGCGACAAACCGGAGTTTGCACCTGTCTACGACGTTCTTTCGACAGTGCCTTACATCCCTTCGGATGCCATGGCGCTGTCGCTTGCCGGCGAGCGCCCCTTCAAGGCGTTGAATGCTCAACGATGGAAAGCCTTCGCCAATCGTGCGCGCTTGCCGGAAGCGGCCGTACTCAAGGCGGTGGCCGACGCGGTCGAGCGCGTGAACGAAATTTGGTGGTCGCTGCCGGAACGAACAGTCGTTCCCGCGAGAGTTCTCGAGCGCATCGATACGCATGTGCGGCTGATGACCCCGATCCTTGGCACCTGTGCCGATTGAGGCCATCCGTCCGAGCGGTGACGAAATTCTGTCCTAGCCCGCGCGCCAGTTCTCCTGGCGCATCTTCACCCGTTGCCAAAGGATATCGTCAACAATTCTGAGCGACGGCACCTCCTGTACGACATGGTGTTCGGCAGCATTTTCCCGAGAGACCCGACGTTCTGTCGCGGGATTTTTCCGATAGGCGAGGCGGTTGAAGACGATCAGTCCGATATAGGCCTGATTGTTCAGAATGCCGCTGCCACGATTGCGGTGACCGCGAATTGCCGTCCCCTGCCAAGGTCGGCCGCGCGGACCGGGTACACCGCGTCCATTGAGTTCGTCAGCGATCCTGGCCGGGCTCATGCCATCAGCATACTGCTCAAAGATCCAGACGATGGTTGCCGCCTCATCGATATCGATCGAACGTAACCCACGCACGGGCTCCCCACTATCGTCGAACTCACGTCGCACTCTGTAGCCGTAGCAGATACCGCCTGGCACACGACCATGCTTGGCGACAGTCTTCATGCCTTCGCGCGTGCGGTAGCGAACCTGTTCGAGCACTTCCTGACTGAGAACCGCCCTCAGTCCCAACTCCATTGACGACACCGCCGCGGCGCCGTGCACCGTCCACAGTTCGACATCATGAAACTGCAGGATATTGAGAATGCGAGCGCTGTGCTCGAGGTCGCGGGAAAGGCGATCGAGGGTGAGGCAAAGAAAGACGTCATAGGCGCCAGTGTTCGACCTGGCCAACGCGGCCTGAAGGCCAGCCCGCGTCTCAAATGACGAGCCGCTGACACCGGCATCAACGAAAGTGTCGGCCAAATGCCAGCCTTGTCGCAGGACGAATTCCTTTCCGAGATCGAGCTGGGTTTCGATCGAGGCGGGGTTTTGTTGATCTGTTGAGTAACGCGCGTAAAGCACGACGCGCTTGAGGGCATGCATAGTGAACGTTCTCCCTGGTTTGAATCGCAGTCACCATGGTAGAGATCGAGTATGGGATTCGGGGTTTTCATTCACCGCACAGATTCGATCTACGATGACAGCCCGGCAGAGCAGTATCAGTTTCCGAGCCAGTATCTCAGTCGCGTTCAAGCCTGCGTCGGGGACTGGGTTATCTATTACGAGCCACGAAAGGTTGCGGCGACGCGCGGATATTTCGCGGTGGCCAAAGTCGCGCAGGTCATTCCGGATCCCAAAGCGCCCGGGATGTATCTGGCTCTGATCGAACCCGGCAGCTATCTTGATTTCGTCAACGCCGTTCCCTTCAGCGGGCCAGAGGGTGTGATCGAGCGCGGAGTGCTCAACGATGCGGGACGGATTTCGGGAAGGGCGCAAGCAGCCGTGCGGCCGATCTCAGCGGTAGACTTCAATCGCATTCTGTCGATTGGTCTGGCGGAGGGTCAGCCAGAGCTTCCGCGATCGGGCGAGGCGACAGACACGCCAACGGGAGCCGGCTTCTCGGACGGCATTCAAGCTCCTTTTATGTTCGAAGAGGAAAGGGTGCGGGTCACACAGCTTTCGTCGCGTATCGTCCGCGATCGGCTGTTTCGCCGATTGATCTTGCAGGCCTACGACAAACGATGCGCGATAACAGGATTGAAGCTGATCAATGGCGGCGGCCGCGCAGAGGTCGATGCGGCCCACATCCGCCCCGTTGAAGCGAACGGCCCTGACATTCTATCGAACGGCATCGCGCTTTCTGGCACCGCTCATTGGATGTTCGATCGCGGCCTTATCGGCTTGTCGGATGATCTCGAGGTTCTGGTTTCTCGTCACGCAAATGACCGCGACAGCATCCATGGTCTCATCAACAAGACCGGAAGAGCGATCGTGCCAGCGGGTATCCATGAGCGACCTCATCCTCAATTTCTGAAATGGCATCGTGAGAATTCGTTCAAATGCTAACACGCCGTGGCTCCACGTTCATACACGCTAGCTGGGATGGTGGTCGGAACCCGCTTGCTCAAAAGCGGGTCGACCAGAGGGAACAGTTCTAAGGACACGAAGTGCTCTATAAATCATTGATCTCAATGTACGGATCGTCCCTTGCAGGCAAGTCAACAGCTCCTGACGACATCGTCTGGCACTTTGCACCGTCTGAGCACCTTAGGTCCTTCCGCGAATACGCGCTTGATGCGTTGCAGCAGGGAAAGGTGTACCTTCTCGACCATTTGGCTGCCGCTTATGCGGATACCCTACATGAGGCTTTCACTGAGGAGGCAGACGAACCGATCTTGCCCGCTCTGGCGATCCTCGGGGAGGTAAAGCTTCCTTCTAAAGTCGCCTGGGTAGAGTTCGATGATCGAGCGTTAGGTAAAGCTCGTTTTGATCGCGCTTCGCCCGTGACGAGGTTTGAAGACAAGCCATCCGGCATAGGACTACGGGGCTATCTGCTAGATGATCGGAACAAGGACCACCTGCGGGTGACGATGTTTCACAAACGCTTGGGACAAGGTATTGTCGATCCAATATGCGCTCTGCTCGTCGATCGAGCCGGGGCGGGGACACTGAACTATGACAACATCGAAGTCGAACTCAGCCGCTCCATGTCTGAGTTTCACATGCTTAGCGGTGTCTCACCAGAAACGATCCACGGTATGCGCACAGTGCATCAGGGCCTCGGTACATTATTGGGACACGGATATACGGTAGGGGTTATTGGCGCAGATCGACGACGCCTAGTTCGTGCCACATCCACTCGAAACTGTATGTTGCCATGGGGTCTGCTGGGTCGGGTTGCCGGGACGACTGGTTTTCGAGGTATTTGAGCCATTCGGCGACCTTCTCACGGCCGGTGGCTGTTTTTGCGGCCTGACGCGGCGTCTTATTGCCGAGCATGCCGACCGGCTGATCAAGAGTTTCACGATATTGCCGGTCCATGAACTGGTGAACGACCTGCTCGGCAATTTCGGGCGGGAGTTCAGGTGCAGGGGCTTCCCTATCACGGGCCGGCCGCTCGGCCATCATTTGTTCGACAGTGCGGATTTCGGTAAGCGGCGCGCGGACGAGATCCCCGAGAGCCTCCTGGATCAACTTCGTTCCAATTTGAGCGCGTTCGGCCGAGTTGGTCGAAAGATGGAGGAATTTTCCCTTTAACTCTATGTTTCCCAGCACGCGTGCGCCGTTGTCCATCGTGGTCTCGAAGGACGGTCCAGTGCGCTTGCCGGCGCCATGCTTCGGCTTTTGCTCAAGCCAGTTCCAGAATTTTACGTTTTCCGGCGACAGGCCGGGAATGTTGCTCACCCGTGCGGCAATATCCTTCTGGGTAACTCCGGAGGCGAGCGGAAACCTGACGTCGTGGAATATGAGTTCCTCACCATCCGCGTTCTGCATCGAGGGCAGCCCCATGGCGTGCTCAAGCGTATCGAACAGCCATGAAAGCGTGAACATGGAGGCCGCGGCCTGAAGTTCCTCGTCTTTGATGACCGGCAGCTTCTTCGCATTCTTGTTGCCGAACATCTGCCGCAGGCCATCGAACAGCGCATCGGTGGCCTGCGGCGTAAACGGCAGAAGCCCTCCGGCGAACACATTTTTCCCCATGAGAGGCACAATGCGGGCGGCGATCCGGTCCCATTGCTTTAGCGTCTTCGTCGCTGTTCCCTCACCGACGGCGATCGGCACGCCACCGCGAATGAGGTCGCGCGCGACGAGCGACTTGCCCGGCACGATCTCACTGACCTCGTAAAGGCTCATGACGGAAACGCGTAGCGCCTTCATGTAGGCTTTTGCCTGGGCATTTTCTTTCCAGCCGCGCCGTTTGAGATATTCGTCGACGATGTTGCCGCCCTCGACCTCGAAGTCTTGGGTCAGGAAATCCTCGAAGGCGCAGCCCCAGAGCGTCATGGTCCAAACCTCGCCGAGGATCTCGGCAATGTCCTCGAAGTCCATGTCGCCGGCATCCAGCACCGGTCCGAAATGGTCGTAGAACACCTCGTCGAAGCATTCGCGCCACTCTTCCCTGGCAAGGAACTTCATCAGACCTTTGAGGTCATGGCTGGTTGGCATGAAAGGTCTCCATATTCCGGCGATGTTCAGCGACGATGCGCGAAACCGTCGTTGCCATTCTATTACGTGGGGCGGGAAGCGTAATCGGCCCCCGTAGTGGGCGCCGCATCAGGGTCTAGGCATGATCAGCTTTGCGTCAACTGCTCAGCGGAAGGTGAGCAGCCGGTTGATGGGAAACGATCTTCACGGCGAACAGCCGCCAAACCTAGATTCCGCCGAAGGCAACGAATGTAAAGTTGACGGCCAGTCCGTGCGCCCCCTATCAAAACAGTCTGATCCTCGTTGCGGCAATCATCCCCGGTAACCGTCGCTATGATATTCTGATGGCGTTGAAACTCCTTACCGGAGATTGATTGCATGACGAAGACGGACTGGTTGATGTTAGCTGCCGTGGCCATCCCTGTTGTGCCGGCAATTTTGAAGGAAGTCCGGCTTTGGTGGGAGGCCAAACAAAAACAACGGCGGGAGAGCTCCCACAGGCGAGGCCAGTAGGCTTGAAACCCTTTGCTGCATTCGGCTGCTGTTGCATCGCCGGCACTTCCACTTCTGGCATGAATCATGCTTATCCTCATACGGGTAATATGGGGGAATTTATGAGGGCTTATTTTGTGGCGCCAGCTCTTGCGCTGGCGGTTTCATCGTGCGCAAAGCGACCGGATGCAATTGTTCCGGCTGACATTCCGATGGCCGCGTACACAAACCTTACGTGTGAGCAACTGGGCCAGGAGATGATCAAGGAGCAGACGGCTCTTGCTGCGGTTTCCAAGCAACAGCATGATGCCGCAACCGGTGATGCATTTGGCGTGTTCTTGATCGGCGTTCCGATGTCATCGACGTTCGGCGGGGACAAGGAGGGACAGGTATCAGTTGCCAAGGGCAAGGTGCAAGCGATCCAATCTGCTATGATGAGCAAGGGGTGCAATGCCGCGCCGACTGCCAAACATGCTCCAATGCCAACCGCTCCGGCCGCAGCTCCCAAACCGAAGCCCAAAGCCGCTTGAGTCCGTTCGGAATTTAATCAACGGTGCGTTCGAATTCCAATGTGGAATCAGTGAGCGACCCGTCTCTCTGAAGCATCCTGGTCAACGGCGTGCCTGAAGGCAGAAGGGGCCTTTTCCTCTTCCGGCGATCGGGAAAACGTGCGCCGGATCCTGATGAAGCCCCGCATGCTTGGAACATCGATGAGCTGCTCGTTGCAAACTGCTAAACACATAGAGATTGTGTATTCCAATCGCACATCTTTCGGATGTGGCGGTGTGGATAGATGAGCCGAAGGTGCCCTAGGAAGAAACGCGGTCTGCAGGCGAAACACGATTTCCTGACGCCTGATGAGCGGCGTGAGATCAGAATGCAGGTGTACGACAGAGACCTGCCGTTGTGCGTGTGGTGTCAAGCGCCGTTGAGCAGTGCAAAGCCCGGCAAGCGTCCCAGCCTGGATCATGTTGTTACCCGTCGCGACGGCGGACTCTTCAAAGCTGAAAACCTGGTTCTTGCGTGTCGTTTGTGCAATTTCAAGCGCGGAGACATGTCGGTTCTTCAATACATGACGTATCGGGCGGGTCTGCCTAAGCGGGAGGCAAAGGTGTAGTGGGCCTCGCGCCACGCAGAATGTCGTTTGTTTCGGTCACCGCCATGCTGATCAGATAGTCGAGCATCGTGAAGTCGTGGTTGCGGGCAATGTCTGCGAGCTCGATTAGCATCTGCATGATGTACCCAAGCTGCTCTTTGTCGCTGGAGTTGTGAGGTATTTTTCTATTTGGCATGGGCATAGTGACCCCCGTTCGGCCCGCTCCATGCTACAGGCTGGGTTGTATTTTTCAATTCATAATCTTTACCTGTGGTGGTATTTTGTCAGAGAGCATGCGCTGGTGAAGTGCTGACTGCACAGAAAGCGTATGGATGCTGCTGATGTTCGCCGGGCGTTGAAGTCCGTCACCTATTCCCGCCCGGAAACGCGTGGAACCCAGCTGAGCAGTGGGCCGATAGCCATCGCGGTAAAAGGCTCGCGTCGGTCTGGCAAGTCGCAAGTCTCACTGATGCGGCAATGAGGAAAGCCCGCCGGAGCGGGCTCCCCCAAGGTATGGGCATTTCGTAGCTTGGAATTTGACACCCCCAGCCAACCTTGTCATCAACGCCGAAAGACTAGCAGTCTTCGCATCGCCGGCGGCTTGGAGCCGGTTTCGGTCCTGCCGGACGGAACTGCAGTGATATTGCACTGCGCCAACCCCGCCCGGCAGGCTCGGCCCCCCCGGAAGCCAGCAAGGGGTGATATCACCTTAGGCGAGCGCTAATGGCGGAACCGCGAGCGGTTTTGCCGAGAATGTGTTCTGTGGCCTTTCGGGGCGCCCCTTCGGCTCCATGGGTTTGACCTGGTCGCTGTTTTCAAGGATCGCCAGCTCGATCAGATAGGCGAGCATCGACCTTTGCCCCTGTTTGTTAGAGAGCAGCAGGGCCGTTTCAAGATGTTGAGCAATATGTTCGTGATAATCCATGGTCACCCTCCAGTCGGTATGGATGAGCAGGCGTAGCCCCCGATCGTGATTCCAGCGTGAATCGACTCCGGCTCCTTATCGGGCGACGGCTTCGATTAGGCGGATCCGGCGCATGGTGGTCACGGGGTAGTCCTCCTTCAGGAACCAGCTGGGATGGAACTCGGACTCGACGCGTCTCAGGCACTGGACGGCCTGCGCCAGCTCCTTGCTCTTTCCCATCTGCGTGTAGAGGGCGACGAGGTAACGCATCGGGGCGACGAAGGAGGGGCGAAGGAACAGCGAAGCCTTGGCATGGTCGACGGCGGATTCATAGTCGCCCAACGCTGCGGCCGACATGCAGCCGAAAAATTCGATGAACGCGCGCTGCTCGCCCGACCCGGCCAGATTCAGGGCCATAATCGCCGACCGGCGGCTGTCTTCCCGCTTGTCCAGCACCAGTTCGGTGTTCGACAGGATGGCGTAGGTGATTGCGTTCAGGGGATCGATCCTGACGGCGCGTTGGGCCAGACGGAGCGATGTACGCGGCGAGCCTGCGCAAAGGTACTCGATATGGGCGCCGATCGCCAAGGTGCTGGCGCTGCCGGAGGCTTGGCGGACAGCTTCCTGCGCCAGGGTCTCCAGTTCGACGTGATCGTCCAGAAAGCCGGAGGAGCGGTGCTGAAAATTCGCCATGTTCCGCAAGAACGCCCGCCAGGCGAGATATTGCGGCCTGGGTTCAAGGTCGTAGGCGAGTTGCAGATAGCGGTCGCCCTGGCGCAGGCTGGCCTTGTCGAACCGGAACAGCAGGCTCCGGCCGTGGTTTGCGAGCAGGGCGGCGGAGTCCTTCAGGCCAAGCTCATCCTCGCGTTCCCGCAACGTGGCCAGCACAGCCTGTACGATTTCCCCGCAGACCGAAAGAACCCGGGCCTCATCGAAGGCCCCGTCCCCCGCCAGTACGAAGCTGCGCGACCAGTAGCGCTTGCCGTGGGTGGGATGGGCGATGGTCACAAAGACCTGGGTCTGCTGCGCCAAGGTGGCCGTCGCCATGGCGACGGAAACGCCCGAGCGCAGCTCGCGTCTTGGCCCCGGCGACGCTTGCGGAAAAATCTGGAAGCTGTCGAAGTCGAGCAACGACGTGGTCGTCAACGCCTCCAGGCTTCGGCTGAGGACCTCGCTGCGAGGGTGCGCGTCGCTGCTGAAGTGGCAGAAAATGGCCGGGTCGGCGCGAGCGTGACGCGCCGGTCGGGAAGGGAAGGGTGCGGCAGGCCCTTCGGCCAGCGCCGTCCGCTGGTTCCGGATCCACTCCTCGAACTCGGGGTCGGGGATATTCAGATCCTGGAAGACCTCGTTCTCGTCGTTCCAGTCATGCTGGTCGGCGGGCCGGTTATGGACCACCATGAAGCGCCGCGGATCGAGCGCAACGTTCTCACGGTCCGCCTTCAGCACGACCGCGTAGGGGCCAAGCGCCCGCCGGATCTCCACCAGGGTTTGCCGAAGGCTGTCCGCCCCTTTCTTGGTCTCGCGGTCGCTCCAAAGCTTGTCCTGCAGCCATGCTCGGCTGCGGCAATGGCGTTGCGACAGCGCCAGCAGGGCCAGGATGCCTCTCGCTTTCAAGCCTTTCGGACTTCGGTCGATGCCTTGGGCATCGACCAGGGAAAAACGCCCGAAGATGTTGAGCGAGAGCATGTCCGTAGTCCTCACAAACGGAGCTTCATCAACACCAAACGTCACTGTCACCTGTCAAATAATTTCCCGGTGATGTCGCGCGCATCGTCGGCGACCGGCTCGGCCAGGGCCTTCGACAGGGGTGCCATCAGCGCAGCGGCTGTCGCCGGCTTGAACGGGTAGGGCGTGACGTCGGTGGTGGCGGCGGCCTCGTCGGGAAAGTTCTGCTGAACCCAGATGCGGAACGCCGCGATCCCCTTGGAGACCTGCAGCACATAGTCGAGGGACTGGGTGTCCGGCACCGGCGATGCGCTTCCGATGTTGCGGAAATACGCCTTGACCGCGTTGTCGTCGTAGGGATCGTACGGCACGTCGGGCAGCAGCGCGTCCGCTTGGCGCGCTTCCGGGCTGTTCGGCAGCACCGCGGTGCCCCAGTCCATCGCCCGCTGATGGCAGGTGATGCAGGCGGATTTGGGGTTGTCGACCGGGCCGTTGGCGCGCCCGAACAATCCCAGGTGCTGGCGGGGCAGGGCGAAGAATTTGGAAGCGACGGCGGGATTGACCCAGCTTTCCTTGGCGGTGGCCGCCGCCTCAAGGTAGGATTTCGCAATCAGGCCGGGGTCGCTGCCCCAGATCAGCCCTACCGGTACAAGGCGCTGATAAGGCGTGTCGCCCGGTTCCATCGCGTCATACATGAAGGTCCCGAAGAACCAGCCGTTGGGCGACCGCTTGTCCTTGACCGAGATGTCGAGTTGCAGGAGGCGCATGGTCATCGTGCTGCCGTCCTTGTTGGCGGCGACCGTCCATTCCTTCGAGCCCGTAAGAAACGGCACCTGCGAAGGCGTCGCGGAGGAAAACAGCATCTTGGCCGCCAGCGCGCCCTCGGCAAAGGCGAACCCGCGCGTCTTCGGGAACGCCGGGTCCCCCCAGATCTGGCCGAAGCCGTAGCAGGCGACGTCGTTGTAAATGCCGACCGCGAAATTCTGCTCCCAGTCGGTCTGCAACGCGTGCAGTTCCTTCGGACGCGACCAGCGCTCGCTGGTCATGCCGTGCAACGGCTCGCGCAGCATGTAGAACCACGGGGCGTCGCACCACCGCTCTTCCTTGTTGTCCTCGATGCGCCAGTCGATGTCCGGCCGGGCGTTCACCTTGGTCACGTAGGCAAGGATGGATTTCATATAGCCGGACGGGTCGGCCATCGGGTCGACCGCCAGCCACGGCAGGTGTGTGTTGTCCGGCAGGGTCTGCGGGAAATCGTAGTGGATCTGGAATTTCCGTTGCCCGTCGGCGCCCTTGAGCGGCAGGCTGCTCGAACAATCAAAAAGCGCTTTGGCGGCGGCCTTGAAACTGCCGTCGGCGGGCCGGGGACATTCCGCCGCCGCGCCCACCGCCGCCAACAAAAAGAAAAGTATGCAAGAAACCAAGGTCTTCATTCGGCACCCCCGCCTGATCGATCATTCGATGTAAGACCAATCACTTCAAATTGTAAACACGTGTATCTTCAACCTTTAAGCCTGCTACCAGAAATTGTTGACGATGGCGGCGGCCGGATCTACACAAAGCACGCAAATCGGGTATGTGGAGACCAACTGCGTCCAGGAAATTGCAGGATCCGATGCCCGCCCGAGATGATGCGACAAGGAAATTGCTGAACGCCCGAATCAGGGTGGAGTTCGCCAAACATACGCCTGCGGAGGCGACGCTGACGATTCTGCGGGACATCCATGCCAGGCAGAAGTTGGCGAATGCCGCCGTTTCCGGTCAAACGGAGCCGGAATTGTGCGACGCTCCCAAGCCCGCAACGGGCAACAAAACATTGCGTAAAAAGTAATTTCCAGTTGCATCGGGTTGCAAGAAAGGTATCTCTATCATCATGTGAGATTCCAGACGATCATGAGGTGGTCGGCATGCCCGGCAAGCAGCCCCAGGACATCGATGTGACGTTGGGAAGGAATATCCGCGACGTGCGGCTGCAACGCGGCTGGACGCGGGTGGAACTGGCGCAGGCGCTGGGCATCACCGCGCACCAGCTGCATAAATACGAAGCGGGAACCAACCGCGTCGCCGCTAGCCGCCTTTGTCGGGTCGCAATGCTTTTGGACGTGGATTTGAGGATGCTGTTTGACGGCACTGGTGTGGTGGTGGGGCAGGACGCTCCCACGTTCAGTGCCGAGAGCCTGGCCGTCGCCATGGCTTACGAGCATGTCCGCTCGGACCACCTCCGCCAGGCGATCCGCCAGTTCCTGGTCGGGCTGTGCGACGACCGGGTTGCGGGGATTGCCGAACCCCCGCAACCTCTAGCCCTGGTGCCGTGAGGTTGCAGAATTTCCGTGAAGGTGCTGCGGCCTCTTGAGCCGCCAGCGATCAGGCCCATGTCATGGGCGGGCGTGGCGATGCCTTTCCTCGATCTGCCTCGAAAGACATGCAACACGTAGATCACCCGGCAACGCGGACGGTATGGGCCGCACGGTATGTGTGGTCGATGATTGCGGCTTGCCACGCCCGCCAAAACATTAAGGATCAATGGCATCAAGGGTCACCCCTTCACCAGTCCAGATAATCGTCCGGCTCCCGATCCTTACGCTGCATGTCATCGGGCATGAGATCTTCGCCTTCCGCATGCCGATGCGGTCGTCTCCGTGGATTCAATCATCGACGGCAGCGAGTCCACATTGTGTGGTTGAGCACGGAGAAGCCCCAGCAAGCGCTAACGTTTTGGCTTTGTTTGCTAGGGCTGAAGCGTTTGCGAACAATCTCATACGGAGGGAAATCATAATAGCAAGGGTCGTTGGTTCAGATACCTTCAAGAGCGCTGTATCCCATTCGAGGTTCTCGACTGATTCTCGAGTTCGCCACCAGCGCACGAGGCGCGGCGCCTTTGAGAAGTCGCTAGAATGGCGGCCGCCAGAAGACATGCGTAGCGACGACCTGCTTTTACGATCCGCTCACGCGTGCCTTAACCGTGCGCTCCAAGCCACCGCTCCTGACAGTCAGCTCAATCTGCGAGCCAACGGGCGTCAGCCCGATGCGATTGCGCAGATCAGCAGCCCCATGAACCGGCCGACCATCAACAGCCGCCACCACATCGCCCGGTTTCAAACCCGCACCAGCGGCCGGAGATCCTTGCTCTACCGCCGCGATCAGCGCGCCGCCCGCGTCATCGAGCCCAAGCGAAGCTGCCATATCGGAATCAATATCCTGGATCGCAACGCCAAGCTTGCCGCGAGTGACCTCGCCATGTTGGATCAGCTGGGTCATCACCAATCTGGCGATCTTGCTCGGCACCGCAAAGCCGATACCGATGTTGCCGCCAGCCGGGCTGAGGATCGCAGAGTTGATACCCGCAAGCCTCCCGTCAAACGTTACGAGTGCCCCACCTGAGTTGCCTGGATTGATAGAGGCATCCGTCTGGATAAAATCTTCATAACCTTCGCGGCTAAGGCCGCTTCGGCCAAGCGCGCTGACAATGCCGGACGTAACTGTTTGCCCAAGACCGAACGGATTGCCGATCGCAACAACGTAATCGCCAACGCGCAATGCGTCCGAGTCGCCAAAAGCCAAGGCTGTCAGATTGCGAGCCGTTATCTGGAGCACTGCGATGTCGGTACCCTTATCGGAGCCGACGAGCTTGGCGTCCAAACGTCTTCCATCCTTAAGCGTTACGAGGATTTTCCGGGCATTGGCGACGACATGATGGTTCGTCAACACGTAGCCGCGTGTGGCGTCGACAATGACCCCCGATCCGGCGCTCAAACGAGGTTCTGCTTGACGCTGATCCGGCAGGTTGAAGTAGCGGCGGAAGTAGGGGTCACTGTAGAGCGGGTTATCCTCTTCGGGTGCCTGCGAGACAACCGAAATGTTGACGACCGATGGCGTGACCTTATCCAACATCGGAGCAAGGGTCGGGACACTACCGCCAATACCAGGTACGACCTGCGCCTGGGCTGAAATGCCGCCAATAAGCAGGGAGACGGCGAAGACAATGATCAATGGCCTCATGAACCTCACGAGCGCAGTCATAAGTTTTTCGTCCTTCTTTTCGAACATTTTGACGCAGAAAAAAGCCGGAGGGCGTCCTCCGGCTTTTTCCTTAATGTTTGATCGCGATGCGTTTGACCTGCGACTGCGCCTCCTCGTCCTTGGGCAAGGTCACGGTCAGCACGCCGTTCCTGAAGCGGGCATCGACCTGGTCTTCCTTGACCTCGACGCCGAGCGGGATGCGGCGCTCGAAGCGGCCGCAATAACGTTCGGAGAACTGGCGATCCTTGTCCTCGTTCTCAGAGCGCTTTTCGCCCTTCAGCGTCAGCACGCCGTCGTTGAGGAGGACCTCGATGTTCTTCTCTTCAAGGCCGGGTACTTCGGCGGTTACCTTGATCTCCTTGTCGGTGTCGGAAATCTCGACGTTCGGCCAGCCGGCGCTGAGGGCGGAGCCGTTTCCGAAGGACGGCAGGCCGGTGCCGAAGCTGCGGAAGACGTCATCGAACAGACGGTTCACCTCGCGATGAAGCGACAGGAACGGATCACGATCGTCATCGCGCAGGAGACTCGGAACCTGGTTGACATTGTTGCGGCCCCAGGGAATCAGATCACGAACACTCATGGTTTTTTCTCCTTCTGTTGGTTCAGTCGACAAAGCTCTCCTGCTGGCGCCGGGCATCGCCCGGCGCCTTGTGCGCGTATTGCGCTGACGGAAAGCTTAAGCCGCCTGTTTCTCGGCCTCGATCTGTTTTGTCTCGGCCTTCGGCAGAGCCATGTCGGTCGAAATCGCGATCTGGCGCGGCTTCATCGCTTCAGGGATTTCGCGCTTGAGATCGATGGTCAGCAGACCGTTGACGAGGCCGGCGCCCACGACCTTGACGTGATCGGCGAGCTCGAACCGACGCTGGAACGAGCGGCCGGCGATGCCACGATGCAGATACTGCGCATCGTCGGCATTGGCCTTTTGACCGGCGACGAAGAGCATGTTCTGCTCCTGGGTGATCGTCAGTTCGTCCTGCGTGAAGCCCGCCACCGCCATGGCAATGCGGTATTCGTCCTCGCCGGACTTGACGATGTCATACGGAGGCCAGTTGTCGATCGTCTCGATGCGGCTTGCAGCCTCAAGGGCGTTCAACATTCGGTCGAAACCGATGCTCGACCGGAACAGGGGGGAGAAATCGAGGTTTGTCCTCATAGCCATATCCTCCTTGTAAGCAACATGGATACAAGCAGACGCCAAGAGCACATGGCGCCTCCTGGACTTGGTCGATCCCCATTGGGCAATCGAACAATATTGATATAATTCAGTCAGTTGCTGTTTCAAGAGATGCCGAACTTCCCGACATAAAAAATTGAATTTTTTGTTTCCGTCACCAGATTCGTGTGAGAGCAGATATGGAGAAGTCGGGAAAGGAGCAATGGATTATGACAATGACTTCCGACGACGTCATCGCCATCCTTGGACCTGTCGATGAAACGTTGGTGGCTGAGGTCGTGGCAACGGGTGCGACGCCGGCGGAACTCGCCGAGGCATTCGCCTGGGCCAACAATGACGAAGCCTTGATAAGTGAAGGACGACCTCTGCCGGCCGGCAGGACCGCCGCACTGATCGACCTATTGGTCGCCGAAGACGAAGAATTAGATTAGGCAAGGGGGCGGCCGTTCCGCTTGGAAGCGGCCCCACCTATACCGTTGTTAACACGCGTGCCTCGCCCCGGCGGTCAACGACGTCGACTACGACGCTGCGTCCGGAGCGCCGAACGGCAACGTCGGCTGACCCATTGCCAGCCTGCAATTGTCGCAGGATCACCTCATCCAGGAAAGAAGGCAGGTGCGGCTCGTTGAAGGCGATGATCTGGGCATTCGGGTCAAAGTCGAGGCCCAGACAGGATTGCAGGAGAAGAAGAGGCGCTGCAGCCGCCCACGCCTGTGGAGAGCAGGCGACGGGATAGAAGGTCGGCCCCTGAGCACGTTGGCGTGGCAGTCCGCAGAAGAGTTCCGGAAGCCGGCGCAGGTCGATATAGGTCGAGGCGGCAAACAGCCCCTCGAAGATTCGCGCCGCTTCGGCGCGAAAGCCATAGCGGGCAAGTCCACTGGCGATCAGGGCATTGTCATGCGGCCAGATCGAGCCGTTGTGATAGCTCATGGGATTGTAGCGCGCTTCCGTGGAAGGCACGGTACGGATGCCCCAACCACAGAAGGACGATGCACCCATGAGCGTACGGACGACTTCTGCTGCCCGCTCCGGATAAGCCATACCAGTGAAGAGAGCATGCCCCGCGTTCGAGGAGCGCACCCTGCAAGGTCGCTTGCTTCCGTCAAGGGCCAGCACGAAGGTACCAAGTTCCTCGTCGAAGAAGCTGGTGTCGAAGGCGCGACGTAGACCCTCGCCCCGTGCAAGGAATTTCGCCGCACGTTCAGGCCTCCCCAGCCGTCGGAAGATTTCCGCCGCTGCCTGCCAGGCCCCATAAACATAGGCCTGTACCTCGGCAATGGCGATCGGACCTTCCGCGAGGGTGCCGTCAGCGTGGAACACAGAGTCGTGGCTGTCTTTCCAGGCCTGGTTGATCAGCCCTTCTTCCGTCAGTCGTCCGTATTCGACGAAGCCATCGCCGTCTCGATCGCCGTGCTCGTCGATCCAGGTGAGCGCTGCCTCGATGTTCGGTAGAAGACGCTCGATTGTGGCAAGATCGCCGGTGCGTTTGAGATATTCCCCAGCCAGCAGCACAAACAATGGCGTGGAGTCGATGCTGCCGTAGTAGCGGCGGAAAGGAACTTCGCCCAGTTCTGCCATTTCACCGTAACGCACTTCATGCAGGATCTTTCCTGGCTCGGCGTCAGCGGCCGGATTGACCTCTGTCGCCTGGTTGGCAGCCAAGTGGCCCAGGACTCCGCGGGCGATCTGCGGATCGAGCCACAGCGTTTCGAGCGCAGTGATCAGCGCATCGCGGCCGAAGACAGTGCTGAACCACGGGATCCCTGCATATGGATAAGGCCCTTCCGGCGTGTCGGTCATCAGCATATAGAGGTCGGAGACGCTGCGCCGCGCGACCTCGTTGAAGATCTCGTTGGACGTTGTGATCGACGCCGCGCGCGAGGAGGAGGCTCGCAAGGCCCGGCGGGCATCCCGCAGCCCCAGAAAGAAGGCGCGGTGGCTCGGGCGATCGGCTGCGGTCTGGTCGCAGGCGATCTCGATAAACAGCGGCCGCGTCTCGTGCGGCGCCAGATGGAGATCATAAATGACATGGCCGCTTCCGAGTTCGTTCGGCTGCGGATCGAAGGAAAGCCGGGTGGTTCGCTTTCGATCATCCAGGCCAATATAAGAGAGAAGGACACCGTTCTGCTCCACCACGGCGGGTAGATGCCGCCCTCGCCGGGCTCTCTCGGTTCCCCGCACTTCGAAAAGATCTGCAAAATCTGACGTGAACTCGATCCCGATGCGCACGTGGCGCAGCTGGTCGCCATAATTCCTCACGCTCAATCGCTCGTAACAATGTGCATTCCAGAGGAAGCGGGATCTGCGCAAATGGATCAGGTCATGCTCCAGAACGAGCTTTCCCTTATCATCGAAGAGATCGGGATTGGTGAGATCGCAGGTCAGCGTCGCATTGTCGTCGCGCAGCGTCGACGAGAGAAGCATCGGCCGCTTGCCGTTGATCGTCAGATGGAGATGGGAGAGGTACCGCGTATCCCGGTGGAAGATGCCTTCCGGGCTGCCAGGCCCGGAAAGAGCATCGCCATTGTGATCGAAGACAGCGAAGGTGTCGCCGTGCTTCAAGGTCCGCGGCCGTCGCTCCTGCAGCGACGCCGTGGCCGGAATGAAGAACTGTGCCACCGGAGCGGCCGGACCTGCCGATGCATCGACAGGATTGCTGTCTGCAGAGACGCTCGACATTCCAACCCACCCCCTATGCCACGATCTGGAGATCCAGGCCTTGACCATTGGCGCGGCGTAGCGGGGCCGCCTTGGTGCGAACGCCGGGCAGGTTGCGATAGATATCGAGATAGTCCCGCGCCATCCGCTCCGCGCTGAAACGCTTCTCGAAGGTTGCACGAACTTTCTTCCGATCCATCCTGAGCGCCCATTCGACGTTCTCGGCCGCTTCCGTCACGCTGTCAACGAGGATGCCCGACGCGCCATTATCGATCACCTCGGGAACTGACCCACATCCGAACGCGATAACAGGAGTGCCGCAGGCCATCGCTTCGATCATCACCAGTCCGAACGGTTCTGGCCAGTCGATCGGGAACAGCAACGCACCGGCATTACCGAGGAAATCGGCTTTCTGATGCTCGTTGATCTCTCCTATGAAATCGACATTAGGATGGTTCTTCACCATGGGTTCGATCACCGTTTCCCAGTAAGCCTTGTCCGCATTGTCGATCTTGGCGGCGATCTTCAAGTGCATGCCAACTTTTGCAGCGATTTCGATCGCGCGGTCCGGCCGCTTTTCCGGCGATATTCGTCCGAGAAAGGCAAGGTAGTTGCCCTTGGGCTTCTCCGTGAAAGGCAAGAGGTCCACCGGCAGGCCATGGTAGACCGTTCCGGACCAGTTGACCGGCGGCATCGGGCGGCGCTGATCGTTGGAGATCGACACCAGCGGAATATCGGAAAAAGCCTTGTAGAACGGCTTGAGGTCCGGCAGGTCGAGCCGGCCGTGCACCGTCGTCACCGTGCGGTCTGCGAACTCCCGGATCAGCGGAAAATGCAGGAGATCGATATGGAAGTGCAGCACATCGAACTCGTGGGCGCGGCGGCGGATCTCCTCCAGCATCACGACCTGATGCGGCAGGTGATCCCTGACAGCCGGGTTGAGGCGCAACGCGACGTCCGAGCATGATATCAGGCGCGCTTCAGTCACGGAATCGCCGCTGGCAAAGAGCGTGACGTCATGGCCTTGGGCGACAAGTTCTTCGGTGAGATAGGAAACGATCCGCTCGGTTCCTCCGTAGAGCTTCGGTGGAACGCTTTCGGCGAGCGGTGCGATCTGAGCGATCTTCATCGGCAAAACTTCCTCAATTGAGCAAAGAGTCGTCGGTAAAAATCAAATCCGCGTCCGAACAGGCACGCGGCAGTTCGTGGCAGTCTACATCTCGAAGGCTTGGCGGCGGCGGTCTCCTTTCCGGTAGCTGCACAGACCAAGGCCGCCAAACCGGCGCGATTGCGGTCTGCGGCGGAGTGCCCTGCGGACGTCGCAGGAGCTGGACGGACTGTGCCCTTTGGATTGCTGTTCGTACCTGTCGAGGGTCTTCAACGCTGCGATGATTTCGTCGTTGGAGACGGCTTTATCCGTACCGGGATAGAGGCGAAGGGCCGGAATGGACTCGAGGGCGAAAATGTCGGAAGCCCACGAGGCGAGAATGGCACGCTTCTCCTCGCTGCTCATGCCTTCGTCGGCAAGCACGTCACGCGGGTGATCGAAATGTTGGGCCGGATGAAGCAGATGCACGGCGCTGATCGCGGCTGTAGCATTCTCCGGTATCGAATTGCTGATGCTTTCCTTTCTCATCGTCTGGCTCCATTGATGTCAATCGATGGATTTCTTGCAGTCTGTTCAGGCCGCCAAGAGCGAACTCTTCTGAAGGAGACCTCGCGCGGCCTGAACCATCATTTTGAGATGAGCGGGGTCGTGAACACCCTGCTTGCACAGTTCCACGACGATCGCCGCGATGCGCTCAGCCTCCTCCGACGTCTTTGCGATTCCGGCTGCCGATCGGATCTGGTCGAAGACCCGCTGACAGACGGCAAGGTCGCTGGAATAAAGTGGCGCGGGTGAGCGCTTGATTGTAGCCTGAACCATGTTTCACCTCCGCAAGTGGCCCGCCCCTGCGAAGGGCAGGGACGAGCCCGTATCATCGCCTCAGAAGTCCACTCCGGCGCCGGCGGGCAGAGCCGGAGTGGCTTCCTTCTTGGGCTTCTCAGCGATCATCGCTTCGGTGGTCACGAGCAGGCCGGCAACCGACGCGGCATCCTGAAGCGCGGTGCGCACGACCTTGGCCGGGTCGATCACGCCTTGAGCGTAGAGGTCACCATATTCGCCGGTCTGCGCATTCCAGCCAAAGGAGAACTCGGCCTTCTCCCGCAGCTTGCCGACGATGACAGAACCTTCGGCTCCAGCGTTTTCGGCGATCTGGCGGACAGGCGCTTCGATGGCGCGCCGGACGATTTCGACGCCGACCTTCTGGTCCTGGTTGGCAGTGGCGAGATTGTCGAGCGCCTTGATGGCCCGAAGAAGCGCAACACCACCGCCTGGCAGGATGCCCTCCTCGACGGCAGCACGCGTTGCATGTAGCGCGTCATCGACGCGGTCCTTCTTCTCCTTCACTTCGATTTCCGTCGAACCGCCGACACGGATAACGGCAACGCCGCCGGCAAGCTTGGCAAGGCGTTCCTGCAGCTTCTCCCGGTCGTAGTCGGAGGTGGTTTCCTCGATCTGCGCCCGGATCTGTGAAACGCGGCCGTCGATTCCGGCCTTGGAGCCGACACCGTCGATGATGGTGGTGTTTTCCTTCTCGATCGCCACCTTCTTGGCCCGGCCGAGCATGTTCAGCGTGACGTTTTCGAGCTTGACGCCGAGATCTTCGGAAATGACAGTCCCGCCCGTCAGGATGGCGATGTCTTCGAGCATGGCCTTGCGGCGATCGCCGAAGCCCGGAGCCTTGACGGCAGCAATCTTCAGGCCGCCGCGCAGCTTGTTGACGACGAGGGTCGCGAGGGCTTCGCCTTCGACGTCCTCGGCGATGATCAGGAGCGGCTTGCCGGACTGAACAACGGCTTCCAGAACCGGAAGCATCGCCTGCAGGTTCGACAGCTTCTTCTCGTGAATCAGGATATAAGGATCGTCGAGTTCAACCCGCATCTTGTCCTGATTGGTGACGAAGTAGGGGCTCAGGTAGCCGCGGTCGAACTGCATGCCTTCGACCACTTCGAGTTCAGTTTCAGCTGTTTTCGCTTCCTCGACGGTGATCACGCCTTCGTTGCCGACCTTTTCCATTGCTTCGGCAAGATAGCGGCCAATCTCGGAATCGCCATTGGCAGAGATGGTACCGACCTGGGCGATTTCCGAGTTACTGGTGATTTTGCGGGCATTGGTCTTCAGCTCCTTGACGACTGCATCGACCGCCAGATCGATACCGCGCTTCAGGTCCATCGGATTCATGCCGGAGGCGACGGCCTTGGCGCCTTCCTTGACGATCGCCTGGGCCAGAACGGTCGCAGTCGTGGTACCGTCGCCGGCCAGGTCGTTCGTCTTCGACGCTACTTCACGCAGCATCTGCGCGCCCATGTTCTCGAACTTGTCTTCCAGTTCGATTTCCTTGGCGACCGAAACGCCGTCCTTGGTGATGCGCGGTGCGCCAAAGGACTTGTCGATCACGACGTTGCGGCCTTTCGGGCCGAGGGTGACCTTCACGGCATTGGCGAGCACATCGACCCCACGCAGCATGCGTTCACGGGCATCGGTGTGGAATTTGACTTCTTTCGCAGCCATTTCTTTAACTCCTCAATAGGCAGCTATCTGACTGATGGTTTGTAGCGTTGAATGCTCAGGCGGCTTTCTTCTGCTCGGCTTGGGCCTCGATGATGCCCATGACATCGCTTTCCTTCATGATCAGCAGGTCCTCGCCGTTGATCTTGATCTCGGTGCCGGACCATTTGCCGAACAGGATGCGATCACCGATACGGACGTCGAGCACCTGGATCTGGCCGGCGTCGTTGCGCACGCCGGGACCGACGGCGATCACTTCGCCTTCCTGCGGTTTTTCCTTGGCGGTGTCGGGGATGATGATGCCGCCTCTGGTCTTTTCTTCGGATTCGACCCGGCGGACGAGAATGCGATCGTGAAGCGGTCGGAACGACATGTTTTCCTCCAATGGACAAACAAAGATGACGTTGTTCCCCCTGGCCAGACCGGATGACCAGTCCGGGCGGGTGCAAAACCTCTGTCGAGCGTTTCGCGCGAAAAAATCTGGCTTCGCGATTTTTCAATTTCAAGAGGGCGACGCGAAAAAAATAGCACTCGTCTCACGTTGCTGCTAACGTACTGGAAAGGAACAAGAAACTGCCATGCTGCGTTAAAAAAGCCTTTGGTGGCCGCAAAATTTTGCGCCGGCTTTGCGATGCATGAAACGGAGATGAAGCATGCGATTTTCATCGGATCTGAAGCGTCAGCTGAACGGCTACGGACTGACCACCGCACATATCCTCTATCGAATTCCCGATTTCGAATCTGTCCTGCAGACCTACGTATGGCAGGACTACGACCTAGCCCCCGATTTCCCCGAAATGCACAAGTTCCTGGATTTCTGGCAGGCCAGCCTCGATGGTCCTCTCCATTCCGTCCGTTACACCCATCAGCGCCTGATCGGGCCGAACGAATGGCGCCGTGTCGAAGGTGAGTTCAAGCTTCACTGAACTCTTGAAGTTGATTTTTCCGCTTCCTAGCTCTTCGCCTGACCGAGGCCTGCTGAGCCTCGTTGTGTGCCTGAGTGCGTATGGAGTGATACTGCATGGAAGAGAACATCAACATCATCAAGAATGTTTGCACCGCTGAACGGGAAGAGATCATCATCGACTTTGCCCGATGGCTCGAGGCCGCGTCACAGGAGGCTCTGGTCTTCGGTGAGGGGCGGTTTGCAACAATGTCCGCCAGTATGGCGGAGGCGATGCGGATCAATGCCGACGAACTTGCACGCGATAAACCGGAGGCGGTCGAGCGCGTGTTGCAGCAAGCATACACGATGATGGCACAGTTCAAAGCCGCCTATCCGCATCGCGTTATCAGTCGGTCGGTCCACTGACGGACGATAGCGAACGCCGGCGGCCCCTGAGCTCTAGGCCACGTAGGCGACGCCGGAGGCGACCGATTGCGACTCAGGTTTGCGGTCCATAGCCTGAGCTGAATTTGAGGCTCCGATGAGAGTCTGTTACGATCGATAAAGGGAAGCAAGCGATGCACCAGCACTGCTGAATGTTATCTGACAACGGCCCCCTTTCTCCCTGCAACTGGAAGCACGATGTCGGTAATCAAATCTCCTCAAGGCGCTAAAGCTACGCGAGTGTGCTGAGACGACCGAAACCGCCGTTGCATTTGTCATTCATTTGCATTACCCTCATGCTGAAGATGGAGATAGTTATGGCTGCAAATGCGCTCGTCCAAACGCGTATCGATGCCGAAGTTCGGGATCGCGCCTCCGCCGTGCTTGAAAACATGGGGCTCACGGTGTCGGATGCGGTTCGTATCTTGCTCACCCGGACGGCCAACGAGGGTGCGCTGCCACTCGAACTTCTTTCAGGCAGCGAGGCCCATGACGCATGGTTTCGTACCAAGGTACTTGAAGCATTGAACGATACTCGACCGGACGTCTCGGATGATGAAGTCGAGGCTCATTTTGTGAAACGTCGAGCGGCAGCCCGCCTTAGAGTGGATGCACGCTAATCGTGAAGCTTACCTGGTCTGCATTCGCGGTATCGGATCGCGACGCGATCTTCACATTTATCGAGGCAGATAATCCTTCGGCCGCCGTCCTTATCGATGGTCGGATCGTCGCTGCCGTTCGTCGCCTGATTGATTTTCCCGCGAGCGGTCGTGTTGGCAGAATTGCTGCACGCGCGAATTGGTAATCAGCGGCACGCCATATGTCGCGGCGTATGCGGCAACGGAAACAACGGTTCGTATTCTTCGCGTCCTTCATGGAGCGCAGGAATGGCCAGACACTTTGCCAACTGGCTAGACTTCGAGCTCGATGCCTGAAATCAACGGGTCGGTGGTTCGAACTGGTTCAACAGCGTTCGAGTCGCGCGGTTTCTGGCTAAGTCCTTCGGGCTCTGGTGTCGCCCGTGCAAAGCGCGTTAGGGCAAACGGTAGCGGTCAAATGCCGTGTCAGCTAGGGAAGGAATTAGCCCCAAAATGCAACCCCAGAAATACTGATAAGAATTAGCGCCGTCCCGATTACGCACAGGCAGCCGAAGATCTTATCACTTAGTTTGCTGTGAAACGTCTTCATAAAAAGTTCGCCATTCCTAATGAGGTCCTGATTTCAATGGCTTGCCGGATAACCCCTGAAATGCCGGGGGTTGCGCAGACCTCTTCTGCCCGCAAAGGTGTAGCGGTGATGCTCGTGATGCGAGTGTCGCGCAGGAGGGAACGGCATGCAGCAGCTGGGTAGACGCATATCGCGTTCTGGGGGGACCGGCGCTCTTGTGGGCCTGGCAGTGTTTTCCGGTCTCATCAATCTGCTCGGGTTTACCGGGCCTCTGTTCATGCTGGAAGTCTATGATCGGGTCATCCCAAGCGGTAGGCTCCCGACCCTGGTGGCGCTGTTAGTCCTTACAGCAGGGCTCTACACTTTTTCAGGTTTCCTCGATGTCGTCCGCGGACGGGTTCTGTCGCGGGCCGCCGGCATGGTCGATGTGTCACTGTCGAACCGCGTGCTGGCAGTGGTCTCCGGAGCGTCGTTGAAGACGCGGATTGCGGGCGATGTGCTGAAGCCTGCGCAGGAGATGGACCAGATCCGTGGCTTTCTCGGCGGAGCCGGGCCGGCCGCCCTCTTCGACCTACCCTGGATGCCGGTCTACCTGGCAGTTTGTTTTTTCCTGCATCCGCTCATCGGTTGGTTGGCGGCTGCGGCAATGCTGCTCCTTATTGGATTGACGATTGCCACGGATGTCCTGACGCGTTCACGAACCAGGGAGGTAGCAGCTGCAATAGCGACACGCAATCGGTTTGGCGAAGCGGCGCACCGGAATGCCGAAGCGATTGCAGCGATGGGTATGTTGGGAGAGGTTCAGTCACGGTGGGCGGCGGCACATGCCAGTCTGACGACGCTTCAGCGGCGCACCGGCGACGTGGCCGCAATGCTCGCTGGCGCCTCGAAGACCCTTCGCCAAGCGGTGCAATCGGGTTCGCTTGCGCTCGGCGCCTACCTGGTGGTCCACGGAGATATGAGCGGCGGAATGATCATCGCGGCCTCAATCATTGTCGCCCGTGCCTTGCAACCGGTCGAACAGGTGATCGCCAACTGGCGCAACATGGTCGCTGCCCGTCAGGCATGGCAGCGGCTACAGGAACTGTTCAAGCTATTCCCGGATACGACAGAGCGGACAAGGCTTCCGGCTCCCCTCAAATCCCTCGCGCTCGAGGCCGTCTTCGCCGCACCCCCGGGCGACCGACAGCGGATGGCGGTGCAGAATGTTGGGTTCCGCGTTAACGCAGGCACCGTGGTCGGAGTCATCGGCCCGAGCGCTTCGGGAAAGTCGTCCCTGATGCGAGCGATCACCGGCGTCTGGCCGCCGGCGCGCGGCAAAGTCAGCCTTGATGGCGCCAGCCTCGACCAGTGGCCGGCGGATGAGCGAGGCAAGCATATAGGGTACATGCCGCAGAGCTCTTACCTGTTTCCGGGTACGATCGCCGAGAACATTGCTCGCCTCGCTTCCGTTGCGGATGATGGGGCGGTCATCGCCGCCGCCCGAGCAGCGGGGGTACATGACATGATCGTCACCTTGGCCGATGGTTATGAGACGCCGGTCGGCGACGGCGGCTTGAACCTGTCAGCAGGCCAGCGCCAGCGGATCGCTCTGGCAAGGGCGCTCTATGGTAATCCCTTCCTAGTCGTGCTCGACGAGCCGAATTCCAATCTCGATGCGGAGGGTGACAAAGCACTGGGGGAGGCAATCGGCGCCGTCAAACGCCGCGACGGCATCGTCATCGTCGTAGCTCACCGCAACAGTGTGCTATCGCAGATCGACCTTTTGCTGGTGATGGAGGATGGGGTGGCAAAAGCCTTTGGTCCACGCGACGAGGTACTGAAAGCTATCCAGCAACAGAGGCCGAGGCTGCCACGCTCGATGCCGGGTCCGAACCTGACCGTAATCGAAGGGGAGGTGCAGCAATGATGGAGAAGATGGACACCAAAGATTCGCTGTCGCGCTCCCTGCGCTGCAATCTCATTGCAGGCACAGTGGGAATTGCCGTTCTATTCGGAGGCGTCGGCGGCTGGGCCGCCACGACTGAACTATCGGGTGCTGTGATCGCCAGCGGCATTTTCGTTGTAGATGGCAATGTGAAGAAGGTCCAGCATCCGGCAGGTGGCATTGTGGCTGAGCTGTTCGTCAAGGAAGGCCAGTCGGTCAGCGCCGGAGAAACCATCATGCGCCTGGATGGGACGGTGATGCGCGCCAATCTCGCTGCCGCCTCGAAAAGGCTCGATTATCTCCATGCTCGCCAATCTCGTCTAGAAGCCGAGCGGGACGGGTCCCCTCAGGTGGCTCTTCCAAGGATACTAATCAAACGACTTTCCGCCAGCGAGGCCGAAGCCACGATGATCAGCGAGCGCCGCTTGTTCGATGATCGCCGCGTGTCGCGGGAAGGACAAAAGGCGCGGCTGAAGGAACAGGTTCAACAGCTCCATGAGCAGATCGGCGGCCTCGACGTGCAGCAGCAGGCCAAGGGCGGCGAGATCGGCTTCGTCGAGAAAGAACTTGAGGGATTGCGGCGGCTCTACGGGATCGGCGGCATCACCATGAGCCAGGTCAACGCCCTTGAACGCAATGCTGCTCGGCTACGGGGTGAGCGTGGTCAGCTCATCGCCTCCTTGGCCGCCACAAAGGGGCGGATTTCCGAGATCGAGCTTCAGCTTCTGCAGGTCGATCAGACGATGCGGGCCGAAGTGGCGGCCGAGCTGCGGGACGTCGAGAATGAAAAAGCAAAACTTGTCGAGCAGGAGGTAACGGCGATTGATCAGCTTAAGCATATAGAGATCAAGGCGCCTATCGGCGGGGTGGTGCATCAACTTGCGATTCATACTGTGGGGGGCGTCATCACGTCGGCGGAGACGCTTATGCAGATTGTCCCTCAGGAAAGAACCCTGACGGTCGAAGCCCGCATCGCGCCACAAGACATCGATCAGCTCGCCATCGGCCAGGAGGCGACATTGCGATTGACGGCATTCAACCGAAACACCACACCGGAACTGAGGGGCGCAGTCATTCGCGTGTCGGCCGATTTGGAAACCGATCAGCAAACGGGCGCGAGCTTTTATAAGGCGGGGATTGCGGTTCCCGACGCTGAGCTGTCGCGCTTGTCAGGCTTCACACTGGTTCCTGGTATGCCGGTCGAAACCTTCGTCCGTACGGGAGAGCGCACGGTTGTTTCGTATTTCGCGAAACCCCTGCGAGATCACGCCAATCGCGTTTTTCGTGAGGAGTAGTCGCCTTCGTAACATCGTGATGCAGTTCTAGCAGGCGGCGTCAGAACTCCAGGAATTCAACTGTAAGGTGAATAGATGTGGCTATTCCGGCATCGCATCGTAGGGCTTGTGATGGCAGCTATCATCTCATTTCTGATCCTTTACAAGGCCGCAGAAGGCGCAGCTTACAGGTTCATTATAGCCGAAATGGAACGATGGGCCGTCGAGCGCTGCATGAAAGAAAACGTTTCAAACTGCCTAACCGACAGCAATATTTATGTGACGTGTCCGGTTCCCGCAAACAAGTACGGGTTGCAGTTTTGGTGGGACCACCGGGGAGAGGCAAATTTGCGGGCTGCGCTTCAAGATCAATATGCCAATCTCAGCTATGATTTCGAAAGACTAAAGCAATGGTCTGCTTGCAACGGCTTGATAATAGACAAAAAATTTAACTCAATCAATGTTTCAAGTCCCTCAAAGTACGGATTTACGCTTTTCGGATCAAGTATTATTGGGATAACTCACGGTTCTACGTTGGAAATCCGGCCGTCAACGGAGAAAAATATACAAGTACGGGTCGGATTCACCTATCTTTGAGGAGGTAATGATGGCTATTACTAAATTATATCTCGCCGCCAACCACATCGCAGGCACTAGCTGGGGACATCTTCAAATAGTTGGAGAAGATGAAAATGGTTCTCTTTTTGAATTGGAAGTTCAAGCGGGAGCCAACTGGAATGTCTTTGGGGACGGCACTAGGCAGCACGATACGACAACAACTACGCCTGGATATGGGGATCCCCTTAATTATTCGATTGTAGAGCTCGATCTGGACGGTCGCAGCGCTGATGACGTCTGGAACCTTTTGATCGACGTTTCAGATTCAATCGATGATTACGCTCTCTCATACGGCTATGATAACAATAGCAACACCTATGCAAACACCATGCTGAATGCAGTCGGGATAAACGCATTCGACTACATCGGCCAGATCACCCCGTCGACTGTGTCATCTTTCCCCGGTCTCAATGCGAACGACGGAGCACACGTTGCTTATCAGGAAATAGCCTTCGATGTTTCTGGCGCAGACGGAGACGACATCATAAACGGCGGAATCTGGGACGACACTATCGCTGGCGGTGCAGGCTTCGATCAAATCAAAGGTGATGTGGGCGACGATTTCATCGCGGGCGGGACGGGTTCCGATTGGCTTTCCGGCGGAGCCGGAAACGATATCATTATCGGTGGCGACGGCTCGTCAGACTCGTTGGACCTGAGCGTGGAGCATCTGGAATGGTATGATGTCACCCGCGACTATTTGCACGGCGGCGAGGGGCACGATACGTTCTACATGCATGGCACCAGCACCCAGGTCGGCCAAATCAGTAACATTGTTTCCTCAGGCCGGCATTTCTGGGTTGACATGATCAACGGGGCGGACACTGACTATGTCGCCAACGTCCAATGGACCGTCGAAGGGATACTCAAAACCTTCTCCCTGACGAGCTCGATGATCTCTGCGGCCATAGCCAATCCGGGTCAGACGCTCCTGGGCAACCTGGACGCGGTGACGGATGATGGCACCATCGAAGTGCAGGTAAAAGCAGGGAGTATCAACAACTCTTTCGTTGTCTGGGCTGATTGGTGGGACCATTCGAGCATATCCATCCTTGCTACTGTCGATCCTGACGGCAGCTGGGCCTGATATCGGCGTTGCGGCTCGCATTTGCAGCGGGGGATGTCGGTGACTGTCTACGCCATCTTTTCAATGTGTGTGACAACAGTTCCGCTGCCGGTGTTTAAGCCCACCCAGTTCGGAAACGGCGACTTCGGCGGAGTTCCGGCGCTGACCTGCTCATAACCGCCCCTTTCATTCCTGTATTTTTATCTTCCGCTTTTCGTTTTGTCAGGTGGTTTCGTGGCTGGATCATTGATGCAATACCCCGTGGTCAGCGGATTTTTGGAGAACTCGCCCGAGGGTTGGTGGCGGGGCGTTGGCATGCGAGGCCCTGCTTCAGAAGCCAGGCCAAGTAATCCGAAAGGGGCGATGCATCAGTCTCGAGTGAGGATAGAGACTGGCAACAAGATAATACACCAGCCCGGCGTGCCTGAGTAGGGGCGGATCCACCGTTGCGCGGCAAATAACATCATCCATCGGGCAGCACAGCCCGATCGCAAGAATACCGAAGCAGCATACCCCCGGTATGAGGCCTGGGAAGTTGCGTCGGTAAAGCTGGCAGGTCCCCTGCCAATCAAGAGGAAAGATCATGGCAATCTATAACGGCACATCAGGAAACGACATTTATACCGGCACGAGCTCCGCGGACACCATAAATGGCCTTGGAGGAAATGATCAGCTTCATGGAGGTGGTGGCGACGACATCATCTACGGTGGCGGCGGCTTCCCGCTTCCCAGCTTTGATCGCATCTGGGGCGATGCCGGAGTTGACAGAATCTACCTCGGTCAAAACGCCTCCGGAAATATCGCCTATGGCGGAGATGACACCGATTACATTTACGGCGGAGCAAGCTCCGATGACATCTATGGGGACTCGGTGTTGGTTTTCACGCGGAAC
>UCEY01000025.1 GCA_900471605.1 Hyphomicrobiales bacterium | reverse complement strand
GCCCCCACCTCCGCCGCCAGCACCTGTCGTGCCGGCCGCCGCTCCGGCCGCACCTCCTGCCGAAGTCGACTGCACACGAGGCAAGAACCCCGACAACCCGCGGTGCATCGAGCTCGCGCGGGAGGCAAAACTGCTGGAGCGCGTACGTTCGTCGGCAATTGTCTTCGATCAATCGGACCAGACGAGTGGCGCGGGCCGGGCGTCCAGTGATGGTACGGGCGCGGGCCTATTCGGCTCAGGGGTCGGGACGGGTGCCCAGCCGGCGACTGCCACGGATGGCGGCGGTGCGGTCGACAATGACCGTGCCTTTCTCAAGTCGATGGGCGGGCAGGGGGTGGACGTTTCCGTCGCCACGGAAAACCGCCGCACCGACGCCTGGATCCCGCAGGGCACGATGATCCGCGGGACGCTGGAGACGGCGATCAATTCCGACCTTGCCGGCATGGTCAAGGGGGTCGTGCGCGAGGACGTCTATTCCTTTGACGGGCGTCGCATCCTCATACCGGCCGGTTCGTCGCTGATCGGCGATTACAAATCCGGCGTCGAACGCGGACAGGAGCGCATTCTGATCGTCTGGACGCGGATGATCCGTGGCGACGGCGTCTCGGTGCAGCTCGGCTCCTACGGTACTGACCGGCTTGGCCGGTCAGGCATGACCGGTGTCGTGGACCGGAAATATTGGGAGCGGTTCGGACCGCCGGCGCTGATGACGCTGATCGGCGGCGCCACGCAATACATCGCCCAGCTTGGCCAGAAGGAAGATCGCTACATCACCATCGTCAACGATAATGGCAGCCTCACCCGCATCCCGCAGGACAATGGCGAGACGTCACAGGATCGTGCCCGCGAAATCGCCGCTGAAACCATCGCCTCCGGCATTCAGCAATTGGGCACCGAAGCCTTTCAGGACAGCCGCAACATCCGGCCAACGATCCATATTCCGCAGGGCTCCGACATCAACGTCTTCGTCACAGGCGATCTTGATTTCGCCGACCTCTACCCCGACCCGGTTCGCGAGCGGTTCGAGAGCTTGCGCAAGCAGAGATACGGCAAATGAACGCACGTCCTGCAATCTCCGCCGAGCAGCATTTTCTGGCAGAGGCGCTGGAACCGATCCGTGGCTTCCTTGACGATCCCGCCGTCGTCGAGATCTCCTGCCAGCGCAGCAACGAAATCTGGCTCGAAAAGATCGGCCAGCTCAGCATGGTCAGACAAGACGTCGGCGACCTGGATCAGGAAGCGATCCGGCACATGGCCTCACGGGCGGCATCGTTTACCAAACAAACCGTCAATGCCGAGAATCCGTTATTGTCTGCGACGCTCACCGGCGGCGAGCGTGTCCAGTTCGTTTTGAATCCCACGTCTGCAACCGGCCACGCTTTTTCGATCCGCAAGCAGTTCATCCGCCGCTTCGATCTCAACGACTATGAAAAGGCTGGCGCATTCCGCTTCACCAAGGTCACTGGAGATGACTATATCGACGATGTCGATATCGAACTGTCGCGGTTGCTGCGGGCGGGCAGGGTTCGGGATTTCCTGGAACTTGCCGCGATCAACCACCGCAGCATGCTGATCTCCGGCGGGACGTCGACCGGCAAGACGACGTTCCTCAACACCATGCTAACTGCCATTCCGAACCATGAGCGGTTCATCCTGATGCAGGATACGGCCGAGCTGGAGCCATGCCAAGAGAATGTCGTGTCGCTGCTCGTCTCGAAGGGTGGACAGGGCGAAGCCAGGGTCACCATGACCGATCTTCTGGCCACGGCGCTTCGTCTGAGGCCCGATCGCATCTTCATGGGCGAGTTGCGCGGCGACGAGGCGTTCGACTTCCTGAATGCCATCAACACCGGGCACCCGGGCTCGATGTCGACGATCCATGCGAACTCGCCTCACCATGCGTTCAACCGTCTTTCGACGCTGGTGCTGAACAGCAATGTGCGCATGGAGCGCGACGATATCATTCGATACATCCGCTCGATCATCCCGATCGTGGTTCAATTGAAGAAGAGCGATGCCGCCGGGGGCCGAGGCGTCAGCGAAATCTACTTTGCCGATGAGGTGGACGAAGATGGCAAGCGTATTCACGCACACCGAAACTGACCGCCCGAAATGGACTGGTCTGCAGCGCGTCTCGCTGTTCACCTTGCCGCTCACGTTGTTCGGACTTGCCATGATCTGGCTGGCCTTCTTCACGCTGATCTATGATGCGTATATTTCCTCTTTCGGGTCGGCCTCGTACTTTGACTACGTCGCGCGGGTGCGCTTTGTCGACGCCATTCGCTACACATTGTCGATCATCCACACCCGCAATACAGTCGGACTGTCCCTCCTGGCGTTTGCCCTTTCCGCGCCGTTTCTGTTTTTTCTCCTTTCCCTCTGGATGCTGAAAGGTGGCAGGGCGCTGTCGCGCAAGATCCTATACCTTCTGCATGTCCGGTCGATGTTCAGCCTGATCGCTCACACGGCTCTTATCTTTGCCGCTGCTTATGGGGGTGTCGTCGCCTACGGCGTTGCCTTCTATCTCGTCGTCACCAAGGCTGGTGAATATGCCGAGATTGCCGGCTATTTTGGCAATCATCTCGCCGCCATGTACCAGGCGCCGTTTGGGGCCGTCGACGCTGCCGGCGTCTATCAAAAGCCCTCCCGGCAGACGGTGCTCGCCGCACTGGCTGGTCTTGCCGCCGCCGGTGCCCTGATCGGCTTCCCGATCGGCGCGGCAATCCAGAAACGCCAGCGGATGATCATGGGCCGGGCGCGCCTCGCGACACTGAAAGATGCCGCCGACTTTCGCCTGCGCGACAAGCATGGCATCGTGCTCGGGCTGAAGCAGGGGCTTTTGCTGCGCAATGACGGCGACCAGCATGTGATGCTGATCGGTTCGCCCGGTCAAGGCAAGTCTCGCGCCTTCGCCATCCCGACGATGATGAGTTTTCAAGGGTCGCAGGTCGTGCTCGATATCAGCGGTGAGCTCTACAAGCAAACCTCCGGTTATCTCAAGCACAAGGGTTACGAGACCTTCCTGCTGGCGCCCGGATCGAAATTTACCGACGGCTATAATCCGCTCGATCTCATCGGCACCGACCCCTACGAGCGGATCACCGACCTTCAGAAGATGACGCAGATGTTGTTGCCGGAGCGACTGCGGTCGGACTCCTCAGACTTCTGGGAGGAGAGCGCCAGGATCTTGCTGACGGCAATGCTCGGCTTTGTCCTTGAATGCCCGGACACACGCAAGTCGCTCAGTGAGCTTTACCGTATCCTCAATTCGATGTCAGACGAGCGCAAGGCAATCATCCAGTTGCTGGAAAATTACGAGGACGTCCTTTCCGACCAGACCCGCATGCAGCTCACCAAATTCGCCGGTCGCCATGAAAAACTCGGCGAAGGGATCGCGGCAGAGATCGTCGCCAAGCTCAATTTCCTGCAGAACCCGCTGGTCGAGGCGCTGACTTCGATCACGTCAATCCCGATCGACGTCATCCGAAAGCGTAAGCTCGTAATCTACGTCCAGGCCGACTGGAACGCGATGCAGATCTACGAGCGGCTGATCTCGATGTTCATCCAGCAGATGGCCGACAAGCTCGTGCAGATGGGTGAATTACGAGATGGCGAGCACGAAGTTCTCATGATGCTCGACGAATTCGGCAATGGCGGTCGCATCGACACGGTGCTGACACTTGCTCCCTTGATCCGCAAGAACGGGGTGCGTTTCGTCTTCATCCTTCAGGACGGTGCCCAACTCGAGCGATTGTACCAGCGCTCGGGCCAGAAGATCCTGATGGGCGCGTCGACGATCAAGCTGTTCATGAATTTTCAGAACCAGGATGATGCGACAGCGGTCTCGCTGGCGGCCGGCAAGACCACAGAATGGGTGGAGCAATCGTCCTATTCCCATCGTCATGGTCGCAGGCAACGGTCGATCTCGAAAGTGCCGGTTGCTGTCGATCTTCTTCCGGTCAATACGCTGATGATGATGAGGCCAGAAGAGGCGATCCTGCAGGTCACCGGCATGCCGCTGATGCGCATCATGAAGCTGGACTCTAGTGGCGAACGGATGTTCTCCAAAGTCCGCAGGTTTAGGCCGGTACCTAGACCTTGTATGAAGCCCGTCGAATGGACGATCGCCGACAGCGACAACTGCACATTCGTCGCGCCGGGAGCGTCGAAAGTCGCGAAACAAGCTGACTGGAACGTCGGGGGGTCTGCGGGAACCGACGTCGATTTTGCAGCTGTCGAGCGGCCGAGACAACCACAAGATCTGCGCTTCATCGTCAAGGAGGGCGTTCGTCATGTCTATATTTCCTCACTTGATGAACTGCGTCGCCGTTTGGATCTCGGTGAGAACCGCGCGGCCGGAGTTGCTGAAGAAGAGTTGCAGAATGCGGAGCAACAGCCGGAACGAAATGCGAGGCGTGGATCTCGCACCGTGCCCGCTGATGACATTGATCTCGATATCGATAACGAAAAGCTCAATCGAAACACCTATTCGGCATCTTCTGCACGGCGGCGCAATCAGCGTGACAGTTCCTCAATCTCCCCGCACGCCTCCGTCGACCGGGTGTCCGGATCGGCCGTCCTTCGGCGCCAGGAGGTCAGGGAGGCGTTTGGAGACGATCTCCAGGCCTTGAACGAAGCAATTTTCCAGCAGGGGGAGGAGAATACGATCGAGCCGGCGGATTTGAATCCGGATGTCGAGCTGCTGATCGACGCCCTCTCGGATCGCCTGACGGAGGAGAGGTCAAGAGCCTATCTACGCGAATTCGCCCACACGGCGCGCGATCCGCTGCGCGAAGATGGCGAGCCGTCGGAACTTAGGTCAGGTGAGATATAGCCGCGCGGCGGCCGCGAGCATTATGGCGCACCGCCCGACTGTCAGGAGAAGCATATCAGGGCCAGGATGAACACCTTTCGAACGTCGTCTTCGGACGAGCGCAGTCTTGAGCGGACAAGGGCCGACCCCGGCCTTTGGCTAATGGTGAAAGAGCGCGAAATTGAAATGCGCGCGATAATGACCGAATTGAAGCGCCTGGACGCTGACCCAACTGTAATTGACCGCTTGTTTCCGAACCGGCTGAAGCCGCGGCTATCGGAACTTGCTGATGACCTCGTGTCGCGCATGTTCGGGAGCTGCCCTCCTGAGATGCTGGCGCCTGTTCAGGAAGCCTTGGTGGCAGCCGCTAAACGTGAGCTGGCCGCCTCGCCACATCAGTGATCGACATTGTCCCTCCCAGCCTCGTCATCGGATTGCGGCAGAGCAGATCTTATCGATCACCCAATCTTTGAGGCGTCTGGCGCATTCGCTTCGGCGAGGTCCTCGGGAAAGAGACTGAAGATCGGCCCGAGGTAATTCATGCGCGGCCCGATCTCGTCCTTGGCTTTCCGGTATTCTTCGGTCTCGATACCGAACGCCTCGATGATGAGCGTTACAGGCCGATATTCCCCTTTGGTCGCCTCTATCAGGAAGTCCGAGCGGCATAGCCCGAGCGGCGTCTCTAATGCAAAAAGCGGCTTGGTGATCTTCACACGCAGTTGCGGATCGCGTCGAACAAGGACTGCTGCAGCCAAAACAGCAGATCCGAAACGGCCCTTTCAAAAACGGATCCACCGAAACAGCGTGTCGCCGTTATAGACCGGCTGCGCATGGGCCTGGACTGCCCACTCCGGCCCCTCGTCATCATCCTGAAAAAACGACGTTGAGCAAACTTAGAAATGGGCCGCGATGCGCTGGATCGCCGCGAATCGGTTGCCGCACTTCCCGAGCACCTCGATCGGACGCCATGACGATGCCGGCATAATCGGCTGGGAGGCACCCTGTCGTGAAAAGCAGCATGAAGCCAGTCCAGGGGTGGATTGCTGGCCAATCCGGTAAGGAGATTTTGAGCAGCCGCTGCCAACAGCCGTCAGGTCCCGCGACTGCCGCGAAGCGGTCGGGAATTGTGGGCAGCGCGTCGATGTAGCTGCGATCGGATTTGGCACCGGTCGAATGTGATAAGTTCGATCGATGAGGGCTGGCGGTGCGTCCTTATCGGCATGAAAGGGCCAGGTGTGTGCGTGGTTTGGATTTTCCCCGTGCCGAAGAGGGGCGTCGTCCCTAGGTCTTAGCCGAAGCGCAGCGACCTCCGTTTCGGTGAGTTCGACCAGCGCATGGACGGGACTGCTACGGGCGACCCCGTTCTAAATCTAACGGCAGTCGCGTCCTGCGCGGCTTTTGACAGACGCGGAAGAGTTCGTCCAGCTTTCATCGCACGGCCGCGGGCGTTTCAAAGATCGTGCCTCAGCCCAGTCGGGAAACGACGGCGCTTCTGCCGGTGCCGGTATCGGCGTCCGGAAAGGGCAGGCCATACCGTTCGCGAACGGTTTTCTCCTCGTACCGGGTACGATAGACGCCGCGGTCCTGAAGGATCGGGACGACCTTCTCTACGAACTCCTCGATATCATCCGGTGCGCGGGGCGGCTGCAGCGTGTAGCCGTCAACCGTGCCGTCAGCCCAGAGATCGATGATCGCGTCCGCCACTTCCTCGGGCGTACCGAGAACCAGCCGATGATGCCCTTCCGACCTGCGTACGGCTTGCCGTGCCGTCAGTCTTTCGTGCGTGAGAAGATCGGACAAGCCGAGCCCCATGCCGACGGCCTGCAGCCGGTTCGGATCGGGGATGAAGCGCTCCGCATCCAGAATGGCATCCGGATCGAAACCGTTGGGGTCGATGCCGTTTTCCTTGACGAAACGGGCGATCAGGCCGTCTTCGGAGCCGGCGCCGCTGAAGAGTTCATGCTTGCGGAGTGCTTCCTCGCGCGTCTCGCCGACGATGGCGACAAGGCCGGGCACGATGCGGATACCGGAGGGGTCGCGTCCGAATGCGACTGCCCGGTCCTTTATCTTTTTGCCGAAGGCCTTGCCGGCCGGCCGGGAAAGGATGTTGCAATAGATGATCTCGCCGTGGCGGGCGGCGAGGTCGATGCCACCTTCCGAAGCGCCTGCCTGGGCGATGACCGGATGACCTTGCGGGCCGACCGGCACGTTGAGCGGACCCTTGACGGTGAAATAGGCGCCCTGGTGATCGATCGTGTGGGCGCTCGTCGCATCCCAGAAACGGTCTTCCGGCACCTCGCCCTCGCGGGCCGGATCCCAGCTCGCCCAGAGCTTCTTGGCGACGTCGAGGAATTCGGAGGCTTTGGCGTAGCGTTCGTGGCGCGGCGGCAGCGGCTCCGATCCGAAATTGGCGGCGACGTTGGGATTGAAGGAGGAAACGATGTTGATGATCAGCCTGCCGCCGGAAACGATGTCGGCCGACTGGGTGCGGCGCGCCAGATTATAGGGCGAGTTGTAAGTGGAGGACATGGTCGCGACAAAGCCGATGTCCGGCACCTGGGCGGCGAGTGCGGTGGAGAGGATCAGCGGATCGATCGTGTGGAAGGGACGGCCGTTCGGATCGGTCATGAGCGCCGGATGGTCGGAGAAGAACACGGCGTCGAACAGACCCCTGTGCGCAAGCTCGGTCAGGCGCCGGTAATAATCGGGATCGGTAATCTCATGCCGGGTGCCGGTGCGGTATTTCCAGGCGCCCGGAAGGTAACCGGTGGTATTGATGCCGACGTTGAGGTTGAGTTTGCGCTGTTTGCTGGTCATGCGTCTGGTTATCCTGGGGCGGGGCGGTCAGTAGGCGGCGGTGAAGCGGCGGCGGACGAATTTGCGCCCGTCGAGCTCGTCGACAATGGCGATCGCGAAATCGGCTTCCGAGATACGGCTTTCGCCGGCTTCGTCGCGCAGCAGCCGGTCCTCTCCGAGACGGAACTTTCCGGTGCGCTTGCCGGCCTTGATGGAGAGCGGCGGCGAGACATAGGTCCAGTCGAGGTCGTGGTCGCCACGTCTGAGGCTTCGCAGAATCTCCCGGTTGCGCAGCGTGTGGGCCTTGTGTTCGGCGGGATAGAAATCGCTGTCAACCACATCGGTGCCGGGACTTGCCTCAAGACTGCCGACGCCGCCGATGATGATGAGGCGGCGCACGCCCGCTCGTTTGATGCCGGCAAACAGGGCGTCATGAGCCTTGCCGATCAGTTCGGCCGCATCTTCCGCAGAGTGACGGCGCAGGCCGGGACTGTAGGCGCTGATCACCGCTTCATGGCCGGAAACAATCTTCGCGACATCGTCGGCATCGGCGATATCGGCCTTGAGGGCGGTCAGGCGCTCCTCGGCTTCAAGGTCGGTTGAGCGGGTCACGGCGGTAACCCGGTGCCCGCGAGACAGCGCTTCCTTTCGGATATTGCTGCCGATATTGCCGGAGGCGCCGAAGACGACGATGGACATGGGATCTGTTCCTTGAGTTTATCGCGGAGCCGCGACCGCCGGAAGCGGCCGGCCGGCGCCGACATTGCTGAGCATTGCGGACAGGGAGGAACGAACCGCTTCGTAGCCGTGTGTGCGCATGGCATTTTCATAGTCGTGGACGGCGGCGGTCTGCGGTTTTCCGTGGCGGCGGGCGGCGACGAGCTGAGGTACGAGAAGGCCCGTATCGTAGAGTGCGGTATTGCCGCCGAGCGCACGAAAATAGGTCATGGCATGGATGGAATCGCCGAGCAGGGTAACGGGGCCGGTCTGCCAGACGGCGCCGGGCGTCGAGCTTTTCACCTTGAGGAAGGCAACCGTCGAGGGATCCGTATGGCGGATGAGTTTCAGGATCCGCTCGTCCCAATGGGCGATCCGCGCGAGGAGCGCTTCGAGCAACGCTCGGCCGTCAAGCGTCTCGAGCGCCCTGTCCGGCCCGAGTTCGTCGGTGTCATAGGCCGTGTTCCACCAGGCATAGCTGGTCGTGTTGTTGAAGTGGAACCCCGGAATATCTCCGTGGCTCGGGTCATCGGCGCCGATCAGGCCGTGACGGGCATAAGCGGCCGGATCGACCCGATGGCTGGTGATCATCAGCGTGCGGCCGTCGCGCGGCCGGACATGCATGTTGAAATCGGTCAATAGCGGCGAGATGCCGTGACGCTCCGCGTCCGCGAGCGTGATCTTGCCGGCCAGTCGCCGCACGCCGGTGTCGATGCTCGAGAGATCGGGCAGGAGCTGGCGCCGCACCGACGATCCCGCCCCGTCGGCGCCGATGAGCAGATTGGCGCGCACCGCCGAGCCGTCCGCAAAATGGGCGATTACCGTGTTATCCGGCTGAACTGCGTATCGTTCGAAATGTTTGCCGCTATGAAAGATTCCGTCGAGGCCGGAAAGCAGGATCTGGCGCAGCGTGATGCGGCTGACGGATTTTTCGACATGCGTATCTTCCGGCTCGACGCTGCCGCGACCGGCATCGTGGAGCCGGTTGAATTGCTCGTCGAGTGCGAGGCTTTCGGTCGGCGCGAGGCCGAGCGTATCGAGGAAGGCTTCGTAAAGATGTGGCGGCAGGTTGGCCCGAAGCGCGTCGATACCCCGCTGGCGGATGCGCATGCGAAAACCCTGCACGTAATCGGCGCGGACCGGGTCGCGTTCGAAGACGGCGGTGTCGATGCCGTTTTTCTTCAGGCCCTGCGCAAGTGCCAGGCCGCCCGGGCCGCCGCCAATGATAGCGATGTCGACGAAAGGAATGCTCATGAACTCTATCCGGCGAGCGCCGCTTGCGCGGCAAGATGTTCGAAGATGAAAGCCTCCACGCTGCGCGGCGGTCGACCGAGAAGAGAGGCGACCACATCCGTCGTCACCGCGGCGCAGCCGGCGGCGATCAGGGTCGAAAACTGCGCAATGGCGCGGTGCTCGAAATCTGCGTCCGCCGCGATGGGAGAAGGTGCCTTTGCGATTGCCGCAACTCTTCGTCCGAGCGCGGTCGCGATGAGATCGGCAATCTGCCGCGGCGTCTTCACGTCGGGACCGGTAAGGTTCAGGGCTCCGCCAGCGATACGATCGGCGAGAAGCAGGTGAACCGCGACATCGGCTATGTCGCGGGCATCGATATAGCCCACGCCGGCATCGAGGTTTGCCGCCGTCACAGGATAGCCCGCGCGAACCTGTTTGATCGTATTGGCAAGCGATACCTGCATCCACGCGTTCGGGCGCAGGCAAACGGACTCCACCGGCAGGCGGCGGAGATGCTGCTCGACCGCGGCGTGGGCGTCACCGGCAATCGAGCCGCCGGGCGGGTCGATCGTCCAGTCCGAGCCGGAAATCTTCACGATGCGCCGGACGCCGGCGGCTTTTGCCGCGTTCACAACCGCGATCTGACTTGCAGCGAGGCTCTGGCTGATCGGTGACAGCAGCAGAAGGCGGTCGATGCCCCGCACGGCGGTGTCGAGCGAGATCCGGTCGGCAAACTCTCCCGGCACGATCCGGACAGTCGTTCCGAATAGTTGGCGCGCGGCATCCGGGTGGCGGGTGAGGGCGTGGACGGGAAGCTTCTGCGCGACGAGCCGTTCCACGACGAGCTGGCCGAGCCTGCCGGTTGCGCCGGTGACGAGGATCGGGCTCATGCGGCCAGCCGGCGGTTTGCCGCTTCGAGCGGCCTGTGGTCGATCCAGGCGGCAACATTGAAATCGGCCGGAATGAAGTCCCATTCGAGCAGGAAGTTCTTGAAATGGTCGAACGCGGCGACCTGATCCGCCTCGAGCGAGAGCGTCAGATGCCGGTATACGTCAGGACCATTTGCCGCCCAGATCGCATCTTCGCCAACGCCGATCTCGTTGGCGATGAAACCTACCGCTTTGCCGGGATTGGCTTCTGCCCAGGTCGCCACCTCGCCGATGGTTTCGACCAGATCCGTGACCAGATCGAGATGCTCGTCGAGGAAGCGTGCATCGACGGTGAGCGGGCGGGGCGTGCCGTTGTTGATGCGAATCCTTGCATCCGGGTGGAAGCCGAATTCCGAGACGACGGAGGCACCGATCTGATTGGCGAGCACGATGCCTTCCGCGCCCTTGACGAAGAAGGCATCGATCTCGCCCCGAGCGAGCGCCAGAAGTTCGTCGCCGTAGGGATAGCGGCGCTTCAGGCCGAGAAAGGCAGCATTGCCCCGTTCGATCAGGGTGGCCTCGGAGCTGTCGAGATAAACGAGGTCGACATCCGCATGGGTCAGGCCCTCGAGCGACAGGGCGGAGACGATGCCCTTCAAGGCCGTCGCTCGCTGGAAGTCGACGATCTTTTCGTCCGGCTTGCGTGGCACGCCGATGCGCCGCCCCTTCAGGTCGGCTCCGTTTCTTATGCCGGACGAAGGCAGCGCTATGATCGCCTGGAATTCGTCGGTGGTGGTGATGCCGACGACCCGGGTTTCCCGGCCGCCGGAGCGGGCCCAGATCGGCGGGATATTGCCACCCTGCCGGAAGGAATAGTCGAGCGCATGAGTGAAATGGCTCTGGCGAACAACAGGATCCTTGCTGTCGCGGATCGAACGGACGGCGATGCCGGAGGATTGGAACCGGCGGTCGATCCACCCGAGCTGGTGTGCGATCGAGAGCGGCGTCGGAGCCGGGCAGCGGGTGTACCAGACCGAGGTGAGGGATGACATGGGAGGCGCTCCTTGACTATCAGCCGACGACGGTGAGGCGCGGTTGCGGATGAGGACGGACGGGCACCGGTTCGAGCGGGGCCACGGATGCGGCGGCATGTCTGCCGAGTGCCGCCTTGGCCAGCATGGTGCGGATCAGGTTGTTCTGCGGCGCATGCGCCTTTCCCGAAAGCGCATCGCGATGATGCCGCTCCAGGGGGTTGTCGCGGCTGATGCCGGGATTGCCGCCAAGCTCCAGCGCCAGCGTCGTGGCCGCGATGGCGTTTTCCATGACGATATGCTTCACGGCGGCAGCATCCTGGCCGAACGGCCGGCCGGCATCGAAATCCTCGGCGATGGAGCGCAGCAGGCGCTGGTTCACCGTCAGCCAGACCTCGATCTGGCCGATGCCGTCCTGAATTCGAGGTACCGTTGAAAGGGGAGCGCCGAGACTTGCGGGCGCCCTCTTCGACGTGAAGTCGATCAGCCAGTCGCGGGCGCCGCGGGCGGCACCGTCATAGATCGCCGGAACCAGGCTGAAATACCAGGCCCCCAGGCGTTCGTCGCGTTTGATGCCTTCGCTGGCGGGCGCCATGTCGAGCACGTCCTCCAGCGGGATCGCGACATCGTCAAGGATCAGATCATCGCTGTTGGTGGCCCGCATGCCGGTGGCGTTCCATGTCTTTTCCACCCGGATGCCATCGGCGCTGGTCGGCACAAGGAAGGAACCGAGGCGCGGCTCCGGCTCGTCGGTAATGGCAAGAACCGAGACCCAGCGCAGAAGCGGAATACCGGTCGCATAGGTCTTGTGGCCGGTGATCCGCCACTCGTTGCCGACTTTGCGGGCGACGGTTTCCGGCGGCGTGCCATGAGAGGGCGAGCCCACACGCGGCTCCACCTGTGCGGCATTGATGAGCGCCACGCCCTCACGACTGGCCTTCGTAACCCGATCGACCAGATGTTTCGGCCACTTGCCCGAAGCGCGGATCGCATAGTGCTGGTTGTAGTGCATCGAAAGGACGAGTGCGGTGGAGGGCTCGCCGCGCGCGATGGCGGAAACGACCGCCAGCGCTTCCGTCAGGCCGCCGCCGAGGCCGCCATGTTGGATGCCGGTCACGAGGCCAAGCAGCCCGGCCTCGTGAAGCGCTTCGAAATTGGCAAAGGGAAATTCGCCCGTCTCGTCATAGTGCCGGGCGGTGAGCGCAAAGCGCTTTCCCAGTTTCTCGGCTTTGGCAATCACCGATGCAAAATCGATCGAAGCGGTCATAAAACTCTCCGGTCAGGCGACGGCACGGGTTTCGAGAAGCGCCCAGGGGCGATGATCGACCCATTCGCGGATATCGAAATTGGAGGCGAGGAAGCCCCATTCGTGCAGGAAATCCTTGTAGTGCCCGATTGCATCCACCAGTTCCGGATCAAGGCCGATGCCGAGATGCCTGTGCAGGTCCGGGCCGTTGGCGGAGGCGACGACCTCCTCGGATGCTCCGACCTCACGGGCAACGAAGCGGCGCACGTCGTCCGGGTGGTTTTCCGCCCAGGCGCTGGCGCGTTTCAAGGTGTCGATGAGCTTTGCCACGAGATCCGGTCGGTCTTCGGCAAATCTCTCATCGACCGTCAGGATGCGCGGCGAGCCGGAATTGATACGGATCTTCGGGTCGGGGTGAAAGCCGAATTCGGTAACCGTATGGGTCGCAAAGAGATTGGCGACACTGATGCCCGGTGTTCCCTTGACATAGATCGCGTCCACCTCGCCGCGCAGCAGGGCGGCAATCTCGGGGCCATAGGCCTGCCGGTTTCGCAGGCCATAAAGTTGCGGCCCCTCGCGATTGTCGAGCACGGAATCCGGAAGCGCGATGTCGACGATTTCCACGTCCCGGGGCGTGAGGCCTTCCAGGGAAAGCGCCGATGTGAGCCCCTTCAGCGCGGTGGCCGCCATGAAATCGACGATCCCCGGCGGACGGCGGGCGACGCCGAAACGGCGGCCGACGAGATCTTTCGTCGTCCTGATTCCGCTGTCCGGCAAGGTAATGATCGCCTGAAACTCGTCGGTCCACGTGATGCCGACGAGCCGGGTCGGATTCCCCTCCGAGCGGGCCCGGATCGGCGGAACGTTGCCGCCGTGGCGGAACGAATAGTCGAGGTGATGATTGAAGTGGCTCGACCGGATGTTCCGGTCCGTGCTGTCGATGATCGAGCTGAGAGTGATCCCCTCCTTGGCGAAGGTTTCGTCCAGCAGCCCGAGTTGGGTCGCCAGACCCACCGGAGTGGGCACGGGGCAACGGGTATACCAGATCTGGGAAATGGCGTTCCGAATAGTCATCGAATCCTCCTGTGCTTGCCCTTTGTCGCGGGCTTCCGGAAGCGTTTTTCTCCTAATCGGCGCGAATGAGTGGCTTCTTGCCATTCGCCTGCACCTATTGGGAAATAGTTGCTTATATTGAGCCATTGTGAGCATTTATGAAAACTGAATTTCATAAATTGTCGAATTCAGGTTTTATTTTCTCCAACAGATTTGACAAAGCCTATAGAATTAGTCAACTATGAAAATCAACGGAGGCCGAGAAAGGCATTTCGGAAACTTTGGGCTGCAAACCTGTGGCCACTCCAACCCTAGAGGCGAGCACGATGCCGGCGCTGCTGAGAATTGGACGGACACTCCGCCGCACCTTGCTGCAGGCAATCCCGACGTTGCTTGGGATCGTCATCCTGAATTTCTTTCTGCTGCAGCTCGCTCCGGGCGATGCGGCCGATGTGATGGCCGGCGAAGCAGGCTCAGCGACGGCTGAAGGCATGGCGGCACTGCGCTCGCGCTTCGGCCTTGACAATCCCCTGCTCGTGCAGCTGGGGCACTACCTGAACAATCTCGCTCATTTCAGCCTCGGCTTTTCACCGCGTTATGGCATGCCGGTCGCCGACCTGATCGCGCAGCGTCTGCCCGGGACGCTCACCCTGATGGCAGTGGCATTGGCCATCGCCATTCTGCTCGGCGTGATCCTGGGTTCGTTCATGGCGACGTTTGCGGGACGTATTCCCGACCGCCTTCTGTCGATCTTCTCGCTGCTTTTCTATTCGATCCCGAGTTTCTGGATCGGCCTGATGCTGATCGTCTTTTTTTCCGTGAAGCTCGGCTGGCTGCCGAGCGGCGGTGCAGGCACGATCGGCTCGCGGTTGACTGGCCTGCCGGCGCTTCTCGACAAGGCGCGCTACATGGTGCTGCCTGCGACTTCGCTGGCGCTCTTCTACGTGGCGATCTACGCCCGGCTGACGCGTGCCTCGATGCTGGAAGTCAAGAACCAGGATTTCGTACGCACGGCCTATGCGAAAGGGCTGACGCCCTTCGGCGTCACGGCCCGGCATATCCTGCGCAACGCGTTGATCCCGATCACCACCATGGCCGGCATGCATATCGGCGGCATGTTGGGTGGCGCCGTGGTCGTGGAGACCGTCTACAGCTGGCCGGGCCTCGGCCGGCTCGCCTTCGAGGCCGTGATGGGGCGCGACTTTACCGTGCTGCTCGGCATCCTCCTCTTGTCCTCGCTTCTCGTCATCATCGCCAATGCCGCCGTGGATATCATTCACGCCTGGCTCGACCCCCGTATTGGAGCCCGCTGATGTCCACGATCGATAGCGGAAACTTCCGCGGCGGCCTTGCAGCCCAACGTCCGTTCGCCGTGGAGCACGAAGCGCCCGCAACGAGCGCCGCTGGCGACGGGGCGGCCTGGTCCAATATGAAGGCGCCGGATGCACGTTCGCAGCAGAGCGCGGCAGTCGCGGTGACCAACGGGCGGCGAGCGCTGAAGGTTTTCCTGTCGAACCCGAATGCCCTCTTCGGCACCGGTTTCCTGGCCTTCGTCATTCTCATCGCCCTGGCTGCGCCGTTGCTATATCCCGACGATCCCCTGTCCATGGTCGGGCGCCCGTTCCTGTGGCCCGGACAGAACGCCAGCTTTCCGCTCGGTACGGATTCGCTGGGCCGTGACGTGCTTGCCGGCATCCTGCACGGTTCGCGTATTTCGCTGTTCGTCGGACTGATGGCGACGGCGTTGGGGCTGACATTCGGGGTGCTGGTCGGCTCGACGGCGGGCTATTTCGGGGGCTGGATCGACGATATCCTGGTCCGGCTCATCGAAATCTTCCAGACGCTGCCGAGCTTCGTGCTGCTGGTGGTGCTGGTGGCGATAGCCCAGCCTTCGGCAGCGACGGTGACGCTCGCCATCGCCGTCATCTCGTGGCCGACAGTGGCGCGGCTGACCCGCGCCGAATTCCGTGCCATCCGCGAGAAGGATTTCGTCGTCGCGGCCCGCAGCCTGGGTTACGGCCATGCCCGCATCATTTTCCGGGAAATCTTGCCGAATGCGCTGCCGCCGATCATCGTCACCTCTTCCGTGATGGTGGCGACAGCCATTCTGATGGAATCGGCGCTCTCCTTCATGGGGCTCGGCGATCCCAACGTGGTCAGCTGGGGTTCGATGATCGGCACCGGTCGCGAACTGGTCCGGACCGCCTGGTATCTGACCGCGCTGCCGGGGCTGGCAATCGTCTTCACCGTTCTGGCCCTCAACCTCATCGGCGACGGCCTGAACGACGCGCTCAATCCCCGTTTCTCTCAGGATCGCTGACCCATGGCTTCATTGCTTCAAGTCGATAACCTGACCATCCGTTTTCCCCGCGCCGAGCCCGTGCGCAATCTCTCGTTCGAGATCGCCGAGGGCGAGACGCTGGCAATCGTCGGCGAATCCGGTTCGGGCAAGTCACTGACCGCGCTGGCGCTGATGCAGTTGTTGCCACGTGCGGCGCAGATCCCGAATGGCCGCATCGTCTTCGGCGGGCGTGACCTTGCCAGGCTCGGTCAGCGCGAGATGCGGCATCTGCGCGGCCGTGAGATCGCCATGATCTTCCAGGAGCCGATGACCAGTCTCAACCCGGTCATGACCATCGGCCGGCAGATCGCCGAAGTGTTGAAGGTTCATGAGAAACTGTCGGGCAGGGCGGCGCGAGATCGGGCGATCGAGCTTCTGAAGCTCGTCCGCATTCCCGCGCCAGAAAAGCGGGTGGACGACTATCCGCACCAGCTTTCCGGCGGCATGCGGCAGCGCGTGATGATTGCGATCGCCGTTGCCTGCAAGCCGAAACTGCTGATCGCGGACGAGCCGACCACGGCGCTCGACGTGACCATCCAGGCGCAGGTGCTCGATCTTCTGGACACGCTGCGGCGAGAACTGCAGATGGCCGTCGTCCTGATCACTCACGATCTCGGCGTTGTGGCGCAATGGGCCGACAAGGTCGTGGTCATGTATGCCGGCCGCAAGGTGGAACAGGCACTGCCGGACGATCTCTTCAACGATCCGCTGCATCCCTATACGCGCGGCCTCTTGGCGGCCTCGCCGCGGTTGAAGCACGATTTTCACTATCGCGACGGCGCCCTCACCGAAATCCCGGGCTCCATCGTCTCGGCCACCGGCGAAACGGGCTGTCCCTTTCGGCCGCGATGCAACCAGGCGCGCTCCAGCTGCGGCCACAACGTGCCCCAACTGATCGTCCCGGCCGCCGACCGGCTGGTTGCCTGCCCCTTCACGACATCCATCAAGGCCGTGCCGCATGCCGCTGCTCTCAGTCACTGACCTCAAGATCCACTACAGGAGCCGGGACGGCCTGTTGCGCGCCGTCGATGGTATCGACCTCGTCGTTGAACGCGGCGAGACGGTCGGCCTCGTCGGCGAAAGCGGCTGCGGCAAGTCCACGCTTGGCAAGACGGTTCTCAGACTGGTCGATCCGACGGCGGGCCGCATCGAATTCAAGGGCGAGGATATTACTGTCCTCGACCAACGCAGCCTGCGAGGCGTGCGCAAGTCGATCCAGATGATCTTCCAGGATCCGTTCGCGTCCCTCAATCCCCGCCAGACGATCGGCGAGATCCTCGAAGCGCCGCTTATCGTTCACAGGGTCGGAGATCGCACCGGGCGACGGCAGATCGTCGCCGACATCGTCGCCAAGGTCGGGCTACCGGCGGAGTCCGTCAGCCGTTATCCGCATGAATTTTCCGGCGGCCAGCGCCAGCGCATCGGGATCGCCCGGGCGCTGCTGCTCAACCCGGAACTGATCGTCTGCGACGAGCCCGTCTCGGCGCTCGACCTTTCGATCCAGGCGCAGATCCTCAATCTGCTCGTCGAGATGAAGAAGGAATTCGGCCTTTCCTATCTTTTCATCAGCCATGATCTTTCGGTGGTGCGCTATTTCGCCGACCGCGTTATGGTCATGTATCTCGGGCGGATCGTGGAGAGCGCCGACAACGCGACGCTGTGGTCCGATCCGCGGCATCCCTATACGCGGGCGCTGATGGAGGCGGTGCCCGATCCGGCGCGGCCGCGCCAGGCAGCCCCGCTCGGCGGCGACCTGCCAAGCCCCAGCGACATTCCATCCGGCTGCCGGTTCCATACCCGCTGCCCGCTCGCGACCGACCGGTGTCGCACACAGGAACCCGAATTCCGCCAGATCGCGCCCGGCCATCAGGTCGCGTGCCATTTCGCGGACCACATCAACTGAAAGGGAGTTTCATATGGTTGAGTATCGTTATCTGGGACGCAGCGCGCTCAAGGTTTCGCCCCTGACACTGGGGGCCATGATGTTCGGCAATCAGACGCCGGACGACGTCGCCTTCCGCATCATCGACAAGGCGCATGAGCAGGGGATCAATTTCATCGATACCGCCGACGTCTACCATGACGGCAAGTCGGAGCAGGTGGTCGGCCGCGGCATCAAGAAGAACCGCGACAGCTGGGTGGTGGCGACCAAGTTCGTCAACTCCCACAACAAGGGGCCGAACCTCGGCGGCTATTCCCGCAAGTGGGTCTATCAGACCGTCGAAAATTCGCTGCGCAATCTCGGCACCGACTATATCGACATCCTCTACTTCCACCGCGCCGTTTTCGATGCGCCGCTGGAAGAGCCGGTGCGGGCCATCGCCGATCTGATCAAGGCGGGCAAGCTGCGCTATTTCGGTGTCTCGAACTTCCGCGGCTGGCGCATCGCCGAAGTCGCACACCTTGCCGATCAGCTCGGCATCGACCGTCCGATCGCCAGCCAGCCGCTCTATAATATCGTCAACCGGACGGCCGAAGCCGAGCAGCTGCCGGCAGCCGCAGCTTACGGTTTCGGCGTCGTCTCCTACAGTCCGCTGGCCCGCGGCGTGCTGACCGGCAAGTACAATGTCGGCGAAGCTCCGGCTGCCGATACCCGTGCCGGCCGTGGCGACAAGCGCATGCATGATGTCGAGTTCCGCGAGGAGTCGATCGCCATCGCCAAGCAGATCGCCACGCATGCGCAGGCCAAGGGCGTTTCGCCTGCCGATTTCGCGCTCGCCTGGGTGCTCAACAACAAGCTCATCACGTCTGCGATCGCCGGACCGCGCACAGAAGAACAGTGGGATGGCTATATCCGGGCGCTCGACGTGAAGCTCGATGCCGAAGACGAAGCACTCGTGGACCGGCTGGTTGCGACCGGCCACCCGTCCACTCCAGGCTTTACCGATCCCGGCCATCCGGTTGAGGGCCGCGTTCCGCGTTCGGGAACTGCGTCCGGCGAGGTCATTCCGCTCGCCCGCCCGCAGCGGGTTGCCTGATCGATTTCCGCCCGGCCGCCAGACGGCCGGGCATCGACTAAAATAAAGCCCCGGATTTTGGTCCGGGGCTTTTCATGGCGGGATGGTTTATTCCGCGGCTTGCGCCTGAACATCACGCAAGCCCAGCAAACGCCTCGCATTGCCGCCGGCAACGAGCCGGGCTTCCGCCTCCGAAAGGCCGGCTTCGGCGAGGCTCGCTGCGAGGCTCCTTTTGTCGAGGGCGGCAAGGATCGGCCAGTCGGTACCGGCCAGAACCCGCTCGGCGCCGAAGAAGGCGGTGAGCGTTCGAATGATCGCCGGGTCATGGCCCATCGTATCGAAGTAGATGTTCGGCCGCTTGCCGGCAGCCCGTTCCGCGCGGCCATAGATCCCACCGCGAGCCGCCTGGACGATGGCGCCGAGGCCAAGGGTGGCGAAGACGAGGTGAAGATCCGGCAAGTCGTCGAGCAGTGTCGACTGGATAACGGAGAGGAAGGCGATGCCGTTCATCAATCCACGGCCGAGCGAATTGCCCAGCATGCCGGCGCCGGCGATCAGCGCCTGCGAATTGGGATGAGCGACCGGATGGACGAAGACCGGGACCTTGTAGCGCGCGGCAACTTCCAGCGTCGGCCTGACGGAGGGATCCGAAAGGAACTTTCCGTCGCGCGAGGAGTCGATCACGAGGCCCGACAATCCAAGTTCGCCGAGCGCCCGCTCCGCTTCGCGTGCACCGGCCTCGCCGCTGAATGCGTCGGTGACGGCGAAGCCGGCCAGCGACTGACTGTGGTGCGGGAGAGTGGCAAGCCAGTCGTTGGCCTCCTGAACAGCGGCGGGATCGACAGGCCCTTCGGCGCCGAACAGGCTTTCGATCGTCGCCGTTACGATTGCAAGGGAGACGCCTGCCGCTTCGAACTCGTCCACCAGCGCCTGCGGCGTGGTGATCCTGCGGTAGATTTCCGGCGCGAAGCCGCTGGCGGGCTTGGCGTATTTTCCACCCGGCCCCCAGGCCGGCGGCCAGAGATGTGTATGAATATCGACGATATCGAGCGGCGCGGTCATTCTGCGGCTACCTTTCTGGCTTCACGTTCGGCAATCCCCGCCTTGACGAGCGGCACGACGTCCCGCCCGTAGGTGACGGTGTCCTGGGTGGGATAGAAGCCGCGGACCAGGAAGTTGGAGACGCCGGCGTCGTAATAGTCGAGGATGGCATCGGCGACCTGCTCGGGTGTCCCGACCAGTGCCGTGGAATTGCCGCCGGCGCCGCTTGCTTCGGCGACCTCCGTCCACAGCCGCTTGTCGAGCACCTTGCCCCGCCTTGCCGCCTCGTGCAGGCGCACCGAGCCGACATTCGAAGGCAGTTTCTCGCCATTGCCGCCGGCCACACGCGCGACCTGGGATTTCACCTTTTGCAGGATGCCGGCCGCCTTTTCCCAGGCAGCATCTTCCGTCTCTGCCACCACCGTGCGGAAGGCGAGCGTGAAGCGGATGTCGTGGGGCGAGCGGCCGTTGGCGACGGCTGCCGCCCGAACCTTGTCGATCGTCTCGCGTGTGCCGTCCAGCGGCTCGCCCCAGAGCGCATAGATATCCGCGTGCTTGCCGGCGACCGCGATCGCAGTGTCCGACGACCCGCCGAAGGAGATCGGGATGCGCGGCTTCTGGAATGGCTTCACCTGGCTGAAGGCGCCCTTGAACTTATAGAAGCGGCCTTCGTGGTCGAAGGGCTGGTCGCTCTCCCAGACCTTCTTGAGCACGGTCAGATATTCGTCGGTACGGGCGTAGCGCGTATCGTGGTCTTCGAAATCGCCATCGCGGGCCTGGTCGGAATCGGAACCGCCGGTGATGATATGGACCCAGACGCGTCCTTCTGAAAACTGATCGAGAGTGGCGAGTTGGCGGGCGCCGAGCGTCGGTGCCATCAGTCCCGGCCGATGGGCCAGCAGTGCTCCGATACGCTCCGTCTGGCTGAAGACGTAGGACGCGATCTGGTTGTTGTCCGGCCATTGGGCGAACTGGCCGATCAGCAGCCGGTCGATGCCGGCGGCCTCCGCGGCCTGAACGTGGCTGCGGATATAGGCCTTGTCGATGACCGGCCCGACAGCGGGGACGACGTCCGAACCCTCGCGATTGGACGTATGGCCGATAAATTCGGGTTGCATCAATAGCTCCTGAAGGCGATCCGGTTTCAGTGCCCGGGCCGCCGCCCGTACCGTCTGTCGAGCGCCGCATCGGGCAATCTTAGTCTATTTCTTTGATAGACTTTGTCGATTGCGTTTTCTGAAGCGATCGTGGGACGGATTTTCAACGCGACGGCAGTTCGTGGGATTTCGTTCGCCGCGCGGGGCGAAGGCCTGTCGGCGGCACGAGCTTCCTTCTGAGAATAAAATTTGCGGAGATCGGCGGCTTTTGCCGGCACCCGCCAAAAATTCTCCGAAAATCCGCAAAACCCCGTCGCTTTTTTCAAATAGACTTGGAGCTTTAGAAATAGAGTATCTCGATAAAGTTAGTAGATTTTATATCGTCAAGGCAATCACCCTCGCTTGGGTGCCGGACGAAATCCAGGCTGTTCCGCTTCGCGAATGGCTGCTTTGGGGGATATCTCATGACGATCAAAACTGCACGCGTACCGACGGCGACCCGCCGCGCCTTCCTGCTTTCCACGGTCGCGCTCGCGGCCGCGGCCGCCGTCCCGCATGTGTCTCGGGCACAGGACGAGACACCTCGCGGTGGTTCGGTGTCGATCAATATAGGCACCGAACCGCCGGTTCTGGTGCTCATTGCCCATAGCGCCGGCGCCGCCTACTATATCAGCGGCAAGGCGACCGAAAGCCTCCTGACCTACGATCGTAACTTCAACCCGCAGCCGCTTCTGGCGACCGAATGGAAAGTCAGCGAAGACGGTCTGCGCTACTGGTTCAAGCTGCGGCAGGGCGTGAAATGGCACGACGGCAAGGATTTCACCGCTGAAGACGTAGCCTTCTCCATTCTCGCGCTGAAGGAAAATCATCCGCGCGGCCGGGCGACCTTTGCTTATGTGCAGAAGGCCAATGCGCTCAACACCCATGAGGTCGAGCTCATCCTCTCCAAGCCTGCGCCTTATCTATTGAGCGCCTTCGCAAGCTTCGAAGCACCGATCGTGCCGAAGCATCTCTACGAAGGCACGAAGATCGCCGAGAACCCGCATAACGTCGCGCCGGTCGGCACCGGTCCCTACAAGTTCGTCGAGTGGGTGCGCGGCAGCCACGCGCTCTTTGTCCGCAACGAAGACTATTGGGGTTCGCCGAAGCCCTATCTGGACCAGATCATCTTCCGCTTCATCATCGACCCCGCCGCAGCGGTGGCGGCGATCGAAACCGGCGAGGTGCAGGTCTCGACCGCCAATCTGCCCCTCACGGATATCGACCGGCTGAAGGCCAATCCGAACCTGGTCGTCGACACCACCCCGGCTGCCTATTCGCCCAGCATCGCCCGCGCCGAATTTAACCTGGAAAACAAGTATCTCGCGGACATCAAGGTGCGTCACGCAATCGCTCACGCGGTAGACAAGGATTTCATCGTCAATACGGTCTATCTCGGTTATGCGACGCGCCTCGACGGGCCGGTGAGCCCCGACCTGGCGAAATTCCATAACCCGGACCTCCCCAAATACGAGTTCAATCCGGCCAAGGCGAACCAGCTTCTGGATGAAGCCGGCTACAAGCGCGGCGCCGACGGGTTCCGCTTCAAGCTGTTCATCGATCCGACCCAGCCCTCTGGTCCTCCCAAGCAGACGGCTGAATATTTCGCCCAGGCGCTTGCCAAGGTCGGCATCAAGGTCGAACTTCGCAGCCAGGACTTCGCCACCTTCGTGAAGAGGGTCTTCACCGATCGCGATTTCGACATCGCCATCGAGGGCATGAGCAATCTCTACGATCCGACGGTTGGCGTGCAGCGACTGTATTGGTCGAAGAACTTCAAGCCCGGAGTGCCCTTCACCAACGGTTCGAAATACTTCAATCCGGAAGTGGACCGCCTGCTCGAAACGGCCGCGGTCGAGGTCGATCCGAAGAAGCGGTTGCAGCTCTTTAACGACTTCCAGAAGCTGGTCGTACAGGATCTGCCGACGCTCGACATCGTCACACCGTCGGTGATCACCGTCTACGACAAGCGGATCAAGAACCTGAAGACGGGCGTCGAGGATCTCTGGAGCAACGGCGCCGATATCTATCTCGAAGATTGATTGATCCTCTATGCGGCCGGGCCTGGGCCCGGCCGCATTTGCTTTTCCATGTCCGGAGACAGTCGCTTGAGTATCGCCAAATTGCAGCCCAACAGAGGTCCGACGCGTGAGGAGCTTCTTGCCCGCGTCCCGGCTTTCACTACCGAAATCGCCAGGGGCGCAGCGCAACGCGATCTCGATCGCGAACTGCCCTTCGCAGCCTTCCGGCTATTCCGGGAACTGGGCCTCGGCACGCTACGCATCCCGGCGGTGCTTGGCGGGCCGGGCGGGTCTGTGGCCGATTATATAGAGATGATCGCCGCGATAGGCGCGGCGGACTCGAACGTGGCGCATGCGTTGCGCTCGCATTTCAACTATGTCGAAAATGTCATCCTCAGCGAACCGCGGGAGAGGGATGCCGGCGCGGTCGAACTCATTCTTGCGGGAAAACTGTTTGGCGGCGCCCATACCGAACAGGGAACCGCACGGCCGGGGCAGGTGACGACGACGATCGTGCGCGAGGGCGACACCTACCGTCTCAACGGCCGCAAATGGTATGCGACCGGTACCGCTTTTGCGGATTTCGCTTCTTTCAGCGCTCTGGACGAGCAGGGGCAGACTGTCGGCGTTCTCCTGCCGGTCGACCGGGAAGGAATCAGGATCCTCGACGATTGGGACGGAATGGGTCAGCGCCTGACGGCGAGCGGTGGCGTTCTTCTGGAAAATGTCGAGGTATTTCCTCATGAGTTTGCGACACGCGGCCTCGACAATCTCGTCGGCCGCCATTGTTCGACGCTGCGGCAGCTGCATCTGGCCGCAAGTGCCGCGGGTGCGGTCCGCAACGTTCTCTCGGACGGGGTCGCCTATGTCCAAAGGCAGGCGCGTTCGGCAGCCCACAGCATGGCGGATACGGCCAATCAGGATCCATTCGTACAGCAGGTGATCGGCGAGATTGCCGCCAATTCCTTCGCGATCGATGCAGCTGTCGCGGCAGCGGCGGAGGCTCTCGACCAAACCGTCGCTGCCTTCGGCAAAGGTGACGAGGCGGAGATCGAGAAGGCCCTGGTGACGAGCGCGCTCAAGACCGCGCGCACGCAGCTTGTGCTCGGCCAGCTCGGGCCGCGCAGCGCGGAACGCATGTTCGAACTCGGGGGCGGTTCCGCCACCTCCCGCAACAACAATTTCGACCGTCATTGGCGCAATATCCGCACGGTCCTCAACCATAACCCGCTGCTGCACAAGTCGCGCGTCGTAGGCGACTACCTGCTCAACGGAACGGTCACGCACCTCCGGGAAGGAAAGGTGTTCTGAAGTCTGTTTCCCTCGGTTGCGATAGGTCACGGAGGTTAGCATGTCCCCGACCTTTATATTGCCCGGACTGAACGGATCGCCGGAAGGTCACTGGCAGCGCCATTGGGCGAGAGAGCGCACCAATGCGTCAGTCATCGAGCAGGAGGACTGGAGTTGTCCTATCCTCGAGGACTGGCAGGCGGAACTGGACAGGGCGCTTTTGGCGGTGGATGGAGCCTTTCTTGTTGCGCACAGCCTTGGATGTCTTCTGGCCGCGAGTTATGCCGGGCGCAGCATCGCCGGAAAAATCCGCGGCGCATTGCTCGTCGCGCCATGTTCGCTGCAGATGACGCGGCGTCTTCATCCCTGCATGATAGAGTTTGGTGAAGAACGGCTGGCGCCGCTTCCGTTCCCGAGCCTCGTCATCGGCAGTTTGAACGATCCTTATATGAGCGTCCCGGATCTGGAACGGCATGTCAACGCCTGGGGCAGCGACCTGGCGACGATCGGCTTTGCGGGACATATCAATATCGCAAGCGGCTTTGGACGCTGGACAGAGGGCTACAGCTTTTTCGAGAGGTTAAATAACGGCAGATCGGACGCGCGCGCGTCGGATCGTACCGTCTCCGCCGCGTGAACTCGTTTCCACCATGAACGATTTGCCTGCTCTCCTGCGGCCGAAAGAGCCCTTAAAATATCCTATTGCTTTTCAGAACGTGCTCGACGCCACTTTCCACATGCCTGCGGATGATGTTCCTCGCGCCCTCGACGTCCCTTGCGAGCGCGAGTTCGAACAGCACCTTGTGGTCGTCGACAACCGCCTTTCCCCTAAAACTTTCGGCGAGCATGTGGTAGCGCAGGAAGCGGTCGAAAACGGAAGAGAGGTTCGACATCAGCGTCGTCGAATTGCAGGCCGAGACGATCGAATGGTGGAATTCCCAATCGCAACGGACCCAGTCGACGGTGCGTGAAGCGTCGCCGGCCAGGAGCCGACGTTCGGCCGCCGCGAGCTTGTGATGCGCTGCAACGATCCGGCCCTCCCATTCGAGGTCGCCGGATGCGAATGCCAGGCCCATCGCGTGCGTTTCCAGCACGATGCGAAGGTCGGCGAGTTCCATCAGCTCCCGGCGGGAGGCAGGGCTGACTTCGAACCCCCTTTGGCCCTCGGCGATCACCAGATTTTCAGTCGTAAGGCGGCTCAGGATCTCGCGCAGCGAGGAAACGCTGATCGAATAATGCTCCTTGGCCTGTTCCAGCTTGATCTTGGCGCCCGGGGGCAGCACGCCCGCGATTATATCCTGCTTCACCTGGCGGAATACGATGTCGCTGATCGTTTCCGCCGTTTCGCCCACTCGCTCCAGCATTTTGTCTCCTGGTTTCACGTCCTGCGTTCGCGACCCGTGGCTCGCATCTACAACAGAGAATTGCGGGCGAGCGCATGTTCCACGCCGTCCTGGATATGCACGGTCAGAACCGTCTTTGCCATTTCCTGGTCCCGCCTCAGCGCCGCATCCAGAAGCTTCTGATGCTCCTTTGCCGCGATCTCGCCGCGATAGGACAATGCCACCATCTGGTAGCGAAGGTATTTGTCGAAGACGACGGAATGGGTATCCATCAACAGCTTCGAGCCGCAGGCGGAGATCAGCGCCTGGTGGAATTCCCAGTCATAACGCTTCCAGTCCTCCGCCTGACTGGTATCGCCGGTCGCCATCACCCGTTCCATGCGCGAGAGCTTGTAATGTGCGGAGACCAGACGGGCCTCCCATTCCACGTCGCCCCGCTGAAAGGACTGTTCGAGGGCATGGGTCTCGAGAAGAAGCCTGAGTGCCGCGATCTCCCTCAGGTCGACGGCCGAGATCGGGGAGACTTCAAACCCTCGCTGTCCTTCCGCAAGCACCAGACCCTCGGAGGAGAGCCGGTTCAGTATTTCGCGAAGCGTGCTGACGCTGGTCCCGTAGGTCTCCTTCAGGCTTTCCAGCTTCAGCTTCTGGGCCGGTGCAAGGCGGCCGAAGATGATGTCCGCGCGGATGCGCCTGTAACTGCTTTCGGCGACGGTCTCGACAGTTGTATTCGGCAGCATGGACATATCTCTGATATTTTGTCTATCCTCATATATAAATCAGAACTTGCACTTAATACAATCGGACTGGACTGTAAGGCGAGACTAAATTTCCTCATAGGATGGGGCAAAAGCCGGGCTCACACCCTCGGCATGCCTTCGGGCCGCAGCGCCTTCTTCAGCGCGGCGATGCGGAAGATGGCGTTCGGGGCGCCGTAGCCTTTGTAGCCGCGCCGCTCGACGATCTCGAAGAAGAAACCCTCGCCATAGGTCATGCTGTAGAGCTGGAAATATTCCCCGTGCTCGTCGCGGTCGTAGAGGATGTTCTCTTCCTTCAGCCGCTCCGAAAGCTCCGCATCGAGGCCGAAACGGGCCTCGACGTCGCCGTAATAGTTGGGCGAGATCTGCAGCGGCTTGAACCCGTTCCTGCGCAGTGCGGCGGCCGTCGCAAAGATGTCGTCGGTGTGGAAGGCGAGGTGCTGGACGCCCGACCCGAATTTTTCGGCGATGAAATGCCCGGCAAGCGTACGGCGGTTTTCGGCACCGTTCAGCGTGATCCTGAGCGTGCCGGTGGCGTTTTCGACCACCTGGCTTCGCACGACGCCGGCCGGATCGATGATGTCGACCATCGGCGTCTTCTGGGCCTCGAAGATCGAGGTGTAGAACAGCAGCCAGGTGAGCATTTCCTCATAGGCCACCGTCTGGGCGATGTGATCGACGTGAAGAAGATGCGCCGGCGCCAGGTCGGCTTCATCCTCCTCGCCGACGGGCTGGAAATCGATCTCCGAAAAGCGGCCGAGATTGCTCTTGTCGTCGATCAGGTAGACAAGCCCGCCGCCGACCCCGCGGATCGCCGGGATCTCCACCTCGCCTGCCGCGACCTGCTGCCGGAACGGCTCGGCTCCGAGCGCCACGGCCCGTTCGAACGCCTGCCCGGCATCCTCGACGACCAGCGCCATCGCATAGGCGGAGGTGCCGTGGACGGCAAACGAGGCATTGGCAAACCCCTTCTCGTCGGTGTTGACGAGGAGACGGATATCGCCCTGGCTGTAGAGGCTGACCTTTTTTGTCTTGTGTTTCGCTGTCTTGCGGAATCCAAGCGTTGCGAGGATCGCGGCAAGGTCGGCGGCATCCTTTTCATCGGAGGAGAACTCCACGAAGCCGACCCCCTTTACGGCAGCGCGAGCCGGCATGTCGCGGACCGTGAGGCCCGATGCGTTCGGGCTGCGCCGCACCCGGTCGCCGAGATAGATGAGCGAGCGGTAGCCGTCATCGGCGATCGCCCGGCTCGAGCCGCCGCGGAACTGGTCGTTGAAGATCTCCAGCGAGAAATAGCCGTCGTAACCGGTCTCGGCGATCGCGGTGGCAAACGCCGTCACCGGCAGATCGCCTTCGCCCGGCATATTGCGGAAATGCCGTGACCAGTAGAGCAGGTCCATGTCGATCAGCGGCGCATCCGCGAGCTGCACGATGAAGATCTTGTCCTTGGGGATGGAGCGGATCGAATTGATGTCGATCTTTCGCGACAGCGTATGAAAGCTATCGAGGATGAGGCCGATACTGGGATGGTCGGCGCGCCGAACGATCTCCCAGGCATCGCGGTGGTCGTTGATGTGGCGGCCCCAGGCGAGTGCCTCGTAGCCCACTTTCAACCCGCGCCTGGCCGCCCGCTCGCCGAGTTCGTGGAAATCCGCCGCCGCCCGGTCGATACCGCCGAGCGAGACCGGCGAGACGTTGGAGCAGACGAGCACGAGGTCGGTGCCGAGTTCCTGCATGACGTCGAACTTGCGCTCGGCGCGATCGAAGGTGCGGCTGCGATGCGAGGCGGGCATGCCCTCGAAATCGCGGAACGGCTGGAACAGGGTGATCTCCAGCCCGAAATCCCGAACCATCCTGCCGACATCCCTCGGGCTGCCGTCGAAGGCGAGGAAATCGTTCTCGAAGATCTCAACCCCGTCAAAACCGGCCTTGGCAATCGCTTCCAGCTTCTCCGGCAGCTCCCCGCTGATCGATACCGTGGCTATCGACGTCTTCATGTCTATACCTCCTCCCGGGAGCCCCGTCGGCACAATCACCTGTCACGCCTGCCGGAGCATATCGCTTTCATATTTTACGGCTGAATGTCCATGCTGAAACGAGCTTTATCATAGATTATAGAAAAACTCTGTTGATTTAAAGATGCTCCCGTGGCAGTTTTATGTCGTCGTCAGCAAACGGAGTGCTGGCAGGGGTCTCGTTTGACCGCTCGAGGAGGAGCAATATGTTTGAGATGAAGTTGAAGCGCCGCCATGCCCTGCTGGGAGCTGCGGCCCTTATGGCCGCCGTATCGCTGGGTCAGCCTGCCGCCGCCGTCACGCCCGCCGAGATCAAGGCAAAGGGCAAGCTGGTCGTCGGCATCCAGGGCGACAACCCGCCATGGGGTTTCGTCACCAGCGGCGGCAAGCAGGACGGTTTTGACGCCGATATGGGCGCGTTGTTCGCCAAGGAGCTCGGTGTCGAAGTCGAATTCGTTCCGCTCGAAGTCAACAACCGCATCCCGGCGCTGACATCCGGCCGCGTCGATGTTCTGTTCGCGACCATGGCGATGCTGCCGGATCGCGCCAAGGCCATCCAGTTCTCCAAGCCCTACAATGCCAACGCCATCGTTCTGATCGGTCCGAAGGACAAGTCGATCAAGACCAACGAAGACATGGCGAACATGACCATTTCCGTCGCGAAGGGCGCGGCGCAGGATACGCAGGTCACCAAGAACGCACCGGCATCCGCCACAATCCGCCGTTATGATGGTGACGCGCCGAGCATCCAGGCTCTGGTTTCCGGTCAGGCGGAAGCCCTCGGCGGCAACATCTTCTATATGGACCGCGTGGAAAAGGCCGTTCCGGGCAAGTTCGAGAACAAGCTGGAATTCCAGAAGCTCTATAACGGCGCCGGTACCCGGCTTGGCGAAAAAGAGATCAACGTCGCGCTCAACGCCTTCATCGACAAGATCAAGGCGAATGGCGAGCTGAAGAAGATCTACGACAAGTGGATGAAGGTGCCCGTGCCGGAATTCCCGGCAAGCCTCGAAGGCATTCCGTTCACCGCGAACTGAGGCTGAGATCCTTCTTGGTGTTTCATCATTCGTGACGCGGCATCGCGGAAACGCGATGCCCGCGCCGGTGCCGCGCGGCTGCGTGGGCGCCGGCGCGCCTGAAAGCACGACTTCCGGAGCATGGTTATGAGCAATACGATCTTTGTGCTGAACGGCCCCAACCTCAACCTGCTCGGCGAGCGCGAACCGGCGATCTACGGTACCACCACGCTGGCAGATATCCGCGAATGCTGCCAAGCGCGGGCGGCAGGTCTCGGTTTCAAGGTGGATTTTCGCCAGACGAATTTCGAAGGCGAGCTGGTCGAGTCCGTTCATCAGGCCCGTAAGGAGGCGTGCGGCATCATCGTCAATCCGGCCGCCTATACCTTCACGTCCATCGCGCTTCTCGATGCGCTGAAGACGTTCGACGGGCCGAAGATTGAGCTTCATATCTCGAACGTCCATGCCCGGGAGAGCATCTACCACAACTCGTTGATTTCCCGCGTTGCGACGGCCATCATGATCGGCTTCGGCGCGAAAGGCTACGAACTGGCCATTGAGGCCATGGCCGGAATGGCGAAGGCATCCTGATCTTCAGGGAAGACCCATAGGAACTGCCCTTAGGAATTGCCATGAACTACACTCTGGATTTCACGCCCGTCATCGAGGGCATGCCCAACCTTTTGACGGCCTGTCTCGGCACGTTCATGCTGGCGATCTCAGGCATGCTGCTTGCGACCGTCATCGGCATCGGCGGCGTCGTGCTGCGTACGTCGAAGATCAAGCTGCTGCGCTGGCTGGTCATCGGTTTTGTCGAGCTCATCCGCAACACGCCGTTCCTGGTGCAGATCTTCTTCATCTATTTCGCGCTGCCGCTCGCCGGCATCCGGCTCGACCCGACGCCGACGGCGATCATCGCGCTCGGCATCAACGGCGGCGCCTATGCGATCGAGATCATCCGCGGCGGCGTGCAGTCGATTTCCAAGGGCCAGATGGAAGCTGGACTGGCGCTCGGCCTGCATAAGGCACAGGTGTTCCGGCTGATCATCCTGAAGCCGGCGCTCCGGGCAATCTTTCCGTCGCTCACCAGCCAGTTCGTGCTCCTGACGCTGACGACCAGCATCGCCTCGGCGATCTCGGCCTACGAGCTGACCTCCGTCTCCCAGCGGATCGAATCCGACAGCTTCCGCAGCTTCGAAGTCTATTTCACCGTGACGGCTTTCTACCTCGTCATCTCCTGGCTGATGATGCGCCTCTTCGCATTCTTCTCGGCCCGTTATTTCGCCTATCCGGTCAAGTGAGGAGACGGTCATGGGTCAAGATGAGTTCTTCTTCCTCTTGATGGGCCTCAAGTGGACGGTTGCCCTGTCCGCGATCGGCTTCGTCTGCGGCTGCGTCGCGGGCCTCGGGATCGCGCTGGCGCGGACGTCCGGGGTCCCGCTCGTGGAGCGGATTACCGCCGGCTATATCGCCCTCTTCCAGGGCACGCCGCTGCTGATGCAGCTCTTCGTCGTCTATTATGGGCTGGCGCTGGTCGGCATCAAGGTCGATGCCTGGGCGGCGGTCTCGGTCGGCCTGACCCTGCACGCCAGCGCCTATCTCGGCGAAATCTGGCGCGGCGCGATCGAAGCGGTGCCGCGCGGCCAGACGGAGGCCTCCAAGGCGCTGGCGCTCGGTTATGTCTCGCGGATGAAGGACGTCGTCCTGCCGCAGGCGCTGCGGATCTCGCTGCCCGCCACGATCGGCTTCCTCGTGCAGCTCATCAAGGGCACGTCGCTTGCCTCGATCGTCGGTTTCACCGAACTCACCCGCGCCGGCAATATCATCTCCAACCAGATCTTCCAGCCGCTGACGGTCTTCGGGATCGTCGGCATCCTCTACTTCGTCATGTGCTGCCCGCTGACGATCTACGGCGCCCATCTCGAACGCAAGTTCGCGGCGTCAGTGAGGTAGGCAGGCCATGAACCGCAAGCTCTCGACTTTCTCGACGACCTATCCGGAGGCTCATTCATGAGCGACATCTCGACCACCAAGGCCACCGCCGATGCGATGATCAGCATGACTGGCGTCGCGAAATGGTATGGCGCGTTCCAGGCCCTGAACGACATCAACATCTCGGTGCGCAAGGGCGAGAAGATCGTTCTCTGCGGCCCGTCCGGCAGCGGCAAGTCGACGCTGATCCGCTGCATCAACCATCTGGAAGCCTATCAGCAGGGCGAGATCCGCGTCGGCGGCATTCTGCTCGGCCACCAGGCAAAGAGTATCGATGCCGTGCGCCGCGAAGTCGGCATGGTCTTCCAGCAGTTCAACCTCTTTCCGCATCTCACCGTTCTGCAGAACTGCATGCTGGCGCCGATGCGGGCGCTGGGGCTCGGCAAGGCCGAGGCCGAGGGAAGGGCGCGCCAATTGCTGGAGCGGGTGAAGATCGCCGAGCAGGCGGAAAAATATCCGGCCCAGCTTTCCGGCGGCCAGCAGCAGCGCGTGGCGATTGCCCGCGCACTCTGCATGCGGCCGCAGGTGATGCTGTTCGACGAGCCGACATCGGCGCTCGATCCGGAAATGGTCAAGGAAGTGCTCGATACGATGATCGACCTTGCCCGGGAAGGCATGACGATGATCTGCGTCACCCACGAAATGGGTTTCGCCCGCCAGGTCGCCGACCGGGTCATCTTCATGGCGAGCGGCGCGATCGTCGAGGAAGCGCCGCCGGCCGAATTCTTCTCCGATCCCAAACACGAACGCACCCGGAAATTCCTGGGCGAAATCCTCGGAAGGCACTGACCGCGCGCTGGCACGGTAAAGTGCCGGCCACGGACTGAAGCTACGACAAACTGCAATCAGATGAAGCACTTGCCTCGCCGGGCTGGCCGGCGGGGTGTTCCCAACCGTCCAGGATGGACCCATGCCGCAGTTTCAGAGACGTCCAAATTCCAAAGGCCTACGCCGATGATCAGCGGCACGACAAAGCTCATCGCCCATCTCGGCTATCCGACGCACTCGTTCAAGGCGCCGCTGATCTACAATCCCTATTTCGAGAAACACGACATCGACGCGGTCGTCGTGCCGATGGGATGCAAGGCCGAAGACTACCCCGCCTTTCTGAAGCTGGTCTTCAGGCTTTCGAACATCCACGGCGCGCTGGTCACCATGCCGCACAAGATCACCACCATGGGGTTGCTCGGCGAGGTCTCCAGGAGCGCCCGGGTGGCCGGCGCCTGCAACGCCGTGCGTCTTGGTGCGGATGGTATGTTGATCGGCGATATGTTCGATGGCGAAGGTTTCGTGCGTGGCGTGTTGCGGCGCGGGCGACAGGTTCGCGGCAGCCGGGCGATGATGACCGGCGCGGGCGGCGTCGGTTCGGCGATTGCCGCGTCGCTTGCCCAGGCGGGCATAGCCGAGCTTTCGCTCTATGACGCGCACGCGCCCATGATGGACGGCCTGGCCGAACGTTTGCGACTCAACTACCCGGATCTGCGCGTCGTCACGGGGTCGGCGGATCCGGCCGGTTACGAAATCGTCGTCAATGCCACGCCGCTCGGCATGAACGAGAGCGACCCGCTGCCGCTCGACGTCTCGCGGATTTCCCCCTCCGCCTTCGTCGGCGAAGTGGTGCTGAAGCAGGAGATCACGCCCTTCCTGGCGGCGGTCCGGGCGCGCGGCTGCGAATTCCAGGTGGGCATCGACATGCTGTTCGAGCAGATCCCCGCCTATCTCGAGTTTTTCGGCTTTCCAACAACCACCGCAGAGGAACTTCGGTCGATCGCCAGAGTGTGAGCAAGCCGCCGGCCTCAAGCAAAGGAGCGTATGTCGTGTCCCGGAAAATAGCACTGATGGGAGCGGGGCTGATCGGACGCGAGCATGCCGCGTTGCTCAGGGCCAATCCCCGTGTGGAACTGGTCGGCATTGCCGATGTGTCTCAGGGGGCGAAAACCGTCGCCGACGAATTCGAGGCGAAGTTTTTCACCGACATGCGGGAAATGCTCGATACGCTGAAACCGGATGGCGCAATCATCGCGCTCCCGAATTCCCTGCATGTCGAGGCGGCGCTCGCTTGCGTGGAGCGCAAGATCCCTTGCCTGGTCGAAAAGCCGATCGCCGACACGCTGGAAGCCGCGATGCATCTCGTCGCCGAGGTCGAGAAGGCCGGCGTTCCGGTGTTGATCGGCCATCAGCGGCGCCACAGCCCTGATATTGCCAAGGCCCGTCAGCTCGTCGCCGACGGTGCGCTCGGCCGGCTGGTCGCGGTCAACGCCATGTGGATGACCGACAAGCCGGGCCCCTATTTCGACGCAGCCTGGCGCCGGCTGCCGGGAGGCGGGCCGCTTCTCATCAACCTCATCCATGACATCGACTGCCTCCGCTTCATCTGTGGCGACGTGATCGAGGTCATGGCATTCACCTCCAACGCGGTGCGGTCGTTCGAGGTGGAAGATACGGCAAGCGTCAGCGTCCGCTTCGCGAACGGTGCGCTCGGCACGCTTCTGATGAGCGATACGGCCGTCTCGCCGTTCAACTGGGATACGGCAGCTGGCCAGGCGCTCTATTTCCCGCATCAGCCGGAAAATTCCTACCATCTCGCCGGCACCAAGGCGGCGCTGTCGATACCGGGCATGGACATCTGGCGGCACGAGACGGAAGACGGGCATTGGCAGCATCCCCTGATACGCCAGCACGTGACCCTCGATGGCAGCCGAGCCTACGAAAACCAGCTCAACCATTTCGTCGATGTTATCGAGGGCAAGGTACAGCCGCTGATTTCCGCGCGGGACGGCATGATGACACTTGCGACCGTGCTGGCGATCGCGAAGGCAGGCGGGGAAAACCGAAGGGTCAGCATCTCGGAAATGCTCGGCTGAGCCAAACGTCAATGCCCGATAGGGGGCATTGACTGAACGCCGTGCGCTTTGCAGTGCACGGCGTGTTCGACGTTATACACAGCACCGAAGACCGAGGCTGCAGTCCCGGCGTCAAAGCTGCTGGAAAATCATGACCCCTGCCTGATCGCCAATCGATCGCTGCTGCCGAAAGAGCGTTTCTCAGCCTTTCAATATTAGACTTGGCGTCTTATATAGTCCGGTATGATCCGGCGCTCGGCTGAGAGCGCGCTCCGAAGACGACGTTAGCTGCATGGATATAGCGAACAACAGCCCTTTTGCGAACTCCGGCGACGGCAACAAGCCTCTTCTCATGCAGCGCCAATCGTCGGTGCGCAGGACGATGGAGATCGTTCTCGATACCTGGAACTTCCTGATCCTTCGGGAGGCTTACTTCGGCGTTCGCAGGTTCGACAAATTCCAGCAGCGGCTGGGCATCCCGCGGCAGACGCTGTCGTCGAGACTTTCGGCGCTTGTCGTGAACGAGATCCTGACGACGGGAAAGCGGCCAAACGAGCCGGGCCAGCAGTACTTCCTGACGGTAAGGGGAAAAGACCTGTTTCCCACGATGCTGTCTTTGATGGAGTTCGGCGACAAGTGGCTGGCCGGTGATACCGAGCCCCCTCTGCAATTGGTGCACAAGAACTGCGGATGCGAATGTCACCCCGTGACCGTCTGTTCCGAATGCCTCCAGCCGTTCACAGCAAAGGAGGTTGCGCCGCGCGATGGACCGGGAGCCGGGTATGCGCCCGTGGAAAATCGACCCACATCGCGGAGAAGCTCGGACCCGACATTGCTCGAAAGGGTGAGGCCTTGTTCGGTCGCGCGCACCCTTGGCATTATCGGGGATCGATGGAGTTTTCTCATTCTCCGCGAAGCCTGGAACGGGGTTCGACGCTTTGAGGAGATGCGCGAGAACCTCGGCATTGCGACCAACATTCTGGCGGATCGGCTTGCGCGGCTGCTCCAGGCGGGCGTCTTCCGTAAAACGCCCTATAATTCGGGCGACCGTTTCGAATATCGTTTCACTGAAATGGGGCTGGATCTCTACAAGCCCATGCTGGTCATGATGGCATGGGGTGACCGGTGGCTCGCAGACGGCAAGCCGCCTATGCGTCTCCGGCACAAGGCATGCGGAAACGACTTCTCCGCCATCGTGGTTTGTTCTGAATGCAAAAAGCCGATATCGGCGAAAGATACCGATTACGTACTGAGGTATCCGTTCGATCTGTAAGCTGGCTGCAGGACGCGTATCAGGCCGCGTCCAGTGTGTCTGAAAGCGTCGAAACCTCCTTGCGCAGCATCTGGAATATTCGCTCCGGTGTGACCGGAAGCGTCTCGACCGAGACCCCGAGATGCGACAACGCATCGGATACGGCGTTTGCGATCGTTGCCGGAGCGCCGATCGTGCCGCCTTCGCCCATGCCGCGGAAGCCGCCGACATTGTTGGGAAGATCGGCCTCGATATGGACGATGCCGATCTGCGGAACGCTGCTCGCGACCGGGACGAGATAGTCGGCGAGGCTGGCGGCGATCGCCTGTCCTTGATCGTCGTGGATGATCTCCTCGAGAAGCGCGGCGCCAATGCCTTGCGCCACCGCTCCGTGCACCTGTCCGTCCACGATCATCGGGTTGATAATCCTTCCGCAGTCCTCGGCGACGACATAGCGCAGTATCTTGACGCCGTAGGTTTCCGGGTCGACCTCGACCATTGCCAGATGCGTGGATGAGCAGGCGGTTCCGAGATAGGGATCGTAGGTTTCCGACGCCGTAAGGTCCTCCCGTTGATCCCGAGGGATGCGTCCCATCTGGGTGTAGACCGCGGATGCGACCTCCTTGAGCGTCATCGTCAGGTTGGAGGTCCTGCTGGTGATGATGCCGTCATGAATGTCGAGATCGTCGGCATTCTGTTCCATCAAGAAGGCCGCAGCGCGCAAGACCTTGCCTTTGACGGCGCGTGCCGCAAGCGTTGCCGCTCCTCCGCCGAGAACCGCAGAGCGGCTGGCATAGGTACCGCTGGCCATCGGTACCAGCGCACTGTCTCCATGCCTGACCTCGATGTCTTCAAGTTTGCAGCCCAGTTCATCGACGATCACCTGCGCAAGCGTGGTCTCCAGCCCCTGGCCGTGGGAGGAAATGCCGAAGGCCGCGGTGATTGCGCCGGTAGCGTCGATCTCGATTTTCGATGTCTCGGTCCCGGTGTTGATAGGCATGCCTGGCGCGACGGAAATGCGGGAGCCTATGCCTGTCAACTCGGCATAGCTCGCCAAGCCGATACCCACCCAGCGGCCAGCTTTTCTGGCAGCCTCCCTCTCGCGAACAAGGGAGGGATAATCCGCATAATCGCAGGCGCCTTCCAGACATTCCTGAAACGCGGATTTGTCCCAGATGATGCCGGAGGCCGTGCGATAGGGAAACTCTTCGGCTTTGACCAGGTTCTTCCGGCGAAATTCCACGGGATCGATGCCGAGCTTGCGCGCCGCCATGTCGATCAGCCGTTCCATCGCGAAGGTAGAGGAGGGCCGGCCCACGCCGCGGTAGGGACCTGTAGGCGGTTTCGGGGTTAGCACACCCCTGATCCGGCCCCTGTAATGTTCCATGCGGTAGGGGCCGGGCAGGAAGCTGACGACTTGTACCGTTTCCAGCGCCGCAGTCCACGGATAGATGGAATAGGCGCCGACATCGCCGATCACGTCCGCTCTTAGCCCGATGAGCATTCCGTCGCTCGACACCGCCAGTTCCGCCTCGATCAGTTCGTCGAAGGCCTGGCTTGTCGCGGAAAGGTCCTCCAGGCGGTCGCTGACGAACTTGATCGGGCGTTTCAGCTTGCGGGCCAATGCGCAAACGAGGATTTCCTCGCCGTAGAGCGATCCTTTACCGCCGAAGCTCCCGCCTACCTCCGGCGCGACGACCCTCATCCTGGTTCCTGGAAGGTTCAGACAGCCCGACAGCACGTCGCGGATCACTCCGGGGATATTCGAGGAAGTGTAGAGCGTAAGCGACTGCTTCCTGCTGTCCCATTCCGCCAGATAGGACCGGTTCTCCATTGCAACGGCAGTTTTGCGGGTCATCCGGAAACGGCCCTTCACGGTGACGGCCGCATCCTCGAACGCCGCGTCGACGTCGCCTCGCTTGAACTCGCGGCGAATGATCGTGTTTGTTCCTGCCTCCTCATGAAGCAGGGGCGCATCGTCCTTGACAGCATCGACCTGCCTGATTGCGAAAGGCAAGGGCTCGTATTCGATGTTGATGTGCTCGAGAGCGTCCTCCGCAGCGTAGCGGCTTTCCGCGACAACCGCGACGACGGGTTCGCCGACGTAGCGCACCTTCCCCCGCGCAAGCGGCCAGATGGGGGTGGCGTAATAGCCCGGCATGCGGGAGATCGGAATGGCGGGCTTGATCTCTGTCTCGATGTCGGTCGCATCATAGATCGCGACGACGCCGGGAACGGAAAATGCATCGCCGACGTCGATTTTGAGTATCCGGGCGTGAGGCTGGTCGGAGCGCCTCAAGGCGACATGCAGCATGCCTGCCGGTGACATGTCGTCGACATATTTCCCGAGACCGGTCAAAAGACGGGGGTCCTCCGTGCGTTTGACGCGCGTTCCGACCAGCTTGGGCCGAAGTTCGGCTGAACGGTCCCGGTGGTTCATTCGTAATACTCCGCGCCCTTGCGCAGTCCTTGCCATTGCGCGTCATCATGGCCGGATATGATCGTGTGACCACCGTCCCGCAGCGCCTTCAGGCGCTGAAGCGCCGCCCCGGCAAGTTCCATATTCCAGGTATTCTTGGGTGCTACGCCGCTTTCGATGTTCGTCTGAAGTGGGGCGGCGTCCGACGCGAGAACGAAGGACCCGTCCTTCCGCAGGTCGATGCGGGCGACGCTCATGCCCGGCGTATGCCCGGGCATGGGCAGGAGAACGATCCGGCCATCACCAAAAACGTCGTGTTCCTCGGCGAACGTCTGGAAGCCCTGGGGCTGGTCCCATTCCCGAGGGAGGTAGCCGAGAGCTGGGGCGCCATCGGCCCGCGCAGCTTCAACCTCGGCTTCGTGGCAAAGGATCGTTGCCTTGCAAAAATAGACGTTGCATCCGCAATGGTCAGGATGAAGGTGGGAGCAGATCACGACGTCGATGTCGTCAGGCTCGAGTCCGATAGTACCCAACTGATGAACGACCGTCCGCTCCGGTGCGAAGATCGGTGTCATAACCTTGCTCAACCCGCCCCATCTGGCTTGCGGGTCAATGGCAGCATCCGGGTTGCAACCGCTGTCGAAGAGAACATTGCCTTCCGGATGGCGCATCAGGGTAGCGTGCACAGGAAGCTCGATGGTTTCTTCTTTAGGTGCGCCGGCGACAAAGATCGACCGGCGCATGCGAAGCCGGCCACCCTCGAGAAAATGCATCTTCATGCGATAGGTCCTCTTTCGCTTGCCAGTTCACGAACGGCATTGACGATGTGCTCGTATCCCGTGCAGCGACAGATATTGCCGGACAGCGCCTCGCGGATCTGCTCGTCGGTCTCGAGCGGGTGATGGCGGAGAAGGTCGGTGATCGCCATGATGAATCCCGGCGTGCAGAAACCGCACTGGAGACCATGGTGCTGGCGGAAGGCTTCCTGCACCCGCCCGAGCCTGTCGATTTCGCCCTGGCCTTCGATGGTTTCGATTTCACAATCTTCGGCCTGCACCGCGAGGGTCAGGCACGAACGGGCGCTGCGGCCGTCGAGGAGGATGGTACAGGCACCGCAGACGCCGTGCTCGCAACCCACATGCGTCCCCGTGAGGCCAAGCTCCTGGCGCAGGAAATCGCTGAGCAGCATGCGGGCTTCAATGGTGCGAGTATAGGACAACCCGTTGACGTTGAGGCTGATGGTTTTGTCGCTCATGCGTCGAGACCCTTGCCATTCGCCCGGCCCCAGGCCGCCCGGAGAGCCCGCCTGGCCAGGACACCGGAAAGATGCCTGCGATAGTCGGCAGATGCGTGGATATCGGTGTTCGGAGTGAGTATGTCCGTCAGCCTCTTGGCGACCTCATCGAGCATCATGTCGGAAACGTCCGTCCCATCCACGATGTCTTCGATTTCGCGCAGCCGCATCGGTGTTTCGCCCACCCCCATCATTCCTACCCGGACATCCTTTGCGCGTCCGCCCACTGCACGAAGAGTGGTTGCGAAGCAGGCCAACGCGAAATCGCCGTGGCGCTTGGCGAATTCTTCGAAGCCCCATCCGGCGTCCGGAGGGATTGCATCGATCTCAACGGCGGTCACGAGTTCGTCCGGCTCCAGCGAATTCACTAATGAGCCGACGAAAAACTCGGCGGCCGGGATGCGCCGCTCGCCGCGTACTGAAAACGCGACGATCGTACCGTCGAGAAAGCGCGTCATCATGGGCATCTCGGCCGCCGGATCGGCATGCGCGACACTGCCGCAGAAGGTCCCCCGGTTGCGGACGGTCATGTGCGCGACGTGATGCATCGCCTCGTGAACCACCGGAAGGTGTTCGGATATCAATGGATCGGTCGCTGTCCTGCAGTGGCGGACCGTGGCGCCGATCCTCACTCGATTGCCCTCCAGCTCGATCCGGTCGAGCCCTTCGATCCGGTTGATGTCGATAAGGATCGCCGGCTTCACCAGACGGAAGTTGATCATCGGCATCAGGCTCTGCCCGCCCGCGATGATCTTGCCGTCGCCGTTGGATGCGGCGAGCAAGGCCGCGGCTTCCTCGATCGTCTTGGGTGCGGCGTAGTCGAATTGCGCTGGTTTCATCGTCTCACCCTCCGTCCGGCCCGATTGCTCCAGCCGTTGAAAAATGCGCCATCAGGCTTCCTCCACCACCACCTTCAGCATCGGTGGCTTTATATATTTAACTTGCATTATTAGACTTAAAAGAAGAATGTCAAGCAGTCCCTTGCGGGGTTCGTTCGGCGGTCGCGTCGAGAAAGCAGGAGAGGAGGAATATCGATGGAGATGTCTGGCCAGCAGCTGATTCCGGCTGCGAAAGAAGCGGTCTGGGCCGCGCTCAACGACGCTGACGTGCTCAGGGTCTGCATTCCGGGTTGTCAGGAGCTGACAAAAACGTCGGAAACGGAAATGTCCGCCGTTGCGGTGATGAAGGTCGGTCCCGTTAAGGCACGGTTTCAGGGAGCGGTTACGCTATCGGACCTTGATCCGCCGCACGGTTACAGGATCACGGGCGAGGGGCAGGGAGGCGTCGCGGGCTTCGCCAAGGGCGTGGCAACCGTTAGACTGGAGGCGGTCGATGGCGGCACGGTGCTTGGCTACACCGTCGACGCGCAGATCGGCGGCAAGCTTTCGCAGCTTGGCGGCCGCCTCATTGACGTGACGGCAAAGCAAATGGCGGGGCAGTTCTTCAAAAGGTTTGCCGAGGAGATCGAGGCCCGCCAGAACCCGGTCATGCCGGGCGATCAACGGTCGGAAAGTCCAAAGCCTTCGCAGCACGCCAGCGAGCCGGTCGCGACACATCACCAGGCTCCTGGCGCGCCGGTTTCGCGTTCACCGGTCGTCCCGGCGGTCGCCGACTCCGGTGTCGGGATCTCTCTGCCGGCGATGGCCCTGGTCGTATTCGCGTCCGTACTGGCTGCCATGTGGGCGAGCGTATTGATGCCTGCCCTGGCGCCCGCGGTCAGCGCTCCTGGAAGATTCCCGGCCGACTTGGCGAGTGTCACCCAGGTGGTCATGGCTGCGGCCGTCGGCTATCTCTTCGGAGCAAGATCGAGATAGTCGCGTGGCGGGAACTGAAAAAGGCCGGAACAAAATTCCGGCCTTTCATATTGGCTTGCATAAATAGACTTTCTTCTTCAGCGCTGGCGGCGCTCCAGGAGGTTTTTCAGCTCGCCGAACACGCCCCGTCTGAACATCATCACGCAGATGACGAAGAACAGGCCGATGATGAAGGTAATCGGGAGGCCGCTCGTGGACAGGAAGTGCTCCAGGCCCACCACGACGGTCGCGCCCACTATCGGTCCGATGAGCGTGCCCATGCCCCCCAGGAGGGTCATCAAAATGACCTCGCCTGACATGTGCCACGTGACGTCCACCAGCGACGCCAGCTGGAAAGCCAGCGCCTTCATGGAGCCCGCAAATCCGGATAGCGCTGCGGACAGGGTGAATGCGATCAGCTTGTAGCGGTCGGGTTTCAGGCCGAGCGACGTAACGCGGGTCTCGTTCTCGCGGATCGCGGAGAGCGTATGACCAAAGGGCGAGTTGACGGCGCGCCAGATGATGATCAGGCCGATAACCGTGCCGCCCAGGACGGTGTAATACATTGCCGTGATGTTCCGTAGATCGATCATGCCCAGCAGGTAGCCGCGCGGCACCGCCTGAATGCCGTCTTCACCGCCGGTAAAAGGCATCTGGACCGCGAGGAAGTAGATCATCTGCGCAAGTGCCAGCGTGATCATGGCAAAATAGATGCCGTGCCTGCGGATCGCGATTGCTCCGAAGATGAAGCCGATGAGGGTTGCGAACGCCGTTCCGGAAAGAATTGCCAGCTCGAACGGCAAATTCCAAACTTTCGCGGCATGCGCCGCGATATAGGCTCCTCCACCGAAGAAGGCGGCATGGCCGAACGAAAGCAGCCCTGCGTAACCGAGAACGAGATTGAATGCTGCCGCGAAAAGCACGAAGCAGAGAATCTTGATCAGGAACAGAGGATATACCGCAAAGGGGGCAAGCAGCATGACGGCTGCGACAGCCACGAGGAGCGTCAGGCCCAGCGTCCGCGTGGAGTTCGCGGCGGCCGAGGTGGCGGAGAGGGTTGTTCCGTTCATTTCACGCCTCACGACTAAACAGGCCGGACGGCCGAATGAGAATCACCAGCACCATCACGACGAAGACCGCAATCGACGACGCTGCCGGATAGAACGTCTTCGTCAGGCCCTCGATCACGCCGAGCGCAAGCGCGGTGACAATTGCGCCGCCGATCGATCCCATGCCGCCTATGACGACGACGGCGAACACGACGATGATGATGCTCGATCCCATGCCCGGGCTCACTTGATAAAGGGGTGCGGCAAGAGCCCCGGCAAATCCCGCCAGACCGACGCAGAATGCGTAAGTCAGCGTGAGCATCAGGGGAACGTTGATGCCGAACGCCTGCACCAGTGCCGGATTTTCTGTCGCGGCCCTCAGATATCCGCCGAGCTTCGTCCGCTCGATCGCCAGCCAGGTCAGGATGCAGATGGCGAGCGACACGGCGATCACCCATGCGCGATACACGGGCAGGAACATGAAGCCCAGATTGATGCCGCCCGTCAGCAAGGCCGGAACGGGATAAGGCTTTCCCGCCGCACCGAAGATATGGCGGAACAGCCCTTCCAGCATCAGGGCGATGCCGAATGTGAGGAGCAGGCTGTACAGGTGGTCCATGCGGTAAAGCCGCTTCAGGAGCGTCTTTTCGATGATGACGCCGGCAAGGCCGACGAGAAGGGGGGCGGCGAACAATGTCCACCAATACCCCAGGCCCATTTTTGAGAGCAGATACCACGCAACGAACCCGCCCAGCATGTAGAAGGCTCCGTGGGCGAAGTTGATGACGTTGAGCATGCCGAAGATGATGGCAAGGCCGAGGCTCAACAGCGCGTAGAAAGAGCCGTTGATCAGGCCGAGCAGCAGTTGGCCGAGGAGAACGGGTATCGGCACCCCGAGGAAGTCTGTCATCGGATTCCTACCTGTTGAAGTGTTTGCGCCATGGTCAGACCCCGAGATAGCGGTTGAGGCGATCCATATTGGCGTCGAGTGCATGGTTGGCGATTTCGTCGACGACCTTTCCCTGGTCCAGCACGAAATGCCGGTCGGCGACGGAGGCGGCAAAGCGCAGGTTCTGCTCCACGAGAATGATGGTCATTCCGCGGTCCTTGAGGATGCGCAATGCGGCGCCGATCTCCTCGATGATGACGGGAGCTATGCCTTCCGTCGGTTCGTCGAGCAGAATGAAGTCGGCTCCGGTCCGCAATATCCTGCCAATGGCAAGCATCTGCTGCTCGCCCCCCGACAGTCGGGTTCCGGGGGTGCTGTCGCGCCCCTTGAGATTGGGGAAGAGGCTATAAATCTCGTTCACGCTCATCCCGCCGGATTGCCATGCGGGAGGGAACAAGAGGTTTTCAATGACGTTCAGCTTCGAGAAGATGCCCCGTTCTTCTGGGACATAGCCGATCCCAAGCCGGGCGACCTTGTGCGGTGCGACCTTGAGGAGGTCCACGCCCTTGAACGTGCCGCTGCCCGCACGTTTTCCCACCACCCCGATCAGGCTGCGCAGTGTCGTGGTCTTGCCCGCGCCGTTGCGCCCGATCAATGTGACCACTTCGCCTTTCCTGACGTCGAAGGTGACGCCATGCAATACGTGGCTTTCGCCGTACCAGGCTTGGAGGTTGCTGACGTTGAGGAGTGCGGGTTCAGGCATGGGCGCCTCCCATATAGGCCTTGCGGACTTCGGAATTCGAGGAGACTTCGACATAGCTGCCCTCGGCGATGACTTCGCCGCGGCGCAGGACCGTGATCCTGTCGGAGAGATCGGCGACGACGCCAAGGTTATGCTCGACCATGAGGACGGTCCGGCCTTCGCCCACCCGGCGGATGAGGGCTGCGGTTCTGCCGATGTCTTCCGTGCCCATGCCGGCCATCGGCTCGTCGAGCAGCAGCACTTCCGGCTGCAGCGCAAGCGTTGTCGCCAGTTCCAAAGCCCGTTTCCGCCCATAGGAGAGCTCGCTCGCCTTCGATCGGGCCTTGTCGGCGAGACCGACGCTGTCAAGCAGCGCGCTCGCCTCATCGTTGAAGCGCTTGAGACACCTGTCGGACTTCCAGAACGAGAATGTTTCGCGTTCGCGGGCCTGCAGGGAAACGCGAACGTTCTCGTGCGCGCTCAGATGCGGAAACACGGAAGAGATCTGAAACGAGCGCACCAGCCCGAGTCGGGCGATGTCGGCAGGAGCCATGCGGGTTATGTCACGGTTCTTGAAGAAGATCTGCCCTGAACTTGGAGAAAGGAACTTCGTCAGGAGGTTGAAGAGCGTGCTCTTGCCTGCCCCGTTGGGTCCGATCAGCGCGTGGATGGTCCCTGCGCTGATCTTGATGTCGACGTTGTTGACGGCAACGAAGCCGCCGAATGAGCGCGTCAGATTGCGCGCTTCGATAACGGGTGCGGTCTCCGGCACGCGTCGTCCTCCCTAGTGTCTTAAATTCTCCTCCAGCGAAGCCATGACGAGATGGTTCGCGCACCTCGTCCCGTGAGAGAGGCATTCTGAGAAAATCACATAAAGTCTAATAATGCAAGCTTGCATATTTTTAGAATATCTGATTTTCTTACCGTTATCGACTGTTGCATCGCACATAATTCCTGCTTCAGTCTGATCTAAGTATGATAACGCAAGTTCATATCGGCGCGGCGGAGGAGCCTCGGCGCCGGATCTGGGAGGATAGAATTATGAAGCGTCTAAAGATTCTGCTGTCGTGCGCCGCCGCTCTCGGAGCGATGAGCCTGTCGGCATATGCGCAGACAACAGGTCCGGTGAGGATCGGTGTGCTGACGGATGTCAGCGGCCAGTTCTCTCACGAAAGCGGGGACGGGGCGGTTGCGGCCGTAAAGATGGCCGTCGAAGATTTCGGCGGGAAGGTCCTGAATCGCGCTCTGGAAGTCGTCGTCGCCGACCATCAGAACAAGCCGGAAGTGGCTGTCTCCACCGCGCGCCAGTGGTACGAGTCGCAGGGCGTGACGATGATCAACAACCTGATCAACTCCGGCATCGCGCTTGCAGTCACGCAGGTGGCCAAGGATCAGGACAAGATCGCCATCGTCAACGGCTCCGGCTCGTCGCGTCTGACGAACGACAGCTGCACGCCGAACAGCATCCATTATTCCTACGATACCTACGCGCTTTCCAACGGCACCGCCAACGAACTGATCCGGCAGGGGAAAAAGAACTGGTTCTTCCTCACGGCCGATTATGCCTTCGGTCATGCACTGGAAGCGGACGCCAGCCAGATCGTGAAGGCGAGTGGCGGGACCGTGTCCGGCGCCGTGCGCTACCCGATCGAGACTTCGGACCACAGTGCCTTCATGCTGCAGGCGCAGGCTTCGCCCGCGGATGTGGTCGCGATGGCCGGTTCGGGCACGACATTCGTCAACGCCGTCAAATCCGCATCGGAATTTGGCCTCGCGTCGTCCGGGAAAACGGTAGCCGGCCTGCTGGTATGGGACACCGACGTCCATTCGCTCGGCCTTGAAACCGCTCAGGGCATGATCCTCACCAATGCTTTTTATTGGGATCGCGACGACGAAACGCGAGCCTTCGCCAAGAAGTTTGAAGCGCGCGTAGGGCGCCCGCCTCATATGGGCGACGCGGGCGACTATTCCTCGACCATGCACTACCTGAAAGCCGTTCAGGCCGCCGGCACGACGGATACGAAGCAGGTCATGGCGAAGATGAAAGAGACCCCGATCAACGACTTTTTCGCCAAGGGCGGAAAAATCCGGGCAGACGGCAGGATGGTCCACGACATGTACGTTTATCAGGTCAAGACGCCCGCTGAATCCAAGAGCGAATGGGACCTTTTGAAACTCGTGACGACGATCCCCGGCGACAAGGCTTTCCGTCCGCTTTCCGAAAGCCAGTGCCCGCTGGTCAAGAAATGACCGAACGGGGTGCCCGCTTGGCTGCGGGCACCCCTTCAATCCATGGCACATGCCGGGTCGCGACGCGATCGGGAAAGCAAGGCGAGCAGGACATGAGTGATATACTGGTTGAGAAATCCGAAGGCGTGGCGGTTGTCACGTTGAACAGGCCACAGCAGCGCAACGCGGTGACTTTCGAAATGTGGCGTGGGCTTGCGGAGCTGTTTCGAGACTTCGACAAGGACGCCGAAGTGCGGTCGGTTATTCTGACCGGAGCAGGTTCGGATTTTTCGGCAGGCGCGGATATCAGCGAGTTCGACGAGGTCAGGGGCGGCGCGGAAGAGAGCAAGCGGTATGAAGTCGCCGTCGATGCCGCGGGAGATGCAATTTACGGTGTCTCCAAACCCACGATCGCGGCAATCCGTGGATACTGCCTGGGTGGTGCTGCCCACCTCGCGATGTCCTGCGATTTCCGGATCGCCGAACGTGGTGCGGTGTTCGGAATTCCCGCGGCTCGGCTTTCCATCGTCTACGGAGTGTCTGCGACCCGCAAGCTCTTTTCCCTCGTCGGGATCACCGAGGCAAAGCGCATCCTGTATTCGGCAAACCGTTTCGGTGCCGAAGATGCGATCCGCAACGGCTTCGCCGATGAAGTGGCGGACGACGTGCTCCAAGCGGCCAAGGAGCGGGCCGGGTCCATGGCTGCGAACGCCCCCCTGTCCATAAGCGGCGCGAAATTCATCTTGAATGGCTGCGCCAGGGGGGACTTCGACCCCGCCGAGGCGGAGAGGCTGATCGACGAGGCAAGCGCGAGCCATGATTACGCCGAAGGGCGCAAGGCGTTCAGCGAGAAACGCCCACCACGGTTCCTGGGCCGGTAACCCGATCGAAGCATCCGGAAGAATTCGCTGCGTCGGCAGCATCCGAAATTTAAAAGGAGACTTGGAATGCAAACCAATCTGAAGGGTAAGGTAGCGCTGGTAACGGGCGGTGGCCGTGACGTCGGCGGCGATATCGCGCGCGCGCTCGCGGCCGAGGGCGCCGCCGTCGCCGTCAATTACAGCCGCTCGAAGTCGGAAGCCGAAGGAGTGGTCGAATCCATCGTCGCCACCGGCGGGAGGGCGAAGGCCTACCAGGCTGACATCAGTGACAATGAGCAGGTGAAAGCCATGGTCGACGCGGTCAGGGCCGATTTCGGAACCATAGACGTGCTCGTCAACAATGCCGGGTACGTCAAGTATCAGCGGTTTGTCGACTCGACGCCGGAAGAATGGAAGAAGCAGATTGACATCTGCCTCTACGGAGCAATCAATTGCTGCCACGGGGTCGCGCCGCTGATGATCGGCCAGAACTCCGGCCGTATCATTAATCTTGTCGGTGACAGTTCTCGGATCGGGGAGGCCAATCTCGCAATCGCCGCGGCCGCTCGTGGCGGCACGATCGCTCTCGGCAAGTCTCTGGCCCGCGAATTCGGTCGCAACAACATCACCGTCAACACGGTGTCTCTTGGCCTGATCGAGACATCCCATTCCGACCCGGAATTTCTGGAGAAGAACCGCGAGAAGATCGTCAAGGCTTATCCGCTCCGCCGCATCGGTCGGCCAGATGACGTTGCTCCCACGGTGACCTTCCTTGCATCGGAGGCGTCGTCGTGGATCACCGGCCAGGTCATCAGTGTCAACGGCGGCTTTTGCATGGTGTAAGTGGAATAGGGGAGGAGCTGACAATGATACACTTCGATCTCATTGCGCCCGTCGGAGAAATCCTCCGACGGAACGCCCGACTTTATCCTGAAAAACTGGCCTTCGAAGACCGGCGAAGGTCCGTCTCCTATGCCCGGCTCGACGCCGAGACGCAGGCTCTCGCCTCACGTCTTCTCGCGTCGGGGCTAAAGAAAGGGCAGGCAGTCGCGATCTTCCTTCCCAATTCGGTAAACTGGGTCGTCGCGTGCCTCGCGGTTGTCAGAGCCGGGGGGATTTCCGTCCCGGTCGCCATCGACTCGACCGAGGCAGAACTCGGCTATCGCCTCACGGATGCCGGTTGCTCGGCGCTGATCAGCCTGCCGGAAAAACGACCGATGGTCGAATATTTGCTGCAGCGCCTGGGACGTCCGGTCGAGCTGATCGAAGCGAACGACGCGATCGGTTTCGACACGCCCGGCCCCCGGTCCGACGTTTTCGCGGACGACTTGGACGTCGATCGGCCTGCCTATATCGTCTATACGTCCGGAACCACGGGGCAGCCGAAAGGCGTGCTGCTCTCCACGCGCTCGATGCTCTGGGTGACGTCCGCATGCTGGGCGCCGATCGCCGGGATGAACGAGAACGATGTCGTTCTCAACACGCTCCCGCTTTATCACTCCTACGCTCTCAACATCGCGGTGCTATCCATCATCGCGACCGGGGCCAGCGAATACATCATGGAGAAGTTCTCGACGACGCAGGCGACGGAATTGCTTCGTACGGGACGCTTCACATTCATGCCCGGCGTCCCGACGGTCTTCCATTATTTCCTTTCGGCGTGCCAGGAGAGTGGCGAAAAGCTGTTGTCGTCCGTCAGATTGTGCGTGTCGGCCGGGGCGATCCTTCCCGGTCCACTGAACTCGGATTTCGAGGAATTTTTCGGCGTGCCTTTGCTCGACGGTTACGGGATCACCGAGACCTCGACGATGGTGACCATGAACTGGCCCGGCCGCTGGCGTGTTTCCGGGTCCTGCGGGTTGCCGGTTCCGGGGCTGACGGTACGTCTCGTAGACCCAAAGACGGGGCATGACGTTCCTGCTGGAACGGAAGGCGAGCTGATCTGCAAGGGGCCGAACCTGATGCACGGTTATCATAACAAGCCGGCGGAAACTCAGAAGGCCATTGTCGATGGCTGGTACCATACCGGCGATCTCGCGAAATCCGACGCGAACGGTTTCTTGACGATCACCGGTCGCCTCAAGGAACTCATAATCCGGGGAGGGCAGAATATCGCTCCCGCGGAAGTGGAGGAGACGATTTTGCTCGACCACGCGATCATGGACTGCGCGGTCATCGGCATGCCCCACCCCATGCTGGGAGAGGTGCCGGTCGCATGCATCGTTCCAAAGAATGCCGTCGCGTTCGATCCGGATGCTCTGCTGGCGCACTGTAAAGGCCGTCTTTCAGCCTATAAGGTCCCGGACCGCGTCTATATCGTCGCTGAGATACCCCGCACCGGTTCAGGCAAAATCCTGCGGGTTAAACTTCGCGAAAGCCTGCCCGCCGCGTAAGCGCAAATCGCCATTTGGAGACGTGCATGAACCCGTTTATCTTCAGTACGACCGCTCAGATCGTCTATCGGCCTGGTGCTGCAACTGCGATCGGTGATCTGGTAAAGCAGAAACTCGGCAGCCGTATTCTGTTCGTGACCGACCCCGGTTTGCGAAAGCTCGGCCTCTGCGATCCCGCTCTCGCGTCTCTGGCTGCCTCTGGCATCGAGACCACCGTGTTCGATCGGGTCGAAGCCGATCCGTCGCTCGCGACGGTGATGGCGGCAACAGATGCCGCCAAGGCGGATAAGGTCTCGGGGGTGATCGGTTTCGGCGGCGGGTCTTCGCTGGACGTGGCCAAGGTCGTCGCCTTGCTCTGCGGTTCCGGCGAACCGATCGACGACGCCTGGGGTGTCGGGAATGTGAAGGGGCCGCGGCTGCCTCTGGTTCTGGTTCCTACCACTGCCGGGACGGGATCGGAGGTCACTCCGGTCTCCATTATCACCGTCGGCGCCGACGAGAAGCGCGGCATCTCTTCACCAGTCATCCTCCCGGATATCGCGGTCCTCGATCCCGACCTCACCCTTGGCCTGCCGCCTCATATCACCGCAGCCACCGGGATCGATGCCATGGTACATGCGATTGAGGCCTATGCATCGAAGAGCGCGAACAACAATCCCGTTTCCAAGATGTTTGCGCGTCAGGCGCTTCAGCTTCTCGGCGCGAATATCGAAAAGGCGGTCTTTGATGGCAAGGACCGTGCCGCCCGCGGCGCGATGCTTCTGGGTTCGATGCTGGCAGGACAAGCCTTCGCGAACTCTCCCGTCGCGGCGGTCCATGCCCTGGCCTATCCCATCGGCGGAACCTTCCACATTCCTCACGGGCTCTCGAACGCGCTCGTGCTCCCGCATGTTCTGCGGTTCAACGCGCCGGACGCTGCATCGACCTACGCCGAGATCGCGGCCGATGTATTTCCGGACCTCGCATCGGAACAGGGTGACCAGGGACGCTGCGCCGCCTTCATCGAGCGTCTTGGAGCGTTGTCCGTCAAGCTCGGCCTTCAGCCGCGGCTCCGCGACGTGGGTATTGGCGAAGAGCACCTTTCCGGAATGGCGCGGGACGCCATGAAGCAGACCCGGCTCCTCGTGAATAATCCCCGCGACGTGAGCGAGGCGGACGCGCTTTCGATCTACAGGGCGGCGTGGTGATGGCGGAACGAGCAGCACCCGGAAATCGTTCGGCCTACAAGGTGTTCCGCACAGTCGGTTTGCGATGGTCGGACAACGATATTTACGGGCACATGAACAATGTCGTGCACTACAGCATGTTCGATACGGCGGTGAACGCCTTTCTCATCGAAAACGGAGCGCTGGACATCAGGGGCGGCTCCGATGTTTTCCTGGTTGTCGAGACCGGATGCCGATATCATGCCGAAATGGCATTCCCCGATCGCGTGACGGCTGGAATACGGGTGGCGAAACTCGGCAACTCTTCGGTTCGATACGAGATCGGCCTCTTCCGTAACGACGATGACGCGGCGTCTGCCGAGGGTTTTTTCGTCCACGTAAACGTCGATCGCTTTTCACGGCGGCCGGTACACTTCGGCGAGAGCGCAAGGCGCGTGCTCGAGCCGCTCCTGGCTTCGTCCTGAACTATCCCGAGAAAGGTAATCCCATGGCAGCTCTGACACTCAATGACCCCTCGCTCCTGATTGATAAGTGCTTCCTCGGGGGAGAGTGGCGTGATGCCGACGACGGTCGCGTACTCGAAGTCACCAATCCTGCAGACGGTTCCGTCGTGGCGACGGTGCCCCGCATGGGTGCCGGCGAGACCAGGCGCGCCGTCGAGGAAGCAGGCAAGGCGCTGCCTGCGTGGAAAGCGCTGTCGGGCAAGCAGCGCGCCGCGATCCTGCGCAAGTGGTTCGATCTCCTCATCGAAAATCAGGATGACCTGGCGGCCATCATGACGGCCGAACAGGGCAAGCCGCTTGCCGAAGCCAAGGGCGAGATTGCCTATGCGGCCTCCTATATCGAATGGTTCGGCGAGGAGGCCAAGCGCGTCTATGGCGACACCATCCCCGCACCGACGGCCGACAAACGGATCGTGGTCATAAAGCAGCCGATTGGCGTCTGTGCCGCGATCACGCCCTGGAACTTTCCCGCCGCGATGATCACGAGGAAGGTTGGGCCGGCGCTCGCGGCAGGGTGCACCATGGTGATCAAGCCGGCGAGCCAGACGCCGCTTTCAGCGCTGGCCTTATGCGCCCTTGCCGAACGCGCCGGCGTGCCCAAGGGCGTGCTGTCATGCGTGACGGGGTCGGCGGGCGAGATCGGCGGCGAGCTCACCGCCAACCCGATCGTCCGCAAGCTCAGCTTCACGGGTTCGACCGAGATCGGCAAGGTGCTGATGGCCCAGTGCGCCGGCACGGTCAAGCGCACTTCCATGGAGCTCGGCGGAAACGCGCCCTTTATCGTCTTCGACGATGCCGACGTGGAGGCCGCGGTTAAGGGTGCGATCGCGTCCAAGTATCGGAATGCCGGCCAGACCTGCGTGTGCGCCAACCGATTCCTGGTACAGAGCGGGATTTACGCCGCCTTCGTTGCACGGCTTGCCGAGGCCGTTTCGGCGATGCCCGTCGGCAACGGGTTCGAAGCGGGTGTCCAGATCGGCCCGCTCATCGACGAAAAAGCGGTTGTGAAGGTGGAAGACCTCGTCTCGGACGCGCTCCGTCACGGCGGACGGGTGGTTTCAGGTGGGCAGAGACACGCGCTTGGGCATAGCTTCTACCAGCCGACCGTGCTCGCCGACGTCTCGCCGGAGGCGCAGATTTTCAGCGAAGAGATTTTTGGGCCGGTCGCGCCGATTTTCCGGTTCGAGACGGAGAGCGAAGCGATCGAACTTGCCAACAACACGCAATTCGGACTTGCCGCTTACTTCTACGGACGCGACATTTCCCGGGTTTGGCGGGTGGCGGAAGCGCTTGAGTTTGGCATTGTCGGCATCAATGAAGGGATCATTTCGACGGAGGTCGCGCCCTTCGGCGGCGTCAAGGAGAGCGGCAACGGCCGCGAAGGCTCGAAATACGGCATGGATGACTATCTCGAAATCAAGTACCTGTGCATGGGTATCTGACACCGATGAGCGTGGTCTTTCCGGCGCCTTCCGGCGCCGGCACGCGAATATGAGAGAGCCCTATGCCGCTTTTGCGGAAAAGCGCTTGAACACCGCGCTTGCATTCACGCCGCCGAAACCGAAGCCATTGGTGATCGCGTAATTCATGAGCATCGGCCGGGCCACGTTTGCGACAATGTCAATTCCGTCGCTGGCGGGGTCGGGCGCATTGAGGTTCAAGGTCGGCGGTGCAATCTGGTCGCGAAGCGCCATGATCGTAAAGATCGCTTCCAGTCCGCCAGCTGCCCCGAGCAGGTGGCCGGTCGCGGATTTAGTCCCGCTCACAGCCAATTCCGGGGCTTCACCGAACACGCTCCTGATGGCCTCGATTTCCCCGCGGTCCCCGACCGGTGTCGAGGTCGCATGCGCATTCAGGTGCTGGATATCGCGCGGAGAGATCCCGGCCTGTTTGATGGCGATCTGCATGGCTCTTGCGGCGCCCGATCCATCCTCGGGGCCGGAGGTTATGTGGTGAGCGTCGGCCGTCGTGCCATAACCGACCAGTTCGGCGAGCGGCTCGGCGCCGCGCGCGAGCGCATGGCTGAGTGACTCGATGACCAGGATGCCCGCGCCTTCGCCCATGACGAACCCGTCGCGCAGCATATCGAACGGCCGCGATGCCAGTTCGGGAGTGTCGTTAAACCCGGCAGACAGGGAGCGGGCGGCGGCAAAGCCTCCAAGGCTGACGATATTCATGCAGGCTTCCGTCCCGCCGCAAACGGCGATGTCGACCTCGTTCGCACGTATGAGCCTGGCCGCGTCACCGATGGCTTGAACGCCTGCGGCGCATGCCGTGACGGGCGCCCCGATCGGCCCCTTGAAACCATGGCGGATCGAGACTTGGCCCGCCGCCAGGTTGACCAGAAACGACGGAATGGTGAAGGGCGACAAGCGCCGCGGTCCCTTCTGGTCGACAGTCCGGACCGCGTCCGTGATGGCGGGGAAACCGCCGATCCCCGAGGCGATGACCGTTGCCGTCCGAAGGCGGTCCTCTTCCGAACCGGGCTTCCAGCGCGCCTGCGCAAGCGCCTCGTCAACCGCGGCAAGCGCAAACAGAATAAAGCGATCCACCTTGCGCTGATCCTTTGGCGGCAAGACGCGATCGGGATCGAACCCGGCTTCCGCGTCCTCGTCGATGGACGGCACCACGCCGCCGACCTTGGCGGGAAGATCGCCGACGACCTCATCGGGGAGGCGGCGAATGCCGGACTGGCCGGCCTTGAGCCGGGACCATGAGCTGGAAACATTGGCACCGAGGGGGCTAAGCGCTCCCATGCCCGTGACGACGATACGACGCATGACGACTCCAAGGATTTCTGTTTGGCGAGATCAGGACGACACGCCCTGATCTCCGTCGAGAGGTGCAAGGCGCGCGACCTCGTTGGCCGCCGCCTGAAGCAGGCGATCCGACATGTCGGGGTCAGTCATGATCCTCGAAAGCGTGACCGCGCCGACCATAAGGGACAACATCACCATCGCCTTTTCATCGGCCCCGGGCTTACCCTTTTCCGGCATCAATTCCTCCAGAACCTGCAAGTGGGCCTTGATCCCATCCTGGAAAGGCGTTCGAACCTCGGAGCTCTGCCGGGCGGCGTCCGAGCCAAGTGCGACCAAGGGACATCCATCGCTGGTGTCGCCGCGATGGCCGTCGGAGAGGTAGAGATCGACGACCGCGCGCAACGGATCCGAACTCGAAGCGGCGACGGAAGACCACCGGCGCGTCGCGCTTTCCATCGCGCGCCTGGAAGCAAGCGCCGCGAGGTCGTCCTTGGATTCGAATTGCTTGTAGAAGCCGCCCTGGGTGAGGCCGGCCCCCTTCATCAGGTCCTTGAGACCGATGCCGTCAAAGCCGTGCTCTCGAAAAAGTCGGCTTGCCGCGTTGATCACCGCTTCCCGGTTGGCCTCGGCCTGGGCTCGACTGACTCTCATTCGCGTCTCCTTTAGATTTCGATTGACATCTATATACGTTTTAGAGTTAGATCGCAATCTAATTCGAACACATCGACCGTCAAGAAGGGTCATCACATGAAAACGAAGTTTCTTCTCTCCTCGGCGGTCCTCATTACCGGCGCCGCCACGGCAGCAGTTTTCTTTTGGCCGACCGAGAAAGTTTCGGCGGCCGCCGACCCTCGCACGGCCGTTCCGTTTGTAAGCGTCGTAAAGGCAAAGACACCCGATACCGTTGCCAGAAGCTTTACCGGGACGATTGCGGCGCGCGTCCAGAGCGACCTCGGCTTTCGGGTACCCGGCAAGATTATCGAACGGCTGGTGAACCTCGGTGACGAGGTGAAGGCCGGGCAGCCTCTGATGAAGATCGACGAGACGGATCTGCGCCTCGCGCTGACCGCGAAACGCAATGCCGTAGCGGCCGCCCAGGCGGCATTCGTTCAGGCACAGGCTGATGAAAAACGATTTGCCGCTCTGGTCAAAACCCTGGCGGCTTCGACGCAGCAGTATGAAAGATCCAAAGCTGCGCTGGACACGGCCACTGCGCAACTCGCCGCAGCGAAAGCCGAGGAAAAGGTAGCCGAGAACGAGGCGACTTACACGGTCCTGCTGGCAGATGCTGACGGAACCGTCGTCGAAACACTGGGCGAACCGGGACAGGTGATCGCAGCCGGCCAGACAGTCGTCAGGCTGGCCCAGGCAGGAGCGCGAGAAGCGCTGGTGTGGGTGCCGGAAAATCTCAGGCCCGAGATCGGCGCGATCGCCCAGGCCACCATCTACAGCCGAGATGCCGAAGACAACGCGGTGCTTCGTCAGATCTCGGCCGCCGCAGACACGCGCACCCGCACCTATGAAGCCCGGTGGGTCCTCCAAGGCGGTGCCGCCGCAGCGCCGCTCGGCGCGACGGTCACGATCAAGATCCCCAACAAGAATGCGCAATCCCATGCCGAGGTGCCGGTGGGTGCCATCCTGGACGACGGTATCCGTACCGGCATCTGGGTCGTAGACGAGAAGTCGTCTGCCGTTCACTTCCGGGAGCTCAAGGTTGAGCGGCTTGGCGAAGAAGATGCGATCGTTTCAGGCCTGAAGCCGGGAGAGGCTGTCGTCGCACTTGGCGCGCATCTCCTCACCGATGGCGCGACGATCCGGACCAGCGTCGAAAAAGCAGAGGCGGCCAAGTGATGAGCTTCAATCTTTCCGCGCTCGCCGTCCGCGAGCGGGCCGTCACCCTCTTTTTCATCATTCTTCTGGCAGCAGCGGGGGTCTATGCCTTCCTCAGCCTCGGACGCGCGGAAGACCCGTCTTTCACCATCAAGACGATGACCGTCACGAGCGTCTGGCCGGGTGCAACCGCGCGGGAGATGCAGGATCTCGTCGCGGAACCGCTCGAGAAACGCATTCAGGAACTCACCTGGTACGACAGGGTGGAGACGACGACACGCCCGGGCTACGCGTTTCTGACCGTGACCCTTCGCGACGATACGCCGGCGAGTGCCGTCGAGGGAGAGTTTTACCAGGCACGCAAGAAACTTGGCGATGAGGCAAGAAACCTGCCGCGCGGTGTCTTCGGTCCTTTCGTGAATGACGAATATTCCGACGTCAGCTTCGCCCTCTATGCCCTGAAAGCCAAGGGCATGCCGATGCGCGATCTCGTTCGCCAGGCGGAAACGATCCGGCAGGATCTTCTGCATGTGCCGGGCGTCAAGAAGATAAACATTCTCGGCGAGCAGCCCGAACAGATCTTCGTCGAATTCTCTTTCGCCAAGCTCGCGACGCTTGGCGTCTCGGCACAGGATATCGCGTCCGCCCTTCAGAACCAGAACACCGTTACACCTGCCGGCTCCATAGATACCCGTGGTCCGCAGGTCTTTATCCGTTTCGACGGCGCCTACAATAATATCCAGGCAATCGCCGATACTCCGATCGTCGCCGGCGGGCGAACGCTGAAACTCTCCGATTTTGCCGATATTCGTCGGGGCTACCAGGATCCCGCGACCTATGTCATCCGTCATGAGGGCGAGCCTGCCATCATGCTCGCTGCCGTGATGCAGTCGGGTTGGAACGGTCTCGAACTGGGCAAAGCGCTCGAGGAAAGATCGGCAACGATCGCCCAGTCGCTGCCTCTTGGCATAACCTTGGCAAAGGTCAGCGACCAGGCCGTCAACATCCAGGAAGCGGTCGGCGAATTCATGATGAAGTTCGCCATGGCGCTCGGCGTCGTGCTGTTCGTCAGCCTGATCGCTCTGGGCTGGCGCGTCGGCATCGTTGTTGCGCTTGCCGTGCCGCTCACGCTTGCCGTCGTTTTCCTGATCATGCTCGAAACCGGCCGCTTCTTCGACCGTATCACGCTTGGCGCGCTCATCCTGGCGCTCGGCCTTCTCGTCGATGACGCCATCATTGCCATCGAGGTGATGGTGGTGAAGATGGAAGAGGGCATGGACCGCATCAAGGCGGCCGCCTATGCGTGGAGCCATACCGCGGCCCCCATGCTCTCGGGCACGCTCGTCACCATCATCGGCCTGATGCCGGTAGGCTTTGCCAAATCGACGGCCGGTGAGTATGCCGGCAACATCTTCTGGGTCGTCGGTTTCGCCCTGGTTGTATCCTGGATCATCGCGGTCGTGTTCACGCCCTATCTTGGCGTCAAGATGTTGCCCGACATCAAGCCTGTCAGCGGCGGTCATGGCGCCATCTACGGGACGCCGAACTATCAGCGCCTTCGTTCGGTGATCAAATTCGCTGTCCGGCACAAGTTCATGACCTGCGCCATCGTCGTGGTGGTGATGGGCATTTCCGTCGTGGGCATGGGCGGTGTGAAGCAGCAGTTCTTCCCCACGTCCGACCGTCCCGAAGTCCTGGTCGAGGTGCGCCTGCCCGAAGGCACGAGCATCGAGACCACCACCGCTACGGTTGAAAAGGTCGAGCGCTGGCTGCAGGAGCAGCCTGAATCGAAGATCGTTACCAGCTATATCGGGCAGGGCGCGCCGCGCTTCTTCTTTGCGATGGCGCCCGAACTGCCGGATCCGGCATTCGCCAAGATCGTTGCCCTCACGCCTGATGCCGAGGGCCGTGAAGCGCTGAAGCATCGCCTGCGTGCAGCGATTGCCGACGGTCTTGCGCCGGAGGCATCGGTCCGGGTCACGCAGCTTGTATTCGGGCCCTACACACCGTTTCCCGTCGAGTTTCGCATCAAGGGGCCTGATCCCGAGAAGCTCTATCAGATCTCGGAACAAGCCCTTGCGATCATGAAGACGGTACCGGATGTGCGCCAGGCAAACCGCGACTGGGGTAACCGCACGCCTGTCGTCCGCTTCATCCCGGATCAGGAGAGGCTGAACCTCATTGGCCTGTCACCCGCGGAAGCCGGGCAACAGCTGCAGCTGCTGCTGAGCGGCGTCCCGATCACGCAGGTTCGCGAGAACATCCGCAATGTCCCGGTCGTGGCGCGCAGCGGCGGCGAAAATCGCCTCGACCCTTCGAGGTTGTCGGACTTCTCGCTCATCAGCCGCGATGGTCGGGCAATTCCGCTCGATCAGATCGGTCATTCGGAGGTCAGCTTCGAAGAGCCGATCATGAAGCGCCGCGACCGCACCCCGGTCATCACTATCCGGTCGGATATCAATGAGGCGACACAGCCGCCTGAAGTGTCCCAGGCGGTCATGCACGCCCTGCAGCCCTTGATCGCATCGCTGCCTGTCGGTTACCGGATCGAAATGGGCGGCAATATCGAGGAGTCGCTCAAGGCGAACGTCGCACTCGTCAAGATCTTCCCCTTGATGATTGCCGCGATGCTGATTGTCATCGTCCTCCAGGTTCGCAGCCTTTCGACCATGACCATGGTCATGTTGACGGCTCCGCTCGGCCTTGCCGGCGTGGTGCCGGCACTGCTCCTCTTCCATCAGCCCTTCGGCTTCAACGCCATTCTCGGTCTGATTGGCCTCGCCGGGATCCTGATGCGCAACACGCTCATTCTGACGGAGCAAATCAAGGAGAACCAGGCGGCAGGTCTGGACGACTATCACGCCGTCATCGAAGCGACCGTGCAACGGACCCGTCCGGTTATCCTGACGGCGCTGGCAGCTGTTCTCGCCTTCATTCCGCTGACACACTCGGTCTTCTGGGGTTCGATGGCCTACACGCTGATCGGCGGCACCGCCGTCGGCACCCTGATGATCCTGTTGTTCCTCCCCGCACTTTATGCGGCCTGGTTCCGGATCAAGCCGACAGAAGACAAGGAGCATCCCAGCGATCACGCGGAGGAACCGGAACTGCCATTGCGGCTGGCTGCAGAATAAGGCTCGAGCGCCATGCTGTTGTGCACTTGAAGGGTAACCCGATGAAAAACATGACGGAGGCGTCGTCTCCAGCGATAGACGATGTCGAAACCGATCTGGCTCGGGAAAAGATCCTGGATGTGGCGGAGAAGCTCCTCCGCCACATCGGCCACCGCAAGATGACGCTGGCGGACATCGCCGACGATCTCGGCATGAGCAGGGCAAATATCTACCGGTTCTTCCCCACGCGAGCCTCGGTTGATCAGCATCTCTATGTGCGATTTGCAGCCCAGACCGTCAAAATTGTCCGCGAGATCGCCCAGGAGGACGCAACGGCTCACAGTCGGCTTGCATCGATCCTTGAAACGGCTCATCGGCAGTGCCGACGGTGGATACACAGCGACAGGAACGTACACGCGCTGTTCGCGGCGGCCGCAATGGAGAACTGGCCGGTCGTGAGCCAGTTTTCCGATGAATTGACCTCGATACTCGAGACGGTCATCCGGGATGTGCAGGCAACGGCTGAACTGCAGATCGGCGATCCCTCCCAGGCGGCACGCGCCGTTCTTGCCTGCATGATTTCATTCGTGCATCCGGTCCTGGTCGAACAACGAATGGCCGACGAGCAGGATATCGAAGCGGATCTCCAAACGCAGATCAGCTTCATCGTCCAGACTTTCGGAAAGCCGCCAAAGGCGAAAAGCGCTCTCGCCCGACGCCCCGGTTGAGAGGTTGGTCACAAACACCAAATTGGCCTTGAGGTCATACCGCAGCGCATTTTGCACCTGCGCGGTCCAATTCCGGCAACGCTGCACACGGCCAGGCACATTGGCGTGGTGCCCCTGATCCGTGGCTGAAAAGATCGTCAACGTCATCAATAGGCCTGCCCAGGCCGTCCGGCGTCACCGAGCATGACTGACGCCTTGGCGCGGATCGGCAAACCGCCGTTCGGCCCAAGTCCCTCCAGTCACGCCGATCACGCAAGCATATGGAAAGTTTTTTTCATGCGCCGGGATCGTCATATCGTCGCGGCGAGCATTCGCGGTGACTAAACGATGGGCGCCCGCGTCATCCGCCGGTGCCGATTTTTCACAGGCGAAGATGCTTTTTTTGCCTTTGCCCCAGGCTGGAAAGCCCGGGATCTCATTGATCGACTAAGGGAAACGATCTGCACCCGCTGTACATGCTTGATTCCTTTCGAGCGTAAATCTGCCCCATTTTTTCAAATGCCCGTTTTAGTGGCAATTCGGTCGTCAAATGATCGTCCGATGGACTATGCAAATTAATTTTCAGAGATAATCTAGGTCTATCGGTATCTGCTAAATGAGAAGCCCAATGACCGCCCAAGCTCGTCCAAGCCACCCCATTCAGCACGGTGACGTGCGCTTCGAGCGTCTGCTGGACGGTTTCCGCCCGAGTTTCGAGTTCGAGCCGGTCGGTCCGCTTCCGGAAAGCGAATTCGTCGACAGGCTGCGTCGCATCCGGCGCGAGGCAACGGTCGCAGGGCATGACGTCATGCTGGTCCATGCGGATTCCATCGGTTCCTACCGCGTTTCCAATTCGTACCTTCGCTATATCTGCGACTGGGCGCGCGAAGGCGTGCTGGTGGTTCCGACCGACGAAGACAAGCCGCTGACGCTGTTTTCCATCTTCAGCAGCTCCGTCTTGCTGCCGCCGGCTGGCGAGGCGGTGCTGGTCGAGGACATCTGGCAGGTCGGTACCTGGGGCCGCGAGACCTACAATCGTCCCGGCAAGACGGTCGACAAGGTCGTCGAGGCGGTCGGTTCCTTCCTGGAGCGCGAGGGTTTTGCGTCGTCGCAGATCGGCCTGATCGGCGATGCGACGTCCGCCGGCTACTGGGGCGGTCTCGGCAAACGTTTGCCGAAGAGCTCGTTCGTGCAGGCAAATGCGATCATCGACCGCATGCAGAAGGTGCGTTCCAAGCGCGAACAGGCGGTGGTGCGGGCGGCAGCACAGCTGGCCAGTATCGGCATCGAGGCCGCATATCACGTCATCAAACCTGGCGTGACCGATTATGAGATCTATGCCGCCTTCACCTACGCCCAGATGGCGCGAGGCGGCGAAAGCGGGGACGGCTACCAGATCGGCATCAACCAATACGGCACCCATTGCGGCAAGCCCTACGGTCACGTGGTCCGCAACGGCGACATCATCAATCTCTACATTTCGGCAGTGATCTATCAGGGTTACACGGCCCAGATTGCCCGCATGATCGCGGTCGGCGACATTACCGACAGACAAGAAGACGTGCTGCAGATGTGCACGGAGGGTGTCCAGAAAGCGGCGGCGCTGATCAGGCCCGGCGCGATCATCTCCGATCTCGCGAACGCCTCCTTCGAACCCTATATCGCCCGCGGTTACCTTTCGTCGCATGACAGCCGGACGATGCCTTACAACTGGGTGTCCGAAGACGACGGCAAACCGCGCCTGATCCCGCGAAAGCATGTCGTCGACGAAGATTGGGAACGCCAGGGCCGCAAGCTGATGCATGTCTATCCGGCGACGCTCGGTCCTCACAATCCGAATGTCGGACATTCCGTCTCGATGGTGAAATTCACCAACTACAACATCCAGTCGAACAACCACGACAAGCTCGAGGAAGGCATGACCTTCGTCCTGCACTCGCAATGGCTCGAGCCCGAGGTTGCGGGCTGCAATGTCGGCGACTGCTATCTCGTTACCGATACCGGGGCCGAAAATCTCAGCCACCATACTCCGCTTGCAGTGCATCGAGTGAAAGGCGTCTGATGTCTACCGCCTGACGCACTGCCTGATCCGTGAATGCCAATAAGAAACCGCCAAATAAAAAACCCAGATGGAGAACAGATATGTTTGACAAGATTCGCCGCCGAAAATTGTTGGCTACGGCAGCCGTTGCGGCGCTTGCATGGACCGTTGGGCTCGGCGCGGGCGAAACGCGTGCGCAATCGAGCGAGAAGGTCACGCTGAAACTCGCCAATTCCCAATGGCTCGATGCCTTGCGCGGCAAGAACCTCTGGGCGGCCGTCAGCAAGTACCAGGAAGCCAATCCGAATGTCACGCTCGAACAGGAAGCCATTCCGTCTGCGGAATTCGCCGACAAGCTGACGACCGAAATGGGTGCGGGCCAGGGACCGGATGTGGCGATGATGCAGGAGGGCCTGTTCTACGCCATCGCGGATGCAGGCTTCCTCGTCGACCTCTCGGCTGCAGCCGACGGCGCCAAGCTGAACAAGAGCAATGAAAACGGCGTGGTCGACGGCAAGCGCCTCGGTGTCGCCTGGCAGCGCGCCGTTTATGCCCTGATCTATAACAAGCCCCTGGTCGATGCCGCCAACGCCAAGGTGCCGACGACGGTGGATGAGCTCATCGCCTCCGCCAAGGCTGTATCTGCCGCAACACCGGGCGTGATCGGCTTCACCGCCCGTCACCAGATCAACGACTTTTCAGGCTGGTTCATGGATTTCCAGAGCTGGGCCTACGGCTACGGCGTCAACTGGGTCGATGCGAACGGCAAGCTGACGATCAACACGCCGGAAGCCGTCGCCGCCATCACGGCTTTCAAGAAGATGTATGACGCCGGCATCATCCCGGTCGGCGACAGCTTCCCGACCCAGCGCACGCGCTTCAAGGAGAAGCACGCGGCCTTCTCGATCGACAATTCCGGCGGCACGCTCAATATCGCCTCCGGCGGCGCCCTTCAGTCCGGCGATCTTTATGCCGCTCCGATGCCGTTCAAGAACCCCGGTGCGCATCAGCAGATCTTCGTCGGCGTGAGCTCGCACAGCAAACATCAGAAGGAAGCGATCGCCTTCGTCAAATGGCTGATCGGCCCCGTCGGCCAGCAGGCCCTGCGTGAGGCGTCGGGTCCGGACGCGCTTGCGACCGATGTCCCGGTCAGTGAAGCCTATTCCAAGGCCAATCCCTGGGCGCCGACCTTCGTCAAGCTCGCCGAAACCTCCCGCAGCACGCTGATCAAGGGATATGAGGTCGAAACGGCGCAGATCATGCGTTTCGTGATGCAGGCCGTCGAAAAGGTCATCCTTGCGAATGCCGATCCGAAGACGGCGCTTGCCGAAGCCCAGTCGGCGATCGACAAGCAGTTCTAAGAAACGCGCATTGAAGGGGAGACCGACGTGAGCGCGAGTGGCCTGAGAAGCAGGAGCGGCCTGGTCAAGCTGTTGCCCTATGCCTTCATTCTTCCGCCCATGATCTACCTGATGGTCTTCATGTTCTGGCCGCTGTCGCGGCAGATGTACATGAGCCTGACCAACACCCGGATCGTCAATCCCAACCGGGGCCGATTCATCGGCCTCGGCAACTACGAGCGGCTGATCGAGGATCCGGCCTTCTACGTCTCCCTCAAGGCGACCCTGGTCTACACGGTTCTGACGGTCATCATCGGGGTAGCGCTCGGCGTCGTCGCAGCACTTGCCATCGATCGTCCCTTCAAGGGACGGGCGGTCGCGCGGGCCATCCTGCTGTTCGGCTGGGCCGTGCCGGGCGTTGCGGCCTCGCTGATCTGGCTTTGGATGTATAATGAACGATCGGGCGTGTTCAATCGCATCACCGAACTGCTCGGCCTCGGCCGCTTCTCGTGGCTGACCAGCACCGACTACGCGCTCGGTTCGGTCCTCGCGGTTACCGTCTGGCAGGTCGCGCCGTTCGTGATGCTGGTCGTGCTGGCGGCTCTTCAATCGGTGCCGCAGGAGGTGCGCGAGGCCGCGAGGATCGATGGTGCCGATGGGATCAGCACCTTCCGTGCCGTCACCCTGCCGCATATCCGTCCATCGATCCAGCTCGCGGCCCTTCTGGTCGCCGTCTGGTCCATCCGCCGCTTCGACATCATCTACCTGCTGACCGGCGGTGGTCCGCTGGGCTCGACCAGCACCCTCGTCGTCAAGCTCCGCCAGACTGCGTTCGAGGGTCATGAGCTGGGAATGGCGAGCGCTTACGGCGCGGTCGGTCTCGCGCTGGCGCTGATGGTGGCTGCCATCCACTACACCGCCGAACAACGCCGCATGAAGAGGATGTCTCGATGATGACACCCCGAAAACTCGCCGTGAAGGCGCTGCGATATACGCTGATCGGAATTCTGGTCGTGCTCGCCGGCTTTCCGGTCTACTGGATGGCGGCAACCGCGCTCAACGTCAATTCCCAGCTTTATGGAACCGGCCAGGTGGCCTGGCCGCAACTGCAGCACCTGCCGGATCTGGTGACCGAACTCGACAATGTTCCGATCGGCCGCTGGCTGTTCAACACGCTGCTGATCGCCTCGGGCGGCACCGTGCTGAGCCTGACGCTGGGCGCGCTTGCGGGTTACGCGCTCAGCCGCTTCAAGTTCCATGGGCGCGGCCTCGTCGGCTTTCTGCTGTTCATGACGCAGGTCGTTCCCGAAGCGCTGATCCTGGTTCCGCTCTATGCGATGTTCATCACGTTCGGCCTCTTGAACAGTCTCTGGGGCCTGATCCTGGCGAATGTCGGGTTCTCGCTACCGGTGGCGTGTTTCGTCCTCAAAGGGGCGATGGATGCCGTGCCCTACGAGATCGAGGAGTCCGCGATCATCGACAATTGCCCGCGGTTCAGCGTGCTGACCATGATCATCCTGCCGCTGATCATGCCGAGCATCGCGGCGGCGGCGGTGGTGTCCTTCTTCGCCGGCTGGAACGAGTTCCTGTTTGCCTCGACATTTCTTATGGACCGGACCCTGTGGCCGGCCAGCGTCGGTCTCGCCTCCTTCGTCGGGCAATATGAAACGCCGATGTCCGCCGTGCTTGGCGCGGCCCTGGTCTTCAGCACGCCCGCCATCGTCTTTTTCCTTCTTATCCAGCGCAAGATCGTGGCCGGTCTGACGGCTGGCGCCGTAAAGGGATAATCCATGCCCGCCTTGACGTTCAATAAAGTCTCCAAGACCTTCGGCGATCACACCGTGATCAACGCCTTCAACGCCGATATCCATGACGGCGAATTCCTGGTCCTGCTCGGCCCCTCCGGCTGCGGAAAGTCTACGCTGCTGCGCATGATCGCCGGCCTCAGCGACATTACCTCCGGGGACCTGCTGTTCGACGGATCCGTCGCCAACGATTGGGAGCCGAAAAAGCGCGGCGTCGCCTTCGTCTTCCAGACTTATGCGCTTTACCCGCATATGACGGTCCGCGAGAATATCGCGTTTCCGCTGGTGATGGACGCGTTCCGCAAATGGTACCATCTGCCGATCGTCAACATCGTCGCCCGCCATCGGCTGATGAAGCGGGCGGATATCGCCGAGCGGACGCTCGGCATCGCCCGCCAGCTGGAGCTCGAGCCCCTGCTCGACAGACGCCCTGCAAGCCTGTCGGGCGGACAGCGCCAGCGCGTCGCGCTCGCCCGCGCGCTGGTACGCAATCCGGACCTCTACCTGCTCGACGAGCCGCTTTCCAACCTGGATGCCAAGCTGCGCACGCAGATGCGTTCGGAGATCTCGGCTCTGCATCACAAGGTCGGCAAGACCTTCGTTTATGTGACGCATGACCAGGTCGAGGCCATGACGATGGCGACCCGGATCATCGTGATGAACAAGGGCATCGTCCAGCAGGTCGATACGCCGGATGAGATCTACGATCACCCCGCCAATACCTTCGTCGCGCGTTTCGTGGGGTCGCCCCCGATGAACCTCATTCCGGCTTCGGTCAGCAACGACGCTCTTCAGCTTTCGGGCAAGCTTCCGGTCGATCATGCGGCGCCGCTTCCTTCGAGACGGCACATGACGTTCGGCGTCAGGCCGGAAAAGCTTACCCTTCATCCAGCCGGGGAGGGGCGTCTGCCCGCACAGGTGGCGGTGGTCGAACGCCTGGGCGCCGAGACGGTGATCGGTTGCCGGCTGATGACCGGCGAGGAAAACAACGATCAGCGGTTGCTGGAACACGATCTGGTGTTCGTTAGGGTCTCGGGCAATCCGAAGGTCAGGATCGGCGAACTTTGTTCGCTGGATTATCAGGCGGGCGACGTCCTGTGGTTCGACATCGATAGCGGCGACCGCATTTTCCCGGGCCAGGAGTGAACATCATGCAGACTTTCCACGTTTCGGCGACCGGGCACAGCCTCAACTACCTTCCCGAATACGTCGCCGTCTGGCAGGGATTCTTCGAGGAGGAGGGGCTCGGCGTCACCGCAAGCGTTCCTTCTCCCTGGGACCTCGTGCTCAGCGACATCGGTTCCGCCAAGGCCGACGCCGCGCTGGGCGGCATCTGGGTGCCGTCGATGTTCCATGGTCGTGGCAAGCGCTACACGCCTTTCGCGCAGATCGCCGCCCGCGCCCCGCTCGCCATCCTCGGCCGCGAACAGCGGGGAGATTTCGACTGGCAGGCCGTGCCCGGCAAGACGATCTCGATGAAGGGCAGCAACGGTGCCAGCGTCGGCCTCTTCACCAAGCTTTTGCTGCGCGAAAACGGCGTCGATCCGCGGGCGGTCAATTTCGTCCAGGATCTCGACGGCAAGATGTTGTCAGATCTCTTCGTGGGCGGCATGGGCGATTATCTGGTGATCGATTATCCCTCGGCCGTCACGCTCGCATCGAAGACGGACGTCCATGTGGTGGCCGAACTCCCCGTCACGGGCGGCAACGTGCCGTGGAGCGTCTATTATGCCGAGGGCGAGAGCGACGATGTCCGGCTGGACACTCAGGCCCGGTTCTCAAGGGCGCTTGGTCGCGGCATGGCGTGGATCCTGGCAAATGACGCGAAGGGTTACCGCGACTTCCTCGCAGGGACGTTCCCGAAATTTTCGCCGGACCTGCTCGTCAGGTTGACCGACATCTATCGGGCCAATGGCATGTGGACGACGCCACGGATCGACCCCGATGCCTATGCACGCTGGCAGCGGGGTATTGCCGACGGTCATCTCACCAAGGCGCCCATCGCCTACGGAGATCTCATCGACACCCGCCCGACGGCGGCCTTTGCCGGCGCCTGACCCAGGTTGATCCGAGGAGTATCAAAGACGATGCGCATTGCCGTCATCAATCCAAACACGACCGCGTCGATGACGCAGCGCATCGCGACGGCGGCGCGCGCCGTCGCTGGCCGTGATACCGAAATCATCGGCCGACAGCCGGAAACCGGTCCGGAAGCGATCGAAGGTCCCTTTGACGGAGCATTATCGGTGCCTGGCCTCCTCAAGGAAATCGCCGCCGCCGAACGCGACGGCGCCGACGCCCATATCATCGCGTGTTTTGACGATACCGGGCTGGATGCCGCAAGGGCGATTGCGACCAGGCCGGTGATCGGGATAGGCGAGGCCTCGTTCCACGCCGTCAGCCTCGTGGCGCACAGCTTCTGCGTGGTGACGACGCTTTCCCGCTCCGCGCCGGTCATCGAGGACAATATCCACCGCTACGGTTTCGGCCATCGCTGCCGCCGGGTCTTTGCGACCGACATTCCGGTGCTCGAGCTGGAAAATCCGCAAAGCGGCGCGTTCGAGCGCATCTCGGACTTCATCCGCCAGGGGCTGGTCATGGGGGCCGAGGGCGTTTCGCTCGGCTGCGCCGGCATGGCGGAATTTGCGCTCGACCTGCAGCGCACGCACGGCATTCCGGTGGTCGATGGCGTATCGGCGGCCGTCGGTCTTGCCGAAACTCTGGTTAGGTGCGGGTTGACCACTTCCAAGTCCGGCGTCTGGGCACCGCCGACGCGTCTGCACGTGCTCGAGAAATTTTCCTGACCCGCAGCTATCGGCCGATATTGGTCTGAGGGGTCGATACGTCGTCGAGCAGCTTCACCAGCCTGTCGATCTTTTCGAACCGGGCGAGGCTTTCCTCCCCCATCGCCGTCGACACGCTCCAGGCCAGATAGTTGATGATGGTGACGGCAGCGACGAACGAATTGAAGGGCGAGGGCGACTGGCAGCGGCAGCGTAGCACATGGTTGGCGGCCTTGGCGCTCGCCGCGGCGCTGAGATCGGTGATCAGCACCGTTATCGCGCCCGCTGCGCGCGCCTCCTTGATGATCGTCGGCAACAGTCTGGGGCGCCGCCGGAATGCGATGACGAGCACCACGTCGCCCTTGGCGATCGAGGCGATCTCGTGGGAGTAGCTTCCCCCGCCGACGGGGATGACCTGCACGTCGTTCTTCATCAGCGTGAAATAATGGGCGGCCTGAAGTGCCAGGCCGTAACCGCTGCGAAGCCCCATGATCCACAGCCGGCGGGCGCCGACGATCGCCTGGCTGACCTCATGAAGCGCGGTTTCGGACAGGCTTTCGGCGGTGGTCCGGATATTGTCGATGTCCATCTGGACGGTGCTGCTCAGCGAGACCTTGCCTGACGGCGCGCGATCGGGGTCTTCCAGGCCGGCCCGCGGCGAGCCCCAGTGCTGGTCGGCCCGGATCTGCCGCTTGGCATCGGGATAGGTCGCATAACCGAGCGAGCGGATCAGCCGTGCCGCGGTCGCTTTCGACACCTGCGCCTTTTCCGCAAGCTCACCGGCCGTGTAGCTCGGCAGGTCCATCTGGTATTGCAGCAGGATGTCGGCAAGCCGCTTTTCGGCGGGCGAGAGCGAGGAATAGATCGCGTAGATCCGCGCTTCGAGGGAGCGCGGCCGTTGCTGGGCTGTCGATTTGGACGGAGTCACGGAGCATCCCTCGTCTGCATGGATTCGAGCTGACGTTAGGCCGGCCCGGGCCTCTTGTACAAGCGGGCGGGAGCAAAGGAACTGTTTGATCCGGCGACGCTTGACGAACCCAGGCGCGCTCGCGCATCTCGGAAGAGGTCGATGCTGCGGCCTCGAAAGCTCTCGTCCAGTTTGGAGCGCACCGTTCAAGGTGATGAAAATTGCCTTTGACCGATTATCCTCAGGCCTTGTTGCGTGAAACCCAACCGCTTTCCTGACGGCAAAACCGTTCATCTGACATGGAAGCGGATGCGACTGATGAAATCGTCGACGTCAAAGTAACTTCGATTTCCGTCCGGCATTTCGGGGTCCATGGGATGCTTGTGGACGAACACCTCGTAGTTGATGATCGGGTTTATCGATATCGCCCTGACCTCACCCACATGCGCTGTGCCGGTGACGATTGCGTCGTATCGGTCAGACCCGAGTGCTGCTGCCAATTGGCTTCGGTCGGCCGAGGTTGCCACGGCGAAGGCGTGTTCGGCGAGTGTCTCGGCGAGTTTCGAAGCGAACTTGGTGTAGGGAATGTAGAGAAGGATACGCGGGACGGGGCGAGCGTGCGGGCTTTTAGCCTCCATGATTTCAGTTCCGCGCATCGCCGACCGGAGGGTCCGCAAACAGTGGAGGGCTGCCGGGCGCAGCGGTGGAGTGCCGTTGGTTGCCCGCAGTCACCGGTCTAAGGTTCGTAAAGCCCTTCACCCGGTCTTCGTTGCTCGGGCCCGTCTGGATGATCGAGAGCATCACGTCAGCCTGGCTGAAATACCGCGTGATCCATGGCACGGGGCCGATGCCGAAGCGCCTGCGGGAGCCCCAGCGCTGCCCCTTTTCAACCAGGGTTTCCCAGGGACGAGGCTTGCCGTGAAAGACGATGATCCTCGCTTTCCTCGGCTGGCGGATGGTCGGCAGCAAAAGGTTGATCGGGAAATATTTGGTGCAGCTTCTCTTGAAGCTGACGCAGAACCCGGCCGGCCAGTAACTCCTTTGCTTCACCCGATGTGTCAGGTAGGTCTGGTCGTTCCTGAAGGTCTCGATGACCGCGAGCGGGTCCCTGGCGAAGTCGCCATAGATGTCCTCGATCGTCCCGGGGCAGAAGCCGAACACGGACGACTGGGCGCCCCGATCCGGCCTGAGCGGCTGCGGCAACAATCCCCAAAGATCGGGGTTCCATTCCCGCTGGATGACGAGATGGCGGCGCTGACGTACCAGATCGATGAAAGGCGCCAGCGAGTGTTGCACCATCACATCCAGATCCAGAAACAGCACGACATCTGCGAAGGGGAAGAGGTCCCGGGCAAAGACGCCGAGTTTCGGCCAGCATCCGCGCCGCCACGCGCGTTCGGGCAGGCCGCAATCGGGGATCGGGCGCACCACGATGCCGGGAGCGAGGTCCTTCCCGTCATCCGTCAAGCAGACGAAGTCGAATGTTTCCTCCATGTTGCGCACCACGCCGGCGTAAAGGGCGTTCACGTGCCGCGCGGTGAACTCGCCTCCCCATTTCATGCAGACGATCGTGACCATTGGAATTCTCCTGAAAAAATCAGTCAGGAGAACTAGACGGTCGGCGTGTGAAGCGGTGTTTATTGTTGTTAAGTGGTGTTGCGGCGCGTGAGCGTTGATGATCTCGCTTTGCCGATGCGCAGCAGGAGATCGAGGAAGTCGTCGACCAAGGTAAATATGACCGGGATGACGACGAGGCTGAGGACCGTCGAGGTCAGCAACCCGCCGATGACGACGATGGCCATCGGCTGACGGAAGCTCGGATCGCCCCCGCTCAGCGCAAGGGCGACGGGCAGCATGCCGCAGCCCATGGCAATGGTGGTCATCACGATCGGACGTGCACGCTTGTGGCAGGCGTCCATGAGCGCGTCGAACCGCGAAAACCCGGCACGTCGCGAGGCGATGGCATATTCAACCAGGAGAATCGAGTTCTTCGTCACCACGCCCATCAGCATGAGAAGGCCGATGACGACGGGCATGGAGAAGCTGGTCCCGGTCAGGACAAGAGGGAGCAGGGCTCCCCCCAGCGATAAGGGAAGCGCCATGAGGATCGTGATCGGCTGGAGAAAGTCGTGGAACAGCAGGACCAGAACCGCATAGATGCAGAAGACACCGATCCCCATGGCGATCGCGAACCCACCGAAAAGGTCGGCGGTCTGCTCCAGTTCCCCCTGCTGGATGAGCCTGATATTGGGTGGGAGGTTTTTCGCGGCCGGCAGTGCCTGTACCTCGCTGAACACCTCGCCAAGTATTCGCCCGTTGAGTTCAACGGCCAGCATGATGTTGCGCGAACGGTCGATACGGCTGATTTCGGCCGGTCCTCCGCCCATCCGGATTTCCGCGACCGATCCGAGGGCGACGCTTCCTCTTGCGCCGGAAACGCGGACATTCGCGATGTCCTCCAATGAGGCTCTGTATTCGGGATCGAGCCGTACGCGGATGGGTATCTGCCGTTGAGGGAGATTGAGCTTGGCAAGCGAAAGGGCGTAGTCGCCATTCGTGGCAACCCTGACCGCCTGGGCCATGGCTTCTGGAGTTACCCCGAGCGCCGCCGCTCGGTCGCGATCCGGGACGATCTGTACTTCGGGTGCCTGCAGGGACGCATTGGACGTCACCGCCCCGATGCCTCGCAGGGTCCGCAATTGTTCCTCGAGAGCGAGCGCTGCCCGGTCCAGGGCCGCGGTGTCATCGCTGATCAGCGAGAGCTGAAGGGTCGTGCCGTTGCCGCCGGATCCGACCTCCACCCTCAGGCCGGGAAGAACGGCGAGAGCTTGGCGGATGTCGTTCTCGATTTGGGACTGCTTGCGGTCACGGTCGCCGAGTTTCTTCAGATCGACAACGAGGGAGGCGACCGTCGTCCCGGACTTTGCTGCAGCGGCATCATCCGGACCTCCCGCACCTGTCGAAAAGCTTCCAACGACGGAGAAGACCTGGGTGACATCCGGAAGGTCCGAGACGATTTCGATCGCTCGGCGCGTGGCAGCATTCGTGTCCTCGATTGTGCTTCCGGGCGGAAGCGTCAGTTTGACCTGGGCCTGCCCGTCGTCGGATGGCGGGAGAAAGGCGGCGCTCAGCATCGGAACGATGGACAGCGAAAGCCCGAGGAAAAGGCAAACGCCGATCATCGTCAGCGTCCGATGGCGAAGACATGTTCCTGCAAGCGCGAGATAGGCACGCATGACTATCCCGTCCTTCGGCTCTGCCGGGTGGCGTTTCATCATGTAGGCGGCCATCATCGGGGTCAGAAGTCGCGCGACGAGGAGGGATGCGAGGACGGCGACCGCAGCGGTTATGCCAAACTGCCGGAAGATCAGGCCGGCAATGCCGCTCATGAACGCGGTGGGCAGGAAGACCGCCACCAGCGTGAGCGTTGTTGCCACGACGGCGAGGCCGATCTCGTCCGCTGCCTCGAGCGCGGCCTGCATCGGCGTTTTTCCCATCTGCAGATGGCGGGCGATGTTCTCGATCTCGACGATGGCGTCGTCGACGAGAATTCCGACGACAAGGGACAATGCGAGCAACGTCACGGTGTTCAGGCTGAAATCCAGCATGTACATGACCAGAAAGGTCGGGATCACCGACATCGGCAGCGCGATCGCGGCAAGGAAAGTCGCCTGCCAGTCACGCAGAAACAGCAACACGACGACAACCGCAAGGATGGCGCCTTCGTAGAGAAGGTGCATCGACCCGGCATAGTTGTCTTCGATCGGACCAGTCGTGCTGTACGCCTTGACGATTTCGATCTCGGGATAGGCCGCGGCGAAATTCTTGACCGCATCTTCGAGACCTGCCGCGACGCCGAGATCCGAGAATCCGTTCGAACGCTTGACCTGCACGGCGACGACCCGCTCGCCATCGACATAGGCCATCGAGGTGCGGTCGGCGAAGCTGTCGCTGACCGTAGCAATCTCCTCCAGCCGCATTACGGCCCCGTCGGGAAGCGGGATAGCCGTATGCTTCAGTTCCTCCACGGAGGATACGGCTCCCAGCGTCCGGATCGCCTGCCTGCTGCCTCCGATCTCGCCCCGTCCTCCGGAAGAGTCGGACTGCACGGCCTTCAAAAGAGAAGATACCGATCCTGCACTGAGGTTCAACGAGTTGATCAACTGCGGATCGAGATCGACATGCACCTCGCGATCGACACCGCCAACACGGCTAACCTCGCCGACGCCCGATACGGAAAGCAGCGCTTTCGTCATATCGTTATCGACGAACCAGGAGAGCTCCGTTTCGTCCATATGGTCGGACCGGATGGCGTAGGTTATCAGCGCCGATTCCTCGACCGTCGATCGCGTGACGCTCGGCCGCTGCATCTCCGGCGGAAGATCGCCGCTCGCGCCATCGACCGCGTTGCGCACTTCGTTCAGCGCTTCTGCGCCGTCTTTTTCCAGCTCGAAGGAGACGCTCATCGACACCGAGCCGTCCCTGATCGTCGTCGTGATGTGATCGAGCAGGCTCAAAGAAGCCAGTCTGTCCTCGATCCTGCGGGCCACCTCCGTCTCAAGCTGGCTTGGCGCGGCACCTTCGAGGGTGGCATCGATCCGGATGGTCGGCAGGTCCATGTCAGGGAAATTCTGGACCGACAGGCGGTCGAACGCGAGAATTCCACCGACGGTGAGCAGGATGAAGAGCAGGATGGAGGGGACGGGATTGCGGATTGACCAGGCAGAAATATTCATTTTGCCGCTCCGCCTGCCTGGGCGAGCGCTGCGCCTTCCAGTCTCACAAGGGCTTTGTCGGAGAGGAACGCGCTGCCATTCGCGACGACGCCGGTCACGCCGGCAAGGCCCGAAACGATTTCGACCTCTCGCCCGTTGCGGCGGCCCGTCTCGACCCGAACCCGCTCAACGCGACTATCCGCACGCACGGTAAAGACGTAGCTCAGGCCATCCCGCATGACGAGCGCCGATTCCGGTACGGTCAGGGCGACGGTACTCTCGAGCTCGATCCTGCCCGTGACATAGAGGCCGACGGGCGACTTCGTTCCTGCGGGAAGGGCGACGTAAACGAGTGCGCGTCCGGTGTCCGTACTCACGGTCGGTCCGACGAGCCGGACTTTCCCCTTAAGCGGGCGGCCTTCGGGACCGTCGACCGCCGCGGTCAGGCCTTCTGTAACAAGCGGCAGATACCGCGCGGGAATCTCCGCCTGCCACTCCACGCGCTGCTGACGCACGAGACGGAACAGTTCGGCACCGGAGGCGACGACTGCACCCAGCTGGGCGGTGCGGGAAGTGATCACCCCATCGTCCGCGGCGACGACCACCGTCTGGCTGAGTTTAATCCTCGTGCTTTGCACCGAAGCCTCGGCGGAATCGAGCGCTGCGAGCGCGGTTTCCTCGGCGATCACGTATTCGTTGACTTTCTCGTCGGAGAGAGCGCCGCTCGGCTGCACCCTGCGGGCTCGATCGGCGTTTGCCTTTGCCTTGGCAAGATCAGCGCGGGCGCTCGCGAGCAAAGCCTCTTCCTTGCGCAATTCAGCCTCGACGCTTTCATTTGCAAAACGCACCAATGGCTGTCCCTTCGACACGACCGATCCGATATCGACAAGGACGTCGGTGACACGAATGCCGCCGACTTCCGCGGCGACGACGGCTTCGTGCCAGGGTTTCAACCAGCCGCTTGCGGGAATGGTGCGAGGCCAGACGCGTTCGGCCGGCTTTGCGAGGCTGACGGTCAGCGCCGCCGCCTTGTCCTGCGTTGCGCCAGATGAAACGGGGTTGAGGACGCTCACCGCCAGGGCGAGTGCAATTAGGATCGGTTTCGTGCTCATCGATAAAGCGTCCCTGGTGATGAATTCAGATGGGGGAGGGTCAAGCCGCCGAAGTGTCGGTCCCGACCGGCGAAATCTCCGCCTCCGGAAATCTACCGGATCGACAGTCGAACAGGGTCAAGTTCGATTGACTTGCGTTAAGTCCTGTGGCGCGTCATGGGCGGCATCCGGAACACGCATTTGACACACCGGCTTGCAAAAAAGGCTCGACCATACGGCGACTGAGACGCCGTATGAGAGGATGCTTCCTTGCGGGAAGTCCGGTCCTTTCCCCGCATGTGTCATGCAAACATCCGGCCGTCTGGGGTGGGAGCAACCGGATGTTCACTCGTTGGTACCGTTAGAACTTGTACCCGACGATCAGCATCGCCGAAGGCTGGACATCGTTCTGGACAATGGGGCTGTCTTTTGCGTCGCCGGTCAGGAAACCGACCCCGCCCTGGGCGCGAATAAGCCAGTGCTCCGATGCCATGTAGGTGACGGATGCCTCCAGATCGACGCGTTTCAGGCCTGCGCCGGCGTCGTATTGCCTCAACCCGGAACGAGCCGATTGGGCCGCGGTGACGCCGAAATAGCTTTTCATGTGGTTGTCGTCCGCAAAGGTCGCGGAAGCGCCGGCGCCAAAGATGAAGCGGTCGTAGTGATGCGAGACATTCGCGCCGACCGTGCCAAGAAGGCCATCGCTGCCGCCAATCGACTTGTCGATGGAGGCATAGAGCTCCAGCGGTCCGGTCTCATAGGATAGCTTGGCTCCGAGAACGGCACTCCCGTCGATATCCCCGAGGCCTCTCAGGTGTCGGGAGTCGTCTTCGTCGCGGCCGAATTCGTAGCCGCCTTTGGCTGCGAGCTTGAAGCCATTGGTATCGATGAGATCAACGCTGATTCCCAGCGGCTCAAGGTTCACACGCCCGATCTTGCCGGAGATAAGCGGCACCGGCATGACCTCCATCTCGTCGGAACCCTCGAACTTCGGCCCATATATTGCGCCGACACCGACGATGACCTCCCAGTCCGAGAGTTTTTGCCGCACGCCGCTGAAACGTCCCTTGTCGAAACTGGCCGCCTGCGGCGGCTCGGCCGCAGCGTCGCTCTGGGCGAAGTCGGCGGCCTGGGCGTACGCGAAGGGGTAGACGAGGGTCACCAAGCCCACCGCCCAGGTAAGACGCCGCAGACGGCTATGAATACTGAATTGAGTCAACGACATCAAAATTGGCTCCTGAAAGAGATCGACAATCCCCGCGGCGCGCGGGGTTCGCGATTGCACAATTCCAGAGGCCGGCGTTGACTTCAGTTTTGAGATGTTAAGAAATGTTTCGCCATGGGAGCGTTTGCCGGAGGCGCGACGTCCTCGTCGGCCGGCAGGTTGATCGTCACGACCAGTCCCTGCGGAACCCGGTTCGACAATTCCAGGGTGCCGCCGTGGGCCCGCACGATGTCATTGACGATCGACAGGCCGAGGCCGAAACCGCTGCGATCGTTCGGAGAGCGGGACTGCTCGATCTTGAAGAACGGATCGAGCAGCCGCGTGCGAAGATTGGCCGGAACGCCGGGGCCGTCGTCCGAGACGCTTATCCGCACCCCGCCGCCATCGGACGCGGAAAACTCAACCTTGATCTCGTTGGCGAATTTCGTGCTGTTCTCGACGAGATTGGCGACGGCGCGTGCCAGCGACCTTGGCCTGCATCGATAAGCGTAGCGCTCCTCTCCCGAATAGGTCACGCGGAAGCCCATATCGCCGAAATCGGAGCAGACCGTTTCCAGCAGACTGGGAAGGTCGGCCTTCACACGCTTCTCGGATGCCATGTCCTTGCTCAGATAGCTCAGCACGTCATTGATCATGCCGCCCAGGATGTCGATGTCCCGCTGGATCGCCTCCTTCAGTTCGGGCTGGTCGGAGCGCTCCACCCGCAGGCGCAGTCGTGTCAGGGGGGTGCGCAAATCGTGGCTGATGGCCCTCAGCATGCGCGTCCGGTCGTCGATCATCTCGCGGACGCGGCTGCGCATGTCGTTCAGGGATTTTGCCAGTGTCCGGATTTCGGTCGCCCCTTTTTCGTCGAAGGGACGGTCGGGTCCGTCATCCGGTCTGAGTTTTTCCGCCGCTTGCGAAAATCTCCTCAGGGGAGCCGAAATCATGCTCGCGGCATAAAGCGACAACAGGATAACGGGCAGGACCAGACCCATGAGCTGGAGCACGATGCTGACCAGATAGTCGTTGATCCATGTGTCCGGCGGCGGTGGCGACGGCTGAAACGACAAAGCCCGGCCTTCGCCGATGCCCACGACCAGCACGTTAAGGAGCTGTCCGAACGCGGTCGCGTCGCGATAGCGGGTGACAAAGGATGCCGGCAGGTTCTTCCGGATCATTTCCCGAACGTCGTCGATCGGGAGCGCGCTGCCTTCCGGCTGCAGAAGCTCGTCCGGAGAGACCTCTTCCACTCGAAGACCGGTTCGCGACACCACTTCGAGTATCGCGCGTTCCTCTTCCCTGGAGCGCGAAACACGAACCTGATCGATGACCATTTCGATCTTCAGCGCCGTCGTCTTGGCGTAGGAAACGCTCTCGAAATCGTCCGCGAGAAGGTATTCGGCGATCGTGCCGATCAGCACGAGGGCGATGACGGGGCCGATGGCGAGGGCCGCGATCTGACGCCTGATCGATCCGACCCTCAAGCACTTCAACATCAGCAGGCCTCGACCTTCGGGGTGAACATATAGCCTCCGAGGCGCACCGTCTTTATCAGCGTCGGTTCCTTGATGTTCGGTTCTATCTTCTGGCGGACGCGGCTCACATGGACGTCGATGCTTCTATGGACCGGGCCGGCGAGACCCGCGTGGGTGAGGCCCAGAAGCTTTTCCCTCGTCAATATCTGGCCGGGGTTCTGGCAGAATGCCAGAAGAATGTCGAATTCCGCGGTGGTCATCGAGACATGCACGCCGTCCGGTGAAACAAGTTGCCGGAGTACCGGATCGATGTGCCAGCCGGCGAACCGCATTGCCGTCGGCGCGGAAGGCTGCTCGACGCCGTACGAGGCGCGCCGAAGCAATGCCTTGATCCGTGCCATCAGTTCGCGCGGATGAAAGGGCTTGGTGATGTAGTCGTCCGCTCCGAGCTCGATGCCGACGATGCGGTTGATGTCATCGCCCAGCGCAGTGAGCATGACGATCGGGATTGTGGAAGAAGCCCGCAGGCGGCGGCAGATGCTGAAGCCGTCCTCGCCCGGGAGCATGGCATCGAGGACGACAAGGTCGAACTCCTTCCTGCGAAGCAGGACGTCCATCTCGACCGAAGAACCGGCCATGGCGGCCTCGAAACCGTTCTCGGCCAGCAGGTCAATGATCATGGCCGCGATTTCCCGGTCGTCCTCGACGACAAGGATGCGCGAAGTCGTTTCCGATGCGACAAGCTTGGAGAGTGCCATCATGCTCATTGTTTCGTGGATTATCCTGCACCGAGTTGAATTTTCCTATTGTCTCAGATGCCGACCGAAAGTCACCGGGCATATTGTTTAGATTTGTAAATCGGCCATCGGGCGAACGGCCCCTCTTCCCCAGCGTCACGGTTTCTTCCGAGGTGCGGCGGCCATCGGTCGGTTGGGCAACATGTCTTAACAACTCAAAATCCAAATCAATCGAGAATCCCTATTGATACTCGGGAGACGTGCCGAAGAAACCAGGCGTCGTCCTGCATAGAGCGAGCCGTTGGATCCGGTGCGCGCGGGCCGACCAGCCCGAAAAGACGATTCCGATGTTTCGATTTGTGACCCTTATCCTGCTGATCTTTTTATCGGGCTGTATCGCTCCGAGCCGGACGATGTATGGACCGCAGGCAGCGGCAAGCGCCACGGTCGACGGATTTCAGGGCGTGCGCATGTACGCGGACTCAAGCCGCAACCTGCCCAACGAGCGCGCCTGGCTGCCCATGCCGGGAGCGAGAGAGATCAATTACCTGGCGCTTTCAGGTGGCGGCGGGGCCGGCTCCTTCAGTGTCGGCGCCTTGAAGGCCTGGTCCGATGTGGGACAGCGGCCGCAATTCGATATCGTCAGTGGTGTCAGCACCGGGGCGCTCATCGCTCCCTACGCTTTCCTCGGGTCATCCTTTGATCAGAAGCTGGTGGATCTCTACACCAGCGGCGTCGCCAAGGAGCTGGTTGACGCGGACTTCCTTCCCAAGGGGCTTCTCGGCCCGAGCCTGCTGAAACAGGAGCCGCTTCGGCGCATGGTGGAAAAATACCTGACCAGCGAAGTGCTCGGGAAAATCGCCCTGGAGCACAGGAAAGGGCGGCGTCTGTTCGTGCTGACAACCAATCTCGATTCCCAGCGGGCGGTGATCTGGAACATGGGCGCCATCGCCGATAGCGGCCAGGCCGACGCATTGAAACTGTTCCAGGATGTCATCATCGCCTCCGCAAGCATGCCCGGCCTCTATCCGGCCGTCCTCATCAAGGTCCGGTCAGGCGGGGAGGTCTTCGAGGAAATGCATTCGGACGGAGGGTCGATGTCACAGATGCTGACGATCCCCGAAGGCTGGATGGCCAGCGACGACAAGCCGTCGTGGCCCAAGGGATTGAAGATCAACATGTACGTCATCATCAACAACGCTCTGATGCCCGAATTCGCCACGCCGAGGAACAATACCCTCGTCGTGATGGCAAGAGCGAGTTCGACCCTGATCAAGGCACAGACCCGCAGCGCCTTGCTGGCGACCTACGCCTACGCCCAGCGGAACCACATCCGGCTTCGCATCGCTTCGATTGACGCGGCGGTCAAATACGACGTGACCGACCCGTTCAACACCAATTACATGCGCGCCATCTACAATCTCGGATACGCAAAAATGACAAGTGGCACCTTCTGGAAGGAAAGGCTGTCGTTCACCAACGAGCCGACGGCCGATCACTAGTCACGCATGGTCATTTACAGAGCCGTCGTTCACCGTGGGCGGCGCGCCAATACGACGGATGCACAATATTCGTCTTCCAGCGGAAATACCCCTTCCATGCCGGCCAATCCTGCAACTTGAGCTTCGTCAAGTTCGGAGAGGACATGGGTAAAAAAGCCGGAACTCATCCCGAAACTGTAGAAGTCTTCGAAATCCGTAAAGCTGACCTTCTTCGTGAAACGCTCCACCGAGACAATCTCGAGCCCGGCATTGGCACAGAAGGAAAGGATGGTTTCGGTGCTGGCAGGTGCCGGATTTTTCTCCCGGATGAATTCCTCCGAAAACAACATCCGCGCCAGCGAATATATGCGAGGGAAAGCTTCGAACGTGCTGCTGACGATCGAGTAATAGCCGTTGGGCTGCAGAAATTTCGCCGTGCGCTTCAGAACCTCTTCGCCGTCAACGAATGTTGTCAGAAAATGCATGAGCAAAAGGTTCATGCTGTTCTGCGCAAAGTGCCGATCGGTATTGGCCACGTCGTCATGGATGGAATGGAAGGTGAGCTTGGTTTTGGCGATGCTCAGCATTTCCTCCGACAGGTCTATGCCATGCAGCGCGGCGTGCGGAAAAAGGGTCTGCATCGCGACAAGCGATTGCCCGGTTCCCACAGCCAGATCGAGGATATTCCTGATCTCATCCGCAGGCACGAATTTTTCGATCTGCCGAAACGCGAGATCTCGGCCTCCTGAAAGCAGGCCCCGTTCGTCGCGGTCGTAGGTGCTCGCGATGCTCCGATCGTAGAGTTCGCCGATATTCATGGTGGTTTTATTCCCTATATCTGATGGTGATGCCGCGGAACCGGGGCGGATGGTGAGATCCGGTGCCAACAGGGCATCATCCATCCCATCGAAGCTGAAGTCTGGATGAAACGGCTTTAGCAAAGTGGGCATGGCTTGCAACGATTCTCGGCCCACAACGCTCTAGCGGAGGCCGGGCAGGGGTGCATTGACGGATCTTCGGTCCGGATCCGTTGAAAAACGGATAGGCTGACATCCACTAGCCTTGGAGCCGCGTACTTGATACCGGGCTGATCATTCCGTTTCCCAACTCCTCCTCGAGAGAGGCTTCGAAATTGGTAGCACGTAGATAAAATTCCTTTGGCCGCGATATATGCGCGCGAATTATCTCCTCCAGGCGGCTTCCATCACCGTCGCGGATCGCATCGACCATCTCGAAATGCTCCTTGATCGCGACCTCGCGCATCTCTTCGCTGGGAAACGCGCGCGTGCGGATTGGGTGTGTCGAAAATGTATAATGCTGGATCGCTTCCGCCAGCCGCTTGTTGCCGGCCTGCTGGTAGAGCGCTTCATGGAATGCGTTGTTGAGGGTAAACACTTCCGAGAAGCGCATGGCCCGAGAGGCGTCGCGATGTTTCTCGGCGATATTGGTGAGGAACGTTATGAACTGCGGTTCTGCCGGCTTTGAAAAATGCCGCGCCGCCTGGGTTTCGAGGCATTCTCGAATTTCATAAAGCTCCTCGACCTCGCGAATGGAATAATCCCGAACCTGGACGCCCTTGTTCGGCTGGCGAATGAGGAGGCCAACCTTCTCCAACTCGTCGAATGCCCGCCGCACGCCATGGCGTGTGGCGCCGGTGCGGGTCATGATTTCGTCCTCGATCAGCCGCTCCCGCGGCCGGCAGGCGCCCGAGATGATCTTGCGCTGCAGGTCTTTGTAGACCGCTTCCCAGCTGCCGCTTTTCTCTGCAGTTTCATCCATTTAATCGCGACTCTCGCACACCGCCCTATTCGAAAACCATTAGCCTATCTTGAAGCTCAAAACAATCATCGTTGACATTATCGATAATTTTACCTACGAAATTTTCGACGGAGGAAATTGCGTGTATCGTATCGGCAGCGGAGCAGGATTTTCGGGAGACCGTGTCGACGCGGCCCAGCCGGTCGTGGAGGCGATCGCCGCCGCAGGCGAGGGGGGCGCGATCATTTTCGAAACGATCGGCGAGCGGACGCTGGCGCTTGGCCAGATCGCCAAGCGTCGCAACCCGAAGGCCGGTTACGAGCCGCTGCTCGAGCAGTTCCTGCCGCCGATCCTGAAGGCCTGCGTCGAAAATCGCATCGTCATCGTCGGTAATTTCGGCTGCGCCAATCCCCGGGCCGCGGCTGACGCCATCCTTGCGATCGCCGAGGGGCAAGGCCTTCCCGGCGTCCGTGTCGCAGTGGTCGAGGGCGACGACCTGGTCGGACGGGTGGATATCGATGCGACCGAACGCTGGGAAGGCGATCGTCATCTGCCGGCGCCGTCGGGTGATGTTATTGCCGTCAACGCCTATATCGGCGCGCGCCCGATCGCCGAGGCGATCTGCGCCGGTGCCCAGGTGGTCGTGACGGGCCGCGTGGCCGACCCGGCGCTGGCGCTCGGGCCGCTTGTGGCTCACTTTGGCTGGGACTGGAACGATCTCGATCTGATGGCGGCAGGCACGCTCGCCGGGCATCTGCTCGAATGCGGATCGCAGGTCTCGGGCGGCTTCTTCGCCGACCCGGGCTATAAGGACGTCCCCGATCCCGCCAATATCGGCTTTCCGATCGCGGAGGTGGAGGCGGACGGCACTTTCGTGCTGACCAAAGCGGACGGCACCGGCGGCTGCATCGATACCCGCACGGTCAAGGAACAGCTCCTTTACGAAATCCACGATCCCGCGGCCTATCTGACGCCGGACGTGACGCTCGACCTGACCGAGGTCGAAGTCGTTGCCGTCGGGCGCGACCGGGTCAGGGTGACGGGTGCTCGCGGCCATGCGGCACCGGCGACGCTGAAGGCAACGGTCGGTTATTACGGCGACTGGCTGGGCGAGGCGGAAATTTCCTATGCCGGGCCGAACGCTTTCCAGCGCGCGCGCCTCGCGGTCACGATCATCCGTGACCGGATCGCCAAACGGGCGCTTGATGTCACGTCGCGAGCCGACGTGATTGGAACGACCAGCGTTTTTGACGATGACGGCGGCACGCTGTTTGCGGAATTTCGCGGTAAAAATGACGGAGACTATCGCGTCCGTTTCGCCTTTGGTGGCGAAGTCGCCGCCGTTGAGGCCGCCGTTCAGGAAGTCAACGCGCTTTATTGCTGCGGTCCGGCGGGTGGCGGCGGAGTCCGCCAGAACGTGCGTCCCCGCGTGCGCACGGTCTCGCATCTCGTTCCCCGCTCGCTTGTTTCTGTGTCTCATTCCTTTATCGGAGAGGCGCCGTGACACGGAACCGCATCACCGTACCGCTGCATGCGATCGCCCACGGCCGCGCGGGCGACAAGGGCAACCGGCTGAACGTCAATGTCATCGCCTACCGGCCGGAATTCTGGCCGATCCTGCTTGAACAGGTGACGGAAGCTTCCATCGCGGCACTCTTCGCGCACCGGGGCGTTACGCGCGTCGTGCGTTACGAACTGCCAAAGCTGCAGGCGCTCAATTTCGTCATAGACGACGCCCTGGAAGGCGGAGTCAATTCCAGCCTCAGCCTCGATACGCACGGAAAGACCCTGTCTTTCCTCGTGCTCGACCTGCCGGTCGAGCTTCCGCCGCACATCATGCCATCCGATACGGCCATCCGGTCGGATACGCCAAATCTTGATCCAGTCATGGGAGGAGTGGACAATGAATAAGAAGAGGACCCTGACGCTTTTGCCGGCCTTGCTTGCCGGCATTTCCGCGGCAGCGATGATCGCCGCGCCCGTCGGCGCGCAGGAATTGAAGCGCGGCGGCAACCTGCGCATCGGGATTTCGCAGATGGCGCCATCACCGGACCCGGTGGTCACGACATTCGGGGTGAACTGGGGTACGTCCTATATCGTCTGCGAAGGTCTGTTCGGGCTGGATGAAAAATGGACCCCCCAGCCGATGCTGGCGGCCTCGTTCAAATACAGCGATGACGGGCTGAAGCTCACCGTCGCGCTCCGCTCGGGGCTGAAGTTCCATTCCGGCGCTGCGCTGACCGCGGCCGACGTCGTCGCGTCACTCAACCGCTTCCGTGAATCCGCGGGCATTGGCGCATCGCTGAAGGCGACGACCAAGTCGATCAAGGCGGTGGACGACAAAACCGTCGAATTCGAACTGACGAGCCCCAGCCCGATCCTGCCGGGCCTGCTGGCCGGAGCGCAGTCGGCCATCATGTCGGCCAAGTCCCTGGATGGCGCGTCCGCCACCGTCGGCACCAAGGGGCTTGATTGCACCGGCCCTTATACGCTGACCAGCTATCAACCCGACCAGGGCGCCAAGCTCACCCGCTGGCCCGACTACCAGAGTCGCAAGGAACCCGCATCGGCCATGTCCGGCGCAAAATACGCCTATGCCGACGAGATCAATCTGCGTCTGATGCCGGAGCCCTCTGTGCGCCGGGATGCGCTGATCACCGGGCAGATCGATATAGCCCGCGAACTGCCGTCGGACTTCTTCGACGCGCTCAAGAACAATTCCGGCACGGAGCCGGTCGTGGTGCCGAACAACCAGTCGCTGACGGTCGTGTTCAACACCAAGGAAGGCGTCGCCGCCGACGTCAACCTGCGCCGCGCCATCTATCATGCGCTGGAGATGGAGCCGATCATGCAGGCGTCGGTCGGCAAGAAGGATTTCTACACGCTCGATCCGAGCTGGATCCCCGATCCGAACTCATTCTGGTATACGAAGACCGGTGTTCCGGACGGTTTCGGCAAGCCGAATGCGGCCAAGGTCAAGGAATATCTCGCCAAATCCAACTACAAGGGTCAGCCGATCCGCTGGCTGGTGGCAAGCGAACAGTATCAGAAGCACTATCTGACGGCGATTACCGCCAGCCAGCAGCTCGAGGAGTTCGGCATCAAGGTGGATATCGTCCAGTCGCCGATGGCGAATTACATCCAGGCCCGTGCCAATGCCGCGCAGATGGATGCCTTCTCCAGCTTCCTGCCCACCTATGTCGATCCGACCTCTATTGCCTATCTCAACCCGACCTATCCCGGCTTCTGGGACAATCCGGAAAAGACCGGGCTGATGAAGCAGATAGCGACGACGATCGATCCGAAGGAGCGCAAGGCGATCTTCGAGAAAATCCACGCGCTTGCCTATGATCAGTTCCCGTTCATCAAATACGGGACCGAGTCCAACATGTACGGCATGCGCAAGGGTGTCGGCAATCCGCAGCGGATTCCGGCCCGCTCGGACGACTTCTACAACGTGGCGCCGCCTCCGGCGAAGTAAGGATGAGCACGATCGAGCAAAGCCTGTCCGAGAGCCCGTCCGCTGGAGAGGAAGCAACCTTCGTCTCCAGCCACCGGCCGCTATGGCAAAGACTGATCCGCAATCCCGCGGCGGTCTTTTCGATTGTCGCGCTGGTGGTCTTGGTACTGGGCGCGTTTCTCGCTCCGGTGATCGCACCAGGCAACCCGATGCGCGTCAGCCCAGCCCAGCGGTTCACCCCGCCGGGCCTGGAACATCTGTTCGGCACCGACAACCTCGGCCGCGACATGTTCAAGATGGTGCTGCACGGCTCGCGGACGTCGCTGCTCGTCGGTCTCGTCGTCACGCTCGTTTCAATGTCCGTGGCGATCGTGCTCGGCGTGATTTCCGGCTTCTATCGCAAGGTGGACGTCGTCCTGATGCGCTTCGTCGACGGTATGATGGCTTTCCCCGGCATCGTGCTGGCAACGGCTGCCGCCGGCATCATGGGGCCGAGCGTCACGACGGTGATCACTTCGCTTTCTATCGTGCTGATCGCGCCATCGCTCCGGATCGTCCGCGGACAGGTTCTCGTCGTCCGTGAATTGCAGATGATCGAGGCCGCGCGCGCCGTCGGCGTGCCGACGATGCGCATACTCTCCCGATACGTCCTGCCGGCCGTCAGTTCGCCGATCCTCGTCCAGACCTCGTTCATCTTCTCCGCCGCCGTGCTGGGCGAGGCGGGACTGAGCTTCATCGGCGTCGGTATCGGTCCCAAGGATCTGAGCTGGGGCAACGCACTGACCGAAGCGCGGAACTACATTGGCCAGGCGCCCTGGATCGTGCTGTTTCCGGGCCTGGCCCTGATGCTGACCATTCTTTCGCTCAACCTGCTGGGTGACGCCTTGCGCGACGTGCTCGATCCCCGGCTTGCAAGGAGGCGCTAGATGCTGGCCTATCTCGGCAGACGGTTCCTGCTTATCCTCCCGACCATCTTCGTGCCGCTGATGCTGGTGTTCCTGCTGCTGCGCCTGTCGCCGGGCGACCCCGCCGGCATGATGCTGGGTGACCAGGCGACCGCCGACCAGATTGCCGCGCTGAGAGCCGAACTCGGGCTCGATCAACCAATCTATGTGCAGTTCTTCATCTGGCTGAAGGATATCGTCACGCTCAATCTCGGCCAGTCGATCTTCTTCCGTGAACCCGTCATGAAGATCATCCCGGAATATGCCGGCGTCACCATCCTGCTTGCGCTGGTGGGCCTTTCGCTGGCCGTCGTGATCGGCGTGACGCTCGGCGTGGTTTCGGCGATGAACCGCAACAGGCCGATTGACCGTGGTGTCATCGTCAGTGCCGTGCTCGGTATTTCTGTGCCGGAATTCTGGTTCGCGCTGCTGCTGATCTTCCTGTTTGCGGTGACGCTGCGCTGGTTCCCGGTTGCGGGCTACAATCCGCCATCCGCCGGCATCGTCGCCTTCGCGGCGACCATCTTCCTTCCGGCCCTGGCGCTCGGTGTGCGCCAGTCGGCGCTGATGACGCGGATGATGCGGTCGTCCATGCTCGACGTGCTGAACGAGCCCTATATCACCACTGCGCGGGCCCAGGGATTGCCGGAGCGCAAGGTGATCGGCAGCTATGCGCTACGCACCGCCTCGATTCCGGTCATCACCGTCGTCGGGCTGGCGGCCGGGCATATGCTGGGCGGCGCCGTGGCGATCGAAATCATCTTCGCCCTGCCGGGCCTCGGCCGCATGCTGGTGGAGGCAGTCGCCCGTCGGGACTATCCGCTGGTCGAAGGCGGGGTTCTGACCATTTCGCTGATTCTTGCGGTGCTTAATCTTGCAATCGACATCGTCTACGCGCTCCTCGATCCCCGGATACGCTATCAATGAACACATATGTTCCATCGGAAGCGCTTGGCCCGCCGCACAGCGCCGTGGGGACCGGCCCCGTGCTGGAGGTCGAGGGCTTGTCCCTGTCCTTCCGCAACGAAGGCGGCCTTCTGCCGATCGTTACCGACATTTCGTTCTCGATCGGCCGGGGCGAGGCGGTGGCGCTGGTCGGCGAATCCGGTTGCGGAAAATCGATCACCGCCAGCGCGGTTATGGGGCTCGCACCCGACAACGCGGTGATCACCGGCGAAATCCGGCTGAACGGGCAACGCATTTCCGGCCTTTCGCCGCGCGAGCGGCGTAAGCTCTGCGGTCGACACATGGGTTTCATCTTTCAGGAGCCGATGACGGCATTGCACCCGACGTTGACGATCGGCCGGCAGATGACCGACACGCTGAGCCACAATCTCGGGCTCGGCCAGCGGGCAGCGACGGGTCGCGCCGTCGAACTGCTGGTGAAGGTGGGCATTCCCCGCCCCATGGATATCCTCAAGGGCTACGTCCATGAGCTTTCCGGCGGCATGCGCCAGCGCGTCATGATTGCGCTCGCCATTTCCTGCGGACCGTCGCTGATCATTGCCGATGAGCCGACCACCGCGCTCGACGTCACGATCCAGGCGCAAGTCCTGGATTTGCTGGAAGACATGCGTCGCGAGCTCGACCTCGCGATGCTCTTCATCACCCACGATCTCGAGGTTGTCGGCGATTTCTGCGACCGGGCCGTGGTCATGTATGCAGGCGACGTGGTGGAGCGGGCGACGGGCCGCGCTGTCATCGAGACGCCGCACCACCCCTATACTCGCGGGCTGATCGACGCCATTCCGGCGCATGGCGGAGCCCGTCATCGCCTGACCCCGATCCCCGGGACGGTGCCGCCGGTGGGCGCATGGCCCGAGGGGTGTCGGTTCGCGCCTCGTTGCCAACGTGCGGACGAACAATGTCGCATCCACCCCCGTCTTGATGCCGTCGGCGTATCCGTCGTCCGTTGCTGGCACCCGGTCGAGGAGGTTCCGGCATGATGAGCGGTGCTTCACCCGTGCTCGAAGTGCTCGGGCTTTCGAAATTCTTCAAGGCGGTCAAGGCCGTTCGCAACGTCTCCTTTTCCGTCGCCAGGGGCAAGACCTTCGGCATCGTCGGCGAATCCGGCAGCGGCAAGTCGACTACGGCCCGCCTCGTGCTGCGGCTGATCGAGCCGACGAGCGGCGATATCAGCTTTCGGGGGAGGGATCTGTCGGCGATGAGGCCAGAAGAGTTGCGCCGCGAGCGGCGCCACATGCAGATGATTTTCCAGGATCCGTTCGGTTCGCTGAACGGCCGCATGACAGTGCGTGAGACGTTGACCGAGCCGCAGATGGTCCACGGCATCGGCACGCCCGCGTCCCGTGTCGAGACGGCAAGCGGCCTGCTTGCCGAAGTGGGGTTGCCTACCGCTGCGCTCGATCGGTTTCCGCATGAGTTCTCCGGCGGACAGCGGCAGCGGATCGCGATTGCTCGCGCGCTCGCCACCAACCCGGAACTGATCGTCGCCGATGAGCCGGTCAGCGCACTGGACGTTTCGGTGCAGGCGCAGGTGCTGAACCTGCTGCGCGATCTGCAGGAACGGCATGGAACGACCATGCTGTTCATATCGCATGACCTCAGGGTCGTGCAGTTCATGTGCGACGAAATCGCCGTCATGTATCTCGGAGAGATCGTGGAACAGGGCCCGCGCGAGCGGATATATGGCGCGCCGGCGCATCCCTATACCCAGGCGCTCCTGGCTTCTGTGCCGGGCAGGGGTTCAGGCAAGCGCACCCGCCTTGTTGGCGAGATCCCGAGCGCCCATGCTGCGCCGAGCGGTTGCGCCTTCCGCACCCGCTGCCCGCAGGCGCACGAACGTTGTGCCGTCGAGGCACCGGTGATGCGCCAGCTCGGCGATGGTCAACAGGCGGCCTGCCATCTCCTCGACAAGGCGGTGTCCGCATGAAGACGGTCGATGTTTCGAGCCGCGAAGCTGTCTATCGCGGCATCGTTTCCGAACGTGGGACGAGCTTTGTCGGCATACCCTATGGCGAACCGCCGGTCGGTGCCCTGCGCTTCCAGCCGCCGAAGGCCGTCATGGCAAGAGGTCTTGTCGACGCGACAAGGCCCGGCAACGCGCCGCCCCAGATCCGTCGCCCGGTCCCTGCATGGACACCCCGCAATACGGGTTTCTCGACCGGCGAGGATTGCCTCAACCTCAACGTTTTCACGCCAGCGGCAGATGGCGGCAGACGCCCGGTGATCGTGCATGTCTTCGGCGGCGGTTTCCAGACGGGGTCCGTGAATGGCGGTTATCAGGACGAACTCGGCTTCGTCGGGCGCGGCGACATTGTCTACGTCCGGCCCAATTTCCGCACAGGCGCGCTGGGTTTCCTGCATCTCGGCGAGGTGATGGGCGACGGGGCGCCCGCCAATCGCGGCATGCTCGATCTCGTCGCGGCGCTTGAATGGGTCAAGGAGAATATCGGAGCCTTCGGCGGCGACCCGGACAACGTTACACTTGTTGGCCTGTCGTCCGGCGGCTTCACCATCGGCGCGCTGTTCGGGATGGATGACATCGCCCACCTTTTCCGGCGCGCCTGGATGATGAGCGGTTCGGCAAGCCGCATCATCGATCCAGGGACCGCAAGTTCGATGGCCGGCGATTTTCTGGACCGCGTCGGCATCAGGCGGGGCGATCACGATGCCCTGCAAGCGCTGCCGGTCGAGCGCATTCTTGCTGCGCAGGAAGAAATTACCGCTACCGACCTCGGCGAGCGCAACTCTCCCGGAGGACGCACGCTGGGCATCGTGTTGGACGGCCGGAGCCTGAAGCGCCATCCGCTCGACGGTCTTGCCACGGGAACCTTCCGCGATAAACAGATGGTCGTCGGCTGGACCCGCGACGAGGCGCGCATGTGGTATGCCTTCGGCATCATGCAGGCGCCGAAGGATCGGGCACGTGTGCTCTCGACCGTCGCGCGTTTCTTTCCCGACAGAGCGGAAGCGGTATTGTCGGAACTCGAAAAGGCGCACCCCACGGCCGATCTCGCCGAGCTCGAGGAGCGCTTCCTTTCGGCAACCATCTATCGCGATCCTGCTCAGAAGACTGCGGAAATTCACGCGAGAGCAGGAGGAAAAGCTTTTGCCTACGAATTCGCCTGGGTTCCGGATTTCGAAGGCGGCCGGCTGGGCTCGTCGCATGCCTTCGACGAGCCCTTCGTCTTTGGCAATGTGGAGGCCGAACGTGTTCCGCTCGCTGCTGGCAGACGGGATGCTGTCCAGCTTGCAAACGAGATGTCGGCGGCCTTGCTCACTTTTTCCCGAGAGGGCGATGTGCCCTGGCGCAGGTTTGAGGGAGCAGAAACGGTGAAGCTGTTCTTCTGAATTTTGGTCTCAAAGCAGGGCGACTTGACGCCAGCCGCCGGCGCTTGGAAAAACGCCTTCGTCTCGGCCTCGGGATTACGCGGTGTTGTGCCGGCGCATGGTATCGGCGGAACCGCGAACCACCTCGGAAATCTGCAGTAACTGGGTGACCAGGGGCGTCGAATTGCGCCAGATCATTCCGATCGTGCGCGAGGGCCGGGGCGCCTGGAACCGGGAGATCGAAACCTGCGCCGAGCGTGTTTCCACCGGCACTGCCATTTCCGGGATCAGGGTGACGCCGATGCCGGCGCTGACCATCTGCACCAGCGTCGACAGGGAGCTGCCTTCCATGACTTCGCGGGGGCGCGTCGCTCCTATCTTGCAGAACGACAGCGCCTGGTCGCGGAAACAGTGGCCTTCCTCAAGAAGAAGCAGGCGCATTTCGCGAAGCGCCTCGCGTTCGGGAACCGGCTTGCCCGCATCCTCGCGCCCCCGGACCAGCACGAACTCCTCCTCGAACAATTTCATCTCGGTCAGGAACGGTGCCGAGACGGGCAGGGCGACGATTGCCAGATCCAGCTCGCCCTGGGCCAGTTCCTGAACCAGCTTTGCGGTTTGCGTCTCGCGCACCTGTATTTCTATTCCCTCGAACGTCTTGTTCAGATCGTTGATGATCGCCGGCAAAAGATAGGGCGCGATCGTTGGAATGATGCCGATACGCAGGCGGGCCAGAAACGGATCACGCGAAGCGCGGGCAAGTTCCGCCAGTTCATCCACGGCGCGGAGGATGTCGCGCACCCGTAGCGCGAACGTCTGGCCGAAGGCGGTGAGTTTCACTTCACGGGCGTTCCGCTCGAAGAGGTCTCCGCCCACTTCCTGCTCGAGTTCCTTGATTTGCATCGACAAGGCAGGTTGGGAGATCGCGCATGCGTCGGCTGCGCGCCTGAAGCGGCCATCCCGCGCCAACGCCTCGAAATAGCGGAGCTGCTTCAGTGTGAGGTTCTTCATAATCTCAGCTTATCGCAACGATCAGTAAATCCAACTTAAATTTATGAGAGGCTTCCGATAAGAAGAGAATCCGAGGGAGGGCGCGCTGGGCTTTCAACCCGACGGGACGGGAAGCGAGGCCGAAGCTTGCGGCGCTGAACCATCCGGTTCACGGAAAATGCTCTCTTTTGCACGGCAGATAATGAAAGCACTAAAGGAGAAAGTCATGGATGCGAAATCTAGCGAAAACGCCGGCAAATGTCCGGTCGCCCACACGCCTCGCGGCAGATCGAACCGCGACTGGTGGCCCAACCAGCTGAACGTCCAGATCCTTCACGGGCACTCCGTCCGCTCCGATCCGATGGGCGAAGCCTTTGACTATGCCGAAGAGTTCAAGACGCTCGATCTCGACGCATTGAAGAAGGATCTTCATGCGCTGATGACCGATTCTCAGGACTGGTGGCCGGCCGACTTCGGTCACTATGGCGGCCTCTTCATCCGCATGGCCTGGCACAGCGCCGGCACATATCGCGTCACCGATGGCCGCGGTGGCGCAGGCCAGGGTCAGCAGCGTTTCGCGCCGCTCAACAGCTGGCCGGACAACGTCAACCTCGACAAGGCCCGCCGCCTGCTCTGGCCGATCAAGCAGAAATACGGCAACAAGATTTCCTGGGCGGATCTGATGATCCTGACGGGCAATGTCGCGCTCGAATCGATGGGCTTCAAGACCTTCGGTTTCGCCGGTGGCCGCGCCGACGTATGGGAGCCGGAAGAGCTCTACTGGGGCCCGGAAGGCACCTGGCTCGGCGACGAACGCTATAGTGGCGAGCGCCAGCTCGCGGAACCGCTCGGCGCCGTGCAGATGGGCCTCATCTACGTCAACCCGGAAGGCCCGAACGGCAATCCGGACCCGTTGGCATCCGCCCGCGACATCCGCGAAACCTTCGCCCGCATGGCGATGAACGACGAAGAGACCGTCGCGCTGATCGCCGGCGGCCACACCTTCGGCAAGACCCATGGCGCCGGTGATCCGTCATTTGTCGGCATCGACCCGGAAGGCGGCGAGCTCGAAGCGCAGGGCCTCGGCTGGTCGAGCAAGTTCAACACCGGCGTCGGCCGCGATGCGATCGGCAGCGGCCTGGAAGTGACCTGGACGACGACGCCGACCAAGTGGAGCAACAACTTCTTCTGGAACCTATTCGGTTACGAATACGAGCTGGAAACCAGCCCGGCCGGTGCCAAGCAGTGGGTTGCCAAGGGTGCGGGCGACACGATCCCGGACGCTTTCGATTCTGCGAAGAAGCACAAGCCGAAGATGCTGACCTCCGACCTCGCGCTACGTTTCGATCCGATCTACGAGAAGATCTCGCGCCGCTTCCTCGAAAACCCGGATCAGTTTGCAGACGCCTTCGCCCGCGCCTGGTTCAAGCTGACCCATCGCGACATGGGCCCGAAGGTCCGTTACCTCGGTCCGGAAGTTCCGGCCGAAGACCTGATCTGGCAGGATGTCATCCCGGCCGTCGACCATCCGCTCGTCGATGACGCGGATGTCGCCAGCCTGAAGGCCAAGGTTCTGGCAACCGGTCTCTCGGTCCAGGAACTGGTCTCGACTGCCTGGGCTTCCGCCTCGACCTTCCGCGGTTCCGACAAGCGCGGCGGTGCCAATGGTGCGCGTATCCGGCTTGCCCCGCAGAAGGATTGGGAAGCCAATCAGCCGGAGCAGCTCGCCAAGGTTCTCGGCGTGCTCGAAGGCATCCAGAAGGACTTCAACGCTGCCCAGACCGGGGGCAAGAAGATCTCTCTGGCCGACCTGATCGTGCTTGCCGGCGCCGCCGGCGTCGAGAAGGCGGCGAAGGCCGGCGGTCAGGACATCACCGTGCCGTTCACGCCGGGCCGGATGGACGCTTCGCAGGAGCAGACGGATGCGCATTCCTTCGCGCCGCTCGAACCTCGTGCCGATGCTTTCCGCAACTATGTCAACGGCAGCAAGCTGCAGTTCATGCAGGCAGAAGAGGCCCTCGTCGACCGCGCCCAGCTGCTGACGCTGACGGCGCCGGAAATGACCGCCCTCATCGGCGGCCTGCGCGTGCTGAAGGCCGGTCAGCCGGAACATGGCGTCTTCACCGACAAGCCGGAAACCCTGACGAACGACTTCTTCGTCAACCTGCTCGACATGGGCACGGTCTGGGCTCCGGTCGAAGGCAAAAAGGGCGTCTATCAGGGCAGCGACCGCAAGACGGGCACTGCCAAGTGGACTGGCACCCGCGTCGACCTGATCTTCGGTTCGCACTCGCAGCTTCGCGCCATCGCCGAAGTCTACGGCCAGTCCGATGCCAAGACGAAGTTCGTCAAGGACTTCGTGGCGGCCTGGACCAAGGTCATGAACGCCGACCGTTTCGATCTCGTCTGATCGACAAAATCGCCAGGGCGTCGCTCAGCGACGCCCTGGCATCTTTTTCAGTCGCCTGTTCATGCCGGACCTTCAAGTCGGCACGAAGGCCGAGGCGATCGCCAGCACAAATCCCAGGATCGTGGCGCAGACGGACAGGGCCTCGCGCGTCTTTTCGGAACTGACGCTCCACCCCTCGCTGGTCAGATACCGGGCGATCAGGCCGAGCGACAGCAGGCCGACGCAGCCGAGGAAGGCGAAGAAATACACCCCGTACTGCATGTTGGAGATCTTCTTGGTCAGCACTTCGGTGACGCCGACCAGGGTCGAGAGAGACAGGAGCAGGCTGCCGATGATCAGGTATTCGGCGTGTTTCGAACGGACCGCGGAATAGAGCGACAGGATCGTGAACAGGAAACCGACCAGCACGATCGCGATATAGTTGCCGCTGACATGTCCCGTCGCCGAGATCGACATGAAGATCGATGTCAGAATGAACAGTATTGCTGTGAAGATGATCTTGTATTTTGAATTGAAAAACTGTCGCATGATATTGATCCGCTCTTAGCCGGCCCGCCTGCGGCGCTGGCGAATACCGTTTCCGAAGTATGAGAAATTCGGCGCGCGATGAACAGGTTGCATGCCCGCTATCCAGCGGAAATCCCCGCCCGAGTTTCAAGATCCGGTTTCAGGCGAGCCGCCGGCGCTGGATGGCGTAGGCGGCCGCGGCACTCATCGCCGCCAGCAGGTACCAGGTGGCGGCATAAACGAGGTGGCTGTTGCGGAAGCGGATCACCGTCAGTCCGCCGACCGGCAGGCCGCCGGGGATCGGCGTCGCGTCCGCATCGATGAAATAGGGCGCCGCCTTTTCGATGCCTTTCGTTGCCGCAATGGCCGCCACGTCGCGCGAATACCAGCGGCCGTCGGCGGGATCGTTGGAGCGCAGGAAGGCGCCGTCCGGCTCGCTCATCCGGAGAAGGCCGGTGATCCTGACGGGACCTTCGATCTCTCCATCCGCGCGTGCGGCCGGATCGCGGCGGGCCGCCGGTACGAAGCCGCGATTGATCAGGATCGTGGTTCCATCCGCCTGCTCCAGCGGCGTCAGGATCCAGAAGCCGGGTCCGAGATCGGTCACGGCCTGGACCGGCGTTTCCGCGTCATGGCGAAAGGTGCCGGTCGCGATGACGCGACGGTATTCGTCGTTTTCGGCGTTGATGCCGGACCAGGCTGCCGATGACGGGGCCGGCACCGGACTGGCGGTGACCCTGGCATCGACGCGGGCGATCAGGTCGAGTTTCCAAAAAAGCCGCTGCACCTGCCAGGTGCCCAGCCCGAGGAAGATCAGCGTCAGGAACAGCATCGCACCCGCGAAGACGAGCTGGGAGCGGGTCGGCCCCGCATCCGCCGTTTCTCCGATCAAGGGATGGTCGAGAGACAACGCGTTTATCCTTCTGAGCTCATCCCTTTCGGGTTGTCACGGCATGTTCTTCATCATCTCCGGCGACATCGGCATCATGTTGGTATTGAGATGATGCATGACCCAGAGCGAACCGGCAAGCGTGATGCCGACCAGCACCAGGGTGAAGAGCAGCGCCATCATCGTCCAGCCGCCTTCTGAGCGCGGGTTCATGTGCAGGAAATAGACCATGTGCACGACGATCTGCACGACGGCGAGCCCCATGACCATGAAAGCGGTGAGAAGCTTGCTGTCGAAGACGCCGCCCATGACGAGCCAGAAGGGAATGGCCGTCAGGATCACCGACAGGGCAAAGCCGATCAGATAGCCTTTCAGCGTGCCGTGGCCGGCCTGATGGCCATTGCTGTGGCCATGATGGGCCTCTGCGGCATCTTCGTGCAATGGGGCTTGGCCGTGGGCGCTCATCCGAGGACTCCCATGAGATAGACGAAGGAAAAGACGCCGATCCAGACGACGTCGAGGAAGTGCCAGAACATCGAAAGGCACATGAGGCGGCGCTTGTTTGCCTCGATCAGGCCGCGTCTGCCGACCTGCACCATCAGCGTGATCAGCCAGATGATGCCGAAGGTCACATGCAGGCCGTGGGTGCCGACCAGCGTGAAGAAGGAGGAAAGGAAAGCCGAACGGGTCGGCCCGGCACCCTCGTGAATCAGGTGGTTGAACTCGTAGAGTTCCAGCCCGAGGAAGATCACGCCGAAGATGCCCGTCACGCCGAGCCAGAACAGCGTCTCGGCCTTGGCGCCCCGTTCCATCTGCAGCATGGCGAAGCCGTAGGTGATCGACGAGAAGAGCAGCATTGCGGTGTTGATCGCGACGATCGGCAGGTCGAACAGGTCGGCGGGCGAGGGGCCTGCCGCATAATTGCGGCCGAGCACGCCGTGGGTGGCGAAGAGCACGGCAAAGATCAGGCAGTCGCTCATCAGATAGAGCCAGAAGCCCAGCATGGTGCTGCCTTCCGGATGGTGCTCTTCCGTGACGTAGAATTGCAGCTTGCCGTTTTCCGGGCCGTCGGTTTGCGCTTGCGTCTGGCTCATGATCTCAGGTCCGGTCCGCGAGCAGCTTCGAGCGCGCGTCCTCTGTTGCGGTCACGGTTTCGGCGGGAATATGGAAATCCCGGTTATAGTTGAAGGTATGGCCGATCGCCGTGGCGATCATTGCAATGAAGGAGACCGCCGCCAGCCACCAGATGTACCAGATCATGGCGAAGGCGAAGACGATGCTGATACCCGCGAGGATGATCCCCGTACCGGTATTCCTCGGCATGTGGATCGGCTTGAAGCCGCCGAGCGGGCGCTCGTATCCGCGGCTCTTCATGTCGTACCAGCTGTCATGATCATGCACGACGGGCGTGAAGGCGAAGTTGTAGTCCGGCGGCGGCGAGGAGGTCGACCATTCCAGCGTGCGCCCGTCCCACGGATCCCCGGAGGTCTCGCGCAGCTGGTCGCGGCGCAGGAAAGAGACGACGAGCTGGATGATGAAGGCTCCGATGCCGCAGGCGATGATCGCAGCGCCGATGGCGGCGATGACGAACCATATCTGCAGGGAAGGATCCTCGAACTGGCTGACGCGGCGGGTGACACCCATCAGGCCGAGCACGTAGAGCGGCATGAAGGCGACGAAGAAGCCGATCTGCCAGCACCAGAAGCTGATGAGGCCCCAGAACCTGTCGAGCTTGTAGCCGAAGGCCTTCGGCCACCAGTACACGAGGCCTGCCATGAGCCCGAACAGCACGCCGCCAATGATGACGTTGTGGAAGTGGGCGATCAGGAAGAGCGAGTTGTGCAGCACGAAGTCGGCCGGCGGGATGGCCAGCATGACGCCCGTCATGCCGCCGATGACGAAGGTCACCATGAAGCCGATCGTCCAGTACATCGGCAGCTCGTAGCGGATGCGGCCGCGATACATGGTGAAGAGCCAGTTGAACATCTTCGCGCCGGTGGGGATCGAGATGATCATCGTCGTGATGCCGAAGAAGGCGTTTACGCTCGCGCCCGCGCCCATCGTGAAGAAGTGGTGCAGCCACACGATGTAGGAAAGGATCATGATCACGCAGGTGGCGTAGACCATCGAGGCATAACCGAAGAGGCGCTTGCCGCTGAAGGTGGCGACGACTTCGGAAAAGATGCCGAAGGCCGGCAGCACGAGGATGTAGACTTCCGGATGACCCCAGATCCAGATGAGGTTGATGTACATCATCGGGTTGCCGCCGAGATCGTTCGTGAAGAAGTTCATGCCGACATAGCGGTCGAGCGACAGCAGCGCGAGCGTGGCGGTGAGGATCGGGAAGGTGGCGACGATCAGCACGTTGGTGCAGAGCGAGGTCCAGGTGAAGACCGGCATCTTCATGAAGGTCATGCCGGGGGCGCGCATCTTCACGATCGTGGCGATCAGGTTGATGCCGGATAGCGTCGTGCCGACGCCCGCCACCTGCAGGCCCCAGATATAATAGTCCACCCCGACGCCCGGACTGTAATCGGCCCCCGAAAGCGGCGGATAGGCCAGCCAGCCGGTGCGCGCGAACTCGCCGACGAAAAGCGACATCATGATGATGACGGCGCCGGCCGTCGTCATCCAGAAGGAGAAGTTGTTGAGGAAGGGGAAGGAAACGTCGCGTGCGCCGATCTGCAGCGGCACCACGTAGTTCATGAAACCGGTGACGAAGGGCATTGCCACGAAGAAGATCATGATCACGCCGTGGGCGGTGAAGATCTGGTCGTAGTGATGCGGGTTGAGGTAGCCCTCGTTTCCGTTGAAGGCGATCGCCTGCTGGATGCGCATCATGATCGCATCGGCAAAACCGCGCAGCAGCATGATGATGGCGAGCACGATATACATGATGCCGATCTTCTTGTGATCGACGCTCGTGAACCACTCGGTCCACAGATAGCCCCAGAGCTTGTACTTGGTGATCAGCGCCAGGACGGCGAGGCCGCCGATGGCGACCGCTAGGAAGGTCACGACCAGGATGGGCTCGTGATAGGGAATGGCTTCCAGCGAAAGCCGTCCGAAGAGGAATTGGGTAAGCGTGGTGTTGCCGAACATGGGTTTCTACCGGATCTCGTTCAGGGCTTTGCCGGGGCGTCGTTGTTGAGCTGCGCCGGTGCTGCGCCGCCCTGCATATTGTTCATGTCGTGGTTCATGGGAGCCTGCCCGGATTGCCCTTCAGGCTGCTGCGGGTTGTTCACGCCTTCCGCCGGTTCCGGGCTGCGGGCCGGATTGCCGGTGGCCGGGAATGTGGCGGCAGGGGCGGCCGTGCCGTGCTCCGTTTCGCCCGCATGGCGGTTGTCGTGCTCCAGCCTGGCGCGGTTCTCGTGGCTTTCGGTTCCCGCACCGCCCGCCATGTCGATATGCATCATCTCGTCCATGCACATCTTGCCGGGCGTCGCGCACATGTTGAGGACTGCGCGATAGAGCCCGTCCTCGACGGATGCGTAATAACGCACCGGCTCCTTGGCGCTCGGCTTCTCGAGCTTGAGATAGGCGTCGCGGTTGAGTGCCGTGCCGTTCTGCTTCACGCGGGCCACCCATTGGTCGAAACCGGCCTGATCGACGCCATGGAACTTGAAGCGCATGTGCGAAAAGCCGTCGCCGCTGTAGTTCGAGGAGAGGCCCTCGTATTCGCCGGGCTTGTTGATAACGGCGTGCAGCTTCGTTTCCATGCCGGGCATGGCGTAGATCATCCCAGCCAGCGCCGGTACGTAGAAGGAGTTCATGACCGACGAGGCGGTGATCCTGAAGTTGATCGGCACGTCGACAGGGGCCGCCATCTCGTTGACGGTGGCGATGCCGTAATCCGGGTAGAAGAACAGCCATTTCCAGTCGAGCGCCACCACTTCGACGTTGATCGGCTTCACTTCCGCCGACACTGCGCGCTGCGCGTCGATCCGGTCGAGCGGCCGGTAGGGGTCCAGTTTATGGGTGCTGATCCAGGTCACGGCGCCGAGCGCAATGATGATGGCGAGCGGCGCCGACCAGATGATGACTTCGAGCCGGGTCGAATGGTGCCATTCGGGATCGTAGGGCGCATTGGTGTTCGAGCCGCGATAGCGCCAGGCGAAGAACAGCGTGAGGAAGATCACAGGCACGATGATGATCAGCATCAGCACCGTGGAGACGATGATCAGGTCGGCTTGCTGCCTTGCGATGTCGCCCGAAGGCGACATGACGACCAGATTGCACCCGGAAAGCCCCATAAGAGCAAGGAGAGCGAACAACCGTGCGACGATTTTCAACTGAGGGGTCATCTCGGGCTCGAATTTGCGTTTTGTCTAGTTGGGAGTAATCGCGTTCCGGCGTCGGCTGAAATAGGGCCGTTCGTCGCAGTGCAGCAAGATGTCGCAGTGCAGCAAAAGACCGCATGGCCTTCCATGCCGTTTTGCTGCACGACCTGCACACTCGGCTCCACATCCGCCAACCGGGAAATCTAGGACAACCTGACCGGCTGACCAGAGGGCGTGGATGAGAAGACGGTATGGGCCGTCGCAAATGTCAGGTTTTTTTAGCCTTGTTCCTTGATCTCGGCAGCATGTTGATCAACATTTCGGGGACAAGGCGAACTTTCGCCAGGAGGAATTCATGACCACGGTCGTCAATCCCGAGTCAGCAGGTCCCACGTCGTCCGGCCTCGAAAGGGATGCCCGCCGCATTCATGACGACAAGCCGATCTCGCCGGGCAGTATCGCGCTCGGTGTGATCATCGGTCGCATGTCTGAGTTCTTCGATTTCTTCGTCTATGGGCTGGGCTCCGTCCTGGTGTTCCCCAAGCTTATCTTCCCGTTTGCACCGAGCCCGGTCGCCGCGACCCTGATGTCGTTCGCGATCTTCCCGCTCGCCTTCATGGCGCGACCGGTCGGATCGTTCGTCTTCATGTGGATCGACCGCAACTACGGGCGCGGCACGAAGCTGACCATCGCGCTCTTCCTGCTCGGGGGATCCACGGCTTCGATCGCCTTCCTGCCAGGTTATGACACGATCGGCTACTGGGCCGTGGCATTGCTGGCGCTGTTCCGCATGGGGCAGGGTTTTGCGCTCGGGGGAGCCTGGGATGGGCTCGCGTCACTCCTGAACCTCAACGCGCCGTCCAATCGGCGCGGCTGGTACGCGATGATCCCGCAGCTCGGCGCGCCGATCGGCTTTGCGCTGGCGAGCATCCTGTTCGGTTATTTCGTCGCCAACCTCTCGGAAGCGGATTTCATTTCCTGGGGATGGCGCTATCCGTTCTTCGTGGCGTTTGCGATCAACGTCGTGGCGCTGTTCGCGCGCCTGCGCATCGTCGCCAGCAAGGAGTTCGGCTCGGCCCTCGAGGCGAACGAACTGCAGGCCCGGCCGATCTTCGAAATGCTGAGCAAGCACGCGCATGACGTGGTGCTCGGCGCGTTCGTGCCGCTGGCGAGCTTCGCAATGTTCCACTTGGTGACGATCTTTCCGCTGAGCTGGGTCACCCTTTACGGCGGCCAGTCGGCAGCGGAATTCCTGTTCGTGCAGGTGATCGGCGCCGCCGTCGGCATCGTCGGCATCATCCTGTCGGGCCTGATCGCCGACCGTATTGGCCGCCGCAGCCAGCTGATGATCGGCGCCGTCATCATTGCGATCTTCTCGTTCTCGGCACCCTTCCTGCTCAATGCCGGCGGCAAGGGCCAGGACGCGTTCATCATCATCGGCTTCGGGATACTCGGCCTCTCCTTCGGCCAGGCCTCCGGGGCGGTCTCGTCCCGTTTCGGGCAATATTACCGCTATACCGGCGCGGCGCTCACCTCCGATCTTGCCTGGCTGATCGGCGCCGGTTTTGCACCGCTGGTGGCGCTCGGCCTCGCCAGCAGTTTCGGCATCATCTTCATCGGCGGATACCTGATTTCCGGCGCGATCTGCACCATCGCCGCACTCAGCCTCAGCCGGGTCCTGGACCAGAGCGGCGAGCCGGGCGGATCGCGGTAAGCGGAAGGCTTTCCCCGGCTTGGCGACGGCATAACGCTGCCATATCCGCCTGCCTTATCTTCTATCCGTTGAACGGGGAGAAGATGAGGGGCAAAGCGTCCCCAAGCCGCCGTCTTGTCCAGCAAAGGCGCGGGTCGCGGCGGCCGGGGTTCCGCCGAAATCTCATGCGAAGGGTTCTGCCGGCCCTTTCGCCGGGTGAGTGAACCATTGCGGCCCGGTCTCGGTCATGTGGATATGGTCTTCGAGCCGGATGCCGAAGCGATCCGGGAAAACGATCATCGGTTCGTTGGAGAAACACATGCCCGGTTCGAGCACGGTCGCATTGCCGCGCACCAGATAGGGCTCCTCGTGGATGTCGAGACCGAGCCCATGGCCGGCGCGATGCGGCAGGCCGGGCAGGACGTAGTCCGGCCCCAGCCCATGCCTTGCCAGGACCTTGCGGGCTGCGTCGTCGAGGCTGCCGCAGGTTGCGCCAAGGCGGGCGGTCTCGAAGACCGCCTGTTCCGCCTCGCGTTCGATCGCCCAGGCGACGGCGAATTCCTTCGTCGGCTCCTCCAGCACATAGGTGCGGGTGAGATCCGAATGATAACCGTCGAGCCGGCACCCGGTGTCGACCAGCACCACGTCACCGGGGGCATAGGTCTGGTCGCCGTCGGCCCCGTGTGGAAGCGAGGTCGCGGTCCCGAACGAGACGATGCAGAAGCTCGAACCACCTTCGGCGCCGAGCGCGCGATGCTGTTCGTCGATATGGCGCACCACGTCGGAGGCAAGCACGCCCGGCTTGATGAAGGCATGCGCGTGGCGATGCACCTCCAGCGTCAGGTTCATCGCATATTGAATGAGGTCGATTTCTGCCTTCGACTTGCGGAGCCTCAGATCGCGGATCAGCCGTCCGCCATCGACAAGCCGGCCGGTGCCGAAGACGGCGGCGAGCTGGTGGTAGACGAACAGCGGCAGCGCGTCGTCGAGCGCAAGTTTGACATTGGCGGGCAGCAGCGAGGCGACGAGGGCGGCACTTGCCTCGTCCTCCTGCCAGACGACGATTTCGCCCGGCAGATGGGGAAGGCTCTCGACGCGGCTCTGTTCGAACCCCGGTACGATGTAGGTCACTGATTTCGGCGTCACCAGCGCACCGAGCAGGCGTTCGCTCTGGTGCCAGACAAGGCCGGTGAAATAGCGCAGGCTTTCGCTGGCGCCGAGAAGAATGCCGCCCACTCCCGTTTCGTCCAGCGATGCCTGCAGCCGCGAAAGGCGCTGCCGGCGTTCGTCATCGGTGATCTTGGGCACGGAGTGAGACCAGGCCATGTCCGGTTCCTTTCGGCTTCACAAGGATTATATCCTGTTTGTATTTCGTAGATATTCGGCATGTTCTGCCGATCGATGTTTTGCTGTCGGTTGCCTCAGCGGAAGCGGCTGATGCTGTAGGGTTGGATATCGACAGCAGGCGTCCGCCGCGCGGCGATATCTGCAACCAGCCGGCCGGTTGCTGCCGACTGGGTGAGGCCGAGATGTCCGTGGCCGAAGGCGTAGATGACCGCCGGCGTGGCGCCTGACGGGCTGATCACCGGCAGGCAGTCCGGCATTGAGGGACGAAATCCCATCCATTGCCGGCCCCCGTCGGTCTTCAGATCCGGCAGGAAGCTTTTCGCCTTTTTCAGCATCGCTTCCGAGCGCCGGTAATTCGGAGCCAGGTTCAGCCCTCCGAGTTCGACGGCGCCGCCGACGCGGATACCGGAGGAGAGCGGCGTGACGACGAAGCCGTGATCGTTGAAATAGAGCTGGCGATGCAGCGGAAAGGCGCCCTGCGGCAACGTCGTGTTGTAGCCGCGCTCGGTTTCCAGCGGCGCGTGGTCGCCGAGGCCGGTCACGATCTTTTTCGACCAGGCGCCGCCTGCCAGCACCACGGTCTTCGCCTCGAAGACGGCGCCATCGTCCAGCACAACACGGGCGCCGTCGGCCGTCGGCTCGATACGGGTGGCTTCGCCGATCCGGAGCGAGGCGCCGCGCGACATGGCATTGCTGAACAGGGCCTGGGTGAATTCCAGGGGATCGGAGACCTGCAGGCCCGACGGCGTGAAGACGCCGTGTTGGAATTGCGGTGCAAGACCCGGTTGCAGAGCCTCGATCTCGCTGCGGCCGACTTTCTGGAACTCGAAACCGGCCTTGCGTTTCGCCAGCCAGTCGTTGCCTGCGGCATTGAGGCTCGCCTCGCTGTCGTAGAGGTCGAGCGTGCCGGTCTGCTTCACCATCGCCCGCAGGCCGGTGCGCTCGACGGTACGCAGCATTTCGCTGCGCGCCATCGGCATCATCCTGGCATGCACACCGACGGTGCGTTCATAGGCCGGCCGGGCGCTGGCACGCCAGAGGCGCCACAGCCAGGGCACCATGTTGAGCGCGTAGGAAGGCGGCAGGCTCAGCGGTCCCAGCGGATCGAGCAGCCATTTCGGCGCCTTCCGCATCATGCCGGGGGCGGCGATCGGTATGATCTCAGGAAAGGCGAGAATGCCGGCATTGCCGCTGCTCGCACCCCTGGCCACCTCGCCGCGTTCGATTATCAGCACCGAACGGCCGTCCTCCAGCAGGTAATGCGCCGACATCGCGCCAATTATACCCGAGCCGATAACCACGGCGTCGATCGAAGGGGAGTTCATGATTTCTGGTCCTGTGAAACGGATGCGGAAGGTTGCGGCTCAGCCCGCGGCAAGGTCGATGGGATGGCCGAGATCGCGGGCGAGATAGTCCTGGATCTGCCGGACGATCTGGTCGGCGTGCTTGATGGCGAGCTTGTCGGAGCGCTCGACGTCGCGCGCTTCGATCGCGGCGATCATCTCCTCATGCTCGTCGACATATTGGCGCGGCAAGCGGTCGTCGAACGTGCGGTAATAGAGACGCAGGATGCGCCTCCCCTCGTCGAGCAGTCGGGCAAAGAATGTGGTGTAATAGGCGTTGCCGGCAAGTTCGGCGATCGCCACGTGGAATTCCCGGTTCGCCTCGATCATCGCAAAAGCATCCTGGGCGGTGACGGCGGCGGCAAACTCCGCCTGGCGCTTGCGGATCTCGCCCATCGCCTGCGGCGTCCCGCGCATGGCGGCTCCGCGGGTGGTGACCCTATACATCAGCGTCAGCGCGTCGAAATAAGTGGGCAGCGAGGCGAAATCGATCGTCGCCACGATGGTGTTGCGGTTCGGCAGCGTGGCGACGAGGCCATCGGCCGAAAGCCGCAGCAGGGCCTCACGGATCGGGGTGCGCGACATGCCGAAACGCTCGGATAGCCGCACCTCGTCGAGAGGGCTGCCCGGCGCCAAGGTCATGGCGAGGATTTCTCCCCGCAGAACCGTATAGACGCTCTGCGTTCCTGAGCCGCGTGCGCGGGGTATGTCGGTTTCTGCCGGTTCGTTCTTCGCCATCGTCGACCTGTCTCGCGAGCCAATGCGGCTGAATAATTGCACACATGTTGTCGACAGGAAATAGCCATTGTCATGGCTTGGATGGATTCGAAGCGATTAAACGGGGAGTGCCTGAAGGTGCGGCTTGTCCGTTGCGTCCTTCGGGCCGATAGAGGCGTCATTCGCCCCCGATCTTCGACCGGCTGTTCGCCAATGCGCCGATGACCCGTCCTGCCGCCAGCCTGCCCGCCACGATCGCGCCCTCGACATAGCCCGGATAGGAGGGGGATAATTCCGACGATGCGAAATGAATGGGCGGGATGCCTTCGTTGATAATGTCCTCCGCATAGCGTGCATCGAGATCGATCACGACATCGCTATAGGCGCCGCCGCTCCAGGGATCGTTGACCCAATCGCGGACATGGATATCGCGCGGATTACCGCCTTCAGGCCCGAAGGCTTCGGTCAGTTGCTCGCGGATGAAGGCGGTGAGTTCCTCGCGCGGCCGCTCGTGCCATTGCTGCGCTTCCGGGCCGCCGACGAAGATGATCAGGCCGGCATAGTCGCCGCGGCTGGCATCGCAGGCATAGAGCCCCTGGGGCTCGTGCCACATGACGGCGCCCGAAAGCCCCCGCTCGCGCCAGAACGGCCTGTCGTAGCTCGCCTGCAGCTTGATCGAAAGCCCGGGTGCCCAGGCGGAAAGCGCCTTCTGAAATTGCCCGGGAAGAGCGGGCGAAAACGGAAGCCGGCGGATCATCACCGGCGGCAGCGCCAGGATGAGGCGTTTCGCCGGGAGGCGCTCATCACCGACGATGACGGTGGCGCCGGTTTCGGAATGTTCGATGCCGGTCACCGCCGTGCCGAGGCGCAGGCGGTCGCCAAACCTGGCCGCGAGCTGGTCGGCCAGTGCGTGCAGCGTATCGGGCAGGAACATTTCCATTTCCGAATAGGTATTGGTAATGCGCCGGTCGTTCGAGGCGAGCCAGGTAAAGGCGATTTCTTCGGGCGCGCGGCACCAGAGCCCCTTGATCAGCCGCAGGAAGCTTTTCCTGATGTCGCCCGGCACGTCGTCCTGGCGGGCGACCCAGTCGGCGGCCGTCAGTTTCGCGAGATCGGGGTCGTCCGGAGCGGTGGCGATCATCCGGTCGCGCAACGCATCCACCCCCTGCCAGCGCGCGAAACCCTGTTGCGGCGGGACGGCTGGCCGGTAGATCATCTCGCCGTCGTAATGGGTCATGACCGGCGTCTTGCCGTTTCTGGCGATCAGCGCCATCAGCTCGGCCATGTCGCGGCAGAAGAACTGCCCGCCGGTATCGACGCGGGTACCGTCCGACAGCGTCTCGGATTCGACCTTGCCGCCGACCCGATCGCGCGCCTCAAGCAGCAGCACGTCGAGCCCTGCATCGACAAGCTCCAGCGCGGCGCTGAGGCCCGTAAACCCTGCGCCGACGACGATGACATCCCGCTCCGGCATTCCGCTCTCCGACTGTCTTCCTGTCTTCTGCCATTACCGCAAGCGCTTCGGGACGTCTACGAGGCTGAGGATGACCAATCGGATTCAGTGCCGCCCCGGGACATTCTGTCCGAGGGCGGCGGATGGTGTTACGCGAGCGGCAAGATCAGCACGTCGCGGGCCGGCACCTCGATCTTGCCGCCGTCATGGGTATTTCCGACCGGCCAGACTGCCTTGCCGGCAGCGAGCCGGCCGTGTCCCTCGGCCAGCGTCACCTCCGTCGCCTGCACCGAGCGGGTCGGGTTGACGAGCCAGAGGAAGCTGCCCTTCTCGCTGCGGTGGATGCGGGCGAACAGCGCCCTGTTCGACAGAGCCGCATGCGGGGTGCAGTTGGACCAACGCAGCAGCTCCGCAAAGAAGGCGCCGTTCGCCTTGCCCTCAGACTTGTAATAGGCGACCGAGGGGTTGGTGCCGATTAGCAGCGTGCGGCCCCGGCCGTAGGCGTTCTCGACCACGGCAAGCCGTCCATCGTCGAAATTGCCGCGCGCGGTACCGCCGGCCGGCACGTAGGATTGCAGGAAGCCGCCGCCGTCGGCGTTCAGCCCGTCCAGCTTGAAATGGATGCGGTCGCCGATGTCGGGCATGAATTCGACCTGATCCTCCCGGGCGCCAAAAACCTTGTCCAGGCCCATGTTCGGTTGCACCTGGCCGACATGGCCGCGGTCGCCGAAATAGCCGGGGCAGGCCTCCGCGATCAGCGTGCCGCCTTTCTCCACCCAGGCAGTGAGGCGTTTGGCCTGCTCGGCGGTGAACATGATCGGATAGGGGAAATAGAGGCGGTCATAGGCATCGATATCATCGATATGCACCCAGTCCGGCTGAACGCCGTTTTCGAGGAAGGCGCGGTAGGCGCCCCACATCGCTTCCGGATAGGGCTTTTCCTTGCGGTCGTAATTCAGCAGGTAATCCCATTCCTGCGTCTCGGGAACGACCAGAATGCCGATTTCGCCGCGCACCGGCTTCGCCTCCCACAGGGCGGCTTGCGCGGGATCGTTCGCCCATTTGGCCATGTCGCTCTGGATCTTCGAGCGCGCCGTGCGGGAACCGTCCATGCCGTAGGCGCCGAAGGCACCAAAAAGCGGGCCGTCGAGCAGCGGCCGCCAGCGCAGGTTCAGCACGCCGCGGGCGCCGCCCGCAAACGAGGTCATGCTCCACAGGCGGATGTCCTGGGGCTCGGCGACGCGGCCGTCATCCTTGTCGCGGCCGATCACCTGCGGCTGCAGCCACAATGGCCCGCCCTGGCGCTCCGCATGCCAGAAGGGTTTTCCGCGAGCGGCGGCGCGGTTGATATCGACGCCGTACCAGTTCTTCCAGGCTTCCGTCCCCTTGCGGGCCTGGATCCAGGTGAAACCGTAGACCTCGACCTTGGAGGCGGCCAGCCAGTCATCGCAGCCGTTCGCCGCCATGTTTGGGATCGCACCGGAAATGCCGTGGGCGGCGATCGTGTTCTTCTGGTCGATGGCGCGGATCGTGTCGATGCGCCATTGCATCTGGTCGTAGAAGTTGTCGCGCTTGAACTGCAGCCAGTCGATGCATTCCGGATAGGGCGCCATGTGGACCGGCGGCTCGACATCCTCCCATGCCGCATAGCTGTAGCGATACCAGGCCTTGGCGAGCGCTTTGAGCGTGCAGTATTTCTTCTCCAGCCATATGCGGAAGGCCGATTTGGCATAGCTGCTGTAATCGACATCGGCGGAATAATTGCACTCGTTCCAGACGTCGTAGCCGTAGATCGCCGGATGGTCCTTATAGCGGGTGGCGAGCGCGGTGAGAAACCGGCCAGCCGCCTCCTTGACCTCCGGGCAGTTGAGCGTCAGCGCGCCGGCGCCGCCGCCATTGTTGGAAAAGCCGCCGGTCGCCGCCGAAACGCCCATGTAGGAGCCGAGCTTGGTGCCGTCGGCATTGACTTGCAACGCATCGGCGTATTTGCGCACCGCCCAGTCGGGCACGGCATGGATGAGTTCGGCGATGACCGTCTTGATGCCGTTCTTCGCCGCGAGATCGAGCTGGCGGTCGTATTCCTCCCAGTCGTAGACGCCCGGCGCAGTTTCGATCGCACTCCACATGAACCAGTGGCGGAAGATGTTGAGGCCATCCTCGCCTGCCGTCGCATAGTCGCGCTCCCAGTCTTCGCGGGGCGGATTGGATTTGCGGAAATAGACGGCGCCGTAGGGGAACTGGATATCGTTTCTGAGCATGGTCCTGTCCTTTTTCATCGATGTTCGGACATGGCTCCGCCCTCCGGAGAAAGGCCCCGGTCTGGTAGCGGCGAAGATGGCGTCCGGTTAGTCCTGAAAAGCGTTGATCTTAGCGTGGCCCTCCGGCGAAAGGCTTCATCCAGCCGAGGCCTTCGCTGGTGCCGGCCTTCGGCCTGTATTCGCAGCCGACCCAACCGTCGTAGCCGAGGCGGTCGAGTTCGGAGAGTATGAAGGTGTAGTTGATCTCGCCCGTCCCCGGCTCGTTGCGGCCGGGATTGTCGGCGATCTGCACATGCGCGATCCTGTCCTTCAGGCGGGCGAAGGTGGGGATCAGATCGCCTTGCGTGATCTGCATGTGGTAGAAATCGTACTGGATATAGAGATTGTCGGAGCCGACCCTATCGAGGAGGCGTTCCGCACGATCGGTCGTCGACAGGAAGAAGCCCGGAATGTCGCGTTGGTTGATCGGCTCGATCAGCAGCTTGACGCCGGCATCGGCACAGCGCGAGGCTGCGTATTTCAGGTTCTCGACCAGCACGTTTTCCAGGGTGTCGATATCGGCTCCGTTCGCCACCAGGCCCGAAATGACATTGAGCTGCCGGCAATCAAGCGCCTTGGCGTAATCCAGCGCCAGCGCTACTCCGTCTCGGAATTCCTGGATGCGGTCCGGCAGACAGGCGATGCCGCGCTCGCCGCCGGCCCAATCGCCCGAGGGCACGTTGAACAGCGCCTGGACGAGGCCGCTTGCATTCAGTGCATCGGCGACCTTCTCCTTCGGTTCCGCATAGGGGCCGAGATATTCGAGCCCTCCGAAACCGTCCTTCGCCGCGGCCGCGAAACGATCGAGGAAGGGCAGGTCCTGGTAGAGGAAGGAGAGATTGGCGGAGAATTTCGGCACTGGCACTGTCCTCAGTTGGCGGGCGCGACGAAGCGGTGCCGGTGCAGCATGCGCTTGTCGCGGGGATCGGGATTGGGAACGGCGGAAATCAGGCTTTTTGTATAGGCCTCCTGCGGCGCGGTGCAGATCTGCTCGGCCTCGCCGAGCTCGACGATCTTGCCGCGATGCATGACGGCGACGCGGTCGCAGAAATAGCGCACCACCGAAATGTCGTGCGAGATGAAGATGAAGCTCAGGTTGAGGCGCTTCTTGATGTCGAGCAGCAGGTCGAGGATCTGGCTGCGGATCGACACGTCGAGCGCCGAGGTCGCTTCGTCGGCGATGATGATGCGCGGATCGAGCGCCAGCGCCCGGGCGATGCCGATGCGCTGCCGCTGGCCGCCGGAAAAGGCGTGGGGGTAGCGCTCCATGCCCATCGGATCGAGCCCGACAAGACGCATCAATTCGGCAACGCGCTCTTCGAGCGCCTTGCCTTTCGCGAGGCCGTTGACGATCAGCGGATCGCCGATCACGTCCTTGACCGTCATGCGTGGGTTGAGCGAGGCAAACGGATCCTGGAAGACGAGCCGGACTTCCCGATGGAAACCGCGCAGTTCCTTCTTCGTCAGGCTGGTGACCTCGACCTGGCCGCCATCCCTGTTGCGGTAGACGACGCTGCCCGTGGTCGGCTCGACGGTGCGCAGGATCAGCCGGCCGAGCGTCGTCTTGCCCGAGCCGCTTTCGCCGACGATGCCGAGATTTTCGCCCGGATAGAGATCGAAATTGGCGTCGTCGACCGCGCGCAGCGAATTGGTTCTGCCGTGCCAGCCGAAGGTCTTGCCGAGATTGCGGACCGAAAGGATCGGTTGTGGCGGCTGCGACGAGGCGGCCACCGCCGGCACCCTGCCTTCGACATGGCGTGTCAGTTTTACCGTCGATGCGAGGAGCTGCCTCGTATAAGGATGCTGGGCATCATGGTAGATCGCATCGACCGGACCCCGCTCGACGATGCGGCCGAAGCGCATGACGGCGACCTCGTCCGCCACTTCCGCGACGATGCCCATGTCGTGGGTGATCAGCAGCATCGCCATGCCGCGCTCCACCTGCAGCCGCTTGATCAGGTCGAGGATCTCCGCCTGGGTGGTCACGTCGAGCGCTGTCGTCGGCTCGTCGGCGATCAGGATATCGGGATTGCCGGCGAGCGCCATGGCGATCATCGCCCTTTGCCGCATGCCGCCGGAAAATTCGAACGTGTAGCGGTCCGCCATCTGCTCCGGATTGGGGATTTCGACCTGGCGCAGCAGTTCGACCGTCTTCGCTCGTGCGGCACGCTTGTCGAGGTCGCTGTGCAGACGGACGGCTTCGGCGATCTGCGAGCCGATCGTATGGACGGGAGACAGCGAACTCATCGGTTCCTGGAAGATCAGGCCGATGCGGCGGCCGCGAATGGCGCGCATGGTCCGGCTATCCGGATCGAGCCTGGCGATATCGGTGATCTCGCTACCATTGCGCAGCAGGATGCGCCCGCCGACGATGCTGCCCGGCCGGTCGACGATCTGCAGCAGGGAGCGGGCGGTGACGCTTTTGCCCGAGCCGCTTTCGCCGACCAGGCAGAGGGTTTGCCCGCGCTTGAGGTCGAAACTGACATTCTCGACCGCATGCAGGATATGGGTTCTCAACCGGAAATCGATCGAGAGGTTTTCGACGGAGAGGACGACGTCTTCGGCAAGATCGGTCATGGTTTCCTCCTCAATTGTCATAGGGGTCGGCGGCATCGCGCAGACCGTCGCCGAAGAAATTGAAGGACAGCACCGCGACGACCACGGCAAGCGAGGGCCAGATCAGGAGCCATGGCGCGGTCGCCACCGTGCGGATGTTCTGGGCGTCCTGCAGCAGAACACCCCAGCTGACCACGGGCGGTTTCAGCCCGATGCCGAGGAAGGAAAGTGAGGTTTCGGCAACGATCATGGTCGGCACGGCGAGTGTGACGACGGCGAGGATATGGCTCGTCAGCGACGGCAGGATATGGCGGAAGATCAGCCGCTTCTCGCTCGATCCGTCGAGCATCGCGGCGGTAACGAAATCCTCGCTGCGAAGCGCCAGGAACCGGCCGCGCACCTCGCGCGCAAGACTGGTCCAGCCGAGCAGCGAGACGATGATGGTGATGACGAAATAGACGTTGACCGGCGACCATGTGAGCGGGATCGCTGCCGCGAGGCCGAGCCAGAGCGGAATGGTCGGCATGGCGCTGACCACCTCGATGATGCGCTGAATCACCGTATCGATCCAGCCGCCGTAGAAGCCGGATATCGAGCCGAGCACCACGCCGAGCACGAGCGACATGGCGACGCCGACGAGGCCGATCGACATGGAAATCCGCGTGCCGTAGACCAGCCGCGAGAAGACGTCGCGGCCGAGGCGGTCGGCGCCGAGCAGGTACATCGGGTCGTTGGGGTTGATCGGGCCGATCAGGTGGCGGTCCATGGGGATCAGGCCCCAGAGTTCGTAACGCGGGCCTTTGACGAACAGCCCGACCGGCACGACCTTGGTGTCATCGACGACAAAGGTGCGCCGCAGCGCCACCTTTTCGATTTCCACCTTGTAGCCCTTCACATGGAAATTGAACTCGGTACTGCCGTCCGGCTTCGTGACGAAGAAGCTCAGGCCCTGCGGTGGTGCATAGGTATATTGCGGCCGTGAGGTGGCGGGCAGGGCGGGCGCGAGGAACTCGGCGAACAGGCCGATCAGGTAAAGGATGAGGATGATGGCGCCTGCCACCATCGCCACCTTCTGGCGGACCAGCTTGCCGGCGATCAGCCGCCAGGGCCCGACGGTCGCGGTCGAAACCGTCTTGCCCGCCTTCAGCGGACTGATCGAGGGGCCGTCGGCGACGGTGTGGACGGGGCCGGAATAGGTTCCGAATGTCTCGTGCGTGCTCATGCCGCCTCCCTCAATTGAACCGGATGCGCGGATCCAGCAGCGCAAGCAGCAGATCCGATAACAGCATGCCGACGAGGGTAAGCGCACTCAAAAGCAGGATGAAACTGCCGGCGAGATACATGTCCTGCGACACCAGCGCCCTGAACAGCAGCGGGCCGGCGGTCGGAAGGTTGAGCACGATGGCGGTGATCGTCACCCCGGACACCAGATGTGGCAGTACCCAGCCGATCGCCGAAACGAACGGGTTGAGGGCGATCCGCACCGGATATTTGAGGATGACCTTGTATTCCGGCAGGCCCTTGGCGCGGGCGGTGATCACATAGGGCTTGTGCAGCTCGTCGGTGAGGTTGGCGCGCAGGATACGGATCAGCGCCGCCGTTCCCGAGGCGCCGATGATGATGATCGGGATCCACAGATGGGCGAGGAAATCGCCGACCTTGGCAAGGCTCCAGGGTGCCTCGGCAAATTGGGGTGAGTTGAGGCCGCCGACGCTCTGGCCGAGATAGCGGTAGGCGACATACATCAGCACCAGCGCCAGGATGAAGTTCGGCACGGCAAGGCCGATAAAGCCGAAGAAAGTGAAGACGTGATCGCCGACCGAATGGCGGCGGACGGCGGAATAGATGCCGATCGGCAGCGCGACGATCCATACGAACAGCAGGCTCAGCAGCGAGATGACCAGAGTCGAGCCCATCCGGGCCCAGATCAGGCCGGAGACCGGCTGGTTCCACTCGAACGAGTGACCGAAATCGCCACGGCTGACGATGCCCCAGATCCATTTGAGATACTGGATGTAGAAGGGGTCGTCGAAACCGTAGATTTCCTTCAGCCGCTCGATCTGGGCCGGATCGACGGCCTGGCCGCTGTCGCTCATCGTGGCGATCATCGACGTCAGGTAGTCACCCGGCGGCAGCTGGATGATCAGGAACGATATCAGCGACATGCCGAACAGGGTCGGGATCATGTAGAGCACGCGCTTGAAGATGTAGCCAAGCATCGGAATAGTTCTCCTCCCGTTGAAGACGCCGCTTGGGGCGCCACCTTCGGATCTCCATCCGCTCCCGGCCCCTCCAGGCCGGAAACGCTCCTCCAATCAGTCTCCCACCCTATTTCCAGGTGAGATGCAGCACCTCCAGCCGCTCTATGCCCGGCACGTCGATTTCCGCGCGTCCATCCTTCACGCCGAAGCTTGCCGCCCGGTCTGCAACCACGAGCCAGGCTTTCGCCACCGACTTGCCGTTTGGAACTTCCACCGAAACGGTCTGGGCCGCCAGAGGGTAATTTTCGCGGATCGGGCCTTTCATCATCATCGGATTGGTGAGGTTGAAGAGGCTGAGGGCAATGCCGTCGGCGTTTTCGCGCAGGGCAAGGTCGATGACTCCCGGGCCTTTGACGGTGACGCGCGGGGTCTTGCCGAGCGCCCAATGGACGGCGTTGGAGAGCAGGCGGCCATGATCGACCGCAAACACTTCCCAAAAGATCTCCCCGATATTCCAGGGAATATAGACCGTGCGGCCGCCCTTGCCGGTTTCGCGGGCGACGACCGCAGCACCTTCCGGCGCCTTGCGAGGATAGACCTCTTCCATGGGAAGATCCGGGAAATCAGGTACGTAGAGGAAGGGTGTTGCGGCGCCCGCCGCTGGCTCGACATGGATCAGCCTTGTGCCGCCCATGATCCGCTCGGCGCCATCAAAACCCTTGTTGACCGGGTGGTCGCCGGAGAGCGCCACATAGGTGTTCTTGACGATGCCGCGCGGACCGGAGACGAATTTGGCGCCGAGCACGTCCGAGAGGCCGAATTCCGGCCGCGCCTTGCCGAATTCGTCGCGAAGCGAGGTCTCGTAGGAGGCGACGACGCTGCCGCCGCGTGCCACATAGGCGCGGATCGCCTCGTTCTGCGCATCCGAAAGGCAGGAGGCATTGGCGAGCACGATGACCTTGAAGCGGTCGAGGTTGTCCTTGGTCAGCACCTGGTCGGAGAGAAGTTCGAAGGGCAGGCGCGCCTCGACCAGGGCGTGGTAGACGCCGAGATCGTGTTTCTCCGCCGCGTGGCGGTCTTCGGGCGCCCAGTGGCGCAGGGTCGTCGACGGGTCGACCACGGCGATTTCCGCCGTCGGCCTCATGCTTTCGATGACCGGTTCGACGGCCGACTGCAGCACGAAAGCCTCGGCGACCGGGTCCACCCAGCGCTTGTCGGGCACTACGCCGTTGAATTTCGTGAACCAGGCGTAAAGCCCGTGGGCCGTGCCGTTGTTGATCCACAGCTGCATTTCCTCGCCCGAGGTCACCGCATCCTTCCAGCGGTATTCCTCTTCCGGACCGATCGAGGTGATCAGCACCACTGGGCGATCGGCAAAGGTGGCGCGGATGCGCTTGCCGTTGCGGCCGGCCGACCAGCCGAGCTCCAGACCCTTGCGGCCCTGGTGATCGACGACGAGGAAGGGGCAATGTCTGGTGATGACCGAGAGATCGAACTCCATCAGCGACGCGCCGCTCATGTTCGGGATGAAGCTCGCATGCGGGCGGATCGCCTTCACCGCATCGTCCCACTGGGCGATGACGTCGGTCAGCACCCGGCGGCGCCATTGCAGCCAGGCCTGCCAGGCAGGGTCCTCGGCATCCGCCTTTTTGGGCAGGGCGTAGCCGGACATGTCCTTGAAGCGGCGGGCGCTGTCCTCGCTGTAGTCGACGCCATGCCCTTGCCAGCGATTGGCGAAGATCGCGTCGATATCGTATTCGCGAACGATCTCCTTCACCACCTCCGGCATGAATACCGAATTGTAGTCGCCGTAGGCATTGGTGACCCAGACATCCGGATAGGCCCAATGGCGGCGCGGCGTGCCGTCGGCATTGATCATCACCCATTCCGGATGGGCCTTGGCCGCGTCGTCATGAATGGCGTGGGGGTCGACGCGGGCCATGACGTGCATGTCGAGCTTGCGGGCCGCATCGACGAGCGCGCCGAAAATATCCTTGTCGCCCAGATACTGGCTGACATAGTGATAGGGGACCCTGCTTGGATAGTAGGCGATGTAGCCACCGGCGCTGAGGCAGACGGCATTGGATTTGGTGCGCTTGAAGACGTCGATCCAGAAGGCGGGATCGTATTTGTCCGGGTCATCCTCGACGAAGGTCAGCTGGGTCCAGCGCGTCGCGGTCCTGAACCAGTCCGGGGTCCGCAGGGTGTCGGTGTTCTGTCGTCTCGCCTCGAGCATGATGGCATCCAATCATCGGGTAAAAGGGTCCCGTGGCGCCGGCCGGCTAAGACCGGCGCCCGGAAGAAGTCGGAATGTGCGAGGCCGTCAGACCTTGTAGAACTGCTCCGGCATGGTCGGGGCAGGGGTCGGCCAGCCGAAGGAGTTCGGCATGGTCTTGGTGATGTTCTTCATATTGTTCTTGACGATGCCGTAGCCGTCCGGCGGCTGCGAAATGCCGAACACATAAAAGGCTTCGGCGGCGCCCTGCAGGATCTGCTTCATGATCTCGCGCTGGCCCGCCTGGTCCGAAGTCGCCTTCAGCTTGTCGTAGAGGGCAAGCTGTTTCTTGGTGTCTTCCGGCGGTTCCTCGGCATTGGCGTTCTTCGGATCGAGATACCAGAGCTGCCAGGCCGGGGCATACATCGCATTGCTGTCTGTCGGCACGTAGTAGCGCGGATCGAGCATGGCCGCGACGCCGCCATTGGCGCCGAACTGGTGCGCGGTCGCGTCGAAATCGCGGCCCTGGCGGACGCGGGTTTCCCAGAGCGAGCGGTCCATGGTGCGCATCTGCGTATCGATACCGACCGCCTGGAACATCGGGATGACCAGCTGGAAGAGATCGAGGAAGACCGGGCGCGCCTGATCGATCTCGAAGATGATCGTCAGCCGCCGGCCCTTCTCGTCGAGACGGAAGTTCTGGCTGTCGCGCTTGGGGACCAGTTCGTCGAGCATGGCATTCGCCTTGTCGACGCTGTATTCGGTGAACTGCTTGGCGAGCTGCTCGTTATAGAGCGGGTCGGTTTCGATGATCGACGGCTGGGCGGGCGCGCCCTGGCCGACCAGCACCGCGTCGATTAGCGTCTGGCGGTCGAGCGCCGTCGAGAGAGCCGCGCGGAACTTTTTGTTGCGGAAGAGTTTCCGCTTCGTCTCGTCGTTATGGTTCAGGTTGAAGATGAAGTTCATCACATTGGCCTCGGTCGAGGTCAGCGTGTAGAAGTCATAACCGCCCTGCTTGCGCGCGTCGTAGAGAACCGACTTGTTGTTCGGCGTCGCGATATACTGGTCCATCAGGTCGATTTCGCCCTGCATGCATTTCAGGAGCAGAACCTGCGGATCGGCAACCATCTGGTAGACGATACGATCCATGTAAGGCAGCTGGTTGCCCTCCGTATCGACCTTCCAGTAGTAGGGGTTGCGCTCGGCGACCACGCGCTCGGTGTTTTCACCCGGCGCGATCGTGAAATACCATGCGTTGAGGGTGGGCTTTTTCGAGGAGTTGAGGAAGAAGGCGTTGTCGTCCTGGAAACCGGACGCCGACTGGAAGGCGGCGATCCACGTCTGGAACCCGCGGCTCTTGGCAAGCTCGTCCGCCTTCGGATTGTAATCGATGTGGAACTGTTCGAGATAATGCTTCGGGCAGCGGGTAGTGTGATCCCAGTTGGACCACGCGACCTGCAACGGGAACATACCGTTAGGCTTTTCGAAGATCACCTTGAAGGTCTGCTCGTCGACCACTTCGAGCTTTGCGGGCTTGCCGGCGGTCTTCCAGTGGCCCTGGCTGGTGACGGCGACGCGCTTGTCGGTGAGAATGGTATCGTACCAGAATTTCACGTCGGCGGTGGTGTAGGGGTGGCCGTCGGACCATTTCATGCCCTTGCGCAGGCGGATGGTATAGACGGTGGAGTCTGCGTTGCCGTCGAAGGCTTCCGCGACATTCAGCGTCACTCCAGACCAATCCGGCGTATACCGCAGCAGCGGTTCATAGGCCTGGTAGCGGAACAGCATGGAGAGCGAGCCGCCGCCGACCAGTGCCAATTTCCAGTCGCCTCCGTATTTTCCAACGCTTTCAACCGGTTTGACGACAAGGGGGTTGGCGGGAAGCCGATCCTTCACGGGCGGAAGGGCGCCGCTTGCGACCTTGTCCTTCAGGATGCCTGATTCCTTGTAGTCGACGGCCAGGGCCGGCAGCGCCGGCAAAATCAAAACGGCCGAGGTCCCGGCCAGAAACGCGCGACGTTTCAGCTTGATCATGAGTGTCTCCTCCAGACAATCCCCGCCGTTACCTCTTGTTTCCCTTTCAGCGTGGATAACGAAAAGTTTGCATTCGAATACTGTTAGGTAAAGTGTTATGTAGCGTTGTTTGGTAAAATTGCGTTTTGCAGCGCAGCGTCGTAAGCAGGCGGCAGCAGCGGAGGGTATGGGAAATGAAGAGCAGGGGACGGGTCACCTTACAGACGATCGCGCGCGAGGTCGGCCTTTCGAAATACGCGGTGTCCAGATCCTTGTCCGGCAAAAGCGGGGTTAGCGACGAAACCCGCGAGCGCATTCGCGAGGCGGCGGAGCGCCTCGGCTATACCAAGCCGGCCAACCAGGCCGCGTCCGGCGATATCGCGGTGGTGTTTCACGACCTCGATCCGGTCAATAGCGAGCTGCACATGCAGATCCAGAGTGGCGTTCAGGCCGAGGCGCACCGGCTTGGCATGGACCTCAGGATGTTATGGACGCACAGCCGGGGCCAGCTCGAGGAACTGGCGCGCAGCTGCGCCGGGCTGTTGCTCGTCGGTCCGCATGAGCGCGAGGGAATCCATGCGGCGATGGCGACGGGTACGCCGATCATCCGGTTCGGATGGGTGGATCCGCTCGAGGATGCCGACCAGGTCTCCGGCACCGATCACGAGGCAGGGCAGGCCGTAATCCAGTATCTGATCGAGCTCGGCCACCGCTCCATCGCCTATGTCTACGGGACGCCCGGCTATCGCGGTCGCCGCGAGCGCTTTTACGGCGCGCGTGAAATCGCCGAACGTTATCCGGATGTCGCATTGCATGTTCTGCAGTTCGAGGAGCAGAACGGCTTTGCCGATGCCTACCGGACGCTGAAGGACAAGGGCGAACGGCCGACCGCCTTCTTTTGCGCCCATGACGGGCTGGCGCTCACCGTCGTTTCCGAACTCCTGGGGCAGGGCTATCGCATTCCCGACGACGTCTCGGTGGTCGGTTTCGGGGATTTCTCGCCGGCAAAGCAGATTTCGCCGCCTCTGACGACCGTGCGCATGGAGGGCCAGGAATGCGGTGCCGTCGGCCTGCGGCTGCTGCTCGAGCGGATCGAAAACCCGCGCCAGCCGGGAACGCCGGCCAGAAGGGTTCAGGTCGCATCGAGGATCGTCGAGCGCCGGTCCACCGGGCCCTGCAAGAACCCTATGCCTCCAGGGGACCGCGCGGCATCCCGACAGGAGCCGCGCATAGTTTCCGTCTGACGGTTTGCGCCGTCGCCGGTCCGATCGGGCCGGCGCTCCAGAGCGAATGGCTTGGGCAGCCTATTTGAGGCTCTTCATGTCCACCATGTCCATGTCGGTGAAGGACTGGTTGTCGCCGGCCATGCTCCAGATGAAGGCGTAGGCACCGGTGCCGGCGCCGCAATGGATGGACCAGGGCGGCGAAAGCACGGCCTGTTGATTGCGGATGATCAGGTGGTTGGTTGCCTCCGGTCGGCCCATCAGGTGAACCACGAAGGCATTTTCCGGCAGCTCGAAGTAAAGATAGGCTTCCATTCGCCGGTCATGCAAATGCGCCGGCATGGTGTTCCAGACGCTGCCGGTCTCCAGCCGTGTCAGGCCCATCAGCAGCTGGCAGGTCGGAAGCACTTTCGGATGCAGATACTGATAGAGCTTGCGCTTGTTCGAGGTCGTGCCGTCGCCCAGATTGTTCTCGATCGCATCCGAGCTGCTGACGATCCGGGAGGGCAAGGTCGCATGTGCCGGCGCGCTGTTGATGTAGAATTTGGCAGGAGCCGAGGCATCGGCGCTCTCGAAGAAGATTTCCTTCGTTCCCATACCGAGATAGAGCCCGTCCATCGGCTGCAGTTCGTAGGCCTTGCCATCCGCGATGACGCGCCCCGCTCCGCCGATATTGATCAGGCCGAGCTCGCGGCGTTCCAGGAGATAATCCGCGCCGACGATCTTCGCCAGCTCGCCACCGACGCCGAGGCTTCTCTCGGTTGGTGCGGCACCTGCGACCAGCATCCGGTCATAGTGGGTGTAGACGGCCTGAAGCGCCCCTGCGACGAAAAGTTCTTCGATCACGAAGTTCTCGCGCAGTTCCGCGCTCGTCATGCGCTCCGACTGGCTGTAGTGAACGGCATGGCGCGTCCGGACATCGATCGTCATGGTGTAGTTTCCTCCTGTTTGTCGGCGCGCGGTGCTACCGCTTGGCGGCGGCGCTGAGTTCGGCCGGGGCTTCCAGCCGCGCAGACTGGGGCATCACCGTTTGTGTGTCCAGCAGCGTTTCCGCATAGGCCATCATCATCGGCCCGACACCCTTGATATCGTCGGGTCGGATTTCCTCGGAGAGATAATATCCGACCGTTCCGTCGCGATAACGGCCGTTGAAACCGCCGAGACCTGCGACGCAGCATATGTTGTGGAGCCTTGCACGGCCGTCGGCATCCGGCCGCAGTTCCTGCGACGTCAGCGATTGCAGGCTCGCCCGGCCGGCTTCGGAAAAGGCGGTAGGCCCCCCGAGCCGCGCGAGCTTCTGGAGAAAGTAGGAGAACATCGCCGTGGCGGAGCTTTCAGGGTAGTTCAGCGCCTCGTCCGGCCGGTCGATCACCTGCAGCCAGCGGTGATCCGCGGTGCGGAGGGCGATCAGCCGGGATGCCAGCGCCGCTGCGCGATCGGTGAGTTCGCGCCTCGTGGTGCCGGCGGGCAGGTTTTCGATGATATCGACGAAGGCCATGGCCAGCCAGCCGATCGACCTTGCCCAATGTGCCGGTGAAAGGCCGCTTTCCGCATCTGCCCAGGGCTGCTGCCGGGCCTCGTCATATCCATGACGGTAGAGATCGGCCTGCCGGTCATATGTGAGGTCGAGCGCCGTCGTGAATTGCCGAAGCGCCTCGTCGATCGCCTGCGGTTTTGAAGCCGCGCGGGCGTATTCGACCTTGAACGGCAGCGCCATGTAGAGCCCGTCCAGCCAGATCTGGTGCGGGTAACGCAGCTTGTGCCAGTAAACGTCGCTGCCGGTGCGCGGATGCGTTTCGAGCTGGCGGGCCAGCGGCGCGGCGGCGTCGAGCCAGCGGCTTTCACCCGTATGCCGGTGGAGAAAGACGAGGGCACGTCCGGGCAGGATATTATCGATATTGAATTCGTTGATCTCGTAGCCGACAAGCCGGCCCTGTGCATCGATCTGGCCGCTGACCAGCCGGATCAGATGATCCAGCCACCGGCGGCTGCCGGTTGCTTCGTAAAGCGCGATCAGGCCACGATAGAGACAGCCGTCCTCGTAGCACCAGGCGCCACCTTTGTAATACTCATAATCGCGTACGTAACTCTCGAAGTAGTCTTGAAGCATCGGGTTTTCAGTCTTGATCTGGATGGATGGAACCGGGGGAAAGCCTTGCAAGGCGGCTGAAAACGGCGTTTTCGGCAACGATCCCGGCATGCCGGAGCGGGAGGAGAAGAGAGGCCATTTCCGGCACCTCCGCCTCGGCATCCGGCGCGAAGGAAACCGCGTAGTTTTCGAAGGAGATGTCGCGGATCGCCGCTTCCGGCAGGCCGTAGAAGACGGCGGCCGCCGTTCGCGCGCCTGACACGGTGACATTCTCGACGGTGATCGACCTGATGCTGGGCGTTTCCCCGGAGACGGGCAGCGGCGAGCGTGACTGCACATAGTCCGAGCGGCCGTCGGCATCGCAGAAATAGAAGGAATTGACGGCAATCGGCGTCGCCACGTCCTCCATCAGGCTGTCAGCAATCCGAATGTCGCTCACGGTACCGCCGCGACCCCTCCGCGTCTTGATGCGCAGTCCGCGGTCTGTCCCCCTGAAGTGGCAGTTCCGGATGGCGATGTCGCTTATGCCGGCGCTCATCTCGCTGCCGATGACGACCGCACCATGGCCGCGTTCCATCAGGCAGTTCTCGATCTCCACCCGTTCGGTTGGACGGTCGGGTCCGCCGAGCGGGCTGCGTTTGCCGGCTTTCAGCGCGATGCAATCGTCGCCTACCGAGATGTGCAGGCCGACAAGGCGGATATCGGAGCTGCTTTCGGGATTGAGCCCGTCGGTATTCGGGGAATCCGGGTCGTTTTCGACTTTGAGATCCGCAGCGATCAGCCCCTTGCAGAGGACCGGATGGACCGTCCAGGACGGCGAGTTGCGGATGGTAAGGCCGGAAAGCGTGACGCCCTCGCAGGCCGAGAGGAAGACGGTGCGGGGCCGCCGCGCGCCCTGGCGCGTTTCCTTCGGCCACGACCACCAGTCGCCACGATCCCCGCCGCCGTCGATGATGCCGGCCCCGGCCAGATGCACGTCCCGGCAATCGATCGCGTTGATCAGGCTGGCATAACAGGCTTCCGCCACGCCTTCCCAGGTACCGAGGATACGGTTATCCGCATGGCGTGCGGGCAGGATGGGAAAGTCCTCCCTCGTCGCAATCGCCGCGAGCTTCGCGGCGTTGTCGATGAGGAGCGTCATGTGACTTTTGAGGAAGATGGGGCCGCTGAACCAACGCCCGGCCGGTATCCTCAACGTGCCCGCAGCCGGCAAGGCGTCGATGGCGCGCTGGATCGCCACCGCATTGTTCGTTGCTTCCGTCGAGGCGCCGAAAGCGCGGATGTCGAGGAAGGCTGTTTCCTTCCGGGTGGTGAACTCGAGCCGGGTACCGCCGGTTTCCAGGCGGTAGGGCTGATCCGGCTCGAGATCGGTGACCGTGAAGACGACTTTCGACGTCGCCCCCTCGGCTACCAGAATGCCACCGATCTCCAGGACCTGCCAGGCAAGCTTGTCCTTCCGCGCGTGGAGATGCCTTTCGGCATCGACGCTGAAAGTTGCGCTGCGGGGGCCGGCGATCAGGAGTTCGATGGCGACGCTGGTCACGTCCTCAGATCCCCGTCAGTGCCTGGTTGATGCCGGCTATGATCTCGGTCGCGGCATCCTTGGAAGACTGCTGGCCATAGGCGAAGGCTTCGAAATTGGTATCGAAGACTTCGGTGACGCGCGGATGCTCGTTGAGCGGCGAGACGCCGGGGCTCGTCGGCTCCATCACCCGCTTATAGGCTTCCACCTGCACCGGCTTGATCTTGCCTTCCTTGGTCAGCGTGTCGAGAGCGATCTTGCTGGAGGGTATGCCGCGCGTCGCGCCCATGATCTTGACCGCTTCGGGGTCGTTGAGCAGGCAATTCAGCACCTGGGCAGCGCCCTTCGGGTCCTTGCTGTTCCTGGAGATCGAGAACAGCATCGAGGGCTTGCGATAGACGCCGTCGGTCTTTGCACCCTCGATGGTCAGGAGCTTGACGGGAACCAGTTCCTGGCCCTTTTCCATCGGGGTTGCGATCTTGCCGTAGGTGCTGTCCCACTGATAGGTGCCGGCGATCTGGCCCTTGGCCCATTTCTGGTTTTCGTGCAGCGGCGTGTTGCCGCCGGCGGCCACCTGTTTCCAGCTCTCGATCACGCCCTTGTCGACCAGTGTCTTGTAGAATTCCAGGCCTTCCGCGAGTTCGGCTTCGCTCCAGGCGACCTTGTTGGTGGCCGGGTCGATCAGGTCCTTGCCGGTCTTCTGGGTGGTGCGCAGGATCACCATCAGGCGCGCGTCGAGTGCAGCGCCTTCGAAGGGATAATAGTCCTTGCCGAGCTTTTCCTTCATCTTCGGCGCTGCGGCGATCAGCTCTTCCCAGGTCTTCGGGATCGGAATGCCGGCCTTGTCATAGGTTGTCTTGTTGAACATGAAGACGCGGCCGGTGGTGGAGACGGAAATGCCGTTCAGCTTGCCCTTGACGGTGCCGCTGTCGAGATCCGACTTCGACCACTGGCTGAGGTCGATGATGTCCTTGTACTGATTGAGGTCGGCAAAGCCGTCGCCGTTCTTGGTGAACAACGGCAGCCAGGGCCAGTTCACCTGCATGATGTCCGCCTCTGTGCGGCCGGCAAGCTGGGTGGCGATCTTTTCCTGGTGGCCCTGGAAGCCGGTGAATTCCGGTGCGATCGTATGGCCGAATTTGGCGCCGCAGAGTTTCAGGGCCTCCTGGGTCGCGACATGACGGTCGTCGCTGCCCCACCAGGACATGCGCAGATCCGAAGCGAATGCGGTCGAAAGGCTGGTGGCGGCAAACAAAGCCGCCGTCATGATCATGGTTCTCATTTTGGCTCCTCCCAAGTTGGAACGACGAAATCTCAAAGCGCCAGGCTGATGTTCTCCCCGGACTGGCGATCGAACAGATGAACTCCCTTCGGGTCCGGGCTCAGCCAGACCCAGTCGTCGCGAAGCGCGCCGCGGTCGTAGGACGCGGACGGCACCACGGCGATGATGCGTTTCGGGCCGATGTCGACATACAGGTAGACTTCGTGGCCCATGAACTCGATGTGATTGAGCTTGCCCTTCAGCGTGCCCGGCGTCTCGGCTGCGGCGATGCGCAGATGCTGGGGACGGATGCCGATGGTCACGCCGCCGCTCGGCTCGCCGGAAAGACGGCGCGCGAAGTCTGCGCCAAGCGAGATCGTCTGGTCCGCGGCCCTGACACTTTCAGGGCCTTCGAACGTGCCGTCGAGGAAATTCATTTCCGGGCTGCCGATAAAGCCGGCGACGAAAGTATTCGCCGGACGGCTGTATAGGGTAACGGGATCGGCCACCTGCATGATGCGGCCGTCCTTCATGACGCAGATCCGGTCGCCCATGGTCATGGCTTCCGTCTGGTCGTGGGTGACGTAGATGACGGTCGCCTGCTGGTTTTCCGCCTTCAGCCGCTTGTGCAGGTCGGTGATGCGTACCCGCATCGAGGCGCGCAGCTTGGCGTCGAGGTTGGAAAGCGGCTCGTCGAACAGGAAGACTTGCGGCTTCTTGATCAGCGCCCGACCGACCGCGACGCGCTGCGCCTGGCCGCCGGAGAGCTGTTTCGGCAGCCGGTCGAGCAGCGGGTCGATCTCGAGCAGGCTGGAGACATGGTTTGTCGCCTGCTCGATCTCCGCGCTTGGCCGGCGCTTCAGCCGCATGCTGAAGGAAAGGTTCTTGCGCACCTTCATATGCGGATAGAGCGCGTAGTTCTGGAAGACCATGGATATGCCGCGGTCGCCCGGCGTCTTGTCGTTGACCAGTTCGCCGCCGATGCGGATCTCGCCGCCGGTCACCCGTTCCAGCCCGGCGATCATCCGGAGCGTCGTCGACTTGGCGCAGCCGGAAGGGCCGACCAGCACCATGAACTCTCCGTCCTCGACATCGAGATTGATGCCATGCACGGCGCGGAACGAACCGTAGTCCTTTTCGAGGTTTCTCAGTTGAAGGCGCGCCATGTGACTATCCTTTGATCCCGCCGGACGAGATGCCGTCGATGAAATATTTCTGGGCGAGGAAGAAGACCGCGAGCGCCGGCGCCAGCGACAGGACCGACATGGCGAGCACCCGGTTCCATTCGAAGGCTTCGGTCGTGTCGATCGACAGTTTCAGGGCCAGCGAGATCGGGTATTTGTCGACCGAGGAGATGTAGATCAGCGGCCCGAGGAAGTCGTTCATCGTCCACATGAACTGGAAGAGGCAGACAGAGATCAGCGCCGGCATCAGCAGCGGCACGACGATGAAGATCAGCGTCTGCCAGGTGGTCGCGCCGTCGACGCGGGCGGCTTCTTCCATGTCGCGCGGGATGGCGCGCAGGAACTGCACCAGCATGAAGACAAAGAAGGCGTCGCCTGCCAGCGCCGAGGGCACCCAGAGCGGCAGGTAGCTGTCGAGCCAGCCGAGATCGCGGAAGATCAGGTATTGCGGAATGCGGGTGACGACGTTCGGCAGGAGAAGCGTCGCGATCAGCGCCGCGAAAAGGATCTTCTTGCCCGGAAAATCGAAGCGGGCGAAACCATAGGCAACCGCGGTGCAGGAAATCGCCGTGCCGATCACTTTCGGGATGACGATCCACAGCGTGTTGAGGAAGAAAGTGCCGAAGGAATAGGGCGTCGAAGTCTTCCAGCCCTTGATATAACCGTCGAGCGTCGGGTTTTCCGGCCAGAAACCGGGATTGGAAAAGATCTCCGAATTGGTCTTGAACGACGCGCCGATCAGCCAGATCAGCGGATAGAGCATCAGCAGCCCGACGGCGGTCAGCAGCGCATATCGCAGCACGGCATTGAGGCGGTGGCGGCGCGTTTCGCGGCTGCGGGCGATGTCGATATCGTGGGCGGCCGGAGAGTTCTGCGAGAGGATGTGATCGGTCATGGTCAGCTCCTCTTGTCGCCGGCGTAATAGACCCAGTGGCGCGAGGACCAGAAGGCGATGAGGGTGAGGGCCATGATGATCAGGAACAGGACCCAGGCGATCGCCGACGCATAACCCATGTCGAAACGCTTGAAGGCCTCGTCATAGATGTAGATCGGCAGGAGATAGGTGGATTTCAGCGGGCCGCCCTGCGTGATGATGTAGGGGCCGTTGAACTCCTGGAAGGCCTGGACCATCTGCATGATCAGATTGAAGAAGATGACAGGCGTGATCAGCGGCAGGGTGATGTAGACGAAGCTCGTCCACTTGCCGGCGCCGTCGATCGAGGCGGCTTCGTAGAGCGTCTTGTCGATGCTCTGCAGGGCCGCCAGGAAAATCACCATGGCCGAGCCGAACTGCCACAGGCGCAAAAGGGTTATGGTGAACAGCGCATTGGTCGGATCGCCGAACCAGTTGACCGGCTCGAAGCCGAGCGTCGTGAGGCCCATGTTGACGAGGCCGACATCGGCGAAGATGTAGCGCCACAGCACGGCGATGGCGATCGATCCGCCGAGAATGGACGGAACGTAGTAGGCCGTCCTGAATACATTGATGAACTTCAGCTTGTAATTGAGGATCACCGCCATGAAGAGCGCGAAGGCCAGCTTCAGCGGTACCGTGGTGAAGACGTAGACCAGCGTCACCCACAGCGATTTGCGAAACGTCCGGTCGCCGGTGAACAGCCGGATATAGTTCTGCAGGCCGGTGAAGACCGGCTCGTTCATCAGGTTGTAGTTGGTGAAGCTCAGATATAGCGACGCGATGAAGGGAAGCGCGGTGAAGACCAGCAGTCCGATGACGAAGGGCGACAGGTAGAGCAGGCCCAGAAATCTGTTGTCGCCGCTCATGCCGCCGGCCTCGAAAAGATACTTCCAGTATTGTGCATCGCAATCTCTGGCAGTTCGATCTGCGTTCCAGCCTAATCCATCAGGCTTGCGCAAATGAAGCGCCATTTCCTCCCATTACTGCTGCAAACATGTTGAGTTCTCAGCTCCCGGACTGATATTCTCACTTTGCGGGTGAGATCAAATCGACGAATTCGGGGAAAAGGATGGAGAAAATCGAAGGTAGCGTTTTGTCTGCGATTCCGATGAATGCAATGGCATTGACGCTGACGCGTTCAACCATAAGGATGCAGCATTCGCCGACCTGGGGTGTCGACAAATCGAACAGTGTCCATGACCTGATCATCTGCCTGACGGGCTCGGCGCGTTATGAGGTGGAGGGCGAGACGATCGAGATGGCGCCGGGCCGCGCGATGCTGTTGCGTGCCAATACGCGGTTCTCCGGCTACTCGACCTCGCGGGAGGAATATACCGGCATCGCCCAGCATTTCACGCTCGACCTTTTCGGGCGGCTGGACCTGATCGGCCAGATGAACCTGAAGCATGCCGTCACGCTCGCCCGCTGGGACATGATGGGGCCGCTGACGCGTTATTACCACGACAATGCGCCGCCTTATTCGACGACACTCCTCCAGCATCATCTCTTCATGTTCCTGCTGATCGAATTCATCGAGCAGGCTCACATCGGCTGGAAGGAGCAGTCGGTGGGCAATGTCAACAACCCGGACGCTCTGTCCTTTTCAGTGATGGTGGCCGCGAGCCAGATCGCCGCCGATCCTCTTGACGAGGGGATCGTCGAGAGGACGATCCATTCGGCGCCCTACAACCCGGATTATTTCAAGCGGGAGTTCAGGAAGCGCGTCGGCTGGACCCCGGACAAGTTTCAGGAATTCAAGCGGATGGAGCGAGCCATGGGCCTGATGGCCGGCGGCTGTACGGTAAAGCGCGCCGCCGAACTGTCCGGCTATGCCGATGCCTATTATTTCTCCCGCATGTTCAAGCGTTATATCGGCATCAGCCCGCAGGGCTATCAGCAGTCCGAGAAGCGCAGCCGCGAGGGCGCATTTCCCCGAGGCGAGGAGGACGGTCAGCTGATCTATCCACTGGCCCGCTGACCCGAAAAAGTGGCGGCGGTCGGATCCGCGGGCGGTCGTCTGCCGGTGGGTGATCCGTAACCGGGCCGTGCTTGACGGGGGGAAGATAGCGGGGCATGGTCGCCCTATTCGACTGGAACAGATGGTGATCGTGTCCATGGATTTTTGCATCGACCGTGAGCTGCCGGTGCCGCTGTGCACCCAGCGTCAAGAGATCATCACCGGCGGTTGCGCATGAGCCGGCCAATCCTGATCTGGGGCGCCGGCGCGATCGGCGGCACGCTGGGGGCGGCTTTCTTCCGCGCCGGAGAGGATGTGATCTTTGTCGACAACGTCAGGGAACATGTCGACGCGATCAACGCGAATGGTCTGAAGATCGTCGGCCCGATTTTCGAAGATACCGTCAAGGCCAGGGCCTATCTGCCGGAGGAGCTGGAAGGCGAGTATCACCGGACTTTTCTCTGCGTCAAAGCCCATCATACGGAAGCGGCGGCAAAATCCCTCGTCCGGCATCTCCCCGCCGACGGATATGTGGTCTCCGCCCAGAACGGTCTCAATGAACGGGTGATCGCCCGCATCGCCGGAGAACATCGGGTCGTCGGCTGTTTCGTCAATTTCGGGGCGGATTATCTGCAGCCGGGTGTCGTCCAGTATGGCGGGGAGGGCGCCGTGGTGATCGGCGAGCTCGACGGGCGTTTCACCGACAGGGCCGAGGATATCTACGAGCTCATCCGGCAGTTCGAGCCGAAGGCGCTGATCACCAACAACATCTGGGGCTTTCTCTGGGGTAAGCTCATCTACGGCGCCCTGCTCTTCGGCACGGCCCTGACCAATGAGAGCATTGCCGATGTACTCGCCAATCCGGTCGCCCGCCAGGTTTTGCGCAGGCTTGCGCTGGAAGTGGCGACGGTGGCCGCCATCAACAACATCCGACCGGAAGCCTTTGACGGTTTCGATCCGGCTGCCTTCGGGCCGCTGGCTTTGCCGGAGCAGGCCGACAAGTCCTTCGACGACATGGTCGCGCATAACCGGACGTCGGCGAAATCGCATTCCGGCATCTGGCGCGATCTTGCCGTGCGCAAGCGCAAGACCGAGGTGGAGGCGCAGGTGATGCCGGTTGTGGAAATCGGCAGGGAATCGCGGGTTCCGACGCCGCTTGCCGCTCGCCTGATCGTCATGATCCACGAGATCGAGGACGGCAAGCGCGAGCTCGATATGGCCAATCTCGAAGAACTGGCGAAGGCGGCGGCATGACCGTTTCGCCCAGGGGCAATGCGGCGGCGCTTATCTCCGGCTCGCCACCTGCCAGAGGAAAAACGGACCACCGATAAGGGCAATCAGCAGACCGACGGGCACCTGCCAAGGGAAGATGATCGTCCGGCCGAGCCAGTCGGCGACCGCCATTGTGACGCCGCCGAGGAACGCGCTGACGAAAAGCTGAGGTAGCGGCCGGTGATAGCCCAGGTAGTCAGCGGCACGCGGCGCGATCAGCCCGACGAAACTCAGCGGGCCGACAAAAACCGTGGCTACAGCCGCGGAAAGACCGGCGGCAATGAGAATGTAAAGCCGCACGGTTTTCAGCGGAATGCCAAGCGCAATCGAAGTCGCTTGGCCGAGCGGCAGGATTTCCAGCCAGCGCGTCATCAGCGGGGAGCCGGCGAGGATAACAAGCAAAACGCAGCCTGCCGTCAGCGCATCGCCCGGTGTCGCCCGGTAGGTCGAGCCGGAGAGCCAGGCGAGCAGGAAATCGATGCGCGGATCGCCGCTCGCCAGCACCAGCGCAGCAAGCCCCGTGCCCATGGCTGACAGGGAAATTCCCGCAAGCAGAATGTGGTCGGGCGAAAAGAATGTCCTTTCGGCCATCATCACGATTGCCCCGAGCGTCAGCAACGCGCCGGCTGTGGCCGCCAGGACCATGTTCGTCCGGTCGAGTTCGATACCGATCAGAAACAGCAGGGTGACGCCGATAGCGGCCCCTGACGAAATGCCGAGGACTTCCGGCGAGGCCATGGGGTTGCCAGTCATGCGCTGTATCAGCGTGCCGGATATGGCGAGAATGGCGCCGGCCGAGAGTGCAACGAGCGCACGCGGCAGGCGTAACGGCAGGAAGGTCGCAATTTCGGCTCCGGAAGCCCAATGCCATCCGTCGACGCCACGTGCAAAAAACAGACCGAGGGCAATGGTCGCGGCCGTTGCAGCTAGCGCAGCAAACGGCATCCACCAACGGATCACGTGGCGAGGCGAGGCGACGTCGCTCCCCCCTTGCGTCGACATGATTGCCCGCATGCGCGGCAGGAGTGCGAGAAGAAGGGGCGCGCCGATGAGCGCTGTCGCCGTGCCTGTCGGCACCTCTTCCGGCAGCGGCAGAACCTGCACGAGCTGGTCGGTGAACCAAAGGAGCAATGCGCCGCCGGCTGACGCCACGACCATCCGCCGCGCAAACGTGCGTGCGCCGAGCATTCCTGCGATATGCGGCGCGGCGAGCCCGACGAAACCGATGACGCCGACCGCGGCAACCACGGCGGCGCTGAGCCACACGGCGACGATAAGGCCTGCCAACCGGAGTACCGCCGGGGAAGATCCGAGGCTGCGGGTGCTTTCGTCGTCCAGCTCGAGAATGCGCATCGGTCGGATCAGGCTTGTCGCCAGGGCAAATCCGATCAGCAGCTTGACCGAAAGGTCCGTCACCACGGCCGTGCCGTTCTGGATGAGGGACCCCGTCTGCCAGATAAAAAGCTCGGTCATGTATTCGCGGTCGAGAACGACGAGGAGCGCGCTTGCCGAACCGCAGACAAGGCTGACGACGAGGCCTGCGAGCACCAGTGAAACGGGAGAGAGATGTCGCCGCCAGGCGATCAGGATGACCGCCGCGGTCGCCAGCGCGCCGCCGCCGATCGCCACCAGTTCTCGACCGGTTTCCAGAAGGAATGGCGCAAGTGTGGCGGCGGTGCCGAGTGCCAGGTTGGCCCCCGCCGCCGTGCCGACGGTTGCCGGTTCGGCGAGCGGATTGCGGAGGGTTTGCTGGAAGATCGTTCCGGCCAGGCCGAGCGCTGCGCCGGCGACGATGCTGATAGCCACACGGGGAAGGGCGGAGTGGTGGAAGAGCAGCTGTCCGACATCGGTCACGTCGGGTGCGATCACCGCGCCCCACCACAGGTTCAACGGCAGCAGCTCGGCCAGCCGGAATGCAGTCAGCAGAAGGCAGAGAGCGGCAAATGCCGGCAGGGCCAGAATGGCGAACAATGCCGATCCCAGGTCAGGCGAGGTCCGTGGGTCGGTTCTCATACCGAAACCAGCTTGTCGGCGAGGAGCGACGCAAAACGGGCGGCGACATCCAGCCCGCCGAACGGCCAGAGAGTAGGGATTGTGGCGATCGGGTGGGCACGCACCGCGGGCAGGTTCTGCCACAATGAACTTCGCCGTATCATCCGTACCGCATGCGGCATGATCGGTTCCAGGCAAACGAGCCGGGCGTCGCCGACGGTCGCCAGCTGCTCGACACCGACCGTCGAAATCCCCCATTCGCTTGTTTCTCCGTTCCATGCGTTGCGGAGATCCAGCCGGTCCATCACATCCTGAAGCAGGCTGCCGGTGCCGTAGATGCGCAGGTGCCGGTCATCGAAAAAGGTGAAGAGGCAGAGAGGCGTGGCCTTGTGGTCTGCGAGCTGCATGCGGGATTGATCGATCGTTCGCTCGGTCCTGAAAAGAAGGGTTTCGGCCTCGCGCTCCCGCCCCAAGCGCTCGCCCAGCCTTTGCGTCTCCCGCCTGGCCTGCAGATATGGCGCAGTTTTCTCGGCATAGAGGGGAAGGCCGTAAGTCGGCGCGAAGCGCTCAAAGTCTCCAGCCACCAATCCATAGCCATAGGTTGCGATGATCAGGTCCGGATCGACCTCTTCCAGCAGCTCGAGGCTTGGTTCGCCCCGTGAGCCGAGATCGAGCGTCGTGTCAGGCAATGTCGGCTGATCGACCCATTGGGTGTAGCCTTTAAGATCGCCGACGGCGATCGGCGCAAGGCCAAGGGACATCACCATCGCAGCCGCGGTCCATTCTAGGCATGCGACGCGCCGGGGAGGGGAGGATGCGAAACTCCGAAACGGGATAGCAGCAAAGGCGCCCGTCCCGCACAGGAACGCGCGCCTTGTCGGATACTGGAAGCCGACGCTCAAGCGGCCTTCCCTACCACGTGACTTTCACGGAGGCGGTGATCCGCCGCCCCTCGCCATAGAAGCAGCCGAAGCTCTCGGCAAAGCAGGAAGCAACGTAATCCTTGTCGAAGATGTTGCTGACGTTGAGCGAGAGTGTCGTGTTGTTCTTCTTGTAGCTGAGTGCGGCGTCGGCGAGCACATAGCCCGGAACCTTGAAAGTATTGGCGTCATCGCCCCAGGTCTTGCCGACATATCGAATGCCGCCGCCGATGGTGAGACCTTCCAGCGGTCCATCCTGCAACTCATAGTCCGCCCAGAGCGACACGCGGTGCCGGGCGACGCCGAAAGGCGTGTTGCCGAGGTCGGTTGTTCCGGCGGCAGAATCCCCGCTGGTTTCCTTCGTCACTTCCGTATCGAGATAGGTATAGGCAAGACGCATATCCAAACCGGAATCGAGGCTTGCCACGCCCTCGACTTCAATGCCGCGCGAGGTGATTTCCCCTGTCTGCGAAGCTATGGCTCCGCCCGGTCCGCTGTAGCTCACGACATTCTGGCGCGCCAGATCGAAAGCCGACACCGTCATGAACGAGTTTGAGCCCGGCGGCTGATACTTGATGCCGACCTCATATTGGCGGCCCGTCTCCGGTTCGAACCCCGCCATGGTGACCGGATTGAAAGATTCCGTATAACTGACATATGGCGCCAGGCCATTGTCGGCGAGATAGACGAGGCCGGCACGGCCGGTGAATGCATCGTCTTTCATGTTGACGTTATTGTCCGACTCGGTGGCATCGCGGGCCGTACCCCATGCCCAATCGTAACGTCCGCCCAATGTCAGCGTCCACCGATCGAGCTTGATCTGGTCCTGTCCATAGATGCCGAGCTGGCTCTGGACGGTTTCGGTGTTCCTATAGTTCGTCATCGGGCCGATCGGGCTGCCGTAGACGGGGGAGAAAATATCGAGCGGATCCACGTCGCCGCTCGACGCATAGTCGCGATAATAGTGGCGCTTGAAGTCGATACCGGCGAGCAGGGTGTGCGCTAACTCGCCCGTATCGAATTCGCCGATGATCTGCGTGTCGATCGTGGCGCCCTGAAGATTGGTGCTGCCGCCGTCGGCATAACGATCGTAGGTCCGCCCGTCCGCTTGCAGGCCGGCGCCGAAGACGCCCTGTTCCTCATGGGTCAGCCAGACATAACGTGCGTTCTGGCGGATCTGCCAGACATCGTTGAAATGGTGTTCGAATTCGTAACCGATTGAGCCGAGCGTGTTGTTGTATTCGTCGAAGGCAGGCTCGCCGACGAACCGGTTGTTGGGGATCTTGCCAAATGGGCTGCCGAAAACGGTGCCGGAAGCCGGCAGATACTGCATCGCCCAGCCGGAACGGTCGCGCTGATACTGGCCGAGAACGGTGAGCTTGGTGTCTTCGTCCGGCTTGAACGTGATCGCCGGCGCCAGGAAGAGGCGGTCGTCGTCGACGAAGTCGACCTGAGTCGAGCTGTCGCGCACGACACCTGTCATGCGATAGAACAGCGTGTCGTCGCTGCCGACCGGCCCGCCGAAATCGAACCGGCCCTCATAATGTTCGAAAGTGCCGCCCACGACTTCTACCTCGCGCAGCACGTCTTCGGTTGGCCGCTTGCTGACGTAGTTGATCAGGCCACCGGGCGTGGCCTGTCCATATAGAACGGAAGCCGGGCCGCGCAGGACCTCGTAGCGTTCGGCGCCATAGGGCTCGATCGCGTTGAACATGGTGAAATTGGAATCCTTGAGCTGCAGGCCATCACGATAGAAGATGCCGCTGCTACCGGTTCCCATGCCGCGAAGCTGGACCCCGAGACCGCGATTGTCGGTGCCATAGAGATCGCCGCTGGCGCCTGGGGTGTAACGCAATGCGCTGTTGAGGCTGTTGACCCCTTGCGCATCCATCTGATCGCGGGTGACCACGGAAATGGACTGCGGCGTCTCGATCAGCGGCGTATCGGTCTTGGTGCCGCTCGCGCTCCGGGTCGCGACGAAACCGTCGACCGGCCCCCAGGCGGTTTCGGAGCGCAATATGATCGGGGCAAGCTCAGTCGCACTGTCCCCTGATGCGGCGGCGCCGGTATTGGTCGGATCCGTCAGCACGACCGTATTGGCCCCCTGGAACCGCCAGGAGAGACCGCTTCCGGCGAGCAGCCGCCTGAGCGCATCTTCCGGCGACGCGGAGCCGTTGAGACCCTGTGTGCGAGCGCCGGCCGGCAGCGCGCCGTTGAAAAGCACATCGATACCCGTGACCGAGGAAAAGCGCACCAAAGCGGAAGATAGCGGCTGGGCGGGGATCGAGAACGTGTAGGAGGATGTTGCAACCTGCGCCACGGCCGGCATTGCCTGAAAGAGCGGAATGACGCAGGCGGTTGCCAGAAGCAGCTTGCGGAACGATCCCGCCGGCATGCCCGGCAGATGGCGGTTGATGATAGGACGCGACACGAAAATCCCCCTTAGGCAACGCGACAGACCGGCGCGATACATGCGCTCTGATCATGGGGACGAACGGTTTCCTCAAAAACCTGAGTGAATTTTGAAATATTTATCTCGGGTAAATGAAGGTCAGCCAGGGCGACAGGTTTTGGACCCTGATCGGCAGCCCGAGCGCCAGCGTGTCTAGTATGGTATCGGATCGCTTCACGTCGACGATGATCGTCACGGGGCTCCGCGCCAGCCTCTCGTCCATGACGATGATCCTGCCGGTGCGCCAGCGGGAGAGGGACGAAATGACGTCCTGAAACGAGGTCGAGAGGAAAACCAGCTTGCCGCTCCTCCAGGAAAGCTGCGTCTCGACATCCGCCTTGAGTGGGATCGAAAGCCGCCCGTTCCTGTAGAGCAGGCTCTCTCCCTGCTCGACGCGCTGGAATTTATCGCCTGTGGAAACGCTGACCGCGTGTTCGGTGACCGTCACGGCGATGCCGTCTTCCTGGAAACCAACCGAAAAGGCCGTGCCGAGCGCCGTTGAAAACAGGTCGGCCGCCTCGACGACGAAGGGGCGGGACGCGTCCGGCGCGACCTCGAAAAATGCCTCGCCTTTTTCAAGGACAACCCGGCGCCGTCCGGCATCGAAATCGAGCGTCAGTGCGGTCCGCGTGGACAGCGTGGCGGTCGAACCGTCGGGCAACGTGACGGCGGCGGTTTCTCCCGTCCCCGTGCTATAAGTCGCCGCCGGGCCCAGGAGGCGCATGCCGCCCCAGACGGCGCCGGCAATCACGACGGCAGCACCGCCTGTCTTCAGAACGGTCCGCCGTGAGGAGGACGGCGCCTTGCCGAGATCATGGACGATGCCCGCCCCGGACCATAGCCGTTCCAGATCGGCATAGGCCTTCGCGTGCCTCTCGTCGGCGAGCAGCCATTCCCGAAGAGCCTGACGGTCCGACGCGGTCTCGCCGCCATCCAGCAAAAGCGCGAACCACTCGGCTGCCCTGCGGGAAATCTCATCCTCGCTATGTTTGCGGCCATCCGGCGCGTCTTCCATAAGGGGTGATCCCTCAATACCCAAAAACAGAACGAACGGGACGGGGAGAAATCTGGTCCGGCATGATGAAGGAAGCCGCCTACATTCCGGCTTTCAGCCGTTCCAGCGCAGTCACCATATGGCTGAACACCGTTTTGGGAGAGATGCCGAGCTTCGTGCCGATTTCGACGTAGCTTAACCCTTCCATCCGCGAGAGCAGAAAGACCTGCCGGCATTTCGGCGGCAGCGAATTGACGATTTCCTGCAGCCTCCGCAGTTCATCGCGGCCGAGAATCACGTCCTCGGCGGAGGGGCGATTATCCGCGACGTATTCGAGATGATCGACGCCGGCGACGAAAGGCGCGATGCGGCGCCGACGTTCATGATCGGCTGCCAGGTTACGGCCGGTGGTCACGAAGTAGCCCGCCAGATCGGATACGCCGCGCAGAAGGCCCGGGCGTTCCCAAAGTCTCAGGAACGTATCTTGAGTGAGATCGGCGGTGGTCGCAGCGCATTCCACCCGCCGTTGAATGACGGCGGCAAGACGCTCCCTCACGGAAAGGAAAACCTCGAGAAAATCGCGTCTGCGGATATCGTCCATCCCCTCAACTATACCGGTGCCCCGGGTGCCGGCAAGAGGCTTGCCTCAAATTCATGATGGCAAATATCAAGTTTTATGTGGCTGTATTTTTGCAGCCGCTCAGGAGGCTCCGAATTTCGGGCTTTCGGGATAAAGCTCGATCAAGAATATGCCCGAGTTCCCGGAGATGGCGAAGTCGCCTGTCGCGCCGGCTTCGATAACGAGGCAGTCCAGCGGCCCGAGATCGGCATTCTCCGATCCGGATGTGATTCCGTTTCTCCCGATGGCAAGCACAAATCTCAGGGACCTGGCGGGAGACAGCGAAACGGGCGTCGGCTGCTTGATGACGCGGTGAGAGAACCGGCCGCGCCGCGTCATTACGTTGAGGTCGGTTGTCGCGCCGTTCACCAGCGTTGCCAAAGCCGGCTTGTCGGCTGGGAACGGACAGGGATCGGAGTGAAGATCGAGAGTGAGGGCAGGGCCGCCATCGATCGTCAGGACTATCCCGTTGCCGGAGAGGATCGACAGGGTTCGGTCCACCTCCGGAAAGCTTGAGAACGGACCATCCGACGCGACGGTCGCCATGCTGATGCGCCAGTCGAAGTCCTCGATCGACGCGCCGGCCGGAAAGACGGCGATCTCCACCGTCTCGCCGCCGCCGTTCTTCCACGGCATTCGCCTGTAGTCGGACGCGCGCAGGATCTTCACGGGATCAGTTTCCGAGAATGCCGGGCAAGCGAAGCCCGTTTTCCGTAGCGCAATCCATGGCGATCTCGTAGCCGGCATCCGCGTGGCGCATGACGCCGGTGGCGGGGTCGTTCCAGAGCACGCGTTCGATCCGGCGGTCGGCGTCCTCGGTGCCGTCGCAGCAGATGACCATGCCGGAATGCTGCGAATACCCCATGCCGACGCCGCCGCCGTGATGCAGCGATACCCATGTGGCACCGGACGCGGTATTGAGCAGCGCGTTCAGGAGCGGCCAGTCGGAGACGGCATCCGAGCCATCTTTCATCGCTTCGGTTTCCCGGTTGGGAGAGGCGACCGAGCCGGAATCCAGATGGTCGCGGCCGATCACGATCGGCGCTTTCAGCTCGCCGTTGCGGACCATTTCGTTGAAGGCGAGGCCGAGCTTGTGGCGGACGCCGAGGCCCACCCAGCAGATCCGCGCCGGCAGGCCCTGGAAGGAAATCCGCTCTCGCGCCATGTCGAGCCAGTTGTGGAGATGCGCGTTGTCCGGCAGCAGTTCCTTCACCTTGGCGTCGGTGCGGTAGATATCCTCCGGATCGCCGGAAAGCGCGGCCCAGCGGAACGGGCCGATGCCGCGGCAGAAGAGCGGACGGATATAGGCCGGCACGAAGCCCGGAAAGGCGAAGGCGTTTTCCAGCCCCTCGTCCTTGGCGACCTGGCGTATATTGTTGCCGTAGTCGAGCGTCGGGATGCCGGCATTCCAGAAGGCGATCATCGCCTCCACGTGCTCGCGCATCGAGGCGCGGGCTGCCTTTTCCACCGCCTTCGGATCGCTTTCGCGCTTGGCCTTCCATTCGGCCATCGTCCAGCCTTTCGGCAGGTAGCCGTTGATCGGGTCATGGGCGGAAGTCTGGTCGGTGACCATGTCGGGACGGATGCCGCGGCGAACCATTTCGGGAAGAATTTCGGCGGCATTGCCCAAGAGGCCGACGGATTTCGCCTCGCCGGCGGCGGTCCAGCGGGTGATCATCTCCATGGCTTCGTCGAGCGTTTCGGCCTTGGCGTCGACATAACGGGTGCGCAGGCGAAAATCGATGCTGTCGGGATTGCACTCGACGGCAAGGCAGCAGGCGCCGGCCATGACGGCGGCCAGCGGCTGGGCGCCGCCCATGCCGCCGAGACCGCCGGTCAGGATCCATTTGCCCTTGAGATTGCCGCCGTAATGCTGGCGGCCGGCTTCCACGAACGTCTCGTAGGTGCCCTGCACGATGCCCTGCGTGCCGATATAGATCCACGAGCCGGCCGTCATCTGGCCGTACATGGCAAGGCCCTTTTTATCGAGCTCGTTGAAATGGTCCCAGGTGGCCCAATGGGGCACGAGGTTCGAGTTGGCGATCAACACCCGCGGCGCGTCCTTGTGCGTGCGGAATACGCCGACCGGTTTGCCGGACTGTACCAGAAGCGTTTCCTCTTCCGTCAGCGTCTTCAAGGTCGCGGCGATACGGTCGAAATCGTCCCAGGTTCGGGCGGCGCGTCCGATGCCGCCATAGACGACCAGTTCGTTGGGGTTTTCCGCCACATCGGGGTCGAGATTGTTCATCAGCATGCGCAGGGGGGCTTCGGTCATCCAGCTCCGGGCATTGAGCTTGTCGCCGCGGGGCGCACGGATTTCGCGGATATTGTGGCGGGGATTGGTCATCGGCACGTTCCCTTTATCTGTTGTTGTTCTGCGAGGCGAGGTCGAGGGCGGTGCGCTCGATCCGCGTCAGGATGTCCTTGAGATGGACGCGCGGCCTCTCGGCCTTGGCCTGATCATAGGCGAAAGGCGGGGACTCGGCGGCGAGATGGGTGGATTGGGCAAGTTCCATCTGGATGGCGTGGACGCCGGTTTGCGGCCGGCCGTAATGCCGCGTCGTCCAGCCGCCCTTGAAGCGGCCGTTGAGGATGTTTGTATAACCCGAGGCGGCGGTCGTCGCGGCGACGGCCGCCTGTTCGATGGCGGGGGCGCAGGTTTTGCCTATGTCCGTGCCGATGTTGAAATCGGGTAGGATGCCTTCGAACAGGAACGGGATATGTGAGCGGATCGAGTGGCAATCGTAGAGCACGGCAATGCCATGGATGGATTTCACCCGCGTGATTTCGGCTGCAAGTGCGGCATGGTAGGGCGCATGGAAATCGCGCAGCCGATCGGCGGTGTCGGTTTCGGTCGGCTCGGCGCCGTGCTTCCAGATGGGCTTGCCGTCGAAATCCGTCTCGGGGATCAAGCCTGTGGTGTTCTGGCCGGGATAGAGGCTTGCCCCCTGCGGATCGCGGTTGGCGTCGATCACGTATCGGTGGAATGTCGCGCGAACCGTCGTCGCATCCGCCAGAAGGCCGTCGTAGAGCTGGTGGATATGCCAGTCGGTATCGGCGAGCAGCCGACCGTTGTCGTTCAACCGGTCCCAGATCGCCGACGGCACGTCGGTTCCCGTATGCGGAAAACCGAGAACGATGGGGGAGGTACCCTGTCTGACTTCGAACACCGCCATTCAGGCCTCCAGAACCGGCAGGATATCCGCTGAAACGGACGCCACGAGCGCCCCCGTCGCGACGAGATCGGCGGCGGCCCTGAGGTCGTTCGCCATGTAACGGTCCTCCTCGAGGCTCGGAACGGCGGCGCGGATGGTGGCGATCACTCTTTGAAGTTCCGGGCTGGTCGTCAGAGGCTTGCGCAATTCCGCGCCCTGCGCCGCCGTCAGCGCTTCGATACCGATGATGGTCGCAAGATTGTCGGTCATCTGGAGAAGCCGGCGAGCGCCGTGGCAGGCCATAGAAACATGGTCTTCCTGATTGGCGGAGGTCGGCGTCGAATCGACCGAGGCCGGATGCGACATCTGCTTGTTTTCCGACATCAGGGCGGCGGACGTGACTTCCGCGATCATCAGCCCGGAATTCAGTCCCGGCTTTTTCGCGAGAAAGGCAGGTAGTCCGTAGGAGAGGGCCGGATCCACCAGCAGCGCGATGCGGCGCTGGGAGATGGCGCCGATCTCGCAGACGGCAAGCGCGATCTGGTCGGCGGCAAAGGCCACAGGCTCCGCGTGGAAATTTCCGCCCGAAACGACGCTGTCATCAGAGAGCACCAGCGGATTGTCGGTCACCGCATTGGCCTCGATCTCGAGTGTGCGGGCGACCGAGCGCAGGAGATCGAGGCAGGCGCCGTCCACCTGCGGCTGGCAGCGGATGCAATAGGGATCCTGCACCCGTTCGTCGCCTTGCAGATGACTTTCCCGGATGACCGAACCCGACAGCAGGGCGCGCAGCGCCGCAGCCGCATCGATCTGGCCCTTGTGCCCGCGAAGTGTGTGGATATCCGGATGGAAGGGTGCGGACGAGCCCATGGCCGCATCTGTCGACATCGCGCCGGTCACCAGCGCTGCCTGGGCAGCCCGGTGGGCGCGGAAAAGGCCTGCCAACGCCAGGGCCGTGGAGGTCTGGGTGCCGTTGATCAGGGCCAGGCCCTCCTTGGCGGCAAGAACGACCGGTTTCAGGCCGGCTTTCGCAAGCGCCTCGGCCGCAGGCAGCAATCTGCCTTGATAAAAGGCCTCGCCTTCGCCCATCATCACGGCCGCCATATGCGCGAGCGGCGCCAGATCGCCAGACGCGCCGACCGAGCCTTTTTCTGGAATGAGCGGGATCACGCCCTTTTCCAGCATCGCCTCGATCAGTCGCACCAGTTCGAGCCGGACGCCGGAGGCGCCGCGTCCGAGAGAGACGAGTTTCAGCGCCATGATCAGGCGAACGACGTTGTCCGGGAGCGGCGCGCCGACGCCGCAGCAATGGGACAGGATCAGGTTGCGCTGGAGCGTCGCGACGTCGGCACTGTCGATCTTGATCGATGCGAGTTTTCCAAAGCCGGTATTGATGCCGTAAACCGGCTCGTTGCCGGCGGCGATCTGGGCGATCCGGGCAGCCGCCTTCTCGATCCCCGCGTCGAACGAACGGTCGATCCGCGCCGGTGTGCCGTTCCAGTAAATGTCCTGAAGCTCGCGAAGGCTTACCGAGCCGGGTGTCAGAACGATGCTCATGCGGGAACCCTTTCGCCCTTGAAGATCCGCGCTGCCAGCGGATTGAAACCCATGCGGTAGACAAGCTCCGCCGGCCGCCCGATATCCCAGATCGCGAAGTCTGCCGATTTGCCGGCTTCGAGCGTGCCGGTCTCGGCCAGAAGGCCGAGCGCGCGTGCGGCCTCCCGCGTGACGCCGGCAAGGCATTCCTCGACGGTAAGGCCAAACAGCGTCGCCCCCATGTTCATGGTCATGAGCAGAGAGGTCAGCGGCGAGGTGCCGGGATTGCTGTCGGTCGCAAGCGCGATGGAGGTGCCGGCGGCACGCAGCGCCTCTACGGGCGGGGCCTGCTTTTCGCGAAGCGTGTAGAAGGCCCCGGGCAGAAGCACGGCGACGGTGCCGGCCTCAGCCATGACCCTGGCGTCTGCCGCGGAAAGATATTCGAGATGATCGGCCGACAGCGCGCCATAGGAGGCCGCGAGGCGCGCGCCGCCGAGATCGGAGAGCTGTTCCGCATGCAGCTTGACGGGAAGGCCAAGCGATTTAGCCTTGTCGAAAACACGCGTGATTTCGACAGGCGAGAAGGCGATGCCTTCGCAGAAGCCATCGACCGCATCGACGAGCCCTTCCGAATGGGCAGCCTCTAGGCCCGGCAGGACCACGTCGGTGATATAATCGCCATTGCGGCCCTTGTAGTCCGGCGGTGTCGCGTGCGCGGCAAGCCAGCTGGTGACGATCCGTACCGGCCTGACTTCGGCGAGTCTGCGCGCGACCCCCAGCATCTTGAGCTCACCTTCGATGTTCAACGCGTAACCGGATTTGATCTCCACCGTGCAGGCGCCTTCGGCGAGCAGCGTATCGAGCCTGCGCAGCGCCTGGGCGAGGAGCTCGTCCTCCGAAAGCGCATTGGTTGCCTTCACGGATGAGATGATGCCGCCGCCGGCGCGGGAAATCTCCTCGTAGGTGGAGCCCGCCAAGCGCATTTCGAATTCCATCGCACGGTCGCCGCCAAACACCAGATGGGTGTGGCAGTCGATGAGGGCCGGGGTGATCCACCTGCCGCCGCAATCGGTTTCGTCTTCGGCGTTGCGGAACTCGTCAGGCAGGTCGGCGATTGGGCCGACAAAGGCAATGCGGCCGTCACGCACGGCGATCGCACCCGTTTCGATAATACCCAGGCCGGGTGCCGAAGGAGCAAGAGTGGCGATGCGCGCATTGTGCCAAAGCGACGAGAAGCCTGCCGCAGCCCCAGAAGATTTTTCTCCACCCATAAGCTTTTCGCCTTTCCTTATGGCTGAACATGTATATACATAATAATCCGAGTGACAAGAGGAATTTTGATCTCCGCGAGGAAAAGGGAAGAGCGTCCATGGTCAAGCTTCATGCGGAATTGGCTCTGCTGCCGGAGGGTTGGCGGCAGAACGTAAGGCTGACGATCGAAGCAGGCCGGCTCGCCGGGGTGGAAGCCGGTGTCGAGGCGGCGGCAGAGGACGAGCGGCACAAGATTTTCGTTCCTGCGATGTCGAACCTGCACAGCCATGCCTTTCAGCGTGCCATGGCGGGCCTTTCGGAAGTCCGCGGCCCCGGCGACGACAGCTTCTGGAGCTGGCGAACGCTGATGTACAAGTTCGCACTGTCGATCACGCCGGAACAGGTCGAGGCCGTCGCCTCACAGCTTTATATGGAAATGCTGGAGGCCGGTTTTTCGCGGGTCGGTGAATTCCACTATCTCCATCACGACAAGGATGGGGCGCACTATGCCAATGTCGCCGAGATGGCCGGGCGCATCGGGGCGGCGAGCGCCGAGGCCGGGATCGGCCTGACGCTCCTGCCGGTCTTTTATGCGCATTCCGGCTTCGGCGGCGCGGCACCGGTCGCGGGGCAGCGACGGTTCATTCATTCGCTCGACGATTTCGCGAAGACCATGGAAGCCTGCCGTCGCCTGACAGCCGCCATGCCTGGGGCGGAACTCGGCGTCGCGCCACACAGTCTTCGCGCCGTAACTCCGCGCCAACTTGATGAGGTCGTGCGGATGGCGGGTGATGGACCGATCCATATCCACATCGCCGAGCAGGTGAAGGAGGTCGAGGATTGCCTTGCCTGGTCCGGTGCGCGGCCAGTCGAATGGCTGCTCGCAAATGTGCCGGTGAGCGAACGCTGGTGCCTCGTTCACGCGACCCACATGACCGAAGACGAGAGCCGCCGCATGGCGCAGAGCGGTGCGATCGCCGGGCTCTGCCCGATCACCGAAGCCAATCTCGGTGACGGCATCTTCCCCGGCGAGCTTTTCGTCGGACATAACGGCCGCTTCGGCATCGGCTCGGATTCGAACATACTGATTTCTGTGGCGCAGGAGCTCCGCCAGCTCGAATATTCGCAGCGTCTGGGCCTCAGGAAGCGCAACGTCCTGGCTCGGCCGGAAGGTTCGACGGGGCGCCGGCTGTTCGAAACGGCGTTGACGGGCGGCGGAGCGGCACTTAATGCGGCCGTTGGCTTGGTTCGAGGCAACTACGCGGATATCGTCGCCCTCGACGTCAAAGACGTACCCTACCTTGCCGCCGATCAGATTCTCGACCATTGGATATTTGCGGGCGGTGTTGCCGTGGATTGCGTCTGGGCGCTTGGCCGTAAGCAGGTCGAAGGCGGGCGGCATGTCCAGCGGGATGCGATCGGCCCGCGCTTCAAGACGGTAATGCGGGAATTGCTGACATTATGACCAATGGCAAGGAGGCCACTCTCCATCATCGCATCCTAAGCGACATAGAGGGACGGATTGTCTCCGGCGAATGGCCCCCCGGCTATCGCCTGCCGTTCGAGGTCGACCTTGCCGCTCAATATGGCTGTTCCCGGATGACAGCCAACAAGGTGCTGACGCATCTTGCAAGGGCCGGCCTGATCGAACGGCGCAAGAAGTCCGGCAGCTTCGTAGCGCAGCCGGTGATGCAGGCCGCGGTGCTTGAAATCCATAGTATCGAAGCGGAGGTTCGCTCTCTCAAGCTTCCCTATTCCTACCGGCTGGAAAGGCGGATCTTGCGCGAGGCAGGCCCGGCCGACCGGCAACATCTGGAGCTTTCGGAAACGGCCTCGGTCCTTGATCTCGTCTGCCTTCATCATGCCGGCGAACGACCGTTCTGCCTTGAAGAGCGGCTGATCAACCTTGCGACCGTGCCGGAAGCGGAAGGCGAGGATTTTGCGAGATTGGCGCCGGGGACATGGCTGATCAGCCAGATCCCCTGGAGCACCGCTGAACATAAGATCTATGCGCTGTCGGCCAGCGCGGACGTCGCCAAGACGCTCGATATTCCCAGGAACGCAGCCTGCCTCGTCATCGAACGACGGACCTGGGGCAGCAGCGGCCCGGTGACATTCGTCCGTTTCACCTATCCGGGCGACCGGCATGCGCTGGTTGCCCGCTTCACGCCCGGTGGAGAGAATTAGGCCAGGCTCAATCGGCAGTGCCGGGCCCTGTGCGGCGCGACCTCTCATATTCCGGCCCCCGGGGCGGAGCGGACCTTGCGCCGGGCACGATCCTGCTGGCATAGACGTTGCGCAGTTGCGGCCACACCGCCATTCCGGGTCGCCGCCGCCGGCATCTCTTATCCGCAGAAAGGACTATCCGATGACTGACGCTCTTCTCCGCGACAGGACCAGCGAGCATCAGCGCGGGGAGACGCCTCTGTTCGATCTGAAGGATGTGTCGTTGACCGTTCCCGGCAAGGCGCTTCTGCAGACCTTGACAATGACAATCCCGGCGCGGCGGACGATCGGATTGATCGGCCATAACGGCTCCGGCAAATCGACCTTGCTCAAGGTCCTGGCACGGCAAAAGCCGGCCTCCAAGGGAACGGTGCTTTTCGAAGGCAAGTACCTCTCCGAATGGGGCGATCGGCCGTTCGCAAGAAAGCTTGCCTATCTGCCGCAGCAGACGCCGGCGGCGAACGGCATGCTGGTCAAGGAGCTCGTGGCGCTCGGGCGCTATCCCTGGCATGGCGCGCTCGGCCGCTTCGGAAAGGCCGATCGCGACAAGGTCGACGAGGCCATGAGCCTCACGGATGTGACGGACATGGCGGACCGTTTCGTCGACACCCTCTCCGGTGGCGAACGCCAGCGTGTATGGCTGGCCATGCTGGTGGCTCAGGATGCGGAATGCCTGCTGCTCGATGAACCCATCTCGGCACTCGACGTCTCGCATCAGGTGGAGGTGCTGACGTTGGTGCAGCGGCTCAGCCATTCGAAAGGGCTTGGCGTCCTTGTCGTCCTGCACGATGTCAACATGGCGGCGCGCTTCTGCGACGAGATCATCGCGCTACACAGCGGGCGCCTGATCGCGCGTGGAACTCCGCCGGAGATCATGACGCCGGATGTGCTCAAGCAGATTTACGGCATCGACATGGCCATCATGGCGCATCCGCAAACCGGCTTGCCGGTCGGTGTCCCATGCTGACGGCACGCATGCCGCCGCAGAGCCGATGAGGTCCACACCCAAGGCAAGTTGAAACGGCTTCGTCGCGTCACGCTGCCAAGGGCAGAGCGATCTCGAATTCGGCTCCCGTGCCTGTCGTGTGCTTCAGGCGGATGGTGCCGCCGTACGATCCGAGCATGGTGCGGACGATGTCGAGACCCATGCCGGTGCCGCCCTGTTCACGGCGGGTCGAGAAGAACGGCTGGAAGACGCGCTCCCGGTTTCCTTCGGAAATGCCGCTGCCGTTGTCGCGCACGAGAATGGTGACCGTCCGCGCATGAACCGAGGCCACCAGCTCCAATCGGGTGGCTCCATGCTGGGCTGCATTTTCCGCAAGATTGGCAAAGACGATGCCGGCTGCTTCGAAGGGAAGGGAGAAGGCGGCTTCCATATCTCCCAAACCGAGAATTTCGAGCACGGGAAACCGCTCGCGCAGCAATGGAAGCATATCGTCAATCGCTGTCTTGCCCTGGATCGCGGGAAGCTCCGCCTGCGCCAGCTCCTTCAGCCTTGACAGCAAGGTGTCGAGCCGCTCTGCATCCGCGACGATATTGTCGAGGAAATGCGAGCGTTGCGCCTTCGTCATCGGCTGATCGGCATCGTCGTCGCGCAGCAGTTCCGCCGCGCCCCGGATCGCGGTCAAAGGCGACTTGAGCTCGTGGGAAACATGGGCGGCAAAGGAGCGGACATATTCGGTGCGGTCGACCAGTTTGCCGGCGAGGTCGAGGAAGCTTTGCGACAGTGTCGCGATTTCGCGCGTTCCATAACTTTCCAGCGGCTGGATCGCCGCCTTGCCTCCGCGGGCGATTTCCTCGGTACGGGTGATCAGCGCATTGATCGGCCCGGTGATGGTGCGGGCGAGCACGTAGGCGACTGCGAGGGTCAGCATCAGAACGACGACGAGCGCCCCGACCTCGGCAGGCGTCATCCGCATCTGGGTCGCTTCCGTGGCACGGAACCAGATGATGATCAGGACCGGCAGGGCCATGACGGCCAACAGGACGGCATACACGATCATCGCCAGCGGAGGCCGCCATTTGGTCCTGACCTTGGGCGCCGTCATCACGCTTTCCTTCCGAGGTCGCCGCCCAGCTTGAAACCGACGCCGTGAACGGTGGCAATGACACCGACGGCGCCCGCCGCCGAAAACTTGGCCCGGATGTTGCGGATATGGCTGTCGATCGTGCGATCCGCCACATGGATGCCGGCGCCATAGGCGGCCTCCATCAGCTGTTCGCGGCTGAACACCATTTCAGGACGGGAGAGAAGCGCATCGAGGATGGAGAATTCCAGCGCGGTCGCGGCAATTGCATTGCCGCCGAAGGTTACGGTCCTCCCGGCCCGGTCGAGGATGAGCTCTCCGACAGCCACCATGGTCCCCCGGTTATCGGCACCGCCTCCATTACCGCTGCGCTTCAGGATCGCCTTGACGCGTGCGACCAGTTCGCGAGGGCTGAACGGTTTGGTGACATAGTCGTCGCCACCGATTTCGAGCCCGAGCACCCTGTCGATCTCCTCGTCCCGGGCCGATAGGAACAGGATCGGAAGCCCGGATGTCCTGCGGATCTGGCGGCAAACTTCCAGGCCATCCATCTCCGGCATGCCGATATCGAGAACGACGAGATCGATATGTCCCCGATGGAAGGCCATCATCGCCTCGGTGCCGTTGCGGGCGGTCGTCGGCGCCATGCCGGCGCGTTCCAGGGCAAAGCAGATCACGTCGCGAATATGGGGTTCGTCATCGACGACGAGGATGCGATGCGCCATGATGGGTCCTGCAGAAATTCACCGACGCTGTTGTCATCGTTCTTCTTCTATCTTGCAATGGTTGAGGGCGACCGAAGATAGGCCTCGATCCTTCGCGAACGGAAATTCCAGCTTCGCCAATCACGCGAACGACGCTCGAAACCTTGGGCGAGCGACTGCCTGATCGACAGTGCCGTTCCCTTTTTCTCCGTCGCGTCATTGGGCAGGGCGGACAGGTATAGATCGAGTGCGGGGATGGCGGAAGGGCCGAGCGACGACAGGTAGTCGATATCCAGCGGAACGCCTTCATGGCTCAGTTCCAGGCTGTGCGTGACGTTGAAGCGGGCGATGAAGGCCGGGAAATCGATGAAGGCGCTGAGATAGAGCACGCCCATCAGGACGGCGATATTGGAAGCGATCAGCCACTGGTTGGATTGGCGCAACAGAATCCGCAGCAGGATCAGGACAAGGCCGACGGCAACGAGGCCCATCCATATTCCCGCGGCAACCCGCAATTCCGTGAGCGAATATGCCGCGACATAGAGATCGAGCCGCAGGATCGACGACAGGCAGAGCAGGATGTTCTGGCCGATCCAGACATGCACGAGGCCGCGGATCGGAGGGCTCTTGTCGCCGGGACCGCCGCGACGCATGGCGATGAGCACGAAAGCCGCGGCAAGCAGAGCCGTGGCGATCAGCGGATAGGCGCCGCGATGGGCGTATTCGGCATGGCTCATGCCATCCGGAAGATCGACGCCACCCCAGAGATAGACGAGATCCAAAAGCGTCTGCATGGCAAAGAGCGCATTGAAGAGGATGAGCGACCGCAGCAGCGAGGCATGGCTGAGGAGTGGAATTTCGGTCCGATCCACGGCCGGGCCATGTGCTCGTCTTCGAAAGATCCTCCGCTTGAGGCGCGGTCGCAGCATGGCCCAGACGAAAGCGGCCACCGCCAGCCAGAAGCCGACACGCCAGAGATCCATGAATTGCAGCAGAAATGCGAAGTCGATGCTGCGCAGCGCGTCCTCGATCAGCGGATTGGCGATGGCAAAGAGAAGCAGGAAAATCGAGGCGAGAATGAGCGGCACCGCCCAGATGCCGATGTTCCGCCAGATTGCGACAAGAAGCGAGCCCTCGGTACGCGAGCCAAGATGCCTTCGGCAGTCCTGCAGAAGTCGCAGCGGGGCAATGAGGACAAATCGAAAAAGAACCGGAGGAAGACCGCTCAGTCTGCGCGGTATAAGTCTGGCGCCCGCCAGCGCAACACACAGGACCATGCAAAGCGAGACGGCAATGCCCATCAGCGAGGGAGCTTCGATGAGAGGGCCGGAGGCGAGGGCGGAAAGGCCCAGCCACAGGGTTGCTGTCAGCGGCTGTATCCGCCGCCGCGCCGACAAGAGGATCGTGGCCGTTACCAAGATCGCAAACAGGAAAAGATTGAGGCCCGGCGCCCGGCCGAAGATCAGGAAATCCGAGATTGCCACGACCGCCAGGAGTACAGGGATCCGGTTGAGGTCGTGTGTCCGGGGCTTCGGTGCCATCGGCTTATCGGTTGGTTGCACTGCTGGTCCTCTCTCTGAGGCCGCCCTCGATCACCGTGAGTACGGTCACGGGATGCCGGTCAGGAGAATTTCCGTCAGGCTTGCGATCGTCCGACAGCCACCATCCGTCGTTGCGGAGGCGGTCTGGCAGTATGGAGGGGGTGATGCGGGGCGGGGTGTTGCTCTTGTTCATGACAAGAGAATGCCGGACCGGATTGCAGATTTTGTGCAGGCCGCAAGGAGTAATTCAGGAGAATTGCGACGCCGGGGCCCGGTTCGCGCATGCGCATTCAACGCAGCGATGAAACCTGGTTCATCGCTGCGTTGGAGACTATCCGAAACAGACGAGCGCTAGGGTGATTACACCGCGGGTTTGGGGGCCGGAGCCGGTTCTTCGATCGTCTGGATCGCGTCATAGGCGGCGAGCACCGTTTCCATCTGCGCCGTGTGGCCCTGGATGAAGGCCGGGCCGTATATGGTTTCGTCCGGATATTCGGTGATCAGCGTCAGCGGAACCGTGTGGCGGTCGTCGATCGAGATCAGGCAGGGGAAGCCGTTGATGATGCGGAAGCCGGTTTCGCCGGCATGGGTTTCGAAAAGCCTGATATGCTCGGCGTTGTAGGCGACGAGGCCGGGAATGGCTGCGAGATGGCGGCTGACGCGATCGATGACGATTTCGGCCTGCGCTGTCCACTCGGCGTGATGGCGCATGATGAGGAAAAACCCCTTCGGCACTGTCCACATCGCGAATGTTCGCGGCACGTAGCCTGAAAGCGGTCGCGTCCATTCATGCGAGGGATAACCGTGCAGGTTGACGTGCAGCTTCGCACCGCTCACCCTTTCGGCTTCGACGCGGATCGCTTTTTCGAACAGTTCCTTGCCCGAACGGTATTCGAGGTCGTCGCCGAGCGCGGTGTAGCGGGCCGCGTGATGCATATGCAGCGGGTTGTCGGCCCGAAGGCGCCAATGCACCTGGTAACCGTCCGGATTTTCGAGCGGCGAAATGACGAAATGCGCGCCCGGTCTTGAGCTAAGCGTTTGTGCGGCGCGCAGCGCACCGACGATGCCGGTCGTCTCGTTGGCATGCTGACCGCCGCTGATTATAACGGGTTTGTCGGCGCCCGCGCGATAACGGGCTTCCACGGAGCGGCCGCTCCGCGAGCGGGCTTCGAAGGCGACGCCCTCGATCGCGGCAAGTTCCCGGCGGATCTGCGCCATGGAAACCGGAGACACGGCGGATGTGAGCCGCTGCGGTTCAGCGACTGCGTCGGATATCCGGAGCGGCCGTGTTTCGACGCGGACGGAGATGGTTTCGCCCTCGTGGATTTCCGGGATGATCTGGCCCGGCTGCAGGCCGCGGTCGCCGATCGGTCGGCCCGATTTCTTCTGGAAGACTTCCAGAAGCGAAAAATAGAAATCCTCGTGCAGCGCCTCGCGCAGGCTGACGACTTCTTCGCCGACGGCCAGGCGCCGGTCTTCGGCCGGTAGGGTAACCGCGACGTTGAGCTCTTCGAAATAAGGCTCCTTCGCCCCCCAGTCATGGGCCGCGACGGCTTCGACAGCGGACGTGAACAGGATTTCGTAGTCAGTCTCCAGCCGTTCGCCGGTTCCTCCGTCCAGGCTTAGCCAGCCGGTGGGCGACAGCAGCGTTTCGCCGATGAAATCCGTGTGGAGCCGGTTCGGCGCGAATACCTTGTGCGCCTGGGTGCCGCCGTTCTTGGTGGTCAGCGTGACCGCGTAGAAGGCGTCTTCAGTCCCTGCTTCGAAAGTCAGCCGCGCTTCGCCGACGAGACCGGCCAGAGGGTAGGCCTCCAGCAGGAAACGGTTCTTCGGGCAGGCCTTGTGGACAGGATAGACCACATGCAGGGCCGAGAGGTTTTCGAGACCGGTCTCTTCAAGAAGGAAATGCAGCAGCGGCTTGTAGGCGCTGCGGAATTTCGCCGTGACGCCCATGGAGGCAAGTTTCGCTTCGGCCTGCCTGCGGCTCTTCTCGTCGTCGAAGATCCAGGCTTCGACTGTTGCACCCCTGGCGCCGGAAAAGCGTGCGACGAGGGTGTCGAGCGTGCGCTCGACCTGCTGTTCGTGGATCAGTGTCATACGGAAGTTCTGCCTGTGGGATCGAGACTGTCGCGCAGCCAGTCGCCGAGGAGGTTGAGGCCAAGGACGGTGAGGAGGATCGCAAGGCCCGGGAAGACGCTGACCCACCAGGCCGTCTGCAGATAGGTGCGGCCTTCGGCCAGCATGCCGCCCCAGCTCGGAATGGTCGGGTCGATGCCGAGGCCGAGGAAGGTGAGGCTCGACTCGAGCAGGATATTGGTGGCGACATTGAGCGTCATAAGCACGATGACGGGGCCGATCAGGTTCGGCAGCAGGTGCTGGACGATGATGCGCCAATCCTTGACCCCGATGGCGCGGGCCGAGAGGATGAATTCCCGTTCGCGCAGCGTCAGCACCGAGCCGCGCACCAGGCGGGCATACTGGACCCACTGCGAGACGACCAGCAGGATGATCGTGTTCGCCAGCCCGCCGCCGACGATGGCGATGAAGGTGATGGCGAGCAGGATGAAGGGAAGCGCCAGCTGGATATCGGCGAAGCGCATCACCAGCATGTCCCAGATGCCGCGGTAATAACCGGCGATCAGACCCATGACGACACCGACGGTGACGCCGCCGGCGACCGAAGCGAAGCCGACGAGCAGCGAGATCTTGCCGCCGGCGACGACCCGCGCCAACACGTCACGGCCGAGCGGATCGGTGCCGAACAGATGTGCGGGCCTTGCGAACGGCGGCACGAGCCGCGACATCAGGTCGATCTTGTCGGCGCCGCCGGGAAAGATCACGCCGGAAAAGAGGACGGCGAGCCCAATGACGCCGACGAGAAGGGCGCCGAGGACAAATTCGAGCTTGAGGAAATTCGAGGAAGCGCTGCGCGACGAGGCCATGGCTCTCACTCCGTCCGGATGCGGGGATCGACCAGGCCGTAGGCGATGTCGACCAGAAGGTTGATGCCGATGATCATCAGCGACAGGACGGTGATGACCGCCTGCAGCACCGGATAGTCGCGGGCGCCGACGGCATCGAAAGCCAGCGTGCCCAGACCCGGCCAGTTGAACACCCGCTCGACCACGACGATGCCGCCGAGCAGGCCCCCGAACTGCAGGCCGAAGAAGGTAATCAGAGGGATGGCGCAATTGCGCAGCGCGTGTTTGTAGAGCACGACGTTTTCGCTCAGCCCCTTGGCGCGGGCGACCATGATATATTGCGAGCGCAGCGTCTCCAGCATGGTGGTGCGCACCAGGCGGACATTGGTCGCCGTCAGGATGATGCCCATGGTAACGGCCGGCAGGATGAAGCTCGCAAATCCGTCCATGCCGCTTGGCGGCAGCAGCGGCAGGGCGATCGCAAAGAGCAGGACGAGCATCGTCGCCAGCCAGAAGTTCGGGAAGGAGAGGCCGACGAGCGAAAGGATGCGGATCATCTGATCGGCCCATTTGCCGCGCGCGGTAGCCGCCTTGATGCCGAGCGGAATGGAAATGACGATCGAGACGATCAACGAGGTGAAGGCAAGCGACAGGGTTGCCGGCAGCGCCTTGCCGATCAGCAGCGATACCGGCGTGCCACCGAGGAAGCTCTTGCCGAAATCGAGGGTGACGATGCCCTTCAGGAAATTGAAATACTGGACGAGGAACGGTTCGTTGAGACCCAGCCCTTCGCGGATTTTCACGAGGTCGGCCTCGGTGACGCTGCCGGCGCCCTGCGTCAGCATCAGCGCCGGGTCGCCGGTCAGCCGGATCGCGAAGGCGACCGTCAGCGTCACGGCGATGACGACGAAAACCGCCTGCAGAAGGCGTTTTACCAGGAATGCGGCCAAATCTCTCGTCCCTTGTTCTTGTCGGGCCGCCGCCTCGTTGGAAAGGCGGCGGCTCTTAAAATCTTAGTCGACGGTGACGTCGGTGAACTTCAGACGGCTGTCCGGCACGGGCGTGAAATTCTTCACGCGCTTGTTGATGCCGAAGATGGCGTTGAGGTTGTAGAGCGGCATTTCCAGCGCCCGGTCAGCGGCGTAGCGGGCGATTTCCTGCAGCACCTTTTCACGCTCGGCGACATTGGTGATGGTGCGCTGCTTGGCGAGCAGCTCGTCCATCTTCGGGTCGCTGTCGTAGGGGTTCCACTTTTCCTTGGTCTTGTACATCGCGACCGCGGTGTTGTCGTAGTCGAGCGTCCAGCCGCCCCAAGACTGCTGGAACATGGCGCCTGTCTTGCCGTTCGGGATGATGTCGTTCAGCAGGACGTTCGTCTCGTAGGGCTTGATCGTGGCGGTGATGCCGATCGTCTGCAGGTAGGCGGAGATTGCCTGGGCGACTTCGATGAAGGTCGCCTCGTTGCCGCGAAGGTCGATCTGCAGGGCAGCGCCTGGAGCGACGCCTGCTTCCTTCAGCAGAGCCTGCGCCTTGGCCGGATCGTAAGGCAGCGGCTTCATGGTCTTGTCGAAGCCGAAGGACAACGGTCCCTGGAAGCTGGCGATCGGCTGTGCCTGACCGCCGAGGATCGACTTGATGATCGCGTCGCGGTCGACGCCCATGATCAGCGCTTGGCGGACCTTCGGATCCTTGGTGATGCCGTCGCGGGTGTTGAAGCGCAATGCATAGACCGTCGGGCCCGGCGAGGTGACCACGGCGAGCTTGGCATTGCCCTGGATGGTCGGGATCATGCCGATCGGGATGGTCGGAGGGATGACGAGATCGACGCGGCCGGCCTGCAGTTCGGCGACGGCGGTCGCCGGCTCGGCGATGAACTTGTATTCCAGATCCGAGATCTTCGGAGCGCCGCCGAAATAGTCGGCGTTGGCGGCAAGCACGATGTTCACCTTCGGCTCATAGGAGACGAACTTGAAGGCGCCGGTGCCGACCGGATGCGCATTGAAATAGGCATCACCCTTTTCGGTGATGTATTTCGGCGGCACGATCATGCCGCCATAACCGGCGAGCTTGGTGAGGATGACCGGATCGGCCACCTTCATCTTGAATTCGACCGTGTTGGCATCGATGATGTCGACGCTGCCGATCGAATTGTAGTTGGACTGCTGCGGACCCTTGGCGCCTTCGGCTCCGAGCAGACGGTCGAAGGTGAATTTTACCGCCTCGGCGTCGAAAGCCTCGCCGTTGTGAAATTTCACGCCTTCACGCAGCTTGAAGCGGATGCGCATGCCGTCGTCGAGCACTTCCCAGGAGGTCGCAAGGCCCGGAACGAGCTTCAGGTCCGGCCCGCGATAGGTGAGGCCGTCGAAAATGTTGGTCGCGACCGAGGCCCAGTTGACCAGGAAGGTGTCGATCGGATCCCAGCTGCCCGGATCCTGCGGCGAAGACACCGTCAGCTTGCCGGCGGCGAGAGCCGAGACCGGCGCGAATGCCGTGCCCGCAAGCGCCATTGCCACAAATGCCGTCCGCAAACCCCTCTGCATTTTTATCATCGTTTTTGCTCCTGTTGAAAAACCGAATGTCAAATCGTCATGCACCGCGGGCCACGTAATGACCTGGCGCGATTTCCTCCCGGGCGAGAAGCACCGGTTCGTTTCCGACCGCCCGCACCGGGCTCGGAATGTCCCCGTCGATCATCGCCAGCGGCTTGCGCCGGCGCGGATCGGCGACCGGCACGGCGGACAGAAGCCGGCGCGTGTAGTCGTGGGTCGGGGTTTCGAAGATCTGGCGGCGATTGCCGAATTCCATGATCTGGCCGAGATAGAGCACCGCCACCCGGTGGCTCATCTTCTCGACCACCGCCATGTCGTGGCTGATGAAGAGATAGGCAAGCCCGCGCTCTTCCTGCAGGTCCATGAACAGGTTGATGATCTGCGCCTGGATCGAGACGTCGAGCGCCGAAAGCGCCTCGTCGGCGATGATCAGTTTCGGCTTCGAGGCGAGCGCACGGGCGATGCAGACGCGCTGGCGCTGGCCGCCGGAAAATTCGTGCGGATAACGGCGGGCATGCGCGGAGGTGAGGCCGACCCGTTCCAGAAGCGCATCGACGGTTTTTGCGATTTCCTTCTCGCTGTCGAGAAGGCCGTGGGTGCGGATCGGCTCGGCAATCGAGAAGCCGACCGTCTTGCGCGGATCGAGCGAGGCGAAAGGATCCTGGAAGATATACTGCACGTCCCGGCGAAGGTTGTGGCGCTCGGCCATGCTCATCGCCGAAAGCGGCTTGCCCGAGAAGGTGATATTGCCGGCCGTCGCCTTCTGAAGCTGCTGGATGGTGCGGCCGATCGTCGATTTGCCCGAGCCGGATTCGCCGACCAGCGCCAGCGTCTCGCCCGGATGGATGTCGAAGGAGACCTTTTCAACCGCGTGGACGCGATGGGTAACCTTGCCGAGCAGGCCCTTCTTGATATCGAAACGCACCACGAGGTCGCGCACCGAAAGCAGGGGGTCGGCGTCGTAACGGGCCGTATCCTGGATACGCTCGCTACCCGAAAGCTTCGGCTCGCCGTTTTCGAGCACGGTCAGCGGCAGGCGCTTGGGGAATTGCTCGCCGGCCATGCTGCCGAGTTTCGGCACGGCGGCGAGCAGGGTGCGCGTATAGGCATTGACCGGCCTTTCGAAGATGTCGAGAGCCGCGCCCTTTTCGACCGCCTTGCCCTTCCACATCACCACCACCTCGTCGGCCATTTCGGCGACGACGCCCATGTCATGGGTGATGAAGATGACGGCCGCGCCGAGTTCCTTCTGCAGGTCGCGCAGGATGGTGAGGATCTGCGCCTGGATCGTCACGTCGAGCGCCGTCGTCGGCTCGTCGGCGATCAAAAGCTTCGGCTTGCAGGCAAGCGCCATGGCGATCATCACGCGCTGGCGCATGCCGCCGGAAAGCTGGTGCGGATAACGGGTCAGCAGTTCCGCCGCGTCGGGCAGGCGGACCATGTCGAGAAGCCGCTTTGCTTCGGCCAGTGCCGCGCTGTTCGACTTGCCCTCGTGAAGCTTCAAAATTTCGGCCACCTGGTCCCCGATGGTGAAGACCGGGTTGAGCGAGGTCATCGGCTCCTGGAAGATCATCGAGATCTCCTTGCCGCGAATGCCGCGCATCCTCTTCTGGTCGAGTTTCAGGAGGTCGGTCTGGCCGCCGGAGGTCTGGAACAGGATGCGGCCGGTCGGGTAATTGGCGCCGAGCATGTCGGCAAGCCGCATGACCGACAGCGAGGTCACCGACTTGCCCGAACCGGATTCGCCGACAATCGCCACCGTCTGGCCGGCCGAAACGGAAAAGCTCAGGTTCTCGATGACACGGGAAGCGCCGAACTCGACCGACAGGTCGTCCACGGTCAGAAGCGGGGCGGATGCGGTTGGCGTCACTCGGGGAAGCTCCCTGACCGGATGATGGCGGCACAGACCGCCGGATTGATGGTAGCCGACATCGAACGGGAACCGGCATCAGCCCCCGGCAGCATTTGTGTGTAAGCGCAAGCAGCGGCAGCGGGGCCTGAAACATGCCCATGGCTTTCGGCATGGCGGCGGCTGAGAGCCAAGCCAATCGGCACCCGTTTATCCTCCCGTTCATGGCGGACCCGAATTTGTTTCGGTTTTTCCGTCACCTGTTTCGCTCCCGCCTTTATAAGAATATGTCATCACTTTGTCGACATTTTGTCAACGGTGAGCGCGACTCATATTTCTCTCGCGAAGCGACGGCAGTACGCTCCGGTCCGGGCGTCATGCTCCGAGCCGCGCATCTGGCGTTTTTGACTAGGAAGACTGTCTTTCCGAAAGGCGGAGCGGGATGCAGAGCGGGCGGCCGTGGACGGGATCGGTGATGATCCTCGCCTGCACGCCGAAGACGTCGGCGACAAGTTCCTCGGTAACGAGGTCGGCCGGTGCGCCGGTTGCAACGATCTTGCCGCCACGCAGGAAGACCAGGGTGTCGCCATATCGCGCCGCGAGGTTGAGGTCATGCAGGACCAGCACGACCGTTCTGCCGAACTGCTCCTTGAGCCGGTGGACCAGTTCGAGGCATTCGAGCTGATGCGCGAGGTCGAGATGGTTGACCGGTTCGTCCAGGCAGATGATGTCCGTCTCCTGCGCCAGCACCATGGCGATCCAGGCGCGTTGCAACTGCCCGCCGGACAGGGAGCCGAGCCTGCGGTCGCGTAGGTCGCCGACGCCCGTACCGGCCATCGCCTGCTCGATGGCCTCCGTGTCGCCGGCGCTCCAGGGCTGCAGCAGCGTCTGATGCGGATAGCGGCCCAGGCGCACCAGTTCCTGCACCGTCATATCTTCCGGTGCCGAAGGGCTTTGGGCAAGCAGGCCGATCTTCCTGGCGAGCGCCTTTTCGCCAAGGCCGTGGATATTCAGCTCCTCCAGAAAAATCCGTCCGCCGCTCGGTTTGTGGAGCCTGCGGATGGCTCGCAGCAGCGTGGACTTGCCGCAGCCGTTCGCTCCCGCCAGGACGGTGATCTTGCCCCTCGGGATGGTGAGCGACAGGGAATGGAGGACATTGACCTTGCCGTAGTCGAGGCTCAGTTCCTCGATCGATATCACCGCGTTCCGGGTGGCGGTCGCCTCGGTCGTCGCTTCAGTCATGGCGCTGATTTCTCATCAGGAGATAGAGGAAATAGGGAGCGCCGATGACGGCGGGAACCGTGCCGGCGGGCACTTCCGTCGGCGAAAAAAGCAACCTGACGATCAGGTCCGCACCAACCAGCATCGAAGCCCCAATGAAAAAACTGCCGACTAGGCCCAAATGGACCGTCCGCCCGATCAGGCGGCGCGCAAGGTGCGGCGCCATCAGGCCGATGAAGCCGACACCGCCGACGAATGCGGCAGATAATGCGGTAATCGCGGCCGCAAGGACGAATATGTGAACGCGGAAGGTCGGCAGGTTGAGGCCTACGCTCCGGGCCGACGTCTCGTCGAGATCCGCCGGCGGCAGCTTTCGGGCGACGATCAGAACGATCAGCATCAGGGGCAGCATGCCCATCGCGGTGATGCGGATCTCGTTCCAGTTGATCTCGTTGACGGCGCCCGCGATCCAGCGCGCTGCCTGGCCCGCCTGATAGACGGGGCCGACCAGCATCGCGATCACCGTCAGGGATTTCAGGACGGCAGCGACCGCCGTGCCGAAGAGAAGCAGGCGGATCGCCGACGCCGCCTGGCTGCCAGCGAACGCGAACACGACGAAGATGGCCAGGATCGATCCGGCGGCGGCCGCGACTGGCTGGTAGGCGATCGACGTGACGAGAGCGTTGGACTCGTTCGACAGTGCGGCAAGGAAACACACCACCGCCAGAGCCGCACCGTCGACGACGCCCAGAATGCCCGGCGAAGCAAGGTCATTGCGGGTGACCCGCTGGAGAAGATATCCGGCGACGGCGAAACCTCCGCCCGCAAGCGCGGCGATCACCACCCGGGGCAGGCGAAACTGCAGGATGATCACGGTCTTGCCACGGATTTCAGCCCCCAGAAGCACGTCCCATACCTGGCTTAACGGGATCCAGGTGGACCCGAATGCGACGCCGGTCGAGGCAAGCAGCACGAAGAGAAGAACGATCGCGACGAGAACGAAGGGAGCTCTGGAAGAGGCAAGCGCGCGGGCAGGCATGGTCATGCCACCCTCCGCTTCAGAAGGATCAGCAGGACGGTGCCGCCGACGGTCGAGGTGATTGCGCCGACCGGAGCTTCGGCAGGATAGATGATAAACCGTGCAAGCACGTCGGCCGTCGTTGCATAGATTGCCCCGATCAATGCCGAGGTGATGATCAGGCGGCGATGGCCAAGGCCGACGAACCGTCTTGCGACATGGGGAACCACGAAACCCACGAAGCCGACCGGGCCGGCCATGCAGACGCTGGCACCCGTCAACAGGGACACAGTCAGGAACCCGGACCACCGCACGACGGCGAGCGGAACACCGAGATTTGCCGCCGTCGTATCGTCGGCCTGCAACGCGTCGAGGGGCTGCGCCAGCATCCAGGCGACCATCAGTCCGACGAGGACCACGGGCGCACCGCCGATCGCAAATGAGATCGGGCGATCCGCAAACGAACCCGTCAGCCAGAACAGCAGCTCCTTGAGCTGGGCTTCGTTGGTGGTGAGGATGATCTGGACGATCGAATATCCCAGCCCACCGACGGTGACGCCGACCAGCACGATCCGGATCGGCGAGAATCCTCCAGAGCTTGCAGCGACTCCGAACACGAGCAGGCTGGTGGCGAGCGCGCCGGATATCGCCGCCACCGACATGCCGGCAATCGAGCCCACCCCGAACCACACGCTCGAAGCCACCACCGCCAGAGCCGCGCCCGCATTGATGCCGAGCGTGTCGGGAGAGGCGATCCGGTTGCGCGCAAGCGTCTGCGTCAGGACGCCGGCGACGCCGAGCGCCGCTCCGACGAGGGGTGCCAGAAGGGCACGGGGAATGCGCAGCGTGGTGATGACGACGGCGCTTTCCGATCCATCGAAGGCGAAGATCGCCCTCCATATCGCCGACGGCCAATATTGCCGGTATCCCAGTGCAATGCTCGCCAGAATGACCATCGTCAACGTGACCCACAGTGCGATCGTCAGCGATATCGCCGGGCGGGAAGACGTGGGGATGGCAATCGGGCGCACGAGTTTCAACTTGACTTTAAGTGGATAATGTCCGTCATCTTAGCGGCCCGACCGATTGGTTGGAAATCATTCATTTGTCAAGTTCGAGGCGTGTGTGCGTATCAAATCTGTCCTGTTCGCGGCGTTCCTGTCCGTGTTTTTCCTCACCGCCGCGAATGCACGCGATGTCACCCATGCGATGGGCACAGCCGACGTACCGGAAGCGCCCAAGAGGGTCGTCATTCTGACCAACGAGGGTACCGAAGCTCTGCTGGCCATCGGCATCAAGCCGGTTGGTGCGGTTCGTTCCTGGCTCGGCAATCCCTGGTACGATCATATCGCCAGGCAGATGGACGGCGTGACCGTCGTCGGCGACGAATCGGCGGTCAACCTCGAGCTCATCGCCTCGCTCGAGCCTGATCTCATCCTCGGAACCAAGTTCAGGCAGGAAAAGATCTATTCGCAGCTCTCGGCTATCGCACCCACGGTGCTGACCGAACGGATCAGAAGCGACTGGAAAGGCAATATGAAGCTTTACGCGACCGCTGTCGGCAGGCTGCCCGAGGCGGAATCCGCCTTCAAGGCCTATGACGACCGCGTTGCGGCGATCAGCAAGGCGCTGGGGGAGAAGAAGGCGGAAAAGATCTCGCTGGTGCGCTTCATGCCCGGCCGTACCCGCATCCTTCTGAAGGACACCTTTGCCGGCAACGTGTTGAGCCAGGTCGGCTTCGCGCGGCCCGCGAACCAGGACCGCATGGAGTTTGCCGACGAGGTGACCAAGGAACGTATTTCGGAATTCGAAGGCGACCGGCTTTTCTACCTCGTCTACGATACCGGGGACGGAAAGACGGCTGCCGCTGCTGCCGACTGGACATCCGACGCGCTGTGGAAGAACCTGGCGGTCGTCAAGGCAAACAAGGTCGGCGTCGTCAGCGACGCGGTCTGGAACACGGCCGGCGGCATTCTCGCCGCGAACCTGATGCTGGACGATATCGAGAAGATCTACGGGCTGCCCGCTTCGCGCCGGTAGATACCGGTGTGCGGTTGTGCTGCCCGGAACCTTTTTCTCGGTGCCACTGAATTCATGAAACTGAAGCCGGTCGCTTGAACCGAAGCGAGCGGTCGCGGTTTCCGCCGTCTCGGCGAACGGACGACGGGGCGCTGCGGCTTCTCCCAAGCGACCCGGTCTCGACGCCTGTCCTGTGGCGAGAAATACAACGTCTGGTCTTACCAAAGATCATGACCTGTGATTGAATTCGCCAAGGGAGGAAACATGAAAATCACCAAGCTTGAAACTGTGCGCGTTGCGGAGCGCACGAACCTGTTGTGGGTTCTCGTCCACACTGATGAGGGAATTACCGGCCTCGGCGAAACCTTCTTCGGGGCCGAAACCGTGGAGAGCTACATCCACGAGTATATTGCCCCCCGGGTCATCGGCCGCGATCCCCTCCAGATCGATCTTCTTGCCCAGGAACTGGTCGGCTATGTCGGCTTTCGCTCTTCAGGAGCGGAAATGCGGGGCAATTCGGCATTCGACATCGCGCTGTGGGATATTTTCGGAAAGGTCACCGACCAGCCGATCGCCCAGTTGCTGGGTGGCTTCAGCCGCCGGGAAATTCGCACCTACAATACCTGCGCTGGTACGGAATACATCAAGAAGGCGACGGGCCAGACGACCGCCAACTACGGCCTGAGCGGCGGTATCGCCTATGATGACCTGAACGGTTTCCTGCACCGCGCCGACGAACTGGCCGAATCGCTGCTCGAAGAAGGCATTACGGCGATGAAGATCTGGCCTTTCGACGCCGCCGCGGAAAGGACGAAAGGCCAGTATATTCCGGTGCCGGAACTGAAGCTTGCCCTCCAGCCTTTCGAGAAGATCCGCAGGGCCGTCGGCGACCGGATGGACATCATGGTGGAATTCCACTCGATGTGGCAGCTCCTGCCGGCCATGCAGATCGCCAAGGCCCTGACACCGTATGAGACCTTCTGGCATGAAGATCCGATCAAGATGGACAGCCTGTCGAGCCTGAAACGGTATGCGGAGGTGTCGCCGGCGCCAATCTCGGCCTCCGAGACGCTCGCGACCCGCTGGGGTTTTCGCGACTACCTGGAAACCGGCGTCGCCGGCATCGTCATGCTCGACATTTCCTGGTGCGGCGGCCTTTCTGAGGCCCGCAAGATCGCGTCCATGGCGGAGACCTGGCACTTGCCGGTCGCGCCGCATGACTGCACCGGCCCGGTCGTTCTTTGCGCATCGACCCATTTGTCCCTCAACGCGCCGAATGCGTTGGTGCAGGAGAGCGTGCGTGCGTTCTACAAGACGTGGTATCGGGATCTCGTGACGGCCTTGCCGGAAGTCAATAACGGCATGATCACCGTACCGCCCGGCCCGGGCCTCGGCATGGAGCTCAATCCGGAACTTGATCGCGCCTTCACCGTCAGCCGGCGGACGTCGGACGCCTCCATCCTCTAAGGTACAATCGAAATGAACATATCTTCGGCGACCGTGCTCAGGACCGCGAGCATGACCGGCCCGATGCTGATGCTTCTCGGCATGCTGATGTTTGCCTTGAACGACGCCATGGGAAAATGGCTGGTCGCAAGTTACGGGCTTGGCCAGGTTATCCTGATCCGCAGCCTTGCGGCGCTGATCATCCTCGTTCCGATGGTCTGGAAGGCCGGCCTCGGCAATCTGCTCAGGGTCGAACGACCCGGAATGCAGTTCTTCCGCGTGGCGTTTTCGACCGCCGAAGTGTTCTGCTTCTATTATGCAGTCATGTATCTGCCGCTCGCCGACGTGATGACCTATTGGCTGGCGGCGCCGATCTATGTTGCGGCGTGCTCGCCCTTCCTGCTCGGCGAAAAGGTGGGATGGCGGCGCTGGACGGCAATTGCGGTGGGTTTCGTCGGCGTCATCATCACGCTCGAACCGTCGAGCGCCATGTTCAGCCTGCCCGCCGTGATCTCGATCGTCGGCAGCGCGGCGTTCGCCTTCATGATGATTTCCGGGCGGTTCCTGCGCGGCACGCCGGACAGCACGCTGGTTTTCTTTCAGGTCATGGGTGCCGGCATTGCAGGCCTCGCCTTCGCGCCGGTGGATTGGTCGCCGATCGCATCCAGCCGCGACCTTCTTCTGCTGGGGCTGCTCGGCATCGTCGCCATGGCGGCACATATGCTGGTCAACCGCGCTCTCAAGATCTCCGACGCGGCAACCGTCGCGCCGCTTCAATATACGCTGCTGCTCTGGGCCGTGATCTTCGGCTGGATGTTTTTCGGCGACATGCCGCGGCTTGGCATGATGGTCGGGGCAGCTCTGATCGTCGCTTCCGGCCTCTTCATCTTCATCCGCGAACAGGCGCTCAAGAAAAGCCAGAGCGTCCTGCCCGCCATACCCGAATAAGAAAAAAGCCCGCGATCACTTCGCGGGCTTTCCAATCGCGGACGACGCGGTCGCGCGAAGCTTCGACCTACTTCTTGCGGATCTCGGTCAGTTTGGCGATCATCCCGTCGACCACGTCGGCACCGATCGCCGCCTTGTGCTTCTCATAGACGACCTTCGACTTCTCGCGGATGCGGGTCTGCTCTTCCGCGGAGAGTTCGTTGACCTGCAGGCCGGCCGCCTTGATCTTGTCGAGCGACTTCTGGTTCAGCTCGCGAAGGACCTTGCGTTCCACGTCGCGGCCGATTGCGGCGCATTCCTTCAGGGCCGCCTGCTCATCCTTCGTGTAGCTGTCGAAGATCGCCTTCGAGAACAGGAAGAGGAACGGCGTATAGGCGTGGTTCGTCGCCGTTACATATTTCTGCACCTCGTAGAATTTCGAGGTGTCGATCGTCACGTAGGGGTTTTCCTGGGCGTCGATCGCCTTGGTTTCCAGAGCGGAGAAGACCTCGCCGAAAGCCATCGGGGTGGCGTTGGCGCCGAGGTTCTGGAACGTGTCCAGGAAGATGTTGTTCTGCATGACGCGAACCTTCATCCCCGAAAAGTCTTCCCACTTGGTGACGGGACGGACGGAGTTGGACAGGTTGCGGAAGCCGTTTTCCCAGTAGGCGAGATTGACGAGGCCAGCCGCTTCGAGCTTCTTGTTCATCATCTGGCCGTAGTCGCCGTCAAGCACGGCGTCGGCTTCCTGCGGCGTCGCGAACAGGAACGGCAGGTCGAACACGCCGAGCGCCGGCACGATGCCGACGAGCGGGGAGGACGACGAGATCACCGCTTCCTGAACGCCGGAGCGCAGGGCCTGGGTGGCCTGCAGGTCGCCGCCCAGCGCACCGCCCCAGAAGGCGGTGATCTTCATCTTGCCGCCGGATTTCTGCTGAAGGCACTCGTCGACCGCCTTCAGGCCGTTGCCGACCGGGTGATCCTGATTGATGCCGTTGGAAACACGGATGTTTCTCGAATTGTACTCGGCAAAGGCCGGCGCCGCTGCCGAGCAGGCGAATGCAATTGCAGTCGTCGTAAGAAGCAGTTTCCTCATTTTATCCTCCCATGGATGTTGAATTGAGACTGGGGCCTAGTGCAGCCACCGCGCGGGCACGATGACGAGGTCCGGAAACAGGACCAGAAGGAAAAGCACGATCGTCTGCGCGACCAGGAATGGCCACACGCCGGCAGTCACCTTTCCGAGCGGAATGCGGGCAACGCCGCTGACCACGTTCAGAACGACGCCGACTGGCGGAGTGATCAGCCCGATGGAGTTGTTCATGATGAAAAGAACGCCAAAGTAGACCGGATCTATGCCGGCCTGTTTGATGATCGGCATCAGTACCGGCGTTAGGATCAGGATGGTCGGGGTCAGGTCGAGGGCGGTGCCGACGACCAGGACGAGGATCATGACGGCGAACATCAGCAGCATCGGGCGGTCGATGAGCGGCTCGATATAACCGGCGATTTCCGCGGGGATATTTGCCGCGGTGATCAGCCAGGACGAGACGAGGGCCGCGGCCACCAGGAACATGATGACGGAGGTGGTCTTGGCTGCCTGCAGGATGACGCGCGGCAGTTCGCTCGGTTTGAGCTCCCGGTAGATGACCATGCCGACGAAGAGCGCATAGGCGGCGGCAACCACGGCGGCTTCGGTCGGCGTCATGATGCCGGCCTTGATGCCGCCAAGGATGATGATCGGCATGCCGAGCGCCCACGCAGCCCTGCCGGTCGCGCGCAGACGGTCGCCCATCGGTGCCTTCGGCAGCGGCTGAACATTGTCCTTGCGCACGACTATCAGCCACGCGGCGATCAGCGAGATGCCCATCAGCAGGCCCGGAAAGATGCCGGCCATGAAGAGCTGGGTGATCGAGACGTTCGCCGCGACGCCGAAGACGATGAAGGCCATCGACGGCGGGATGACCGGCGCGATGATGCCGCCGGCGGCAATGAGGCCGCCGGAGCGGGGGACGTTGTAGCCCGCCTTCGCCATCATCGGAATGAGGATCGCCGCAAGCGCCGCCGTGTCGGCGGCCGCCGAGCCGGAGATACTCGACATGATGATGGCGGCCATGATCGCAACGATCCCGAGACCGCCGCGAATATGACCGACGCAGGCAATCGCAAAGTCGATGATGCGGCGCGACAACCCGCCCGAGTTCATCAGTTCGCCGGCCAGAATGAAGAAGGGGATAGCCAGCAGGGTAAACGTGTCGGCACCCGCGATCATGTTCTGGGCGATGATCTGGGTATTGAACATTCCCATGTACCACATGAGAACGACGCCGCAGAACATCAGCGAAAAGGCGACCGGTACACCGATGGCCATGGCTCCGAGCAGAGATCCTATGAAGACGACAAGGGTCATCAGGTACGCTCCGCCATCTGCTCGATCGTCAGGTTTTCGCCTGCAAAGGCAGCGATTTCCTCGTCGGTGGTCCGGCCGGTCACCGAGCGGATCAGGCGTGCAAACGCCATGATGGCCATTCCGCCGCCAGTGAACAGGCCGATACCGTAGACCCAGATCATAGAGAGCCCTGTCACGGGGGCGCTCATGCTGGCGTTGATGTCGAACTGCTTCCAGGTGCCCCAGAAAAAGATCACCGAGCAGATCAGGATGATGAGGTTGGACAGGATCATCAGGACGATGCGTCCCTTCCGGCCAAAGAACGCGACGACGGTTTCGACGCCGAGATGCCCGTGCTCACGAAAGGCGACGACGGCGCCGATGAAGGTGAGCCAGACGAAGAAGTAGCGTGACAACTCCTCGGAAACCGTCAGGCCCGAATTGAACGCATAACGAAGAACGACATTGGCAAAGACCATGATCGCCATGGCTGCAAGCAGCACGATCAACAGAATTTCCAATACTTTGAAAAAGAGATCGGTTGTTTTTTTCATGCTCCCCCCGGAATTCCTAGCAAAGCCCGTGCTTGGGGCTCGATATCTCCAAACGGCTGATTACCTGGCTCATCAGCTCCTCCTCCCTTCCCCGGGGAAGGCGCCTCTCCGCGCCGTTCAATTGTCAGGATGTCTGACAACCTTCCACCTGCGGTATTTCTAGAGAGAGTTTTACGTGCTGTCCAGCGGCCCTTTACAGCTTTGGGAAATCCTGGATCGATCCAACGATCGGCTGCGGCCGAGAGGGCTAGAAAATCCGCAACTGAAGACCGAGCCGGCTTGCCGCGCCGTCAAGGTGATGGCGCATCGCCTCCCGGGCGCGGATCGGATCGCGGCTCGCCAGAGCGTCTCGAATCGCGACGTGTTCGGCAATCGTCACCTCGACGATTTCCGTCAACACCGCCGTTTCCCGGGCCGTATTGATGGCCAGGTGAATTCGTTCTGCGATAAAACCGAGGAATAGCAGGAAATATTCGTTATGCGTCGAAGCCGCGATCTGGCGATGGAAGGCGAGGTCGGCGAGGATGCCTTTTTCGGTCCATTTTTCTTCGCCCGTCATCTGTTCCAGCGCTTCGTCGAGCTTCGAAAGGTCTTCGGCCGTATGATTGACCGCTGCGAGCCCCGCAGCCTCGATCTCCAGCGGCAGCCTGAGTTGAAACAGGCTTTGAAAGCTGCGGCGGTCTGCGAGATTGCCCTGTTCTATGCGGATCGAATGACGGCGCTCGATATCGGTAGCGAACGCCCCGACACCCTGCCGGGTCTCGACCAGGCCCTCATTGCGAAGCTGCGCGATCGCTTCGCGCACGACCGACCGGCTGACACCGAAGGTCTTTGCCAGGATATGTTCCGTCGGCAGCTTTTCCCCGGCTGCGATCCGGCCGTCGCTGATCTCGCGTCCGATCTGCGATGCGATCCGGGCGGGCAGATGATCGTTTCGTCTGATCTGGCTGAAATCCATTACCACGGCGCCCGCTCTCCCTTGTGACGCTCTTCTACGACTTGCGGGTAAAATTCAACTGGCAGCCCGGATTCATCACCATGTCCGGATCGATGGCATTTTTGATGGCGGTCAGCAGCCGGCGCTTGGTGTCCGGAAGGCGCGCATCGAAATCCGGCCGCTTGAGCCGGCCGATACCATGCTCGGCGCTGAGGCTCCCGTCGAAGCGATCCAGCACCTGGTTCAGGATCGTCTTGGATCGATAGATTCTATCGAGCCGTTGCTCATGGGGCAGTTCCGTGGACGGCAGGACATTGAGATGGACGTTTCCATCGCCGACATGGCCGTAGGAGACGCAGACGCAGTCCGGCAGTACCTCGTGAATCGCCTTTTCGGCCTCGGCGACAAAAGAGGGCACCTTGGAGAGCGGAACCGACACGTCGCTGCGCATATGGACACCACGTCTCGCCTGGCCCTCGTTCATTCCCTCGCGGATCAGCCACAGGTTTCTGGCCTGCGCCTGCGACGAGGCAATCGTGCCGTCGAGCACGAGGCCTTCTTCCATGACGCCTTCGAGGAACCGCTGCATCAGGTCGTCGATATCGACGAGGCCCGAGCCCGATACTTCCATGAGGACATAGCAAGGGTAATCGGCCGCAATCGGTATCGGCAGGTCCGGCATGGCTTCGCGGGCGAGCGTGAAGGCGAGGGGTGGCATGAATTCGAAGGCGGACATCAGGTCGCTGCAGTCGCGTCGGGCACGGCGATAAAGCGTGATCGCATCCTCCAGGGACGCGAGGCCTACAAGGGCGGTGGCAACCTGATCGGGGTTGGGTGTCAGCTTGATGGATACGGCAGTAACGATCCCGAGCGTGCCCTCGGCGCCGATGAAGAGCTGTTTCAGATCGATGCCGCGATTGTCTTTCCTCAGCGTCGAAAGCCCGTCGAAGATCGTACCGTCCGGCAAGACGACTTCCAGGCCCAGCACGAGTTCACGCGTCATGCCGTATCGCAGCACATTGATACCGCCGGCATTGGTCGAGACATTGCCGCCGATCCGACAGCTTCCCTGCGCACCAAGCGCAAGCGGGAAGAACATTCCCTGCGCCGCGATCGCTTCCTTCATCTCCCACAGGATGCAGCCCGCCTCGACCACGGCGGAGAAGTCATCGACATCGATCTTGCGGATACGGTTCAGGCGTTCCAGGCTGAGAACGACCTGGGCTTCCGGCATGTCGGGAATGCCGCCGAGCACAAGGCCGGTATTGCCTCCCTGGGGGACGATGGCAATGCCGAGTTCACGGCAGGCTTTCACGCAAGCGGCCACGTCTTCGGTCGTGCGCGGCCGGAGGACGGCGATCGCAGCGCTTGTCACGTCCCCGTGCCAGTCGCGGCAATACCGCTCCATCGCACCTGCGTCTGTCAGGGCGAGGTCCTCGCCCAGCATCGAGCGCAGGTGGAGGCGATGCTCTGCGACCGTGTCAGCTTGCAGGCCCATCATCTGCATGGTTCCCTCGGAATCGTCCCTTGCACGGATAATTCGATTTGCCTTTGGATCCGGCGCAAAACTATCCTGTTTTCAACGGGAGCATATAAGGTTATCAGACAACCGTACAACACAAATATTGGTGTTCCCGCAGCATCCATGCGCTTCGGGTGGAGATGGGAGGAAACATGCATATTCTGATCATAGGCGCGGCCGGGATGGTGGGCCGCAAACTGACGACGCGTCTCATTGCGGAAGGCGCGGTTCTCGGCAAGCCGATCGACAAGCTGACCCTCGTCGACGTCGTAAAACCCGGTCATCCGGAAGGATTTTCCGGATCTGTGATATCGAGCGGCGCCGACCTCTCCATGCCGGGCGAGGCGGAAAGGCTCATCCTATCCCGCCCCGACGTGATCTTTCACCTTGCCGCGATCGTTTCGGCCGAGGCGGAACTCGATTTCGAAAAGGGCTACCGTGTCAACCTGGACGGGACCCGCTATCTCTTCGATGCGATCCGCCTTGCAAACGGTGAGGACGGTTACAAGCCGCGGGTCATTTTCACGTCGTCCATCGCTGTCGCAGGTGCACCGTTGCCGTTCCCGATTCCGGATGATTTCCATCTGACGCCGCTGACCAGCTATGGTACCCAAAAGGCGATTTCGGAACTGCTTCTGTCTGATTACACCCGCCGGGGCTTCTTCGAGGGCATCGGCATCCGGCTGCCCACCGTGTGCATCCGGCCCGGCAAGCCCAACAAGGCGGCATCCGGGTTCTTCTCGAATATTCTGCGAGAACCACTGATCGGCCAGGAGGCCATTCTCCCCGTGCCCGACGACGTCCGCCACTGGCATACGTCGCCTCGCTCGGCGGTCGGATATCTCGTCCATGCGGCGAACATGGACATCGTGCAGGTCGGCCCGCATCGCAATCTTTCCATGCCGGGCGTCAGCGCAACCGTCGGCGAGCAGATCGATGCGCTCCGGCGCGTGGCGGGCGAAAAGGCCGTAAACCTCATTCGTCGTGTACCGGACGAAATGATCATGAGAATGGTGGCAGGCTGGGCACCCGGTTTTGAGGCAAAGCGCGCCACGGCTCTCGGCTTCACCGCGGAAAAGAGTTTCGACGAGATCATCCGGGTTCATATCGAGGATGAGCTTGGCGGCCGCGTGTAACGGGACATACCGCGCCTTGATGACAGGGCGCCGCTCCGGATGTGAGCGGAAGCCCCGTAAATCGCCGTCGCAAATGAGAGCGATGATGCGTCATTCATATGCGCGTTTGAACTTTAGCGATTTATTTTATTCTTCCCGCGTAACCTTCGACCAGAAAATTGTTCCCGTTTTAGTCGGCAGTGCTTGAGGAAGCCATGCTTGGTGCGGAAGTGATGGTCTTGCTGGAATCCTGTCCAATTGCCGCGCTCATCGTGAACGCGGCCGGTTTCGTCCTTTTTGCGAATGCCGAGGCTCGTTCCCTTTTGGGAGCGGAGGAGACTTTGCCTGGCGCAGCCGTTGCCGATCTCCTGCCGACATGGCCGCTGGACGATCACGACAGTTCGCCGGTGCACTTGCGCAGCGTCGCCGGGGAAATACGAAGCTGCCATATCAGGGTTTCGCCCTGTTCCGGATCGGGCGAACCGATTACCGTGGTCTGGATCGAGACCGGCGGACTGCAGGACGCCGCCGGACTTGCTGCAAGAGAGGCCAATCTTCGGCTCCGATACGTGATCGAGATGCTGCCGCAGGCTGTCTGCGTCTTCGATTCAAGGGATCGTTACGTGCTTTGGAACCAGAAGTATGCCGATCTCTATGCCGATATCGCAGACTATCTGAGACCTGGCATTCCGTTCGAGGAGATTCTGAAAATCAGCCTCGCGGGCGGCAGCATTCAGGAAGTCGTGCAGGATCCGAATGTCTGGCTTGCCGAACGCATGGCCAGGTTTCGCCAGCCCGTCTCCCAGGAAGAGCGGCAGATGAAAGACGGGCGATGGTTGCGCTATGACGACCGCCGCACGCCCGACGGCGGCGCCATCGGCATGCGCATCGACATCAGCAGCCTCAAGCAAAGGGAAGAATGGCGTCGGCAATTGTTCGACGCGAACCCGATGCCGATGCTGCTCTGCGATGGCGACAGCCTTGCGATCCTTGAAGCCAATCACGCGGCGCTTCAATTCTATGGTTACGAGAGATCGGTCCTTCTGGCCAAAGCCGTCTTCGACATGCACATCGAAGGCCAGGGTGCGGAGTTCGCCGGCAGGCTTCGCCATCTCGAAGGCGATTGCGAAGCCCGCACCGTCTGGCGTCAGCGCACGGCGAACGGGCAGGAGCACCACGTCCTCATCTATGTCCGGCTGCTCTACGACGGCAGCCACCGACGGCTCCTGCTGACCATCGCCGATGTCAGCGACCGGGTGCTGGCGGAGGCCGAGGCCAACCGGTTGGCCCACCACGACGTCCTGACCGGCCTGCCGAACCGGATGCAATTCTATAAAGCGCTCGACGAAGCGCTCAAGCCGGAAACGCAAGGCGTCGTTGTCGTCTACTGCCTCGATCTCGACGGGTTCAAGCCGGTCAATGACACGTTCGGCCACGCGGCCGGCGACGAGGTGTTGAAGATGACCGGCGAGCGGCTGCGTTCGGCAGCGGGCGGGCATCTGGTCGCACGGCTCGGCGGCGACGAATTCGCCATCCTTGTGAAAACCGAGGGACCCGTGGATACCGACCTTGCGGATCGATGCATAGCGGCTTTCAATGAGCCTTTCCGGATCAAGGGCCTATCCATCAGTATTGGCATCAGCATCGGTATCGCCGCTGCAAGCATTGTCGGCAGCGATCGTGAGACACTTGTCCAGTCCGCCGACCGCGCGCTCTATCGGGCGAAGTCTGACGGTCGGAACACCTGGCGAATGACAGAAGCCGAGCTTGTGCAGCCCCTTAGCAAAGCCCTCTGATACCCAAAGGTAACCGCTTCAGATCTTGAAGCGGTGGACGGGTGTGCCGCGGATGCCGGCTTCGAAGGCGAAAAGCGTCCCGTGCTCGAACGTGCCGTTGTTGTCGGTAAAGAGCGTGGTGACGTAGATCGTCGCAAGATCCGGGCCTCCGAAACACGGCATGGTCGGAGATTTGGCAGGCATCTTGTAGATTTCGACGACCTCGCCTTCCGGCGATAACCGGTTGACGCCACCCGACAGGACACCTGCGATCCAATAGAAACCGTCCGCATCCATGGCAGCGCCATCCGGGCGGCCTTCCGCCGGTGTGAAATCATGCAGCCGGCGAGGGGGACCGGTGACGCCTTTCTGCGGATCGAAATCGAAAACCTGGGCGAAGAGGCCGCTGCTGTCCGAGTGGTACATGGTTCGGCCGTCCGGGCTCCAGGCAAGGCCATTGGAGGTCAGGAGGCCGCCATCGACGACGGTGGTGAACGAACCGTCGGGCATGACCCGGTAGAGGCGGGCATTGCCGGTCTGTGGAACCGCTTCGTCGCGCGTGCCGATCCAGAAGCAGCCGTCGGGGCCGACCTTGCCGTCGTTGAGCCGGCTGTCGGGGCGCCCGCCATCGGGATCGCAGAGCAGCTTCATCGTTCCGGTCTTCGGGTTCAGGAGGTGAACGCCGTTTTCCAGCGCGACGGCGATATCGCCGCTTTCGCAGAGTGCGAGGCAGCCGATCTTGAACGGCATCTCGAAGCGTTCGACCCGTCCGTCGGCACGCAGGCAGATCGCCGCCGGGGCCAGGATGTCGACCAGCCAGAGGTCTCCGGTGCGGTCGTCCCAGGTGGGCGATTCTCCAACCTTCAACGGAAAGTCGATGAGGCGCCTCACCTTGGGTGTGATGATCTCCGGTTGGCTCATGATGCGGCCCTCACGGGTGCGACCAGGCCGTTCTTGTCGCGCGCCCTGATTTGCCCGTTATGTTCGGTTTCGCAGAAAATCCCGCCCTGGAAGAAGGCGGCGACTGCGCTTTCGCCCGTGTCTTCGATACGCAGATGATCGCGACTATTATCCTGCGGACGGTAACCCAGCCGTTCGGCCGTTTCGTCGCGCCACCACCCGGCATCGCTTCTCGAAACGCCGTATACGACCGCGGCGGCTATTTCCGGGTGGGTAAGGCCGATCCAGACGAGCTGGAAGAGGTCGCGAGGGCTGATCCAGATCGCCGCGGAGCGTTGACTGTTGGGATAGGCGGCGGCATTGCCGATACGGATCGACAGCGTGCGGATGCCAGCCTTGTCGTAATAAAGGCCGGCCACCATTTCACCCCAGCATTTGGACAGGCCATAGCGGGTATCGGGGCGGGGGACGTCGAACGGCGTGACCGTCTCGGACCGCGGGTAAAAGCCGGTGGCATGATTGCTGGAGGCGAAAACAACCCGGTCCACCCCGGTGGCGCGCGCCGCTTCGTAGAGATTGTGTGTGCCGAGGATATTGGTCTGCAACATGTCGCGGATATCCGCCTCGCGCGGGAGGCCGCCGAGATGGATGACGCCGTCCATTCCTTCGAGGGCAGCGCGCATGGCATCCGGATCCGCGAGGTCACCTTCGAAAAAACTTTCGTTCGACGTCAGCTCATTCGCCGGCCTCAGATCGATCAGCCTCACGTGCTGCGCAACAGGGCGCAGAAAACTCCTGATTTGAGTGGCGATATGGCCCGCGCCGCCAGTTATTGCGATCCGTTTCAAAAATGCTCCTCCTTGCAGCGCCTCCCCGCGCGGCAATCATTCAGTTGAGAGACTGAGCCTCCACGCCCTGGAACATGCGCGCGCGGGCATTCAGGATATGTGTCTTCATGGCGCTGTGCGCATCCATTTCCCGGCGCGCCAGGATGGCTTCCACGATTGCCGCATGTTCGTCCTGCACATGGCGGACATGCAACGGCGTCCGCTTCAGGCTGAGACTACGGGTCACCGACATGCCGATCGAAAAATGCGGCTTGAACCATTCCCTTACGATCGTGTGAAACTGGTTGCCGGTCGCCATGGCGATGGCGTCGTGCAGCCGTTGATCCTCCTCGGCACCGAGTTCCCCGACCTCCAGGCAGTGCTCCAGCGCCGCAAACGCCGCCATGATGCGAACCTTGTCGTTGACTTGCCAGTTGCGCGCCGCGAGTGCCGCCGCTTCGGCTTCGAGCCCGGCCCGAAATTCGAAAAACCGCTGCACGTCGGCCAGCGAGCCAACCGGAACCTGTCTCAGGACCGAAGAGTCCGGCCTTTGGCGCACATAGGAGCCGGACCCTTTGCGCGACACGATCAGCTGGTCGGCACGAAGACGCTCCAGCGCCTCGCGCACGACCGGGCGCGAGGCGCCGAACATGACGGAAAGATTGGGTTCCGACGGAAGCCTTTCATTGACAGGAAAGCGGCCGTCGGCGATCATCTCCACGATCCTTTCGTAGATGATGTCGCTGAAGCGAGGCTCAGCCTTGGCTGCCGCTATCATGCCGGATTGGTCCATCAACGTCCCTTTTTACATCTCCATTCGAGGAACACGACCTGCGCTTCGTCTTCCGGAGGATACGAGCCACCGCCCATCCCTGCCGATCTTGCGCACATTCCGAATGAAAACGTTCCCTGGCCCGCGTTTCAGCAGGGCGGGGGCCGGTATCGCAGGCGTCGCCTTTGATCTTTCGCACGACTCGCCATTAAAAGTCATGCGTCTCCTCCCGTTCGGCATGGCTCCTGAGACGTAGAACTAGTGAACCTGTAAAAACCTGTCAATACTTGTAATCATCTGGGAACCGGCATATGGTCCGTTCTGCCGATGGGATGGAGGTCCATGGAGGTCTGTTCGGATGGGAACCCGTTCAGGTCGCCAACTACGGTCGGCACGTGCTGCATTGGGAGGAAATCTATGCGCGACGATGAAATCATGTCTTCCGGCGTGACCCGCCGGACATTTCTGGCGGGTGTCGGCGGGGCTGTTGCCCTGTCCGTGGCGGGCGGCAGTGCGCGCGCCGCCGGGGCCAAGGAAGCACCGCAACTGGCAGCCCTGGTGAAGGACGGAAAGCTTCCGCCGCTTGCCGACCGGCTGCCGCAAAATCCCATGGTGGTGAAGCCCTGGGAAAAGATCGGCACGTATGGCGGCACGCTGCGGCGCGGCCTGCGCGGCTCGTCGGACCACAACGGCATCCTGCGCATGGTCGGCAACCAGGGCCTTGTCCGCTGGAACATGGATTTCACGGCAGTTCTGCCGAACCTTGCCGAAAAGTGGGAGGTCAACGCCGACGCCTCGCAATTCACCTTCCATCTGCTGAAGGGCGCGAAATGGTCCGACGGCCATCCTTTCACCGCTGATGACGTGGTCTTCGCGATCGAGGACGTGGTCAAGAACAAGGAACTTTACAGCGCCACGCCGGCGCAGATCCAGGTAGGCGGCAAAGCCGTCGTGGTCGAGAAGATCGACGACTACACCGTCAAGTTCACCTTCGCGGCGCCGAACGCGCTTTATCTGGAAAACCTGGCGACGCCGCTCGGCCAGCATCCGACGCTGTTTGCCAAGCACTACTGCAGCAAGTTCCTGCCGAAGTATAACGCCAAGCTCGCCGACGATGTGAAGGCGGCCGGGGCGGCCAACTGGCCGGATCTTTTCCGCGCCAAATGCGGCGACATCGAAATCCCGCAGCGCTGGGGCAACGCCGAGAAGCCGGTTCTCGATCCGTGGGTGATCAAGGAGCCCTATTCCGGCGGCGCGACCCGCGTGCTGATGGTGCGCAACCCCTATTTCTGGCAGGTCGACACGGAAGGAAGCCAGCTCCCCTATATCGACGAGTTGAACTTCGGCATCTCGCAGGACGTTGAATCGCTGATGCTCAACGTTATCTCGGGCAAGCTCGACATTCAGGAGCGTCATATCAACACGCTCTCTAACAAGCCGACGCTGTCGCAGAACATGAAGAAGGGCGATTATCGCCTGCTGTCGCTCGTGCCGTCCGCGGCGCAGCAATGCTCCCTCTACCTGAACATGACCCACAAGGACCCCGTACTGCGCAAGATCTTCGCGGACAAGTCCGTCCGCCAGGCCCTGTCGATGGGTATCAATCGTCAGGAAATCATCGACATCGTTTACTTCGGCCAGAGCGAGGGGTATCAGACCGGCCCGCGTCCGGGCCATCCCTGGTACCACGAAAAGCTGGCGCGGCAGTTCGTCGAATATTCGACGGACAAGGCCAATGCTCTGCTCGACAAGGCCGGCCTCGACAAGAAGAACGCCAACGGCATTCGCCTGAAACCGGACGGTCAGCCGCTCTTCTTCGCAGTCGACGTCATACCGACGCTTTATCCGGATCTGGTCGACGTGCTGGAACTGGTGAAGGCGCACTGGGCGAAGATCGGCGTGGACATGAAGGTCAATACGATCGAACGTGCGCTTTATTATACGCGCGGCGACGACAACGCACATGATGCGCAGGTCTGGCCGGGCCCGGGCGGTCTCGATCCTATGTTGGATCCGCGCGACTTCTTCGCCTTCCATCCGCAGGGGTCGCGCTACGCCATCCCGTGGACGCTGTGGTACACGTCCAACGGCGCCAAGGGCGAAGAGCCGCCGGAAAGCCAGAAGAAGCGCTTCAAGCTGTTCGACGAGGCACGTGCGACCGCTGATCTCGACAAGCGCGGTGCGATCATGAAACAGCTCTTCGATATCGCTGCGGAAGAATTCGAGGTCATGGGCATATGCCTGGCGGTCGGTGGCTTCGGCGTGATCCGCAACAACCTTCGGAACGTTCCGGAAAAGCAGCCGGACAGCTGGTCGTGGCCGAACCCCGGTCCGGCCCTGCCGCAGCAATTCACGTTTACGAGCTGATTTGCCTTGACCGTGCCGCCGTCCTGATCGGCGGCGGCACCCCTCCAGTCCCATTGCATGAATGCTGAAGCGACCGCCATCGGCGTCGCATCGGCGTGCCATGCAATCCGAATTGCGAGCTTTCCATGCTAAAATTCGTCGTTAAACGCCTGCTGTGGATGATCCCGTCTCTGTTTGCGGTGAGCTTCCTGGCATTCGTCCTGATCCAGCTTCCGCCCGGCGACTTCGTCACCACCTATATCGCCACGCTGGCCTCTTCCAACGAAGTCATCGACCAGAACACCGCAGCCCAGCTGCGCGAGCGTTTCGGCCTCGATCAGCCGATGATCGTGCAATACCTCAAATGGATCTGGGGTATCATCAGCCGCGGTGATTTCGGCATTTCGTTCGAATGGCAGCAGCCGGTTTCGGGCCTGATCTGGGAGCGCATGGCGCTGACCCTCGTTCTGGCGCTTGTGAGCCTGATCGCCACCTGGGCTCTGGCGCTGCCGATCGGCGTCTATTCCGCCGTGAAGAAGTACTCGATCGGCGACTACACCTTCACGGCCTTCACCTTCTTCGGCCTGTCCATCCCGTCCTTCCTGCTGGCGCTGGTGCTGATGTACGTGGCGGCGGTCGAATTCGGCGCGGATGTCGGCGGTCTCTTCTCTCCGGAATACGAGGCCGCCTCCTGGAGCCTCGCGAAGATGTACGACCTGCTGACGCATCTCTGGCTGCCGGTCGCGATCCTTGCGATCTCGTCCACCGCAAGCCTGATCCGCGTCATGCGCGCCAATATGCTCGACGAGTTGCCGAAGCCCTACGTGACGACGGCGCGCGCCAAAGGACTTTCCGAGTTCCGGCTGCTGATCAAATATCCGCTGCGCATCGCGCTCAACCCTTTCATCTCGACGATTGCCTGGCTGCTGCCGAACCTGATCTCCGGCTCCGTCGTCGTCGCGATCGTCCTCAACCTGCCCACCGCCGCGCCGCTGCTCCTGCAGTCGCTGATGGCGCAGGACATGTATCTCGCCGGCGCCTTCGTGTTGTTGATCTGTGCGCTCACCCTGATTGGTTCGCTGATCAGCGACATCCTGCTTGCGCTGGTCGATCCGCGCATTCGGCTCGAATAGGAGGGCACCCGATGGTCGATGTCTCCACCACCAATATCCGGCCGGACCGCGCGGCGGTCGCTTCCCAATGGCAGCTCATCTGGTGGGCCTTCAAGCGCCACAAGCTCGCCATGGCGGCAATGGTCGTCACGATCTGCATGTACATCGTCGCGCTCATCCCGGGCTTCTTCGCGATCAACGATCCCATCCAGCAGAATGCCCGCACGACCTTCTATCCGCCGCAGCGTGTGCATCTCATGGACACCACCAACGGCTTCGAAATCGGTCTGCATTATTATCCGATGAAGCTGACCCGTGATCCGGAGACGCTTGCCGCCATCTACAAGGAGGATACGAGCCAGAAGAAGGTGCCGATCCAGCTTTTCGGACGCGGATACACCTATTCCGTTCTCGGCCTCTTCGAGAGCAACATCCATCTTCTCGCCACCACCGATCCGTCGAAGCCGCTTTACCTGTTCGGCGCCGATCGTCTCGGTCGCGATGTGTACAGCCGTACGGTCCAGGGCGCCCAGATATCGCTCTCGATCGGTCTGGTCGGCGTCTTCATGTCGTTGCTGCTCGGCATCGTTCTCGGCGGCATCTCCGGCTATTACGGAGGCAAGATCGATTTCGTCATGCAGCGCGTCATCGACTTCGTGCTGTCGCTGCCGACCATTCCGATCTGGCTGGCGCTGGCGGCCGCTCTGCCGCAAGGCTGGCCGGCGACGGTGCAATATATGATGATCACCATCATCCTGTCGTTTACCGGCTGGGCGCAGCTGGCCCGCGTTGTCCGCGGCCGCTTCCTGTCGCTGCGCACGGAGGAGTTCGTCGCCGCGGCCCGCCTCGACGGGGTGCCGGAAGGGCGCATCATCTTCCGTCATATGCTGCCGAGCTTCTCCAGCCATATCATCGCGTCGATGACCTTGGCGGTGCCGGCGATGATTCTGGCGGAAACCTCGCTCTCGTTCCTCGGTCTCGGCCTGCAGCCGCCGACCATCTCCTGGGGCGTGCTGCTGCGTGAAGCGCAGAACATCCGCTCCATCGCAACCGCTCCCTGGCTCTTCATGCCGGGGCTGGCGGTCGTCGTTGCCGTCATGGCGCTCAACCTTTTCGGCGACGGCCTGCGCGACGCGGCCGATCCCTACAACAAGTGAGGCGTCGATGACCGACATCCTGTCCATCGCCCCCCGTTCTTCGATTGCGCCGGGCAAGCCGCTGCTCGAAGTCAGGCACCTGGTGACGGAGTTTCCGCTCCGCACCGGCGTCTTCAGGGCCGTGAACGATCTCTCCTTCTCGATCGAACCCGGCAAGACACTGTGCGTGGTCGGTGAGAGCGGCTCGGGGAAATCCGTCACCGCTCGCTCCATCCTGCAAATCATCGACTCGCCTGGTCAGATCGCCTCGGGATCGATTTTGCTGCATCGCCCGGACGGCACTTCGCTCGACCTTGCCAAGCTCGACCCGCGCAGCCGTGCGATCCGCTCGGTGCGCGGCCGCGACATCGCGATGATTTTCCAGGAGCCGATGTCGTCGCTGTCGCCGGTACACACGGTCGGCGACCAGATTACCGAAGTGCTCCGCCTGCATCTGAACATGAGCAAGGCGCAGGCAAGGACGGAGGCGATCTCGCTGCTGCGGCAGGTGGAGATACCGAACCCCGAACAAGCGCTGGATCGCTACGCCTTCCAGTATTCCGGCGGCATGCGCCAGCGCGCCATGATCGCCATGGCGCTCGCCTGCAAACCGCAGCTGCTGATCGCCGACGAGCCGACCACGGCGCTCGACGTGACGACCCAGGCGGAGATCCTCGACCTGATCAAACGGCTGCAGCAATCGACCGGCATGGCCGTGCTGTTCATCACTCACGACATGGGCGTGGTTGCCCAGATCGCCGACGATGTGCTAGTCATGCATCACGGGGTTGCCAAGGAATACGGGCCGGTGGAGCAGATCTTCCATGCGCCGCAGGATCCCTATACGCGCATGCTGATCGGTTCGGTGCTGAAGCTGGAGCAGAAGGCGGAGATCCGGCTGGCCCGGCCGCCGCTCGACACTTCCGCCGAACCCATCCTCGACATCCGCAATCTCTCGATGCATTTCGGCGACATGAAGGCGCTGAACGACGTCTCGATCGCGCTGCTTCCCGGCGAAACGCTCGGCATCGTGGGAGAGAGCGGCTCCGGCAAGACGACGATGGGCCGCTCGATCATGCGGCTCTACGATCCGACGGGTGGCGAGATGATCTATCGCCGCGCCGACGGCAAGGTCGTCGATCTGGCAAAACTCGAGGGTGCGGAGCTGAAGGCCGCGCGGCGCGAACTGCGCATGGTCTTCCAGGATCCGTTCGGCTCGCTCAACCCGCGCATGACCGTCGCGCAGGTGATCGGCGAACCGCTGCTGGTCAACGGCATCGCCCGCGGCAGGGAGCTCGACGAGCGGGTCTGCCACCTGATGGATCAGGTCGGCCTCGATCCCGCCGGGCGCGAGCGTTACCCGCACGCGTTTTCGGGCGGCCAGCGCCAGCGCATCGGCATTGCCCGGGCGATCACGCTCAACCCGCGCATCATCGTCGCCGACGAGGCGACTTCGGCGCTTGACGTTTCCGTGCGCTTCCAGGTGCTCGATCTTCTGATGCGGCTGCAGGACGAGCTCGGCCTCGCCTATATCTTCATCAGCCATGACATCGGCGTCATTCGCTACATGTGCGACCGGGTGGGCGTCATGTATCGCGGCAAGCTCGTCGAAATGGGTGAGGCGGACAAGGTCTGCAATGCGCCGGACCACCCCTATACCCAGGCGCTCATCTCGGCCATTCCCCGCCCGGATCCCCGCGACCGCGATCGCTCCAGGCGATTCCGCTATACCGAACCCAGCCCCTATACCGAAGCCGGTAACGTCAAGAACGGAAGTACCGCACGATGAAGATCACGGGAATACGGACCTTCCTCATGCATGCGGGTCCGCCGCGCCCCTCCAAATGGGCACCGCCTCAAAAGCGCGAGGGCACGCGCAACTGGCTGTTCCTGAAGATCGACACGGACGAAGGCATTACCGGCATCGGTGAATGCTCCGGCTGGCCGCGCGTCGTCGAGACCGCGATCAAGGATCTCGCGCCCCTTCTGGTCGGAGAGGATCCGACCCATATCGAAAAGCTGTGGCAGAAGATGGCGATCGCCATGATGGGGCATGGCATGCTGGGCACGGTCGGCGGCGGCGCCATGACCGGCATCGACATGGCGCTGTGGGACATCAAGGGCAAGGTGCTCGGCGTACCGGTCTGGAACCTGCTCGGCGGCAAGCTGCGCGACCGTATCCCGATCTATTCGCATGCCAACACGATCGAGCAGGCGCTTTCCCTGAAAGCCCGCGGTATCAAGGCGTTGAAATGCAGTGGCGTGTCCGATCCTGTACGGAAGGTGGACATGCTGTGCGAGGCCGTGGGGGACGACATGGACATCGCTATCGACCTGCATGGACCGCCGTGGATGACCCCTGCCGACGCCTGCCGCGTGGTGCGCCGGCTCGAGCCCTATGAACTGCTCTGGGTCGAGGATCCGATTGCCCCGGACAATGTCGAAGGTTATCGCCGTATTCGCGACGCGGCCCATGTTCCGCTGGCAGCCGGCGAGCGTGCAGCCACGATCTTCGGCGAGCGCCAGTTGATCGAAGAGGAACTGGTCGACGTCATCCAGCCGGATACCGGGCGCGCGGGCGGCATTACCCAGATGAAGAAGATCGCCGCGATGGCGGAAGCGCATCACATCCAGATGGCGCCGCATTCCGGCTCGCTCGGTCCGGTCGCGGAATACGCGGCACTGCATCTGCTCGCCGCGATCCCCAACGCGCTCGTCCTCGAACGGATCGACGACGACTGGGACGGCCGCTCCAGCGTGATCGTGCCGCATCCGGTCCAGGAAGGCGGATCGCTGGCCGTGCCGGAAGCACCGGGCCTCGGCTGCGACATCGACGAGGAATTCGTCGCCCGCTTTCCGAGCGAGGGCAATCTTTCGGTGCCGGTGGAGGAAAGCGCCAACGTTTACGCGCCGGGCACCTATGGCGAACGGCTGTATGTGCAGACGCGCCTGTCGCGCCGGCGCTACTTCAACACTTGAGGGTTTGGCAAAGACGGAAATCGATGGTGCGGTTCTTATGGGGCGCGACCGAGATCACGTCACTGTTGCGCTCCGTTCTCGAGCTCGCGGTGTAACGCAGTTGGCAGGTTGCGGCCGGACCACTCATGAGGTCGTGACGACCAGCCGCCCCTCGCTCACGGTCAGCACCTGCAGCTTTGACGACAGCAGGAACTTGTTGTCGAGGTAGAGCGCCATCAGCGCTTCCTGGGATTCGGCCTGTGAAGGCAATGGCGGATTGCGTTTCCGCTTTCGTCCGGCTTTCCAGGCCCCTTCCCAGATCCGGGCGAGCGTCAAGGAACCGTCGAAAATGCAATTGACGGTATCCTCACCCAGGGCCTCCCACATTTTCTTCGTCCTGCTGCGGCCGGCGCTGTCGTTGTAGACCTTGATCACCCGCTCCGGCGGCAAGCGGGTGACCGTGCGGCGCATCAATTCCACGGCCGCCACCGCTGCATCATGTCCCGTCTCGCATCTGATCTCCGGCCCGGCCCAGGTGGCTCGCGTCTCGGCAAGCCCTGCAATCAGCTCGTCCGCAAACTGGTTGAGCATCGCGGTTTCATAGGTCGAGTGCACGTCCTCTTCCGCCTCTGACGAGCCGTGGTGCAGTTTGGAGACGTGCAGCGGCTGGCAGGCGTCACCGATATAATGCGCGAGCAGACCTGCTGCGCAAACGAACTCGGTGATCTGGCCGGCGGCTGCGAAGTCGGTCATGGCATCGAATATCTGCCAGGCCCTGAAGGGCAGGGCTCCCCGCTTGCTGGCCCCGATAGATTGATAGAACGAATTCCAGATATCCGGGTTCACGTTCTCCGGCCTGTCCTTTGTCAGGTCCAGCAGTGACTTGCCCGAGAATTCGCCGCTGTCGGCCACTTCGTCGATGTCTGCAAAGTGATTGTTGTCGTCGGCGCGGCGAATGCTGCGCCAGACGAAATCGGCCACGTCCGCCAAAGGCACGAATTTCGTCCTCGGATGAGGCCCCAGGCCATGCTGCAACGACGCGTCATCATATCCGATGTTGCGCTGGTTGAGCATGAACAGCGGCCGGAGCCAATCGTCTTCCAGCAATTCGCAGGCCAGTGCGCCAACCTTGAAATGGCCGACGGCACCCCATGTCTCCGGATGCCCTATATTCCAATCCGCGATCACCTCAACGTCGAGTTCTCGCGATATCGTCGAAAGGCATGTCGCCAAGGCAAACGTTCCGCTGAGCTCGGCGCCGGGCGCGGTCAGAGCCTGGCCGCCCCATTGCATCGCGAACGGCCGAAGCCGAGGCGCGCGCCCATCGCCGGCAGGGGCCGAACCCTCAACGGCTTCAAGGAACCAAAGAGACCCGGAATCACCCGGCTGTGTGCCGATGCTCGTTTCGCCGCGGCGCGCACCGATCAGGAAATCGCTCACATAGTCGATGCCGCCCACGGAACGATAGCGGAAGAAAAAAGCCTGTATCCGGCCCTTCAAGAGCCCGCCGGCGGCGCCATAGGCCCTGACCTGGGTGTCGATCAGATCCAGGTCGAACGTATCGACATGCAGATCGATGACGGGGCCGATCTCCCCGATGCCATAGACCTGGGCGGTCCAGCGCGTAACGTCGTCGATCCTTATCAGGCCGGCGTCCAGATTCAGCATCTGCCGGCTACCGGACCATCCCGGATAGGCTTCGGGAAACGGCACCTTGCCAATGTCCCGGCCCGAACTGACGCCAATTCTCTGGCGCGTGTCGGCGACCACGGCGTAGACCTCGCGGCCCACCTCGCCGGTCACGTGACGGTTTGTCAGCACGAAAACCTGATCGCCGTCCGTCACGAGGCAGCCCATCGTGCTCATGCGGCGGCGCCCCTGAACGACTTGCAGGGCAGGAAACCCGCCGCCCAGCAGCCCGGTCGGAAACACGGTATCGAGCTGCGAACCCTCGGACCGCGGCGCAGATTTGGCATAGACCACGCAAGTCGGAATGACACGCCCGTCCGGCAGATAGAGATATTGCGGGACCATGGCCTCGGGTTTCGCCGAAAGGGCAGCGCGATCCTCCCAGACGTCGACAAAGACCAGAACGCAGGGCCAGGACCATTTCTGGACATGGGAATTGTAAAGTGTGCGCGCTCCGCTGGCGCCGCGCGGCGCCGCTTCATCCGCACTTCTGGAGTCCGGGTCCTTGTCGCGGATCAGATAACGGCCGATTGCCGTTGCAAATACATTGTCCAGGTTTGCGAGATGGACGTGATAAGCCTCACGCGCATCGAGAAGATCCCGAATTGAAAGGGAAGAAAAATTGCGTTCCTTGATCCAATCGCCCATGCCCGCGCCCCCACGACAGGCGAATAGTGCAGCACAGTTGCTTGCGATAAGCAATACCACCGGGAATTGTTGACGGCTTCCGGCAGCCTAATGACCTGCGACGAAGGTCGCTGAGTTCCGGGGCCGAGCGCGGCCCCGGAAATTTCACACGTGACGCTCTCTTCAATCCTGAAGGGGAGGGGTGGTTCCTGCCTTGAGCTTGACCTCGATGACCGGCACCACGACCTTGGGGCGGCGCACCGGCAGGACGAATGTCAGTTCGTCCTCGGCCACCGGGAACTGCGTGTTCGTCCACAAGGTGTTGGCGGAGGGGCGCAACCAAGTCACTTCGCTGGCGTCGTGCAGGAACTGCGCATATTCGATTTTCCCCGCCAGGGCATCGAAATGCAGGTGGCGGTAGGGCCAGTTGAAGAGGTGGATATAGAGGCGATCGCCGTTCTGCGTCAGGCGGCAATCGGGTGGAGCGGTGAAGCCGGACTGGGTGCAGCCGACGATGCTGCGCTCGTGCAGCGCCATCCATTCCTCGTAGGCGCCAAGGGCGGCGATCGCGCGGTGGTCGAGGGTGCCGCGAGCCGTCGGCCCGACATTCATCAGCAGGTTGCCGCCCATGGCGACGCTGCCGACCAATATCTGCACCAGTTGCTCCGTGCTTTTCCAGGTATCCTCGTCGCGGTGGTAGCCCCAGGAACCGCTGAGCGTATGACAGGCTTCCCAGACGACACGTCTGCCGTCGCGTTTCGGCCAGGCACGGGGCACATATTGTTCCGGGGTCACGATGTCAGCCTGCAGGCCTGCGAGATCGAGCCGGTTGTTGATGATGATGTCCGGAGCGAGTTCGCGCACAAGGCGCACGAGTTTCTCGCTTTCCCAATCCTGATTGCCCTTGCCGACCAGTTCTCCTAGCTTCCACTGCGGATAGCTGAAGTCGAACCACATGATGTCGATCTGTCCGAATTCGGTCAGCAGTTCGCGCACCTGCTCGCGCATGAAGGCCGCGTACCGCCGCATGTCCCGGCCTTCATTGATCTTCGCTGCATCGGGATGGTTGCGCTGCGGGTGGCGCGGATCGACGGTGAAGTCGGGATGATGCCAGTCGATCAGCGAATAGTAGAAGCCGATCCTCAAGCCCTCCGCACGGAAGGCCTCGACGAACGGGCGCAGCAGGTCCTTTCCGTAGGGCGTGTTGGTCACCTTGAAGTCGGTGGCCTTGGTATCCCAGAGGCAGAAGCCCTCATGGTGCTTGGTCGTCAGCACCACGTATTTCATGCCCGCGGCCTTGGCGCGTCTTGCCCATTCGCGCGGGTCGTAGAGATCGGGATCGAAGTGATCGAAATATCTCTGGTAGTCGGCGTCGTTCAGCTCTTCGCGGCTCTTGACCCATTCATGGCGGGCAGGCAGCGCGTAAAGCCCCCAATGCACGAACATGCCGAAACGCTCGTGAACGAACCATTTCTTCTTCTCCTCGGGCAAGGCCAGTGACTGCAAGTTGCCGGCGTCCATCGATATCCTCCTGTTGATCTTGATGTTCAGGTCGTCTCGCGGATGATGAGTTCGGGGACGATCACGATGCCATGCTGACGTTTTTTGGTGGCGATGCGGTTCAGCAGCAGCCGTACGGCTTCCTCCCCCATTTCCCGCTTCTGCACGCGCAGCGTGGTGAGTGCCGGCGAGAGCAGTTCGGCGGTCGGAATGTCGTCGAAGCCGACCAGCGCGATTTGTTCGGGAATGGAAATGCCGGCCGCGCGGCAGGCCTTCATGGCGCCGATCGCGTTGAGGTCGTTGTAGCATATCATGGCATCGATGCCGGGGGCTTCCGCCAGCAATTGCGCCGCTGCCGCCTGTCCGCCGGCGGCGGTCGGATCGCAATAAACGATCGCCTGTGCCTCGAGACCGTGGGCGGCGAATGTCTTACGGAAACCAACCAGGCGGCTCTTGCCGCCGAACGAACTGCGCGGCCCGGCAATGATCGCGATTCTGCGGCGTCCTCGTTCGACCAGATGGTCGATGGCTCGCGATGCGCCGATCTCGTAATCCGTCACGATGGTTCCCGCGATTTCGTTCGGGGCTTCGCGGTTGATGAGCACGGCGGCGCGGTGGGGCGCGAGTACCTTGTGCAGGGTGGCGTCGGGAAGTCGCGAGCTGCAGACGATGATCCCGTCGACCCGATGCCGCAGCAGCGCCTCGATCAGCTCCTCTTCCCGTTTGCTGTTTTCGACGACATTCGACAAGAGCAGGTTGTAGCCGGCAACGCTTGCGGCATCCTCCGCTCCGCGGATGACTTCCGGGAAGAATGGGTTGGTGATGTCGGGAACGAGGAGACCGATGGTCCTCGATCGGTCCGATCGCAGTCCGCGCGCAAAGGGATTGGGTCGGTAGTTCAGCTCGTTCGCCGCCAGAAGAATGCGTTGCGTGGTTTCCGCACTGGCGCCGCCCTGGTCGTTGAGCACGCGCGACACGGTCATCGGTGACACGCCGGCGGCGCGGGCGACGTCCGCGATGGTGATTTTCGATTCTGGGTCTTTAGGTCGGTTCAACGGAATATCTCTCAGGCGCGGTCGTAGCACTTACGGTAACGATAACTATCATAATCCTCGGAAAATCCAAGGCTATTTGGGATATCGGCGCGGCAATAGAATCTTTTTGACAAAAATGAACGGTAACGATAACGTAAAAAGATGAGGAGAATACGTTAACGATAACCTAGAGCGAGATCCTTGGGAGGGGAACATGCATCAGGTCAGAACTCTACGGCGGCAGGTCGTCTCGACCGTAGCCGCGACGATCCTTATCGCCGCTGGCTGGGCCGGTGCTGCGCTGGGCTTTCAGGAGGCGCCCGAACTCAAGGCGCTGGCCGCTGCCGGCAAGTTGCCACCGGTGGAAAAGCGACTGCCCAGGGAGCCGCTGGTCCTCAAGCCGCTTGAATCGGTCGGCACCTATGGCGGCACCTGGCGAACGGCGACTTTCGGAGGCGGCGACAGCGAGATCGAACGGTCGATCGGCTATACAAGGCTGGTCCGCTGGAACCCGGAATGGACCGAAGTGATCCCCGACATCGCCAAGAGCGTCGAGGTCAACGACAATGCCACCGAATATACGTTTACCCTGCGGGAAGGCACGCGCTGGTCGGACGGCGCGCCCTTTAACGCCGACGATTTGGTCTGGTGGAATGAGAACGTGCTGCGTAACACCAAGATCACGCCCGCAGCACCGGACTGGCTGATCGCCGGCGGCAAGCCCGTCGTGGTCGATAAGATCGACGACTACAAGGTCGTCTTCAAGTTTGCCGCGCCGAATGGTCTGTTCCTGATGAACATGGCGACAGTGCGTGGCTCCGACATCCTGGCGGCCGCACCGGCACACTACCTCAAGCAGTTCCACAAGGATTTCAATCCCAACGGCATCGACGCGCTGGTGAAGGCGGCCGGCGCCACCGACTGGGCCCAGCTCTTCAACAACAAGATCGGTTTTCCCGGCCGCTGGCGCGACCTCGGCCGCCCGACGCTCGACGCCTGGGTTCTGACCGCGCCCTACAACGGTACGACCCAGGTCGCCGCCGAGCGCAATCCTTACTACGCCAAGGTGGATACGTCCGGAAACCAGCTGCCGTATTTCGACCGCGTGACCATCGATGTGATGCAGGATACCCAGGCGATCATCCTGAAGGCGATCAGCGGCGAAATCGACATGCAGAACCGCTTCATCGAGACGACGGATGCCCGCGCCGTGATCGTGCAGAACCAGCAGAAGGGCGGCTACGGACTGTTCATCGCACGGCCGGCCTGGTCGAACGCCCTGCTGATCACCCTGAACCAGACCCATAAGAACCCGGCATTGCGCGCCGTTTTCTCAAACAAGGATTTCCGCATCGGTCTGAGCTACGCCATCAACCGCGAAGAGCTGAACCAGCTGATCTATGCCGGGCAGGCCAAGCCCTATCAGGCGGCGCCGCGCGAAGGCACCGCGCTCTACGACGAGAAGATGGCGACGCAATATCTCGAATATGATGTCAAGCTCGCCAATCAGCATCTCGACAAGGCGGGACTGACCAAGCGCGACGCCGAAGGTTTCCGCCTTGGCCAGGACGGCAAGCGCATCACCTTCGCGATCGATGCGCTGACCGGAAGCCCGATCCAGGTCGATGCCCTCGAGCTGATCCAGCGTTATTGGAAGGCGGTCGGCATCGACATGCAGCCGCGCCCGGCGGAACGGTCGCTGATCTTCTCCCGTCTGCAGAACAACGACAATGACGGCCTGGCATGGGTTGGCGGCGGCGGCTACGACTTCCTCGGCCTGCTCGATCCCAAATGGTATTTCCCGCACGAATATGAATCGAGCTTCGCCACCGCCTGGGGGCTCTACTACCAGAACCCCAAGGATCCGAACGCCCAGGAACCGAGCGCCGCCGCCAAAAAGCAGATGGATCTCTACCAGCAGGTGCAGAAAGCGCCGACCCTCGCAAAGCAGCTCGAAGCGATGAAGGAACTGCTGGCGATCACGCGCGACGAATTCTACGTCATAGGCACCAACCTGGAGCCGGATCGGGTCGGCATCGTCAAGACCAATATGCGCAATGTCCCCAAGGTCATCCCCAGCACGTCGTTCTACATGACGCCGGGACCGGCGAAGCCGGAGACCTTCTACTACAAATAGTCGATCGCGCCCGATCGAGGGAATGGCGTCGGCTGGCGCCATTCCACCTCCAGCCCCGCCCCATCACCCAGTCCGATCGGCTTTTGCCGGTTGAAGGAGCTTGAACATGGCCGGCTTCATCATCAGACGTCTGCTTTACATGATCCCGATGATGTTCGCGATCTCGGTCGTGACCTTCATCATCATCCAGTTGCCGCCCGGCGATTTCCTGACCGCGATGACCGCGCGCTTGGCTTCGCAGAGCGAGACCATCGACCCTGGCGTCATCGCCGGCCTGCGCGAACGCTACGGACTCGACCAGCCCTGGGCCGTCCAATACTGGAAATGGATCAGCGGCATCCTGCTGCGCGGCGATTTCGGCCAATCCTTCGATTGGAACAAACCCGTCAGCGAGCTGATCTGGGCGCGCATGAGCCTGACGATGGTGGTCTCGGTCACCACGCTGCTTTTCGTCTGGGCGGTGGCCTTTCCGATCGGGATCTATTCGGCGGTGCGGCAATATTCGGTGGGCGATTATTTCGCCACCTTCTTCGGGTTCCTCGGACTTGCCATTCCGAACTTCCTGCTGGCGCTCGTGCTGATGTTCGTCTCGGCCCAGTATCTCGGCCAAAGCGTCGGCGGCCTGTTCTCGCCCCTTTATATCAACGCGGCCTGGAGCTGGGCCAAGCTCGGCGATCTGATCTCGCATATGTGGATTCCCGTCATCGTGCTCGGCACGGGCGCCACGGCGGCCTTGATCCGCATCATGCGGGCCAATCTCCTTGATGAGCTCAACAAGCCTTATGTCGACATGGCCCGCGCTCGGGGCCTGAGCGAAATCCGGCTGCTGCTGAAATATCCGGTGCGGGTGGCGCTCAACCCGTTCGTGTCGACCGTCGGCTGGGTGCTGCCGCACCTGGTTTCGGGTTCGGTGGTGGTTTCCATCGTCCTCAGCCTGCCGATTACGGGCCCGCTTCTGCTCAATGCCCTTTTTGCCCAGGACATGTATCTGGCCGGCACCTTCATCCTGCTGATGAGCATGTTGACCCTCATCGGCACGCTGATTTCCGATCTGCTGCTCGCCTGGCTCGATCCACGTATTCGCAACGGCTGAAGGACGATAACCATGACCGACCAAGTCATCGCGCTGGCGCCGGAAGCCGTTCGCAATTCCGATGCCGTCGCCGGGCAGTGGAAACTGATCTGGCGCCGCTTCTGCCGCCATCGTTTGGCGCTGGCGGCAGGCGTCGTCATCCTCCTGATTTATCTGGTCGCCCTGTTTGCCGAGGTTCTCGCCCCGGTCTCATCGCAGACCTACGATTCGCGCTACACCTACGCACCGCCACAACAGCTGAAGATTGCCGGTTATGACGCCGCCGGGCAGTTTTATCCGCTCTATGTGAACGGTTATTCGATGAAGATCGATCCGATTGCGCTCAACCGCAATTATTCCCCCGATCCGGCCGTGCTCATTCCCGTCGGCTTCTTCGTCAAAGGCGAACCCTATCGGCTCTGGGGGCTGTTCGATCTGGACCGGCACCTCATCGGCCCGACCGAACCGGGCAAGCCATTCTATCTGTTCGGGGCCGACCGCCTGGGCCGGGACGTCTTCAGCCGGACGGTACACGGTACCCGCGTTTCCATGTCCGTTGGCCTGATCGGAGTGGCGATCAGTCTCGTTCTCGGCATCATCCTGGGTGGTATCTCCGGCCTCTACGGTGGCTGGGTCGACGATGTGATCCAGCGTTCTATCGAACTGATCAATTCGATCCCGACGATCCCGTTGTGGATGGGCCTTGCGGCGGCCGTGCCGATCAGCGCCGATCCGGTTCTCGTCTATCTCTGGATCACGGTCATCCTGTCGCTGATCGGGTGGACCGATCTGGCGCGGGTGGTGCGCGGCCGCTTCCTGTCGCTGAAGACAGAGGACTTCGTGATCGCCGCGGGCCTCGATGGCTGTTCGCGGATGCGCATCATCTGGCGGCACATGGTTCCCTCCTTCATGAGCCATATCATCGCCTCGGTCACGCTCGCCATCCCGACGATGATCCTCGCCGAAACCGCGCTCTCCTTCCTCGGTATCGGCCTGCGCCCCCCGGTGGTGAGCTGGGGCGTGCTGCTCCAGGAGGCGCAGAACATTCTCGCCGTCTCGAGCGCGCCCTGGCTGTTTCTTCCGGGCCTGGCGGTCATCGTCACGGTGCTCGCCCTCAATTTCCTCGGTGATGGACTCCGCGATGCTGCAGATCCCTATGAATACTGATCCCGATTTCGCCATGGCCGGCGGAAGGCTCGCGGAACGCGATCTGCTGATCGAAGTCGACGATCTCAGGACCCATTTCTTCGGCGGAGCGGGTTCCATCAGGGCGGTCGATGGCGTTTCGTTTTCCATCCCGCGGGGCAAGACGGTCTGCGTCGTCGGCGAATCCGGCTCCGGCAAGAGCATTACCGGCCGCTCGATCCTCAACCAGGTCCCGCGCGGCGGACGCATCGTTTCCGGCGCCATCCGCTATCGGCCCGATCCGGCGGCGCCCGCCATCGATCTCGCCTCGCTTGATCCGCGCGGACGCGACATGCGGGCGATCCGCGGCGCCCAGATCGGCCTGATCAGCCAGGAGCCGATGGCGGCGCTTTCGCCCGTCCATACGATCGGCAACCAGATGATGGAAGTGATCCGCCTGCATCTGAAGATGGGAAAGAAGGAAGCGCGCGAACATGCGATCGAAACGCTTGCTCTGGTCGGCATTCCCCGGCCGGCGGAGCGGATGGACAGTTATGCCTTCCAGTTTTCCGGCGGCATGCGCCAGCGCGTCTGCATCGCACTGGCGCTCGCTTGCCGGCCGAAGCTCCTGATCGCCGACGAACCGACCACGGCGCTCGATGTCACCACCCAGGCCAATATCCTGGATCTCCTCGGCTCGCTGCAGGCCGAATTCGGGCTCTCGGTGCTCTTCGTGACCCACGATCTCGGTGTCGTGGCCGAGATCGCCGACGAGGTCGTCGTCATGTATGTCGGCCGGGTGGTGGAGGCGGGCGATGTCGATACGATCTTCCATGCGCCGGCCCATCCATACACCAAGGCGCTGCTGCAATCGGTGCCGCGCATGCATGGGCAACCCACTGAACGGCTGGCGATCATCGAGGGCATGGTGCCCTCGCGTTTCGCCCGGCCTCAGGGCTGCAGCTTTCATCCCAGGTGCAAGCAGGCGAGAGCAGGCCTTTGCGATCAAAGGGATCCCCAATCCGTCGGTATCGGCGACGGGCATGTCGTCAGCTGTCTGCTTTACGAGGGAGGACAATAATGGCCGTTTCCCAGACCCCGCGCAGCCCGCTGCTGGAGCTCAAAGATCTCCGGATGCATTTCCCCATCCGCAAGGGCGCGTTCCGTCACGTCGTGGGGCACGTCAAAGCCGTGGACGGCGTCTCTCTCCGCGTCGAAGACGGCGAGACGCTCGGCATCGTCGGGGAATCCGGCTGTGGCAAGTCCACGCTTGCGCGCACGGTGCTGCGCATCTACCAGCCGACCAGCGGCGAAATCCGCTATCGCGACCGCAGCGGCGGCACCGTCGATCTCGCGGCGCTGTCCGGTCCGGCACTCGACGAAATCCACCGCGACCTGCGCATGGTCTTTCAGGATCCTCAATCCTCGCTCAATCCGCGCCTTCCCGTCATCGACATCATCGGCGAAGTGCTGAGCGTCAACGGCATCGTCAAGGGCCGGGAGCTTGAGCATCGGGTCGCCGATCTCATGCTGAGCGTCGGCCTGCGGCCGGAATATATGCGCCGGTACCCGCATGCTTTTTCGGGCGGGGAGCGGCAACGTATCGGCATTGCGCGGGCGCTGGCCTCCAATCCGCGCCTTGTCATCGCCGACGAAGCCGTTTCGGCGCTGGATGTCAGTGTGCAGGCGCAAACCATCAACCTGCTCCAGGACCTGCAGGAGCAATTCGGCCTCACCTATCTCTTCGTCGCCCACGATCTCTCGGTCGTCCGGCATATCTCGGACAATATCGCCGTCATGTATGTCGGAAGGGTCGTCGAAAAGGCGCCGACCGAGCTGATCTTCTCGCGCCCGCTCCATCCCTATACCGAAGCGTTGCTCTCGGCCGTGCCGATCGCCGATCCCCGGCTGCGGCGCCACGGCACGCGCATCCGGCTTGCCGGCGAGGTCGCCGATCCTGCGCATCCGCCTCCCGGCTGCCCATTTCATCCGCGCTGCCGCTACGCCACCGAGCTTTGCAGGCAGGAGCTGCCGGTCTTGCGCACCATCACGGCCGATGGGCACGCGGCGGCCTGCCATCACGCCGAATCCTTGTCCCTTAATCCCTTTGCCGACCGCACCGTTCCGGAGTTCAATTGATGCCCGAATTTATTCCACGCTCCGAGCAGCGTCCCATCGTGGACGCCTCCTCCGGGACGCTCGATCTTATCTACTTCGACCTCGTGACGCTTGCCGCCGATGGCGAGGACACCCGGCGGCTGCCCTTGCACGAAAGCCTCTATGTCGTGCTCTCAGGTCAGGTGGATATCCAGGTCGATGACACCAGGTTCGAAGCCGTGGGCCGGCGAACGGATATCTGGGGAGGCGATGCGGATTCGGTTTACGCACCCGTCGATGCCAACGTCCGGCTATCGGCCCGCGGCGGCCCGGCGGAAGTTGCGATCGCCGGCGGCCTTTGCGACACGCGCTATGCCCCGTTTCGGGTGAGGCCTGATGAGGTCGACGCGGTCGAGGTGGGTTCGCCCGACACCCACAGTCAGCGGCGGATCGTCCACCTTCTCGGCCAGCGGCAGAACGGACGCTGCGGCAACCTTCTGGTCAGCGAACTTTATGCCGGCGAGGGCTGCTGGTCGGGCTACCCTCCCCACAAGCACGATACGGAGGATGGCGATGCCGAGACGCTTCACGAGGAACTCTACCACTACCGTTTCCAGCCCGAGACCGGCTTCGGCAGTCAGATCACCTATGACGAGAATGGTCCGGTCAAGATCCTGATGACCCGCAACGGCGACACCTTTCTGCTCGATCGGGGATACCATCCGACGGTCACCTCGCCGGGGCATCGCGGCTATATCTTCACCATCCTCGTCGGCAAGCATCGCCGGGGGCTGATCCAGCGCTTCGATCCTGCCCATCAGCATCTGACGAAGACCATACCTGGCATCGATGCGATGCGCGACAAGTTCAAATAATCGCCTTCAACCTTCCGCGCCGGCTCCATGCCGCGCCGTCAGCCTTCCGCTCAAGGAGAACGACCATGCGTGAACGTACACGATTGATCATCGATGCCAGCGAAACGGTGCGCCCTTTCGACCGTTTCTGGCGCGGAACCGGCTTTTCGCCCGCCGAACTGCTGCTCGAACCCGAGATGCGCCAGATGCTTGCCTATATCGGCGGCCTGCCCAATGAGGGCATCCGCTATCTGCGCGTGCATTATCTCTACAATCTGCTGCGTGCAGCCGGCAATGCGGGCGGCTATGACTGGTCGCTGCTCGACCGCGCGCTCGACGTGATGATCGAGCACCGCCTGAAGCCATTTTTCGAGTTGATGGGCAATCCGTCGGGCCTGTTCACGGACTATGAGGACATGGACCAGGTCAGGCGTTGGCGCGATCTGGTAACGGCGACAGCCGACCGCTATGGCGCGCGCTACGGCATGGACGAATTGCGCACATGGTATTTCGAGACGACCAACGAGGCCGATTCCGGTTGGTGGACCTACGGGATCAAGGGCTACACCAATTATTACGACGCCTGCGTCGCGGGGCTCGACGCTGTCGACCCCCGCCTTCCGATGGGCGGCCCCGGGACTGCCCGCACGCTTTCGCCGATTTTTCGCGCCCTGATGGCCCATTGCGACAGCGGTGCGAGCTGCCTGAGCGGTGATGGCCCGCCGCGCCTTGACTATATCTCGATCCATGAAAAGGGCGTCAACGGCAGCAAGGACGACCTCACCCCGAAAACCAACGGCATCGTCGATCGCACGTTGCTCGTGGTCGACTATCTCAGGGAGCACCATCCGCGCCTTGCGGGTCTGCCGATCGTCAACGATGAATGCGATCCGCAGCTCGGCTGGAGCGATCATCACAGCTGGCACGGCAAGGCTTATTATGCCGGCATCATCGCCCGCATCATCGAACAGCACGACCGGCGCATCATCGCCCCCAAAGCGGCGAACTTCTCCTTCCTCAGCAATGACCATGCGTTTATCGGCGGCTGGAGCCAGCGCACGGTCTTTGCCTATTTCGGCTCCCGCAATTTCACCAAGGCGCAATGGGAGCACAAGACCGATCTCGACACGCTCGTTACCGACATCGACAATGCCCCGCCCTTCGACATCATCAAGAAGCCCGGCCTGACCTCGATGGAATTGCTGGCAACGCTCGGCGACTCCGTCTGCAAGGTGACGGCCGAACCGCCGCTTTCGCCCGATCAGGACGGGCTCGCGATCCTGCCGACGCGACTGCCGGGCGGCGGTGTTTCCATAAGCCTTATCCATAGCGTCGATGCCATCAACCGCTCGGGCCGGACTGCCGTCCGCCTTGAAGTGGGCGGACTGGTTTCCGGCCGTCACGCGCTCTGCCTGCTGCGCATCGACGACGAATTCACCAATCCGATGGAAGTCTGGGAGGCCCAGCGCGACGAAAGCAATCCGCGTGGCCTCTTCGAGCCGGTCGGCGCGCCGCCCGCACCGACGCAAGCGCAGTTCGAGGAACTACGTCGCGCCCAGGAGCCGGCCCTGCTGCATCCGATCAGCGTCTTCGCCTGTGACGAGGGGCGGATCAGCGTCGATCTCGACGTGCCGTTACCGTCGCTGACACAGGTGCTCGTCGTTCCCGACGTCGGCACGCGTCCTGCCGCACCGGTCGGGCTTGTCGTCGAACGTTACCTCGGTCTAGGCGGTCGGGAAGAGCGCATGCTGTTCTGGGCCGCCGGGGATAGCAGCCCTGCGATCTTCTACGACATCCTGATCAGCACGGATGGGGAAACCTTTGAGAAGGTCAGCCCCGCGCCACTGATCTCGACGGCGTTCCTCCATATGTCGCCGCCGGAAGGCGTGCGTTATGCGGTGCGCGCCTGCGACGCATTCGGCCGCTGCAGCGAGCTTTGCGTCTATCCTTGATCGCCATCGGTTCGCTTGGCGCCGTCGGTTACGCGGGCGGCGCCTTGCCCGGTTTCGAAGCGATGGAGGCGCTTTCACGATGGTTACGGATAACTCAGCACCAACTAGGGGAGCGGGTTTTGTCAAAGGGTATTGAACTGTTCGATCTGTCCGGCAAGCGGGCCCTGATCACCGGATCGAGCCAGGGCATCGGGTTGAGCCTGGCGAAAGGTCTGGCCGCGGCGGGTGCCGAAATCGTGCTCAACGGCCGGGATCGCGGAAGGCTCGCCGCTGCGGCCGGGAGCCTGAGCGATGCCGGCGCAACGGTGCGGACGCTGTTGTTCGACGCCACCGACGTCAGGGCTGTGCGCGCCGCCATCGATGGGTTCGAGCAATCCACCGGGCCGATCGATATTCTGGTCAACAATGCCGGCATGCAGCATCGCGCCCCGCTGGAGGAGTTCGATCCCGACATGTTCGAACTGCTGATGCGAACCAATGTCTCAAGTGCCTTCAATGTGGGCCAGGCGGTCGCGCGCCACATGATCGCGCGCGGGCGTGGCAAGATCATCAACATCGCTTCGATACAGACTGCGCTCGCCCGGCCGGGAATTGCGCCCTACACTGCAAGCAAGGGCGCGCTCGGCAATCTCACCAAAGGCATGGCGACCGATTGGGCCCGCCACGGGCTGGCGGTCAATGCCATCGCGCCCGGCTATTTCGATACCCCGCTCAATGCGGCACTTGTCGCCGATGCCGAGTTTTCCAGATGGATCGAGCGGCGCACGCCGGCGGGCCGCTGGGGCAGGCTGGAGGAATTGACCGGCGCGTGTATCTTTCTCGCCTCGGACGCTTCGAGCTATGTCAACGGCCACATATTGTACGTGGATGGAGGCATGTCGGCATGTCTGTGAAGGCCACCGGATACCGTCGGCGATCGGGCCGGCACGGCCCCAACTGATCCCATCTCAACCCTGCCGGACCGGTTCAGGCATCGCGTCGAGGCGGCTGCAGGTCTGGAAGCCTTCGTCCGTCGCTTCTCAAAACATGTCGGGCGTGATGCCCGCCTTGTCGAGCAGATAGTCGCGGCTGGCCTCCAGTTCCGCCCTCAGCCTGGCGATATCGTGACCGAGCAACGTACCTTGCCACTTGCGGACCCTTCCGGCGCAAAGGACGGTCGAGACGTTTGAGCGCTCCATCAGCGTGACGACCGCGCCCGGTACATGGTTCAGCGGGGCGACGTTGATGGCATTGGCATCGAGCAGGATTATGTCGGCTTCCTTGCCGGGCGTCAGGGTGCCCGTCTTGTGGTCGAGCTTCAGGCCGCGCGCGCCCTCGATGGTCGCGAAGTGGATGACATCCATCGCCGACAGCAGTTTCGGGTATTCCTCACCGCGCAGCGCCTTGTCGTTGGCGAGCATGCGCTGAAGCGTGATTGCCGAACGCATCTGGGTGAACATGTCGGCCGTCATGGTGCATTCGACGTCCGTCGACAGGGAGGGTTGAAGACCAAGATCGAGCGCCTGTTGCAGCGGCGGATTGCCGTGCCGCATCTGCATTTCGATCGGCACGGAGAGCGAGACGTGCGCACCCACATCCGCCGCCCGTTTCCAGGCCATGTCGCTCATGCCCGTCATGTGGATGAAGATGTTGTCCGGCCCGAATTTTCCCGCCTCGGCCAGCTGGTCGAAGATCGGCTGCATGCCGAACGTGCCGACCACATGCAATGCGATCGGAATGTCGAGCTCCCGCCCCAGTGCCCAGGCCTCTTCATGGAAGGGCAGGTAGATCTCGCCGCCCATCACCATGCTCAGCAGTTGATCGTCGCTGGAGAAGTGCTCGGCTTTGATGCGCCGCGCGTCCCCCGGATACTTTGAGGCCTCGCCCCACCCTTCGAAATAACCGAAGGCTGCGCGCCGTCCCGCATCCCGGAGTGCTGCGATCGCCGCATCGGAATGATCCGGGGAATGGTGGATCTGGCTGACGTCCATCACGGTCGTGACCCCAGCGTCGATCTGCGAAAGCCCACCGAACAGCTCCGAAATATAGACGTCCTGCGGCCGGTAAAGAACCGAGAACTTCTGCAAGATCCATTCGTAATAGTTTATGGCGCTTTCCGGCCGCCCGTCGTTGATGAGGATCGCGTCGGCGAGCAGGCCGCGCAGTGCGGTCTCGAATTGGTGATGATGGGTGTCGATGAAGCCGGGCATGACGATCATGCCCGCAGCGTCGATGACGGCAGCCTCCGGCGCGGAGATCGAAGCGGCGATCTCGATGATCCGCGACCCGCGGATCAGGACGTCGCCCCTGACGAAATTGCCGACCGTGTCGTCCATGGAAAGAACCGCACCGCCGCGGATGAGCGTCAGACGGTCTGCATCACCGATCCCGGCGGGCATGCCGGTCGGGACGATGCTGGACTTGCCGGCGCCGATGCCGGTACCGATTTCCGCCGGCGCATGTGTCCGGTTGCCGCAGAATTTGCACATCGCTTTTCTCCCGATCCCTGTGCCCAACTCGTCGAGCCTTCCGTCTTCGAAGTAGCGGAAGGCCTATGCAAACGAAACGATCAGCGCGCCGCTGCCTGCCACAGCGCCACCGACGGATAGTCCTTGCCGGTCCAGTGCTGCAATTTTTCGGCAAACTCCCGCTGGAAGGAGAGCGGGCCGCTCTTCGCCATGTAGTCCTCGTCATAGATGGCGATGAAGATCGTCAGCGACAGAAAGAAATGGGCGCCCATCTCGAACAGCGCGACATAGTCGTGGCCGATCAGCGCCTCACGCTCCGCATCCGTCAGGAAATTGACGGTCGAAAGCTCCGCGTCGTTCAGCTTGGGGCCAATCGACTGTTCCCAGCTGGCGACGAGCGAGCGTGGATCTTCCTTGTAGCGGCGCAGGAGTTCCGGGTCCCTGTCGACGGTAAATAGGAACTTGTTCACATAATATTTGCTCATGCGGCTGCTCCTTCCGGATACCAGGTGAAATATGCCTCCATCGTGTGGAAGAGGTCCAGGTTGTCGTGATAGGCGGTCGGGATCGGCCCGGCGATGCCCATCATCAGGATCAGGTCCATGAAGCCGTGGGTCGCGTTGCCGCTCTTCGTCATGCTCTCATGAGTGACGTTTTCAAGGATCGCGTCGATATTGCCGGTCGACAGCCATTCGATTGCCTTGCGGTCGAATTCGGGGTCGGGCCCCGTTTCCTTGAACTGACGCGGTCCACCGAGTTCGAGCGACAGGTGCCCGCTGCCGACGGCGGCGATGCGTTTGTCGGATGGAAACTCGTCGATGATCTCGCGGATGGCGCGGCCGAGATCCCAGAAACGCTTCGGGGAAGGGAGCGGCGGCACGAATATGTTGGTGTAGATCGGCACGACCGGCAGATCGGCGTCCGGCCGCGTGGTGATGATCGGGCAGATGATCGAATGGTCGAGCTTCAATTCATGGCTGAAGGCGAAGTCGAAGCCGCGCTCCATCAGCCCTTCATGCATGAAGTTCGAAAGTTCCTCATGGCCCTCCAGCACATATTTCGGAATGCCGAACTCGCGTTCCTCGTTGTAGAAGGTGGCGTCGTAGCGCGGCGCCTTGCCGATCAGGAATTGCGGATAGTTGTCGAGGAAGAACTGATGGAAATGGTCGGCGCCGACCATGACCAGGATGTCGGGTTTCGCGCGGGTCAGCGTCTCGCGATAGGCCTCGACCTTGCGCTTCCATTCCGCCGCCTGCGGCATCTGCTGCTCCGGCGGCATGGTTGTCGCCTTCAGGTAAAAGGGGTGATGGGTGGTCGCAAGGACCGCTGCCAGGGTTGCCATGTCTCTCCTCCAGATCCGCTGTGTTCCATATATCGAATTATCGCGCGCCGGCGTCCGGTTTCAGCGCCGGCCATGCATCGGGATTGCTTTCGAGTGCCGAGCGGATCTCGGCGCTGTGCTGATCGACGATCGGCGCGGCCCGTACCGTGGTCGCGTGCTTGCCATCGAAGGAATAGGCCGGGCGGATCGTCTGCCGGGCACCCTCGATCCGGTCGGCGACGGGGACGAACATGTCCAGATGCCTCGCCTGCGGATCGTCCACCACGTCGGGGATCGTGTTGATCGGCGCCGCCGGCACGTCGAACCCGGCGAAACGCTTCACCCAATCCTCCCGCGTCTTCGTCGCGAAGATCGCGTTCAGCTCGGCGTTCAGCGCCTCGTAATTGTCGATACGCTTGAGCCGCTGCGAGAAACGTTCGTCGTTTGCGAGCGCCTGCCCTTCGATCGCCTCGACCAGCGCGTCCCAAAATTTGTCGAGCGACGAGAGGTGGAAAGCGAAGAGCTTGTCGTCTTTGCAGCGGACGATGAAGGCTTGTGCAAGCCGCGGGCGATCGACGCCGCTCGGCTCCTCCCCGAGCGCGAAATAGCCCATGAACGGCTCGACGGCGAAGTGCATCATCGCTTCGATCATCGAGATGTCGATACGCTTGCCCTGGCCGGTGCGGCTGCGCTCGACAAGAGCTGCAGAAATGCCGAGTGAGGCATAGATGCCGGTGATCGCATCGGCGAGCGCCGGGCCGATGAATCGCGGCTGTTCCGGGTCGATGGAGACGCTCAGAAAACCGCTGACGGCCTGGGCGACCGAATCGTAGACCGGCCGCTGCGCATAGGGGCCATCGGGGCCGAACCCGCTGATCGAGCAATAGATGAGCTTCGGATTAATCTTCGACAGCGTTTCGTAGTCGGCGCCGATGCGGCCCGCGGCGCCCGGGCGGAAATTCTGGATATAGACATCTGCCTGGGCGATGAGCTGATAGAAGACCTCCCGGTCTTTCTCGCTCTTGAGGTCGAGACCGATCGCCCTTTTATTGCGGTTGTAAGCCTGGAAATGGGCGCTGTAGAAACCGGTCTTGAAGCTGCGATAGGGGTCGCCGGTGCCGGCCGACTCGATCTTGATGACGTCGGCACCGAGATCCGCGAGCATCATGCCGGCGCAGGGACCGGTGATGAACGTGCCCTGTTCGACGACACGGATATGGTTCAAAGCAGTCAGCATTTCCGGATCCTAGTTTTCATTCGCGACGAAGCCCTCGGGGGCGGGGCCGTCATATTCGATGGCCCCGGCGGCGGCGTGGGACATGATGAAGCCGATCGGGCGGGTCTGTTCTTCCAGCAGATGGCCGATCAGCCCCGCGGTGCGGGCAAGAAGCGGTACGCCCTTGAGCGCCAGGAGCGGGTACCCGGCGTCGAGCAGCACGCAGGGAATGGCGCTCGATACGTTCATCACGAGCGGCTTGCCTATGATCCCGGGGATCAGCCTCTCGACCGTCTTGGCGATTTCACAATGAACGCCGGCGAGGCCGAGTTCGCGGGCGATCGCCAGCAGCCGTTCGGCGCGCGGGTCGTGCCCCTTGTGCAGCGGATGGCCGTAGCCGGGGACCGCCTTTTTCTGCTCCTTGTATTGGCGCAGCAGTTTTTCGGCTGCCGCCTCGGTCGTGCTTCCGTCGGCTTCCTTTTGTTCTCGCACATCGCGGAAGAAAGCGCCGGACGTCTCCGACGCCCCGAGGATGACCGAGCCGCAGCCGAGAAGGCCCGCGGCGACGGCGCCCTGCACCGCTTCGGGCGAGGCGGCAAGCGTCATGCGGGCCGCCTGCACGCTCGGCACCAGCCCGTGCTCGGCGATCGCTACCAGGGTGGCGTCCAGCATGCGGCGCTGGTTTTCGTTCGGCAGCGAGCCGGCGACGAGAAGCCAGGTGTAGTCGGTGAAGGAAACCGAGCCGACGAGGCCTTCGACGAGGTCATGGCCTCTTACGATGATCCTATCCGGATTGGAGGTGCATATCGCCTGATAGGGGGCGGACTGCTTTCCGATTTTCATGTTCAAGTCCTTGGGTTTGGGTCAGGCCGGGGCGCTCGTCTTGCCGGCGAAGCGGCTGGCCCAACGGTCGAACTGATCCATGAATTGCTGCAGGAACAGGCGGGTCTCCTCATTGGTCACGTCGCCTTCCGGGGTGATGAGGCCGGGCGTGAGGTGGATGAAGGCCTCCGGCAATCCCATTACAGCCACGTCGAGGCAGCCGAGAATGGCCCGCAGGTGCTGCTGCGCGGCCGCCGTGCCGATCCGCCCATAGGAGGCACCGGTGATCGCCGCCGGCTTGCCGGCCCAGACGCTGGCGTCCCTCGGCCTCGATCCCCAGTCGATGGCGTTTTTCAGCATCGCCGAGATCGAGCGATTGTGCTCCGGAGTGACGAAAAGCAGGGCATCGGCCTGGCTTATCTGATCTTTCAGCCGCCGGACCTGCGGCGGGGTGCCCGCATCCAGCACCTCCTGGTCGAAGATCGGCAGGTCGCGGATGGTGATCCAGTCGAACCCGATATCGGGTTTTGCGAGCTTTGTCAGGGCGAGCGCCAGCAGCCGGTTGAGTGACGCCTGGCGTGCACTGCCGACAATGACCGCGACGGTCAATCGCGCCATGAAAAATTCCTCCCGTCAACGTAGAATATTCGTCTAGCGAATTTATATTCGTATAATGAATTCGCAAAATGGCCGGGGTGTCAAGCCCTCGTCAGGGCACGCGGGAAAATTTCGAGGGAGCCGAAGGTTAGCGTACCGCAGCCGTCGTCGGTCCCAACGAATGCAGCAGCGCCGGGAAACGGGTGAAGAGTTGCGAGAGGCGGTTTGCGGCAAGCCGCATTTCCGGCAGGCGCTGTTCGATCAACTCGTCGGGCGTCAGCCGCGGCGTGTAGCCGGAGCTGTTGATCGAACAGACCACGCGACCGGTGTTGTCCTTCACCGGCACGGCGATCGCGGTAATGCCGTAGTCGAGTTGGTCGACGGTGATCGAATAGCCCTTGGTACGGGTTTCGAGAAGGATCTCCCTCAGTTCGGGCTCACCGGTCACGGTATAGTCCGTGAGCTTGACGGGTGCGTAGGTCTCGAAATACCGGTCGATCTCCTCTTCCGCCAAGGCGCAGAGCAGCACGCGCCCCATCGAGGTGGCGTAGGCCGGATAGGTGACGCCGAGACTGGCGTTGCGGCGCACGCCGCGGCTTTCCGAAAGATGGGCAATGTAGAGCACGTTGGTGCCGTCGAGCACCGCCATGTTGGCGGCATCGCCGAACTGCGAGGTGATCCGGTGGAGTTCGGGCGTCACCGCTTCCTCGACATTGAAGGCGTTGAGATAGGCCGATCCGAGGGTGAGGACGCGAGGCGCGAGCAGGAAATGCTTGTTGTGCCGGCGGATGAAGCCCAGTGCTTCCAAAGTCAGCACGTTGCGCCGGACGGTGGCGATTGACATTCCGACTTTCCGGGAAAGCTCGGCGAGTGTCATCTCGGGGTCCCGGGAATCGAAAGCTTCCAGAACGGACAGACCCCTTGCCAAAGCCTCGACGAACTCGGGTGAATTGCTGTCGATCATCGAATTCTCCTGCGCTTCCGTTTTTCGTTCGCACACGGGATTGACAAGCGCAAGGCCCACTGCCTATCGTTATGCGAATATTTATTCGTCTAGCGAATTTTCTTTGGGAGGGAAAGTTATGAAGACAAGACGTCAGTTTCACAAGCTCGCGGCCGCCACGGCTGCAAGTCTCGTTGCGCCTGCGATCCTCGGAAACAGGGTGTTTGCGCAGGACAAGCCGATCCGGATCGGCGCCAGCGTTTCGCTGACCGGTCCGCTGGCCAGCACCAAGAACGGCCTCATCGGCTACGAATTGTGGCGCGACGACGTCAACGCGGCGGGCGGTCTTCTCGGCCGCAAGGTCGAACTGGTCACCTATGACGACCAGAGCAGTGCCGCGAACGTGCCGGCGATCTATTCGAAGCTCGTCGATGTCGATGCCTGCGATGTGCTGTTTTCGCCCTATGGCGCCAATCTGTCGGCGCCGGTCATGCCGTTCATCAAGCAGCGCGATCTGTTCATGGTCGGCATGTTCGGACTTGCCGGAAACGATGTCGCCAAGCACGACAAGTTCTTCCATAGCGGTCCCTGGGGACCGAATTCCGGCCGCGACTGGGCCCGCGGTTTCTTCGACCTTGCCAAGGCGCAAGGGGTGAAGAAGATCGCCATCATCAATGCGGATCTGGAGTTTTCCAAAAACGCGGCGAAGGGCGGTGCGGAGGTCGCCAAGGAATATGGCATGGAGATCGTCTTCAACCAGAGCTATCCGCCGAACACCTCCGACTTCTCGGCGATGATCCGCAACATCAATGCCGGCGATCCCGACGCGATCTTCATTGCCTCATATCCGGCCGACAGCACCGCGATCATCCGCGGCGTCAAGGAAATCGGCATTTCCGACAAGGTGAAGCTTTTCGGCGGCGCCATGATCGGACCGCAATACGGCGCGCTCCTGAGCTCTCTTGGCCCGGAACTGAACGGTCTCGTCAATTCGCATACCTTCGTTCCCGAGCCGACCATGCAGACCCCTGCGATCAAGGGCTTCTTCGATCGTTACACGCCGATCGCCGTCAAGCAGGGCGTCGATCCGCTCGGCTACTACATCCCGCCCTTCTATTATGTTGCAGGCCAGATCGCCGCGGCCGCCATCACCGGTTCGAAATCGGTCGATCCCAAAAAGATGGCGGCTTTCCTGCACGCCAACGCGGTGGACACGATCGCCGGCAAGATCGCCTTCAACGAGATCGGCGACTGGAAGGAGCGGCGCGTGCTGATGGTGCAACTGCGGGGTATCAAGGGCAACGACCTCGAACAGTTCCGCAGCCCGGGCCGCCAGGTCATCCTCGATCCGCCGTCGCTGAAGACGGGCGATCTCGCCGCTCCCTACAACAAGGCGCGCGCCAGCTAATCCCGTCAACCGATCCAGAGAGCCGGCGGGTCGCCGGCTCAAGGACCCTTTATATGTTCTCGATCGACATTCTGCTGAACGCCATTGTGACGGGCATTCTGCTGGGCAGCGTTTATGCATCGCTTGCCCTGGGGCTCGCCATCACTTTCGGCATCCTTCACATTCCCAATATCGCGCATCCGACGCTGGTCGTCGCCGGCGCCTTCTTTGTCTATACGCTGGCGCAATGGGGGCTCGATCCGATCGTTGCCGCCGTGATCGGCCTGGTTCCCTTCTATGTGCTCGGCCTCGCGCTTTACCTCTTCTATTCGCGGGTCTTCGAGCGACGCGGCGGCGCCAATGTGCTTCAGAGCCTGACGCTGTTCTTCGGGCTGTCGCTTGTCGTCGAAATTCTTCTGGTGCTGAGCTTTGGTTCCGAACTCAAGTCCGTGAACGTCTCCTATATCGGCTCGAGCCTGAAGTTCGGCGCCTTGACGGTTCCCTACCGGCTGCTGATCCCCGCGCTGCTCGGCCCGGTGATGATTGCCGCTGTCTGGCTCTATCTGAGCCGCACCAATTCCGGCACCGCTATCCGCGCCGTCGCCCATGAGGAGCGGGCGCTGTCGATTGCCGGCCTGGATCCGGCAGCCGTCAAGCGGCACGCTTTCGGCATTGCCACGGCGACGGCGGTCGTTGCCGGCGCCGCATTGATCATGATCGGCCCGGTCGAGCCCTTTGGCGGACGGTTCCAGATCGGGCGGGTGTTCGCCATCGTCGTCCTGGCCGGCATGGGCTCCATCCCCGGCAACCTCGTGATCGCCATCGTCATCGGCGTCGCCGAGGCCCTGGTTGCAAGCTATCTCAATCCCTCCTGGTCCCCGGGCGTCGCCTTCGCGATCCTGCTTCTGGGCCTTGCATTTCGCCCGCAGGGCCTGTTCGGAGCGGCGCGATGAGAAAGAACTCCTTCCTGTTTCTCGCGGCGGTGGGCATCGTGCTCGTGCTCGGCTTTCTTCTGCCCTGGATGGTCCGCAACCCGTTCTATTTTTTCGTCGGCTACGTCGTCCTCCAATATGTGACGATCGCCACTGGCTGGAATATCCTTGGCGGTTACGCAGGTTATATCAATTTCGGCGCAGCAGGCTTCTTCGGGTCGGGCGTCTATCTCTCGGCCTTCCTGTTCACCACCCTCGGCTTGCCGCTGCCGCTCTGTATCCTCGCTGCGGCGATCTTCGGAGCCATCCTCGGCGTATTGACGGGATATCTGACGCTGCGCATCCAGGGCGTCTATTTCGCCATCGCCACACTCGGTCTCGTCGTCGTGCTGGAGACGATCGTGCACAACATTTCCGCCCTCGGCGGAGCAAGCGGCATGGCCGTTTACGGTCCGCGCCCGCCTGCCTGGAGCCCCGGTCCGTCGCAATATAACTTCACCGTCATGCTGATCATCGCGGTTGCGAGCGTGGCGCTTGCCCGCTTTGTCGAAATCTCCTGGATCGGCCGTGGTCTGCGTGCGGTCAAGGCCAGCGAGGATGCGGCGGAATGCTCAGGCGTGCCGACGCTGCGCCTCAAGCTGCTTGCCTGCGCCCTGAGTGGAGCGGTGCTGGCGGCGGCCGGCGCGCCTTATCCCTTCTACACGTCCTATGTGGAGCCGGTCACGGCTTTCAGCCTGATCATCGGCCTCAATGCCATCGCCATGCCGCTGATCGGCGGCACGAAGAGCTGGTCGGGTCCGGTTCTCGGCGCGCTGCTGCTCGCTTCCGTACAGCAGATAGCGACCGTCACGATTTCGTCGGAGCTCAATATCCTGTTCGTCGGCCTGGTGCTGATCGCCTTCGTCGCCTTCGCGCCGGGCGGGCTTGCCGATCTCTTCGGCCGCAAGCCGTCCGGAGGAGCGAAGCCATGAGCGAGATTGTTCTTTCGATGAAGGGCGTCGAAAAGGTGTTCGGCGCGTTCCGGGCGCTCGGACCCCTCGATCTCGACCTGCGAGCCGGCGAACGGCTCGGCATCATCGGCCCGAACGGATCCGGGAAGACGACGCTGATCAACTGTATCACCGGCGTCTACCGTCCCGACAGAGGCTCCATACATTTCCAGGGGCGGGATATTTCCCATATCGAGGCCCATAGGCGGGCTCGGCTCGGCATATCCCGCAGCTTCCAGATTCCGCGGCCCTTTAACGGCATGACGGTGCTGGAAAACCTGCTCGTGCCGCTGGACTATTGCCATATCGACGGCAGCAAGGAGGAGCGGGCGCGCTCGGTACTGACGAGCGTCGGCCTCGCCGGTCGCATCTCCCATCCCTCCGAAAGCCTGTCGCAGCTCGAACTGCGCAAGCTCGAACTTGCCCGGGCGCTTGTCGGCGACCCGAAGGTGCTGATCGCCGACGAGGCGATGGCGGGCCTTTCGGAAGGGGAAATTGACGAGGTTCTGGCAATATTGCTTGCGCTCAACCGGTCCGGCGTCGCGGTGATCATGATCGAGCATATCATGCATGCCGTCATGCGCTTTTCGGAGCGGATCGTCTGTTTCGAGACAGGCAGGCTGATCGCATCCGGCACCTCGGCCGAGATCGCGGAAAATCCACTGGTTCGGAGGGTGTATTTCGGTGAATAGGCTGATCGTCGAAAATCTGTCCGCCGGCTACGGCGCCGTCTCCGTGCTCCGCAATGTCTCGCTGGAAGTGAACGAAAACGAGATGGTGGCCCTGCTTGGAATGAACGGCAACGGCAAGAGCACCCTGCTCAACTGCGTGCTGGGTTTCGTGCGCGCCAGCGCCGGCCGCATCCTGCTCGAATGGGATGGCAAGATCAGCGATCTTACGAAGCTTCCGCCGCACGAGATCGTCCGGCTGGGCCTTTCGATCGTGCCGGAAGGGCGGCGGCTGGTGCCGAATATTTCCGTGGAGGACAATCTCAGGCTCGCCGGCAGCAATCCGTTGGTCAGCGGCCGGATGAAGGAAAACCTTGCCTCCTGTTTCGAGACCTTCCCGCTGCTTCTGGAACGCCGCAGGCAGATCGCCGCGACGATGAGCGGCGGCCAGCAGCAGCTCCTGGCGATCGCCCGTTCGCTGATGACCGCGCCGAAGATCATGGTCATCGACGAACCGTCGGTAGGGCTGGCGCCGATCGTTGTGCGCGACGTCCTGAACGCCATCACGCACCTTCGCGAAAGGAGCAGCATGACGATCCTCATGGCGGAGCAGAGCTTCTTCCAGGCAGTCGACGTATCCTCGCGCGCCTATGTGCTGGCGCATGGCAGCATTCACCGGGAGTTCAAACGCTCGGACGGCGGCATCGCCAATGAGGACATTCGCCGGGCGATGCTGGGAACGGCGCATTGACGAGGATGTCGGGCGTCCGTCTGCCAACGCATGTCAGGTTGGCCGGCCACCCTCCCGACGTGAACGGCACTGGGTCATATCCCCATGGACCATGGCGCGAATTTAGGCCAAGTTGCTTCCGTCAAGCAGAAGTATAGCCGCCCTTCGCCGGCCGGAGAACAAGAGGCGCGAAAAAGCCCTGCCCAGCCATCGATCGGCCGTTATCGACAACGGTTGGAGGATGAATGGCCGGTCGTCTGGATGGAAAGGTCGCGCTCATCAGTGGCGGCGCGGGTGGATGCGGGCTTGCCGCGAGCCAGCTGTTTGCCAGAGAAGGCGCAGCGGTCGGGATTGTCGATCTCCCGCAGAGCCAGGGGGCGGCCTTCGCCGCCCGGTTGCGCGAAGAAGGCCTGAAGGTGTCGTTCGCACCCGCCGACGTTTCCGACGAATTGCAGGTGAAACAGGCGGTCGACGCGATCTCCGGTGAACTCGGGCCGATAACGGTACTGTTCAATCATGCCGGAACGATCATCGTCCGGCCGTTCCTCGACACCACGGTGGAAGACTGGGATCGGCTGATGGCCATCAACGTCCGCAGCATGTTCCTGATGACGCGGGCCGTCTTGCCCCAAATGATCGAGGCGGGCGGCGGGTCCATCGTCTGCACGTCGTCGATCTCGGCGGTCGCCGCGACGCCGATGGAGGTGCTCTACGATACCACCAAGGGCGCGTGCCACATGTTTGCCCGGGCAATCGCGGTCGAATTTCGCGACCGCAACGTCCGCTGCAACGCGGTCTGCCCCGGATTCATCCAGACGCCGCATGGCAGGAGGGAGGTCGAGGAACTGACCCGCTACGGGGTCGATGTCTCGGATGCCGCCATCGCGGCTCAGCAGGGCAGGATGTGCCGGCCGGACGAGGTCGCCAAGGCGGCACTTTACCTCGCGAGCGACGACGCCAGCTTCGTCAGCGGGACTCATCTGTTTGTCGACAATTGTTTTACAGCGATGTGAGGTGAAACATGGCTCTGGAAAAAGGCGGCCTGTGGCGTAACTGGGTCGGCAATCAATATTGCGTTTCACAATTCAAGGCTTCGCCGGAGACGGAAGCCGAGGTGGCGGAGCTCGTCCACGAAGCCGACAGGCGTGATCTAGCCGTCCGCGTGTCGGGCTCGGGGCATTCCTTTACGCCGGTGGTCGGGACCAACGGGCTGTTGCTGTCGCTCGCAAATCTGCGCGGCGTGCAGAACATCGACCGGGAGCGGAAACAGATCACGGTGGCAGGGGGAACACGCATCAACGAGGTCGGCAGGACGTTGAAGGAACACGGCCTTTCTCTGACCAACCAGGGCGACATCGACAGCCAGGCCGTTGCCGGTGCGTTTACGACCGGAACCCACGGAACGGGGATCAAGCTCGGAAACCTGGCCTCATCGATTGCCGGCATGCGTATCGTCACCGCGAGCGGCGATGTTCTCGATATCGACGGTCGCGACAGCGACAGGCTGCATGCAGCCCAGGTTTCGGTGGGAACGCTCGGGGTCATTTCCTCGCTGACGCTCAACGTGATGGACGCCTATAACCTGCACGAGCGCCTGTGGCGGGACGATTTCGAAACCTGCATGGAGCGTCACGACGAACTGGCCGCCAATCACCGCCACTTCGGCTTTTTCTGGTGCCCGACGCCGGAAAGCCGCCATCTCTACTGCCTTGCCGACACGTCCGCGGTATCGAGCACGAACAAGCTGGCCGACGTCTGCGAAATGAAGGTGATGGACATTACCGAAGCCGCTCCGATGGAAAGCGAATTCGAAAAGATCGCCTATAGTTCCGACGTCTACCCGATCGAATACGTGCCGAATTTCGTCGAACTGGAATATGCGGTTCCCCTCGAACACGGCAAGGCGGCGATAAGGGCCGTCCGGGATTTGATGCTGAACAAGCACACCAACTGCATCTACCCGATCGAATACCGCTTTACCGCCGGCGATCCGGCATGGATGAGCCCATTTCACCACCAGGACAGCATCACCCTGTCGGTGTCGGGCGGTCCGGGTATCGACTACTGGCCCTTCCTGAAGGACGTCGATCACATTCTACGCGGGTACAATTCCCGCCCGCATTGGGGGAAGATGCATTTCCTCGACACCGACGACGTCACAAAACTCTACCCTCGTGCCGGGGAGTTTCGAGCGCTGAGACGGGAATTGGACCCGAAGGGCCGGTTCCTGAACGACCATCTGAAGATGTTGTTTGGATAAGCATCCAGCCAGCCGAGTTTTTAGCCAACGCGACTTAGCCTCAGGAGCCGACCGATGTGGGGAGGGAGATCCGCATCTTAGGAATTCCTTATCAGGCACCTCATGCCGATGATCTTGGCACTAGTCTGCCCGGCAGGAGCATCATTTTGGCGGTGCGCTTGCCTGTGATCATCGCGACCATGATATCGACCATCTTCTCGTTGGGCTGTTCGTAGCTGGTCAGCCCGTAGGCGGGAAACCCGCCGGGTTCGATATTGTCAAAACCGACAACCGCGAGGTCCTCCGGAACCCGAAGACCGAATTCGCTCCTGACCACATCCATGGCTCCAAGCGCCAGAATGTCGTTCTCGCACATCAACACGTCGATGCGCGATGCGGGCGAGCTGCTATTCAGATAGGCCCGCGCCGCCTCTGCCCCGGCCTCGGCGCTATATCTGCCCGCAGCCAGTTCCACGACGCCTTCAATGCCCTTCCGGCGCCAGAAATTCGCATAGTGATGGCGTCTGCCGAGCGCGGTCGACAGGGTTCTCGCTCCGGTCATGAATCCGGGACGACGGTAGCCTTTGTCGAATAGATAATCGACGATTTCGCCGAGAGCGCGTTCGGCGTCGCAGGCAATGGCGGGCACGCCGGGGATTTGGCTGCCTCTGGCAAGGACAAACATCGGCGGGAAACCTGGTTCAAGCCCCCGGTCACCCAGCGTCTCCTCGCGAAAGGCCGTACCGAACAGGATCACGGCGTCGAATTGCCGTTGGCCTGCATTGATCAATGCGTGAACGTGATCGAAATGGCGGTTGATGTTGATCAGTACCGTCAGCAGGCCCTCCGCTTGGAGACGTTCGCTCAACAGTTCCAGAACCGGAAGTTTGTGCGGATTGGCAAAATCATCGACAAATACGGCGACCTGATGCGTTGTATTCGTAGCAAGGCTGCGGGCGAGCAGGTTGGGGGAATAGTTCAACGTTTCAGCCGCCTGCAGCACTTTCTGCCGGCTGGCGTCCGTAATGGATGCACCGGGCGTGAACGCCCGAATGACGGTCCATTTCGATACGCCGGCGGCTTCCGCCACTTCCTTCGCCGTCGCCCTTTTGCGCATCGCCTGCTCCCAAAAAATTGGAATGAACATTCCATCAGAATATATATTTGGAATTCCGCTTGATTTTTACCGACAATAAAGTAGATTTGCGAAGCTTGCTACCGGTAGCAAGAGGAGTTGCAACCGGTAACATGGGAAAGTTCGCAACCGTGCGGACTGTTTTGGGAGGGTAAGATGAAATTCGGTCTGAAATCGCTTCTCGGCTGCGCAGCCATGGCTGCCGCGCTCCTGTCTTCGTCGGCGATCGCCAATGCCGCTGACGTTCGAATTGTCGCCGTCACCCACGGCCAAGCCAATGATCCTTTCTGGTCCGTCGTGAAGAACGGCGTCACTGCCGCAGCGAAAGACATGGGTATCAGCGTCGATTACCGCGCGCCGGAAACCTTCGACATGGTGTCGATGGGGCAACTCATCGATGCGGCGGTCAATCAGAAGCCTGCCGGGCTTATCGTTTCCATCCCGGATGCCTCGGCGCTCGGTCCGTCGATCAAGAAGGCGGTCGCCGCCGGCATTCCGGTTATTTCGATCAATTCCGGGTCCGACGTTTCCAAACAGCTGGGAGCGCTTCTGCATGTCGGCCAGGACGAATATACCGCCGGCAAGGCCGCAGGCGCGAAGCTGCATGATCTGGGCGGCAAGGAAGGCCTCTGCGTGAACCAGGAGGTCGGCAACGTTGCGCTCGATCTGCGCTGCAAGGGATTTGCCGACGGTTTCGGCGGCAAGGTCACGGTTCTGCCCGTCAGCAACGATCCCGCCGACGTCCGCGCAAAGGTCAAGGCGGCGCTGAGCTCCAATTCAGCCGTCGACACCGTCATGGCGCTTGGTGCCGGCACGGCGGGCGAGCCGGCTCTGGCAGCAGTCGGAGATGTTGGAATGACCGGCAAGATCAAGGTTGCGACATTCGACCTTTCCGCCGATTTCCTGAAGGCCGTGGCCGACGGCAAGGCAGCCTTCGCGATCGACCAGCAGCAGTTCCTGCAGGGCTACCTGCCGGTCGTGTTCTTGGCCAACTACGCCAAATACGGGCTTATCCCGGGTGGCAATGTTCCGTCCGGCCCGAACCTTATCACCAAGGAAAAGGCCGCCCAGGTCGTGGATCTTTCCGCCAAGGGCATTCGCTGACCGGAATTGCCGAAAGGCATTCTCCCAGAATCTCCTCCCCTGAACGGGGGAGGGGGTTTGGCCGACAGAGCGCGCCACCGGCAGCGTCGTCGCTATCTTAGATAATAACCCGTGGGAGGAGTTATGGCTTCGCTTGAGCAGAAAACGGCCGCTGCACCGAAGGCCGACGAGCGCGTCAAACAAGTGGGTTTTGTGACGCATATGATGCGGCGCCCCGAGCTTGGTGCCGTGGCCGGCCTCGTTCTCGTCATCGTCTTCTTCTTTCTCACCGCAGATTCGACGATGTTTTCCCTTTCCGGCCTGATGACCATCATGGCGCCTGCGTCGCAATTGGGTATCCTTGCCATCGCGGCGGCACTGCTGATGATCGGCGGCGAGTTCGATCTCTCGATCGGCTCGATGGTGGCCTTCGCCGGGCTGATCTTTGGCGTCATCCTCACGAATTTCGGTCAGCCGCTTTCGGGTGCCATCGTCATGACCATGCTTTTTGCGGCGTTCATGGGAGCGATCAACGGGCAGATCGTCATTCACACGCGCCTTCCGTCCTTCATCGTGACATTGGCGTTTCTGTTCATCCTGCGCGGCCTGACGCTCGTTGGCCTGAAATGGGCGACGGGTGGTTCGACACAGCTTCGCGGCATCGGGGACCGCGTTAAGGACAGCCCGCTGCTCGGGCTCTTCTCCGGCGACGCGTTCAAGGGCGCATTTGTCTGGCTCGCGGATCACGATTTGATCGACAAATTTCCGAATGGCATGCCGAAGGTCACGGGCATTCCCGTATCGGTCCTGTGGTTCGTCGTCCTGGCCCTGGCTGCAACCTGGGTGCTCCTGCGTACCCGCATGGGCAATTGGATCTTCGCAGCCGGAGGCGATCCGAACGCGGCACGAAATTCCGGCGTCCCCGTTCATCGGGTGAAGACCGGCCTGTTTGCCCTGACGGCATGCGCGGCTGCTCTGGTCGCCATTATCACCGTGCTCGATGCCGGTTCGACCGACGCCCGACGCGGCTTTCAGAAGGAATTCGAGGCGATCATCGCCGCCGTTATTGGCGGGTGCCTGCTGACAGGCGGTTACGGCTCGGCGATCGGCGCCTTCTTCGGCGCAATCATCTTCGGCTCGGTCTCCATCGGCCTGACATATACAAAGTTCGACTCCGACTGGTTCCAGGTCTTCCTCGGCTCGATGCTGCTTCTGGCTGTTCTCTTCAACAATTTTATCCGCCGCAAGGTTACCGGGGAGCGCTGATCATGCCAGATGTCAACAATCGAGCCCCGATCATCGAAGTAACCGATATCATCAAGCACTACGGCTCCGTGATCGCTCTCAACGGCGTATCGATGCAGGTGTCGGCCGGAGAGGTGCTGTGTCTCCTCGGGGACAACGGTGCGGGCAAATCCACCCTGATCAAGACGCTCTCCGGTGTCGTCCGGCCGAGCGGCGGCGTATTCCGGGTGGAAGGCAAGCAGGTCGATTTCCGCAGCCCGCGCGACGCACTCGATGCGGGGATCGCGACGGTCTATCAGGATCTCGCAATGATCCCGCTGATGTCGATCACCCGTAACTTCTTCATGGGCCGGGAGCCCCGCAAAGGGATTTTCCCTTTCCGTCACCTCGACCTCACGCACTGCAATAACGTGACGCGTGAGGAAATGCGCAAGATCGGCATCGACATCCGCGACCCCAACCAGGCGGTGGGGACGCTTTCCGGGGGCGAACGCCAATGTGTTGCGATTGCGCGCGCCGTCTATTTCGGCGCGAAAGTCCTCATCCTCGATGAGCCGACTTCTGCGCTCGGCGTGGCGCAAACCTCGATGGTGCTGAAATATATCCACCAGGTCCGGCAGAACGGGCTGGGCGTCATTTTCATCACCCACAATGTCCGCCACGCCTATGCCGTGGCGGACCGCTTCACCATCCTCAATCGCGGCCAGACGCTCGGCACCTTTGCCAAGGCCGACATAGCGATGGATGAGCTTCAGAACCTCATGGCCGGCGGTAAGGAACTGCAGCAATTGTCCGCAGAACTCGGCGGCACAATCTAGCCCGGCTACTCGGATGCGGCGCGCCTTTCAAAGGCCGCCGCAGCCACTCAATCATCAAACATGGAATACGGTCATGAACGACGGTCCGTCGCATACTTCATCCCCCTTCACGCTCGCAGTCTGCGCCGAGATGGTTTTCAAGTCGCTTCCTGTTGTCGACAGGCTGAAGCGTATCACCGAGCTCGGTTTTCAGGCCGAGATCTGGGACTGGACGAAACATGACATTGCTGCCCTTGCGAGATCCGGAGCGGTCTTTTCGTCAATGACGGGCTATGTGACCGGCACGCTCGCCGACGACGAAGGCGCAGAAGAGCTGCTGCTAACCGCCAGGCAATCGATCCCGGTTGCCAGGGAACTCAATTGCCCGCGCCTCAACCTGCACGGGACCGGTCTCGACGGCCAGGGTCTGCCGGTGGTCAAGGCCGACAAGGTGACAGGTGCGATGTGGCTGAAGGCGCGCGACACGCTTAACCGCATCGCCGATCTCGGAGAGCAAGAGGGCGTTACCTTCGTGCTCGAAAACCTCAACGAAGCGGTCGATCACCCCAGGACGCCGTTTGCGAAGGCCGAGGATACGCTTGCGCTCGTTTCGTCGGTGAACCGACCGGCGTTGAAGCTCAACCTCGACCTCTATCACGCCCAGATCGGCGAGGGGAACCTGATCGAGCTGTGCCGGCGCGCGTTGCAATATATCGGCGAAATCCAGGTGGCTGATGTCCCCGGTCGCATGGAGCCGGGCACCGGCGAGATCAACTACAAGGCGGTTGCCCGTGCGCTCAAGGATATGGGGTATCGCGGCACGATCGGCATGGAGGCCTGGGCTTCGGGCGATGACGAAACGGCGCTTGCCCGCTTCCGTGACGCCTTCACGGTTTGAAGACTTCGATAGCAAACGCTTACATATCATGGAGCAAAAGAGATGATCAGGTTTGGATTGATCGGTGCCGGCCGGATAGGCAAAGTGCATGCCGCGACCATCGCGGCGAACCCGAAGGCGAAGCTCGCCTATGTGGCGGATGCCTTCCAGGCATCGGCAGAGGCGCTTGCCGCGCAGACGGGCGCCGAGGTTGCGAACGCTGAGGACGTCATCAAATCTCCGAATGTCGATGCGATCCTCATCGCGACGCCGACCGCCAGCCACGCCGACCTCATCGAGGCGGCCTCGAGGGCCGGCAAGGCGATCCTGTGCGAAAAGCCGGTGTCCCTGTCGGTCGAGCGTATCAATGCCTGCCTCGATGTGGTCGAGAAGAATAGGTCGACGCTGATGATCGGCTTCAATCGCCGGTTCGACCCGAACTTCGCCAGCGTGGAAGCGCGGTTGCGTCGCGGCGATATCGGCGAAATAGAGATGGTGACGATCACCAGCCGGGATCCCGCGCCGCCGCCGGCCGAGTATGTCAAATCCTCCGGCGGCCTGTTCCGCGACATGATGATCCACGATTTCGATATGGCCCGCTTTCTCATGGGAGAGGAATTCGTCGTCGTAAACGCACTTGGATCGTCGCTCGTCGATAAGGCGATCGGTGCGGAGGGTGATGTGGATACCGCCGCCGTGCAGATGCAGACGGCTTCCGGGCGCATTGCAGTGATCACCAATTCGCGCCGGGCGACATACGGCTATGACCAGCGCATCGAGGTCCATGGAGCTGCCGGCATGCTTGCGGCAAAGAATATCCATGCCACCAGCGTCGAGCTTTCCAACGCGAACGGCGTCAGCGGCGATCCGGTTCAATATTTCTTCCTCGAACGCTATGCGCAGGCCTACGCCAACGAAATCAGTGCCTTCATCGACGCAGTCGACAGCGGCAACCGCTCGCCGAGGCCTGATGGATCGGATGGGCTTCAGGCTCAGCAGCTGGCGGAGGCTGCTACCGCGAGCTGGCAGACGGGCAGACCAGTGCAGATCGATTGACGAGGTGCCGGTGTACTGCGGCCGTGTGTCGACATGGCCGCAGTCCACCGGATGGAAGGCTTTGTTACCCACAGAGCGACCCCGATCTTTTTCAGGCCGCTCCAGGCTGTCCCGCCACTTCGTGGCGCGCCCGGCTCAGGCTGACCAGGCCGGCTGCCGCCGCGCAACCGGCTGCGATAAAAACCGCGAGCTCAAGTGCCGTGGACAACGGCAATGTTGCGAAAAGCACGGACGCGGAGATCCCGCCCAGGGTTTGGCCGAGAAGCCGGGCGGTCCCCTGCATGGCGCCCGCCGCACCGTTTCTTTCCTTGGGTGCTGACAAGAGGAGAATTCGGTTGTTCGGTGTCTGGAACAGCCCGAAGCCGAAACCGGAGATCGCGGTGCCGACGAGGAATGCGATACCTCTGGGATCGACCGGCGCAAGGCCTGCTACCAGAAGTCCAAGGGCCAGCAGCGCGCCGCCGAAAGCGCAGAGCCATGCCGTCTTGACGCGGTTTGCCAGACGGCCCGAAACGGGCGCGATGAAGGCGGTCGCGACGGGCCAGGCCATCATGTAGAGGCCAGCCACAACCGGCGTCATGTGCAAGGTGCGTTGGAGGTAAAAGGGCAGGGCGATGTAGCTCAGCATCTGGCCGCAGAAGCAGCATATCGAGGCGATGACCGATGCCCGGAACGCAGGGGCCGCTAACAGATCCGTCGGCACGAGGGGCGCGTCGCTGTCCCGTTCGAGGCGCAGCAGGACCAGAAGGCAGGCGAGCGAGGCGGCAATGAGAACAGCGCCCCTGACCGGTGCAGTCGCCATTTGGTCGGCGCCGCAGAAGAACAGGATGAACATCAGCGTGTTGGCCAGAAGCGCCCCGGTGTTCAGCTTCCGCTTCGCGCTCCCGACCTCACCCAGCAGACCGCCCCCGGCGAGCACGATGACGCCGAGCGGTATGTTGATCGCAAAGAGCCATGGCCATGTGGTGAAGGAAAGGATGGCGCCCGCGACCCCCGGCCCGGCAGCGGAGGAAATCGCGATAACCATGGCGTTGAAGCCGATGATCGGTCCGAGCATATGTTGCGGCAAGGCCTGACGCAGGTTCATCATCGCCAGCGCCATGATCGCGCCGGCGCCAAGCCCTTGCGCAAAACGGGCAAGGACCAGCAAGGGAAGGTTGCCCGCAAAGGCGCAGGCCGCTGACGCCACGGTAAACAGCACGACGCCAATCAGGAAAACCCGCCGCGCCCCATAGATTTCGCCAAGGGCGCCGCATGGAAGGATGGCGACGAGCACCGCCAGCTGATAGGCGGACACGACCCATACGGTGCTGCCTGCCTCCGCCTGCAGCGAGAGTGCGATCGAGGGCAGGGCTACATTGGCGATCGCGCCGTCGAGAACCACCAGCACAACCGCCAACAGAAGAACGGCGACGGCCAGGTATCGTCGAGGCGGCGCCAGACCGTCATGAAACGTGGTTTGGGTATGGGAAAGCGACATCGATGCCTCCGTCGTTGTGGAAATCTGACGGAAAGGTAAAGTTTCCTCGGTGCAGGCGCCATACGCAACAAAGTAAAAGCATGGTTGCGTCTAACGCCATGCTTTGGTAAAATTGGCCATGTCGGATCTTGACCTTAATCTCTTGCCTGCACTCGATGCCTTGCTGCAGGAGCAGAGCGTAACGGCAGCCGCTCGCCGGCTTGGCCTCAGCACGTCCGCCATGAGCCGAACGCTGTCACGGTTGAGAGCCGCGGTTGGCGATCCGATCCTTGTGCCGGCGGGACGCGGCATGGTCGCGACGCCGCATGCCCTGGCGATCGCCGAGGAGGTGCGCTTCCTGCAGGAAGCGGTGAAAACGGTGCTCAGTCCGCCAGCGACCGTGAATATTCGGGACGCACGGCGCGACTTCACGATCCGGGCGAATGAGGCATTCGTTCTCCTCTATGCGGCACGCCTGAGCGCCGCTGTCGCGAACACGGCACCCGGCATAAGGCTCCGCTTTGCGCCGCGATCGGACAAGGACGTCCAGTCTTTGAGAGAAGCGGCCATAGACCTGGACATCGGTGTCCTTCCGTCGGAGAGCGGGGAACTGCGTTGTCAAACACTCTTTGAAGACCGATATGTCGGGATCGCAAGGGTCGGGCATCCCATCTTTGAAGCGGATCCGATCACGGTTGCATCCTATGTCGCCTGGAGCCACGTCGTCTTTTCGCCTCATGCGGATTTTTTTGGTCCGATCGACAGGGCGCTCGCCGGGATTGGCCATGCCCGTGATGTGAGACTGATCGTGCCAAGCTTCCCTGCCGTGATCGCGGTTGCGGCAGCATCGGATTTGATCGGTTCCGTTCCGAGATCTTATTGTAGGTCCGGCGCAGTCACGGAAATCGATACCTTCGAGCTGCCAGTCGCGGTATCGGGGTTTGGCGTCGTGCAGGCCTGGCATCCACGCATGGATGCGGATCCTGTTCATCGGTGGCTAAGGGCCCTTATTTTCGAGTCTTTCCGCTCGATGGATTAGCTGTTTCCAAGAAGGACCATTCATGACTGAAAACCAAGGCCCCATTACCTCGGACCTGTTCTACCATGGCACCCGGGCGGACCTTAAGCCGGGCGATTTCATCAGCGTCGGCTACATGTCCAACCATACGGCAAGAGCGCTGTCATGGGTCTATTTTAGCGCAACGGTAGAGGCTGCCACCTGGGGGGCAGAGCTTGCGGCGGGCGAAGGTCGCCAGAGGATCTATATCGTCGAGCCGACAGGGCCGTATGTCGACGACCCGAACCTCACCTACAAGAAGTTCCCCGGCAATCCAACGAAGTCCTATCGCTCCCGCGATCCGCTGCGCATCGTCGGCGAACTCACCGACTGGCAGGGCCACACGGAGGAACAGCTCAAGGCCATGAAGGACGGTCTCGCACGCCTCAAGGCGGAGGGCAGGGATACGATCGAGGATTGAATTGCCCGTCGCGTCGCTCATTGCTGTGCCATTTTACAGCTGATTTGCGGCACGGCGGAGCGCGAGGCTCGGCAGCAGCCGGCTCGGCTGCCCGGGCTAGTCGATCAGGCGTTGGGCGGTGAATTTGTCGGTCACCAGCGTGTCGATGACGCCCACTCTCAACGCGCCTGCGATCGCATCGGTTTTCTTTGCGCCACCCGCCAGCGCGATCACCCTGTCGACACGTGCGAGATCCTCAAGAGGGAGGCCGATGACGCGCTCGTCCAGCGGTGTCTTCACTGGCTTCCCGTTTTTATCGAAGAACCTCAGCGAGATGTCTCCGACGGCGCCGGCCTCGGCGAGGTCGGCGAGTTCCCGCGACGAAAAGATGTTCCCCGATCTCGCCAGCAGTTCGGACGGCTCGACGGCGCCGATCCCGACGATCGCAAGCGTGATGCTGCCAAACAGGTCCAAGGTCTCGCGGACAAACGGATCGGTCTGCATCAGCAGTTTGGCTTCCCGCGACGATGTCACGCCCTGTACGGGAAGCAACTTCGGTTCCGCTCCCGTAAGTCGCGCCAGTCGAGTGGTCAGCTGCGTTGCATGGGTCTGCACCGACGGGTCCCCCATGCCGCCGAGCGTCTGCACGACATACTTGGCCTGGGCGCTCTTCTGCGGATGGATGTTCTCCACCATCTTGAAGATGGTCTGGCTCCAGCTCGAAACACCGATGATCTCGCCCGGCGCGAGCGTGACCTCGAGCAAATGGGCCGCAGCCTCACCGATGCGGGCCATGATCGCTCCGTCGCGATCTTCGGTGCATTCCACGACGATGGCTTCCGGCAGGCCGTATTTTTCGCGAAGCGCGCCTTCGAGCTCGCTATAGGTCCCTACGGGGGGAATGACGCTCGTGCGGACGATGTCCTCGACCTCGGCGCGCTTCAACATCCGGGAAACGGTTGCCTGAGACAACCTGAGATGCTGGGCGATATCCGCCTGGCGCTTGCCCTCGATATGATACATCTGGGCAACCCGTGAAATAAGTCGGAGTTCGTTCAGACGAGACATCGTAGGTTCCGGTGTGAATTTTTATTCACCTTTAGCCGGTGTTTGGCACAACGTCGAGCGCTCCAACGCATCATTCCAGCTATTCAGAAGCGTTGTGCGGTCCACAGGTTCGGGGGCGATGATCTGTGTACTTCTGGGCAGTTCCGCGATGACGTCGATATCCCGCCACAGGCCGAGCGAGAGGCCTGCCAGATATGCGGCACCCAGCGCCGATGCTTCGGGCGCCCCGCACTGGATGACCTCGTGCTCGACAAGATTCGACACGCACTGCATCAGGAAGCGGTTCTGGCTGGGGCCGCCGTCGACATAGAGGGCGCCGAGCTCGCCGCCACTCTGTGCCCGCATGGCCGCGATCACGTCATGGACCTGGAAGGCGATCGAGTCCGTCACGGAGCGCGCCATCTGCGCCCGCGTGGTACTGAAATTGATCTGCGAGAACAGGGCGCGTGCGTCGGAGTTCCAGTACGGCGCGCCCAGCCCGACGAAGGCGGGCACGAAGCCTGGCCCTCCGGGTTCGGCGGTCGCCGCCAGCTCGACAAGCGCTGCCACATCGGGCAGGCCGAGAATGTCCGCCATCCACGGGAGGCTTGCTGCGGAAACGAGAATGTTGCCTTCGAAAGCGAATGTCGGCTTTCCGTTCAGACGCCATGCGACAGTGGTCGTGACACCGTTACGCGGCGCGATGAACCGGGGAAGCGTCGACATCACCGAGGAGCCCGTGCCGAAGGTTACCTTGCCGTCGCCCGGTTTGAACGCTCCGTGACCGAACAGGGCGGCATGGCTGTCGCCGATCGCGGCCCGGATAGGCGTGCCGTCCGGAACGCCCGGAAGTCCCCGTGTCGCGCCGAAATCGGCAGAACTATCGAGCACCTTCGGGAGAAGTGCGGTATCGACGCCGAAAATCTCTCCGAGTTCCTCACTCCATCTCTGCTCCTGGAGGTCGAACAACTGGCTTCTGGCGGCGTTCGAGGCGTCGCAGACGTGCCGCTTTCCGCCGGTCAGGCAGTGCACGAGCCAACTGTCGATCGTTCCAAGCCGGACCGGTCGGCCTTTCGGCACGCGGTCGAGCAGCCATCGGAATTTGGAGCCGGGGAACATCGGGTCCAACGGGAGGCCGGTGAGCGCCTGCACGCGCTCGAGGCGGCCTTCGGCACGCAGACGCTCGCAATCCGGCGCCGTCCGTCGGCACTGCCAGCTCAGCACCGGGCCCAGCGCCTCTCCCGTTTCGGCGTCCCAGGCGGTGACCGATTCGCGCTGATTGGAAATCGCCACGGCTTCGATGGTCACATCGGGCGCGGCTTTCAAGCAGGCGTCGATTGCCTCGCACACGGAAGCGTAGAGCCGGCGCGGATCCTGTTCGACCCAACCGGGCTTCGGATAGGAGATGCCGACCGGCGCCGAGCCTCTGGCGACGACATCTCCCTTCTCGCCCACGAGAACCGCCTTGGAATTGGTCGTGCCCTGGTCGATCGCCAGAATAGCCCGCATCGGATCCTCCCAGATCATAGGGGCGGGGCGGCGGAGTGCGCCCCGGCTTGATTACGCGCCACCGGTTTATTTGCGCTTGATCAGCGATTGCGCCGCGTCGGCGATTGCCGACGGCGCCATGCCGAACTCGTCGAGCAGGAACTCCGCCGATCCGGTCGGAGCGTAGATGCCGGGAACGCCGAGACGCTTCATCGGGACGGGAGCGTTGTCGACCACCACTTCGGCGACCGCTGAGCCGAGCCCGCCAAAGATCGAATGCTCTTCGGCCGTGACGATCGCGCCGGTCTCCAGGGCCGCGGTGATGATGGCGTCCTCGTCGATCGGGCGAACCGTCGCGAGGTTGAGTACTCTGGCGCTGATGCCGCGTTCCGCGAGAAGTTCCGCAGCCGTTACCATGCGATGGGTCAGGGTTCCGTTGGCGATGAGCGTGACGTCGGAACCTTCGCGCAGGAGGTTTGCCTTGCCAAGCTCGAACTTGTGACCTTCCGGAAGAAGGTCGGGCACGCCCACGCGCGAAAGGCGGAGGAAACACGGACCGTTATAGGCGGCTGCCCATTCGACGGCCGCGGCGGTTTCGATCCTGTCGCAAGGCGCGATCACCGGAAGATTGGGCAGGACGCGCGTCCAGGCGAAATCCTCGATCGAATGATGGGTAGGGCCGAGTTCGCCATAGGCCATGCCGGAAGAAATGCCGACCAGCTTGACGTTGGCATTGGAGTAGGAGATGTCGGCCTTGATCTGTTCAAGCGACCGTCCCGTCAGGAACGGAGAGGCGCCACAGACGTATGGCAGGCGCCCGCCGTTGGCCAGGCCTGCTCCAACGCCGATCATGTTCTGTTCCGCGATGCCGACATTGACGAGACGCTCGGGAAACTTCGACTTGAATCCGCCGAGCTTGGAGGAGCCTACGGAGTCGTTGCAGACCGCGACGATCGTTTCGTTCTCGGCTGCCAGGCGCTCGATCGTCGCGGCGAACGCGTCGCGGCAATCGTAGAGCTTGGGTGTGCTTGCAGGCGCGTTCATCACAGTGCCTCCGACAGTTCTGAAATAGCGGTTTCGTACTGTTCCTTGCTCGGAACCTTGTGGTGCCAGTCGACACGGTCCTGCATGAACGAAATTCCGTGGCCCTTGTTGGTGTGGGCCACGATGCAATGCGGCCGTGAGCCGCGATGTTCGAGAGCCGAAACGACCTCGCTCATATCGTTTCCGTTGATCTCGGTGACTTCCCAGTCGAAAGCCTCGAGTTTCGGACGGAGAGGTGCGAGATCATTGGTGTCGGAAAGAGAGGCGCCCTGCTGGAACCTGTTATGGTCGATGACCAGGGTGAGGTTGTCCAGCTTAAACTGCGCGGCCGCCATGATGGCTTCCCAGTTCGAGCCTTCCTGCATCTCCCCGTCCCCCGTCACGACGTATGTATGATACTTGACGCCGGAGAGCTTGGCGGCCTTTGCCATGCCGACCGAGACCGGCAGGCCGTGGCCAAGCGGTCCCGTATTGGTTTCGACGCCCGGAACCTTGTTGCAGTTCGGGTGGCCGTTCAATCTGGAATGCGGCTTCAGGAAGGTCGAAATTTCATCCTCGGGGATGAAGCCGCGCTTTGCCAGGGTGACGTAGAGCGCACAGGCCGTATGTCCCTTGGAAAGCACGAACCTGTCTCGTTCCGGGTTCTTGGGCTGGTCCGGCCAGACCCTCAATACGCGGAAGTAAAGGGCCGTCAGGATGTCGATAACCGACATCTCGCCGCCGATGTGTCCGGCGCCCGCTTCGAAAACGGCCTGAAGATCACGCAGTCGGATCTCGCGAGCGAGACGCTCGAGTTCTTTGATATCCATGGATTCTCTCGCGAATATTTATTCATATATCAATATTTTTGCACAAATTGGCTTTCAGTCAAGCCCCTACGGACAAGATAAGCTGAGTGAGGAGGGTTCAAATCCTGTTGACACCCGTGTGGCAACTTGTTAATGAATTTTCCAGCATGTATGCATAAATATTCTTGCTTGAACAGCTATTGGCTACCGACCTAGCCTTGGGAGGAAAGATGGTGGCGCTCGACATCAAGGAACAGAAACTTTCGTCCGGCCGTTGGCTCGGCAAGCTCAAGGGCGCCACCGGTCCGCTCGTGGGCCTGCTCGCCCTCTGCGTCTTTCTGAGCTTCAGCACGGACGCGTTTCTTTCCGTTCGAAACGGGCTGAACATTCTCGACCAGATCACCGTTCTCGGCATCATGGCGGTCGGGATGACCTTCGTCATTCTGATCGGCGGCATCGATCTGTCGGTCGGCTCGGTGCTTGCGCTCGCCATGATGGTCATGGGCTGGAGCGCAAACGTGGCCGGCCTTCCGCTGGCCGTCGGCATCGTGTTCGGGCTGGTCGCTGCGGCTATGTCGGGCCTGATCGTCGGGGTACTCGTGACGCAGTTCAGGGTGCCGGCGTTCATCGCCACTCTCGCCATGATGTCCGCAGCGCGCGGCGTGGCGAACATGATCACCGACGGCCAGCAGATCGTCGGCTTCCCGGACTGGTTCATGATGCTGGCGATCGACCGGCATTTCGGCATCCTGACGGCCACCGTCTTCCTCATGCTGGTCGTCGTCCTCGTGGCCTGGCTGTTCCTGCACTTCCGTTCCGAAGGCCGGATGCTCTACGCGGTGGGCGGCAATCCTGAAGTCGCTCGTCTCGCCGGCATCAACGCCCGGCTGGTGACGATCGGCGTCTACGTCGTCAGCGCCGTGCTTGCGGGGCTTGCCGGGATAGTGCTGGCCGCCCGTCTCGACTCCGTGCAGCCGTCCAGCGGCTTTGGCTATGAGCTCGACACCATCGCCGCTGTCGTGATCGGCGGCACCTCGCTCTCCGGAGGCGCGGGCGGCATCGGGGGAACGCTCATCGGCGTCCTGATCATCGGTGTCCTGCGCAACGGTCTCAACCTGCTTAACGTCTCGCCGTTCCTGCAGCAGGTGATCATCGGCATCGTCATCGTTCTTGCGGTGGGTGCGGAGACCATCCGTCGGCGTCGCATCTGAGGATCGGGTCCGCCGCTTGGCGGACCTCCAGGAATTCCGCCCCGAATTCTCGGAGCGGATCTATACCCCGAGGGGAGGACCTGCTCGAGGGTTTCATCTAACAACGGAGGAACTACGATGAAAATTGCGCGCATCATGCTCGCGTCCGCTGCTCTGCTCGGTCTCACCCTTGGACCGGTCCACGCCGCGGAACTGAAAAAGCTCGGCCTGGCCGTCGCGAACCTTCAGGCCAACTTCTTCAACCAGATCAAGCAGTCGGTCGAAGCCGAAGCCAAGAAGCGCGGCATCGAAGTCGTGACGGTCGATGCCAAGGGCGACGGTCCGACGCAGGTCAACCAGATCCAGGACCTTCTCACGCAGAAAATCGACGCCCTGATCTACATTCCCGCCGGCGCGGCCGCTGCGACCGTTCCGGTCAAGCTTGCGAAGAACGCCGGTATTCCGGTCGTGAACGTCGACCGCAACGCCGAAGGCGCACCAGGCGACACCTTCCTCGCAACGGATTCCGTCGCGTCTGCAAAGAGCGTCTGCGACTACATCCTGAAGCAGGCCGGGGGCAAGGGCAAAATGGTCATCATTCACGGCCAGAAGGGCACGACGCCCGAGGTCGACCGCTCCAAAGGCTGCGGTGAATCCATCAAGGCCAATCCGGGCGTGAAGGTCGTCGCCGAGCAGTATTCCAACATCTGGAGCCAGGACGAAGGCTTCCAGATCATGCAGAACATGCTGCAGGCGAACCCGGACGTGTCGATCGTCTTCGCCCAGGCAGACGCACTCGCGCTTGGCGCCGCACAGGCCATCAAGGTCGCCAATCCCTCGCAGAAGATCGTTGTCGGCGGCTTCGACGGCGATACCGCGGCTCTCGAAGCGCTCAGCAAGGGCGTGTTCGATGTGACTGCCACGCAGCAGACGCAGAAGATGGGCCGGGACGCGGTCGCCAACGCTGCGAAGCTCGTCGCCGGCGAGAAGGTGCCGGCGGTGCAGCTCATGGACGCGACGCTGACAACCAAGGAAAACGTGGCGGGCTTCATCGCCAACCATCCATAATAACGTCAAGGTCTTGAGGAGGCGTGCCGTGACGGATCCGGTTCTTTCCCTGAGGGGCATATCGAAGTGGTATGGGCCGCTTCAGGTTGTCAAGGATGTCAGCCTGGACGTCTATCCGGGCGAAGTGGTCGCACTTCTGGGTGAGAACGGTGCGGGCAAGTCGACGCTCTCCGGCATCATTGCCGGGTCACGCACGCCTTCCGAGGGATCGATGACATGGCTGGGACAGCCTTATGCCCCAGCCTCTCCGAGGGAGGCTATCGACAAGGGCGTGGTTCTGATCCACCAGGAACTGCAGCTCCTGCCGCAGCTCTCCATCGCCGAAAACGTCTTCATCGGACGCTGGCCCGTGAGAAACGGTGTCGTGGATCGCGCGCAGATGGTCCGTCGCGCTCAGGAGCAGCTCGCCCGCCTCAACCTGCACATTCCCGCTTCCCGCAAGGTCGAGGGTCTGTCGACCGCCAACCAGCAGCTCATCGAGATCGCCAAGGCCTTGGCTCTCGATGCGAAGCTCCTGATCCTCGACGAGCCGACCGCGGCCCTTGGCGGCGCGGAGACGGAGGCTTTGTTCGAGCAAGTCCGCAAGCTGCGGTCCGAGGGCGTCGGCATCATCTACATTTCCCACCGCATGGAGGAGATCAAAAAGATCACCGACCGCATCGTCGTGCTGCGCGACGGCGAACGCGTCCAGGAATTCGCCGACAGCGCGACGCCGGTGCGGACGATCGTCGAAAGCATGGTCGGACGCTCGCTCGAGCGCATGTTTCCGGCACTGCCCGTTCCCACGGATCGGCCGGTGCTGGAAGTCTGCGGACTGAGCTCTCCAGCCAATTCGTTCCGCGACGTCACCTTCGACGTGAAGGCCGGCGAGATCCTTGGAATAGCCGGACTGGTCGGTGCCGGCCGAACGGAACTCGTGCGCGCCATCACGGGAGCGGATCAGATCAGCGCCGGTTCGGTCAAGCTCGAAGGCAGGGAGCTCAAGCTTCGCGACCCGGCCGATGCGATCGCCCGGGGTATCGTCATGGTCCCCGAGGACCGCAAGGACCAGGGACTGGTCGTCGACCACCGCATCGGCGACAACATCGTCTATGCCAATCTCGACAAGCTCGGAGGAGGGTGGATTTCCCCGAGCGTCAAGCGCTCGTTCGCGCAGAAGGCGGTCGCCAAATTCGGCGTGAAGGGTCGTCCTGAGCAGCTCGCCTCCGACCTCTCCGGCGGTAACCAGCAGAAGGTGGTCATCGCCAAGTGGTTGATGCGCGATCCGAAGGTCGTGGTGCTGGACGAGCCGACGCGCGGCATCGACGTCGGCGCGAGGGCCGGCATCTACGACATCATCGTCAATCTCGCCAAGCAGGGCGTGGCCGTCATCGTCGTCAGCTCCGATCTCGAGGAGGTTCTCGGAGTGTCAAACCGAATTCTGGTTCTGGCTCAAGGGAAGCAGGCGGGCATCCTCAACCGTGACGAGGCCAACGACGTCTCCGTCATGGAGCTGGCGACAATCTAAACAACTATGGAAAGGAAGAGAGCGATGTCCGACATCACTCTGAACGCCCCGAAGCTTTTCGATCTCAGCGGCCAAGTCGCCATCGTCACCGGAGCCGGAAGCGGGATTGGCCAGCGTATCGCCATCGGTCTCGCCCAATGCGGCGCCAGCGTCGCGCTGCTCGATCGCCGCACGGACGACGGGCTCGCCAACACCGCAAAGCATATCGAGGCCGCCGGCCAACGCTCGATCCGGATCGCGGCCGACGTCACGAGCAAATCCTCCCTGGCGGACGCCGTGGCTCGCACCGAGGCCGAGCTCGGCCCGCTGACCCTTGCCGTCAATGCGGCCGGCATCGCCAACGCGAACCCGGCGGAGGATATGGAGGAGGACCAGTATCAGACGCTGATGGACATCAATCTGAAGGGGGTCTTCCTTTCCTGCCAGGCAGAAGCCCGCGCCATGCTGAAGAACGGACGCGGCTCGATCGTCAATATCGCATCCATGTCGGGCGTCATCGTCAACCGAGGCCTGAGCCAGGCTCACTACAACGCGTCCAAGGCGGGCGTGATCCATATGTCGAAGTCGATGGCGATGGAGTGGGTCGACCGCGGCGTCCGCGTGAATACCATCTCTCCCGGCTACACTGCGACGCCGATGAACACGCGTCCGGAAATGGTCCATCAGACCAAGCTTTTCGAAGAGCAGACCCCGATGCAGCGCATGGCGAACGTCAATGAGATGGTAGGCCCCGCCGTGTTTCTGCTTTCGGACGCCGCGAGCTTCGTGACGGGCGTCGACCTGCTCGTCGACGGCGGCTTCTGCTGCTGGTGATGTCATGCGCAAGCTGATCGCAGGGAACTGGAAAATGAACGGTCTCGCCTCCTCCCTGGCAGAGATCGCGGCGCTGAAGGGGCTAACGGGCACGGCGGCGTGCGATATCGTCGTCTGCCCGCCCTTCACGCTGATCGAAAAGGCCGTGGCCGAATCCAGGGGTTCGGCCATTCTCGTCGGCGCACAGGATTGCCATGCGCAGTCCACGGGCGCCTATACCGGTGATGTGTCCGCCGACATGCTCGCCGAAATCGGTGCGCATTTCGTCATCCTGGGACATTCCGAACGGCGCTCCGCCTACCGTGAGGCCGATGCAGCGGTTGCAGCCAAGGCCACGGCGGCCCACAAGGCCGGGCTGACGAGCATCGTCTGCCTCGGTGAAACGCGCGAGGAGCGCGAGTACGGCAGGGCGATCGACGTCGTCCGCGCCCAGCTCGAAGGATCGGTCCCGGAGGGCGCAACCAGTTCAAACACGACCATTGCCTACGAGCCCGTCTGGGCTATCGGCACCGGATTGGTTCCGACGATCGAGCAGATCGAGGAGACCCATGCGGCGATCCGGCAGGTGCTCGAAGGGCGGATGGGCTACGATGGTCGCCATGTCAGGATCCTCTACGGCGGTTCGGTCAAGGCCTCGAACGCGGCGGCGATCTTCGAGGTCCCCAATGTCGAGGGAGCCCTCGTGGGAGGCGCGTCGCTGAAGGCGTCGGAATTCGCCGGCATCATTTCCGCAGCAGTCTGAACTTCGAGCGGATGGTCGGGTCGCATCGGCGCCGCATCCGCCAGCGCCGTGAAAGGAAAAGAGAATGCAACGCTTCATAAACAAGACGGTCGTCATTACGGGCGCAAGCCGGGGCATCGGCGCCGCAATCGCCAGACGGTTCGCGCGCGAGGGTGCCAACCTGATGGTCTCCGCCAATGAAGAGAGCGTGCACGACGTCGCCGGACAGATCAGGGCCGAAGGCGGCAAAGCTGCGGGCTTTGTCGGCGACGTTACCGACAAAGCCAGCGTCAAGGCCCTTTATGACGCGGCCGAACAGGCTTTCGGCACAATCGACGTCTCCATCCAGAATGCCGGCGTCATCACCATTGCCCGCATCGAGGATATGACGGAAGGGGAGTGGGACAAGGTCATGGCGGTCAACACCAAGGGCGTGTTCCTCTGCGCCCAGGAAGCGATCGCCCGCATGCGCAAGCATGGTCGCGGCGGCCGTATCATCAATACCGCCTCCGGCCAGGCGCGCGACGGCTTCATCTATACGCCACACTACGCCGCCTCCAAGATGGGCGTCGTCGGCATTACCCAGAGCCTGGCCAAGGAAGTCGCGACCGATGGAATTACCGTCAACGCCTTCTGCCCGGGCATCATCGAAACGGACATGTGGGCCTATAACGACCAGGCATGGGGCAAGCTGCTCGGCAATTACGGCCCAGGCGAACTGATGAAAGAGTGGGTCGATGGCATTCCGATGAAGCGGGCCGGATCGGGTGAGGATGTCGCGGGCCTCGTCACTTTCCTTGCCAGCGATGATGCCGCCTATATCACCGGACAGACCATCAATGTCGATGGCGGCCTGATCATGTCCTAGCTTTGTTCGACAATAGGCGACGGTGCTTTGACCCCAGCGATGCGGTTGCCGGGGGCAAGATCTGCGTCCAACCTCTTGCGGAACGAGGCCTTCGTCATCTATCTAAGGAATGTTCTCAGGGCGGGGTGTAATTCCCCACCGGCGGTATCGAGGCAACTCGGAGCCCGCGAGCGCCTTCGTGAAAGCGAAGGGTCAGCAGATCCGGTGAGATGCCGGAGCCGACGGTCACAGTCCGGATGGAAGAGAGCAACGCAGAGGGCGCCGCTCGGCAAGCGGCGTTCGATATGCTTGTTCGCCCAAGGGAAAATGGTGGCTTTTGACAGGCCATGTATGCCGCGCACGCGGCTAACCCTTGAAAGGCAGAGAAATGGCAATATCCAAAATCGAAGATGCGATAGCCGCGATCGGGCGTGGCGAGATCGTTGTCGTCGTCGACGACCGCGATCGTGAAAACGAGGGCGACCTCGTCATCGCATCCGAGGCGATCACCCCGCAGGCGATCGCCTTCATGATGAATTACGCCCGCGGCCTCATCTGTGTGGCCATGGAGGGGGAACGGCTCGATAAGCTCGACATTCCACTGATGGTGCCGCGAAACACCGAGGTGCTCAAGACGGCCTTCACCGTGTCGGTCGATTCCATTCGGAATACGACGACAGGGATTTCGGCCGCCGATCGGGCCGAGACGGTTCGCGCTCTCGTGAGCGACGGCTCCAGACCGGATGATTTTGCCCGGCCGGGGCACATTTTTCCGCTGCGCGCCCATCCCAACGGTGTTCTGTCGCGCCCCGGGCACACCGAGGCGGCGGTTGATCTTGCCAGGCTCGCCGGTCTTGTCCCCTCAGGTGTCATCTGCGAAGTGGCCAACGATGACGGGACCATGGCGCGTTTGCCAGAGCTCGAGGTGTTCGCCGAACGGCACGGCCTTCATCTGATCACGATCGAAGACCTCATCGCCTACAGGGTGGAGAACCTGCCCGTTAAGGCTGCTTGATCGATCCAGCACAAGCATCTGCAGATGCTTGTGCTCCAGCGTGGTGGCGTGCCGAATGCGAAGTAATTCTCTGCGCGCCACCAATGCCACGTTTGCTGTCCATCAAGCTTGTTTCAGGTCCGGCCAAAAGAGAGCCTGATCGAACCTAGCCGAGAAATCGGTGCTGGCGAAAATGTCAGAGCATATGATGCGGCGACAGAACGGCGGGCAGATCGCCGTCAGGCAGCCAGCCGCCCGCCACGCCGTCCTGCATGGGGGTGCGTTGCCCCTGTCGCATCGAGGAGGTTGAACCGGGAAACGAGTTCGCGAAGCTTTGCGGCTTCCTCGGCCAGATGGGCGGATGCGGCGGTGGATTGCTCCACCATCGCCGCGTTCTGCTGGGTCACCTGGTCCATGGCATTGACGGCGGTGTTGACCTCGGCAAGTCCGGTAGACTGCTCTCTTGCCGACACGGCGATTGCATCCATGTGCTGGTTGATGCGGGCGATCTGTTCGCTGATCGCCTTAAGCACCTGGCTGGTGTCGAGAACCAGTTTGACGCCGCCTTCCACTTCCGCCGACGATTTCTGGATGTGGCCCTTGATTTCCTTTGCCGCCTGAGCCGATCGCTGGGCGAGTTCGCGGACTTCCTGGGCCACCACTGCAAATCCCTTGCCCGCCTCTCCGGCGCGCGCCGCTTCGACGCCGGCGTTCAGCGCCAGCAGGTTGGTCTGGAACGCGATCTCGTCGATGACGCCGATAATGCTGGAGATCTGCTCGGAGGAGGCTTCGATGCGGCGCATGGCTTCTTCGGCATGCGAGACAACCTCGGCGGATTTCGCGGCGTTTCGATTTGCATTAGTCGCCTCCGCGCGCGCCTCGTCGGTCCGCTTGCTTGAATTCGAGACATTGGCGGTGATCTGATCGAGCGCTGCGGCGGTTTCTTCGAGAGAGGCGGCCTGTTGTTCGGTCCGTTTCGACAGATCACCCGCCCCTGATGCGATTTCGCGTGTGCCTTCGTCGATCGCGGCAATGGCGTCCCTGATGGCGCTGAGCGTCCGGTCGAGTTGCCTGATCGACATGTTGAAATCATGTCGGAGGCCCTCGAAATCGGCGGCGAAGGGCTCTTCGATCTGGAAGGCGAGGTCGCCGGATGCCAGTCTCTTCAGACCCATGGCGAGGCCGGCCGTCGCGGCCCGCAGACGTTCGGCGGCATCGTCGTCGGCTTGCTTTCGGGCCATGACCCGCTCCGCTTCGCCCTGCAATCGGGCTTCCTCGGCGTCCTGCTCGAGTAGCCTGTTGGCAATGGCCGCCTGGCGAAAGACCTCGACGGCCGATGCCATCGTCCCGATTTCGTCGGCGCGGCCGATGCCGTTGCAGGCGATGGCTGTGTCACCTTCGGCGAGCCGCTGCATATCGTTGGAAAGAGCCAGGATCGGTTTGCTGACGGTCCTGCGGGTCAGGAAATAGAGGCCGGTGGCGAATATCGCGGCGGCGGCGAGAAGTGCTTTCAGAACGATGTCGACCGATGCCTTTATATCGGCACTCCGTTGGAAAATATCCTCGGAGGTCTGCGTGATCTGATCCCCCGCCTGTTCCATGGCCGTTTCCAGCACGGAGAACTACCCCATGAAATCAGGCAAGCCCTTCAATGCCGCCGAAGGATCCTCGCTCGCAAGATCCACCAGCTTCGTGGCGCTTTCGATATAGGTCAAAAGCGGACGTTCGACGCCGGCAAGGACCTTTTTTGTCTTTTCGTCGGTGGCAAGAGCCTTGTTGGCGTCGATCATTTCCCGGAAAGACGCCACGTGCTCGGCCAGGTCCGCCTTTACGGCATCGATGGTGACGCCTGCAGCCGGATTGGATGCCAGCAATGATGCCAGCACGTCCGCGCGCAGCGCGTCGTGCATCATGTCGGCCTACATGTGGTTGCGCAGAATTTGCGCCGACTGGGCAACATCGGCGCTGTTGGCGGAAAGGACGGACGCGGACCAGATGCCGACGCCTGTGGCGCCGCCCGCCAGGCCGAAAATCGCGATGCTCGCAATGATGATCTTATGCTGGATCGACGCCATGACGCGGGCTCTCGTTAATTAGAACGTGAGAATACCGGCACGTACTTAATGATTTATCCCAATATCGTTGGAACTCTCCGATTCATCGGTGTCGCGCCCCAAAACGCATTTCTCGTCCATATGCTGTGGATGCTGCTAGAGCAGATCGTACCGCCTCAGGATTTCCCTTATTTTCTCGTCCTGGGCCTCGTCCGGAAGCAGGGCGGGCTGGCGGCTTGCCCCTACCGATTTGTCCTGAAGGTAGAGCGACCGCTTGACCATCGCGGGCGCAAAACCCAGCGCATAAAGCTCGGTGCGGAAGGCGGTATAGATCTCCTGCTGGCGCTCCGCTTCGGCGATGTCGCCGGAGTTGTAGGCTGCGAGGATGCCGGAAAGGACATGGGGCAGGGCATTTCCGAGCCCGGAAATGCAGCCCGCCGCGCCGTTCTGCAGCGACCACAGGACCAGGTGATCGGGGCCGGAATAGACCTCGAAGCCCGGGTTTTCCTTCGAGACCTGGAGATAGGCCGCCAGGGTTTCCTGCGCGCCGCCCGAATCCTTGATACCGGCGATATTGCCGTGTCCGGCAAGCCTTGCGGCGGTGGCAGGCTCGATGTGGTTCTGGGTCCGGGCCGGGATGTCGTAGAGATAGACCGGCGTCTTGACCGCATCCGCGACCGTGGAGAAGTGGCGGACCAGTCCATCCTGGGTGCAGGCGATGAAGAAGGGGGTGATGACCGCGATGCCGTCGACGCCGATCCGGTCGAATTCCCTGGCAAGCTGCACCGTTTCGAACGTGGCCGGCATGCCGGCATTGACGATGACCTTGGCCCGGCCTGCCACCTCGTCGACCACGTGCTCCGTCAGGCGGATCTTCTCTTCGTGGGTAAGGGCCGTGAAGTCGCCGTTGGTGCCGGCGCACATGATGTTGTTGCCGGCGGCCACCTGCCGGCGCACCTGCGCGCGGGTCGCCTCGTAGTTGATCGTCTCATCGTCGTTGAAACAGGTCACGAGTGCGACAAAGGCATGTCTGGTCATTCAATCAACTCCGCTATGCGCCGGTCGGCGCTATGTCATGCACGTTTGAGACGGGCTGCCCGGTGCTCAGCCTGTACATCCGGATCCGGATCGAGGCTCGCCGCCAGGAGCGCCTGCGTATAGGGTTCGCGGGGCGTCTCGAAGACGTCCCGAACCGTGCCCAGTTCCACCACTTCGCCCTTCTGCATGACCATGACGTAGTCGGCAAAATCGCGGACCACGGGCAGGTCATGGGCAATGAAGATGAAGGAAATTCCCATGTCCCGGCGCAGCCTGTCGAGAAGCGCGATGACCTGGGCCTGGACCGACACATCGAGTGCCGACACCGCCTCGTCGCAGACGATCAGCTGTGGTTCGAGCGCCAGCGCGCGGGCGATCGCGATCCTCTGCCGCTGGCCGCCGGAAAACTGGTGCGGATAACGGCTCATGTGCTCGGTCGAAAGGCCCACCTGCACCAGCAGCTCCGCGACCCGTTGCCGCCACTGGCGTTTCGGCAGGATATCGGGATGGATGACCCATGCTTCGGATACGAGCTGGAACACCGTCATGCGCGGATTGAGCGACTGGGTGGGGTCCTGGAACACCATCTGAAGGTCGCGCCGGAGCTTGTAGAGTTCCGATGGCGAAAGCTTGAAGAGATCGCGCCCCTTCCAGTGCGCGGTGCCGGCATCCGGTTCATCCAGCCGCAGGAGAACGCGGGCGAGGGTCGATTTGCCGGAGCCGCTCTCGCCGACGATCGCCATGGTCTCGCCGGCCTTGAGGTCGAACGAGACGCCCTTCAGCGCCTCGAAGGAGCCGTAGCGCTTGCGGACGTCCCGGACGCTGAGCAGTGGCTCGCCCGCTTCCTGGGCGATGTGCATCTCGCCCTTTCCGGGGGCGGCGCCGATCAGCTTTTTGGTATAGGGATGGCTCGGGTTCCTGTAGACGTCGCGAACCGTACCGGTCTCGACCAGTTCGCCTTTTTCCATGACCACGACCCGATCGGCGATTTCGGCAACCACGCCGAGATCATGGGTGATGATCAGCACGCCCATGCCGGTTTCGCGCTGTAACGCCTTCAAGAGCGCCAGCACCTCGGCCTGCACCGTCACGTCGAGCGCGGTCGTCGGTTCGTCGGCGATCAGCAGATCGGGACGCAGCGCGAGCGCCATGGCGATCATGACCCGTTGGCGCTGGCCGCCCGAAAACTCGTGCGGATATTTGCCCATGGCATGTTCGGGGTCGGGAATGCCGACCCGCGTCAACAGGCGCACGGCTTCGCTCCGGGCTGGTCCGGGCTGCAGGCCGTGGGTCGTCATGGCCTCGCGGATCTGCCATCCGACGGTGTAGACCGGGTTCAGGTGGCTCAGCGGGTCCTGGAAGATCATGGCGATCCGCCGTCCGTTCGCCTCGCGGCGCGCCTGGGGCGGCATGGTCAGCAGGTCCTCGCCGTCGAGCAGGATCTGGCCGGACGTGATCCGCCCCGGCGGCATGTCGATGAGGTTCATGATCGCCGCTGACGAAACCGACTTGCCGGATCCGCTTTCGCCGAGGATCGCCAGCGTCTCGCCGCGGTCGAGGTGATAGGAGATGTTTTTCACCGCCTGCACCACGCCGGCGGCCGTGTGGAACTCGACCGAGAGGTTGCGAACTTCCAGCAGATGCTCAGCCATTCTTGCGGCCTTTCATTTCCAGGCGCCAGCGCTGGACCGGATCGAGCGCGATGCGCAGCCAGTTCGACAGCAGGTTCAGCGACAGGGTCGTCATGATGATCGCAAGCCCCGGCCAGAACGACAGCCACCAGGCGTTGGTCAGGTATTGGCGGCCCTGCGAAATCATCAGGCCCCAGGTGATCTCGGGCGGCTGGATGCCGATGCCGAGGAAGGAAAGTGCGCTTTCGGCCAGCATGACATAGGCGAAATCAAGCGTGGCCAGCGTGGTCAGCGTCGGCAGGACGACCGGCAGGATGTGGCGGAAGAGGATGCGGTTCTGCGAGGCACCCATCACGCGCGCCGCCTGCACGAACATCCGTTCGCGGATCTCCAGCACCTCGGCACGGGTCGTGCGAAGGTAGACGGGGATACGGGTGATCGACAGGACCGCGACGAGGTTGAGGATCGAGGATCCAAGAAGGTAGAGCACGATCACCGCGATCAGCAGCGAGGGGAAGGACATGATCACGTCGGCAAGGCGCATGATCGCCTGCCCGAGCCTCGGAGACGAGAAGCCGGCGACCAGGCCAAGCAGCGTCCCGATCAGCGACGACAGGAAAACTGCCCCGGCGGCAACCATCATGGTGTTCTGGGTGGCGACGATAATGCGGGCGAGCAGGGGACGGCCAAGAGCATCAGCTCCCATCCACCACACCCATTCCCGGCTCCAGTCGAATGGCGCGAGGTTGCGGCCGCGAAGGTTCTGCTTGGTCGCAAGATCGCCGAGCCAGGACGGTCCTATGAGGGCAAGCACCACGACCAGGAGCAGGAAGATCGCGGCGCAGAGCGCAAATTTGTCGGCCAGAAGCATTCGCGCCATGCGCAGCGGGAAGGAAGGTTCCCGTGCAATCGCCGTATCTGAGGTGGAAACACTCATCTCTGCGCTCCTCAATGCCGGATACGCGGATCGAGCAGCGCATAGGCGAGGTCGATCAGCAGGTTCATGAGGAAGATCGCCAGCGCCGTAACCAGGATTGCGGCGAGAACGACATTGAAATCCCGCTGCAGGATCGAGTCGATCATCAGCTTGCCGACGCCGGGAAAGCCGAAGATGGTCTCGACCACCACAGCGCCGTTAAGCAGGCTCGCCGCCTGGTCTCCTATGACGGTGATGACGGGAAGCATGGCATTGCGCAGGGCGTGGACGAAGATGATCGGCCCGGCCTTGACCCCTTTGGCGCGGGCTGTCTTCACATAGGCGGAAGACAGTGCGCTGATCATCGAGCCGCGCACCACCTGGACGATGATGCCGAAGGGCCGGACGAACAGCACGCCGATCGGCAGGATCCAGTGCAGGATCGACCCCGTGCCCGACGTCGGCAGCCATGCCAGGTTCACGGAGAATACGACGATCGCCACGATGGCCAGCCAAAAGTCGGGTACCGACGCGCCGATGAGCGAAATCATCGACGAGAGCCGGTCGAAGAAGCCGCCGGAGCGGAACGCTGCAAGCGAACCGACGACGATTGCGGCCGTGGTGACGAGCGACATGGTGATCACGGCCAGCCAAAGCGTCCATACGAATGCTTCCGTGACCACATCCAGCGCCGGCCGCGCCTTGCGAAGGGATTCACCGAGATTCCCGGTCAACACGTCGCCGACATAGCGTCCGAACTGCACCATCAACGGATCGTTCAACCCGTGAAGCTCGCGGAATTGCTGTTTCATTTCGGCGGAAGCTTCCACCGGCAGGAAGAGAGCGGCCGGGTCACCTGTCAGGCGGGACAGGAAGAATACCAGCACGAGCAGACCGACCAGTGAGATCAAGCTCGCCACGGAGCGCTTACGAATGAAACTGAGCATGTCGCCCTCAACTATTGTGGCGGCGGGTAAGGACCCGCCGCCCTTGGATCGTGACGGGATATCGTAGCCGATATCCTGAGCTTATTTGATGCCGATCTCGGAGAGCTGCAGCATCGAGTTGGTGGCAATCGTCGGCTTGAAGTCGATGCGCGGCGAAACGCGAGAGAAGCCGACCATATGGAACAGGAGGCCATCGGCGACCACGTCGTCATGCAGGTAGGCAATCAGCTGCGACCAGAGTTTCGCACGTTCGTCGCCAACGGCCGCAGATGCGCGCTTGATCAGGTCGTCCACCTTGGGATCCGAAAAGCCCGACTGGGTTCCCTGCGATGCATATTTGAAGAACATGGTGAAGGACGGATCGCCCTTGGAATTGTCATGCATGGCAGCGACGATGATCGGGCCGCGGCCTTCCTTGAACGGCTTGGAGTAGTAGCTTTCGTGCTCGGCCACTTCGACGAATTTCAGATCGATCTTGAAGCCGACTTCCTGAAGCTGCGACTGCACGGCTTCCATGATCTCGGTGACGTTCGGGAAGTTCGCCGTGCGGGCGATCAGCGTGATCGGGGTATCGACCTTCACGCCGGCTGCCTTGGCCTCGGCGAGAAGCTTCTTGGCGCCTGCCGGATCATAGGGGAACACCTTGACGTCCGGGTTCCAGCCGAGCGTGGTCGGCGGAACGAGCGCCGTCGCAAGCACCGCGCCATCAGGCACCAGCGTGCCGATGAAGGCCTGGCGGTCGATCGCAAGGTTGAGGGCCTTTCGAACCCGCACGTCGTTCAGCGGCTGGATGTTGTGGTCGAGGCGCAGATAGACCGTCTCACTGTCGAGATAGGAGAAATCGGTCTTCGGATCGGTGGCATCCAGCTGCGAGATCGACGGAGAAAGATCCGCTTCGCCGGCCTTTACCATTGCCGCACGAACGGCGGGATCGGCGCGGAAGAGATAGGTCGCTTCGGTAACCTGCGGCTTGGCGCCCCAGTAGTCGCTGCGTGCGGCAAGCACGATCTGCTGGCCCGGTGTCCAGTTCTTCAGCGCGTAGGGACCGGTTCCGATCGGTTCGCGAATGAACTGCAGCGGTGTTTCTTCCGGCACGATCGTGACCAGCGACATCAGCAGCGGCAGGATCGGCTGGGCCGGGTCGGCCTTGAAGTCGATCGTATTGTCGTCGACGACATTGGCGCTGATCTTCATGCCGCCGAAATAACGACGGGATTCGCAGGCGTTCTTGTCGCTCATGACACGATCGAAGCTGTGTTTCACGTCCTTGGCGTCAAACGTGGTGCCGTTGGAGAATTTGACACCCTTGCGCAGATAAAACCGCCAGCTGCCGTCCGGGGTCTGCTCCCATTTCTCTGCGAGGCGCGGCATGACGCCCTTCTTGCCGCGAACGTCGAGCTCGGTCAGCGTCTCGCTGACATTCTCCATGATGATACGGCCGATATTGGAGCGGGTCGCCATGCAAGGCTCCAGCAGGTCGGCTTCCTCGGGCAGCACGATCTTGATCGGGCCGGACCCTGCGTAAGCCGGCGGAAGCGCCGATCCCAGGATCAGCGCGGTCATCATCAGCATCTTCTTCATGTGGTTCACCTCCCAAGTGAATATAATGTGGTCGAACACGTTCCGGTCGACCTGCCGTTTGCCTATGGCGCCCAATGAGCAGCCGACTGTGTCGGTGATTGGCGAGCCGATCCGCTAAAGGAAGCCCAGCGGCGATTTCCGAGGTTCTGTCGGTGAATGCTCGATCCTTCGATCGAATTCCCCGCTGAAGGTCCTCGGATTTCGCTGCACTGCGATCGCCGCACTCCTCCTGTGCTATTCTGTTTCAGACCATCTTCCGTTGTGGGCAGTTTGTCAAATTATTTCGCAATGTTATTTTCCAGAAAAATTTATGCCAGAAAATTACATATATATATCAAATAATTAATAAGAAAGATTGGGCGGATATTGGCAATTCAATAACATTATAAAACTTGACAACTTTGTGTTTCTGGTAATCCTTTGGGCCGAAAGGAGAGCTTTATGAGCCCTGATGAAATAGCGGCAGCAATGACCGGCGCCGTCCGGATGGTCGCTGCCAACCGGCGCGAAGCCTTCCTGCCTTCGCCCATGGTGCAGAACCATGCGAGCTTCCTGCACGTCTCGGATGATGGTGCATTGACCTGCGCCTGGTTCGGCGGCTCGCTCGAAGGCAAGTCCGACATATCCATATTTGCGTCCGTTCTAGCCCCCGGATCGGATGCCTGGGGTCCGCCGCAGAGGCTGAGCTTCGATGACGCACATTCCGAACAGAACCCGGTCCTGTTTACCGCGCCCGATGGCAGGCTCTGGCTTTTCCATACGTCGCAACCTTCCGGCAATCAGGACGAATGCCGCATCCGCATGGCGGAGATCCGGCGTGATCCAGGCGATCCGGCACGGTTGACGTCGGAGAAAGGCGGGTATCTCGATCTGCCCCGGGGATGTTTCATTCGGGCGCCGCTGACGGTGCGGAATGATGGCGCCTGGCTTCTGCCGATCTTCCGCTGTGTTCAGCGGCCCGGCCAGAAATGGAACGGCAGCCATGACACGGCGGCGATCGGGATATCGACGGATGCCGGGAAAACCTGGCGGCTCGAAGAACTGCCGCAATCGACCGGCTGCGTCCACATGAGCCCCGTCGCCCTTCCCAAGGGCGGCCATGCGGCATTTTTCCGCCGCAGGCAGGCTGATTTCGTCTATCGGACCGAAAGCGCCGATGGTGGCCGGTCCTGGTCGGTGCCGGCGGCGACCGATATACCGAACAACAATTCCTCGATCGCGGTCATACGGCTGAGGGATGGACGGCTTGCGATGATCTGCAACCCGGTCAGTGCCGCCCAGTCCGGCGATCGCCGTGCCTCGCTCTATGACGAACTCGGCGAAAACGACGACAGGCCCGATGCCGATCCGGCGGGCGGTTGCGTGCCCGTCTGGGGCGTGCCGCGCGCACCGGTCTCGGTGTGCATCTCGGACGATGGTGGCCTGAGTTTCCCTGTGCGCATCCTCGTCGAAGACGGGCCGGGCACATGCCTGTCGAACGATTCCACGGACGGCCGTAACAAGGAAATGTCCTATCCATGGCTTCTGGAAACGCCCGACGGGGCCTTGCATATCGCCTATACCTATCACAGGCGGGCAATCAAATACGTGAGCTTGGCTTCGGGCTGGGCGGACGCGACTGACGGGAGAGTTTGATGAGCAATATCATTGGCATCACGATGGGAGACCCCTGCGGCGTGGGGCCGGAGATAACCGTCAAGGCTCTGGCCGAGATGTCAGCCGCGGACCGCTCCGCGACGCGTGTCTACGGTAACCTTGCGACGCTTGAGGCGGCCCGCGATGCTGTAGGGATCGCGCTCGACCTCGCGCCTTACGTCGTCGATCTTCCGGTCGAGGGAGCGCCGCTGCCCTGGGGCCAGCTGTCCGCGATCGCCGGCGACGCGGCGTTCCGCTTCATCGAACGTGCCGTGCGCGATGCCGAAGCCGGCTCGATCGGCTGCATCGTCACCGCGCCGATCAACAAGGAGGCGCTCAACCTCGCCGGCCATCATTACGACGGCCATACCGGCATGTTGCGTAGCCTCACCGGTTCGGCAGCGGCATACATGCTTTTGGCCTCCGACCGTCTGAAGGTGATCCACGTCTCCACCCACGTTTCCCTGCAGGAGGCAATCCGGCGCGCCACGACGGAAAGGGTGCTGGCGACCATCCGCGCTGGCGACGCGCATCTGAAGCGCATCGGCTACGAACGTCCGCGCATCGCGGTAGCGGGCATCAATCCCCATTGCGGCGAGAATGGCCTCTTCGGCACGGAAGACGACGACCAGATCGCCCCCGCGGTCGCGGCCGCGCGCGCGGAAGGCATCGAGGTTCACGGCCCGATCTCGGCCGACACGGTTTTCCACCGGGCCTACTCGGGCGTGTTCGATCTGGTTGTCGCGCAGTATCACGATCAGGGCCATATCCCGATCAAGCTCGTCGCCTTCGATACGGCCGTCAACGTTTCCGTCGACCTGCCCATCGATCGGACCTCCGTCGACCACGGCACGGCGTTCGATATCGCCGGCAAGGGTATCGCCAATCACGGCAACATGAACTCCGCCATCGCCTACGCGCGCAAGCTCGTGGCGGGGCGTGCCTGATAAGGACAAGCGCCATGGCCATTGCGCCGATCACACTTCATCAGCCGCTGCGGCTCGCCGTCGGCGCAGGCACGGTCAGCCAGGTCGGTCCCTGGGCCGGCGATGTCGCCTCGACCTTGGTCATCGCAACGCCGATCACGGCAGGCTTTGTCGACCGTCTGCAACTGTCCGGCCGGTTCTCGGTATTCGACGCGATTCCGGGCGAACCGGATACCGCAACGCTGAGCGCCGCGCTGGAAGCAGCCCGCAACGTCCGCCCCCAGGTGATCGTCGGGCTTGGCGGCGGGTCCGTATTGGATGTCGCCAAGCTGGTCGCGGTGCTCTGGGATTCCGAGCAGACTCTCGAGGATGTTGCCGGTCCCAACCGCGTTGCCGGTCGTCGCACGCGGCTGGCCCAGGTCGCGACCACCGCCGGTACCGGCTCGGAAGCGGGAATCCGCTCGCTCATCACAGATCCGGTAAAGCGGACGAAGATCGCGGTGGAAAGTCCGCACATGATCGCCGATTTCGCGGTGCTCGATCCCGAGTTGACCTATTCGGTGCCTCCCGCCGTGACCGCCGCGACGGGCGTCGACGCCATGGCCCATTGCGTCGAAGCCTTTACCAGCCGGCGCTCTCACCCGATGATCGACGGCTTTGCCCGCATGGGTTTCGGGCTGGTCGGCCGGTATCTGGCGCGGGCGGTGAAGAACGGGCACGATACGGAGGCTCGCGAAGGGCTTATGCTCGCCTCTTATTACGGAGGCATCTGCCTTGGGCCGGTCAACACGGCGGCCGGTCACGCCATCGCCTATCCGCTGGGCACGCGCCTCAACCTGCCGCACGGTCTGGCGAATGCCATCGTCTTTCCGCATGTTTTGGCTTTCAACCAGCCGGTCGTGGCCGCGAAGACGGCAGAAGTGGCTGCTGCGCTGGGTCTTGGTGCGGAGCTCTCGTCGGATGAACTGCGCTCTTCGGCCGTCGAATTCTGCAGGGGGCTCGGCATCCAGATGTCGCTTGCGGCTCATGGGGCGAAGCGGGACGAACTCTCCCTCTACGCTTCGGAGGCGCATGCCATCCGTCGGCTGATGGATAACAACCCGGCGGAAATGACCGTCGGCGACGTGCAGGGGATCTACGAGGCGGCGTTTTGAAGCCCCATCATCCGGTGCGATGTTGCCGGATGACCGCTATTTCCGATGACTCTATGGGCTTCATCGGTGCGAGGATTGAAACAGCCGTTCCCGTGACCCCTTCAGGTGGTCCAGCATCAATTGCCGGGCCGCTTCCTGATCCGCGCGAGCGATTGCATCGGCAATCGCCTCGTGCTCGCCGAACACTCTCGCCAGCCCTGTAGCCTCTCTTTTCACGGAGGCTCCATGGAATTTCATCCCCACGGCGATGTGATCCTTCAAGGCTTCCATCGCCGTCGAAAAGTAGGTGTTCTGCGCCGCCCGTGCGATGGCCAGATGGAACTGGTAGTCTGCGTCTTCGCGATGGGCCTGACGGTTGGTGGCGTCGCGCAGCAATTCCAGGGCCCGCTTTATGGCTCCCAGGCTTTCCTTGTCATGACGTGCGGCCGCAGCGGCCGCAGCGGCCGGCTCGAGCGTCATGCGAAACTCGTAACAGTTGAGTAGGTCGGCGACGTTCTCCAACTGGCCGAAGCCAAGTGGCTCGCGTAGCCCGAGTGCACGCACGAAGCTGCCCGCCCCGCGCCTCGAATAGATCAGTCCCTGTTCGCGCAGCCGCCTCAGGGCTTCGCGAATGACCGGGCGCGACACTTCGAACTCGGTCGCAAGATCGTGTTCGGTCGGCAGCCGTTCATCCGGCTTGTACGCTCCCGACTTGATCGCGCGCAACATCCGCTCGAAGACGATATCGGGGAGGCCCTTGCGGGCGGTGCCGCTCTCCAGCCCCATCGTTCAGTCCTTCTCGCCCATGGTTGCTCTCGCGATCTCACATAAGGTGCTCGGCGTGCCGAATCCCCCGGATTTGGCGATGATGCATTGGCCATCGATATAAGCCAAGCCGAGGCCCGGAAGGCATTCGCCGAGAAGTTGAAAACTGGACACGTTCATCGCCTTGAGGACCGCCTCGGCGGTCGCTCCGCCGGACAGAAGCAGGGTAGCGACCGGCGCGGTCATATCCGGGACGATGCTTGCCGCCAGTCTTTCCGATACTAGAAGCGGCGGATCGTTCTTTTCACCCGGCGTTGCCTGGACGAGCGTTACGGAATGCTGCGGCGAGGCGACGCGTTCCGGCCGCCCGTTCGGCGCGGCAATATGGTCGGGCGCCACCAGGCGCCGCAGTTCCTCGATCTGTGCCAGCGTGATGGGATCTCTCGATCCGATGACAAAAAGGGCAGGACCGGGTTTGGGCAGGGCCGGCTCGGCCGTCCGGCGACCGGTCACATGGCATGCCAGCGCCTCGGCGAGGCCCCTGGCGCCGACAAGAAGGTCGGCACCGGCCTCCCGGCCGGCCGCCAGGGCGTCGAACATGCTCGCCTGGGAAAGGTTGTCGGGAATGATCGCGCGCTCCGCATGAACGCCCAACGCATCGGCAATATTCAGCGGCTTGTCCAGGCCGAAGCCTTCGACATGTCCCGACCGGACGGTCCTGCCGAAATCAGGTATTGCGGGAGCGACCAGCGCCAGATGAAAAAGTGTCGCGTCGAGTTCGGCGGCGATATTCCCTTTGAGGCGGGAATCGACCTTCTTGAACAGAAGGACGTCGGGCGGTAGGGCCGACAGGGCTGCCGCAGTTGCCTGCCGCGCCGCTTCGGCGTCGATTTCCCGAGATCCAAGATTGATCGACAGAACCGCTGGCGCGGCTTGCAGAGCCGCTTCGACGGACTTCGGGCTTAACGCGATTTCAGTATGCAGACCTCTGCCGGCAAACGGTGCAGCGCAATCAAGCGCGCCGGTCAGGTCGTCGGCGAGAATAACCAGCATATCGGACCACATAATCTGTTGTTATCTTTATGAGCAGAAATTACCATATATTGTCAATCATGTAACGTCCGCATTTAACAAATTACGATGTCGTTTGGGCGCGACGGAGAGATCGCCGGAGTGTCGTGATTTGCGTGGATTGCAGCTTTCTGCCCCCTGCGGAATTCGGGGTGTCCAAGACGGATGGCAGGCAGGATAGGCCACGCATCGCGTCCCGCCCGCTCATTGGCCGGGCTGACGCGAGCGGCAGCAGAAAGCATCTCGGCTCGGAAGATCGGCAATGGTTTCTGCACGGTGAGGGGAATGGCAGGCGTAAGGACGATTTCATCGTCTTCCACGAAGATCCAGGCATCGCGAAAAATCGATGCCGATCCTCTTTGCGGTGCCTGGCCTGAACCGCTGAAGATTCATTCGGAAGGGGAGCGATCGATCACCACAGCCGCGGTGATGAGCCGTCACACCGAGCTTGAGAGGCATTCGCCTCATTGAGGCATCGGTGGACACGCAAGCGGGGCCGGGGGCCAACCACGTCAGGCCCGGCCTCGCTATTTATCAAATCGTTCCGCCGAACCGCGCCGGATTGTGCAGGCCCGAGCCTCAATAAACAGGCGGTATTCGGCGAATGAGAACTTCAAATCGTTCTGACGTTTTCGGCTTTTGATTTTCCGGTCTTGCGATCCTGGCCGAGCTCATAGGAGACCTTCTGTCCGTCCTGGAGCGGTCCTGTCCCCTGCAGCGCAGATATGTGGACGAACACATCGGCTCCGCCGGTTTCGGGGGTTATGAAGCCGAAGCCCTTGTCCTGATTGAAAAACTTGACGGTACCGGTGGCCATGCTTATTCCTCGGATTGAATAGTCTGAAGGCGATACTCTTATCCAGCAACCTGCCTTCACGCAACAGACGTTGGCTGCGGTTGAGCGATATAATGCCGTTTCCGCGGGGGCTCTTCCCGTTCGGGCGCCGTGTCGCAGCCGATACACCTCTGCCGGCTTCTTTACCTTGCCGCTGAAACATTCCAGTCGCATTGAAGTTTGGACCTTCTCCTCTCCATAGCGACCGGAAGGTTTTCTCCTTGCAGCAATCCGAGTTAGCCACTTTCCCGAGCATGGCGGCCTCCTCTTTCGCCGCTGTTCCGTCCCAGGTTCCGGCCGGTGGCGTAGTCCTGTCCGCTTTGGTGAAACATCGGCCGGCTTGATGTTGCGTCCGCCTTAGAAAGGGCAGTGAAAATCATGAAACGCGCAGAACTCGACGATCTGGCTTGCAGACACGGTGTTGGCCTGACCAGGCCAACACCGGACAATGAGGAGGTGCCGATCTCCGATGCGACCAAGAGAAAAGTTCTGACTGCGCTTGGCGTTGAACTCGACCCGGGAGCGGGCGTGCCCAGGGGGCCCCGGAAGCCGCCCCCCGCCAGGAAGAACCCCAAATCCTACGTGCCGAATTTCCTCAAGGCCAGCCGGGTGTGGGGAGTGAGCCTGCAACTGTATGAGCTTCGATCCGCGCGCAACTGGGGGATCGGCGACTTCGAGGATCTTTTGGCGATGGTCGATCTCGCGGGATCACTGGGCGCGGATTTTATCGGGCTCAATCCGCTGCATGCACCCTTTCTCGCCGATCCCGATCGCTGTAGCCCCTATGAGCCGTCGAACCGCCAACAGCTCAACCCGCTCTATATCGCTGTGGACAAGGTGCCGGGCTTTGTGAGCGCTCCCAAACTCGAAAACCGGTTGGAAGAGCTGCGGCGAACCGACCTCGTCGATTATGTGCGGGTGGCGGAAACCAAGCTCGGGGTACTTCGTGATCTTTGGCAGGCGTGGCGAAACGCGGCAGACGATGATCGGCGTGCTTTCGAAGCCTTTGTCAAGGAACGCGGTGAGCCGCTGCGGCTTCATGCACTTTTCGAGACTATTTCGGCCTCAATGGAACGACGCGGCGCCGGCTGGCTTGCCTGGCCGGAGGAATTTCAGCGTCCGGACAGTGCCGCTGTTGCCGACTTTGCCGGGGAGCATGCCGACGAAGTGCGTTTCCACATGTGGCTGCAATGGCTTGCTCACCGGCAGCTGACGAAGGCCGCAGACCGCGCCCGGAATGCCGGTCTTCGGATCGGGCTCTATCTGGACCTCGCCGTCGGCGAGGCCATGGACGGTTCGGCCACCTGGGGCGAGCAGGGCGCCTATATTGCGAAAGCGACCGTCGGGAGCCCGCCGGATCCGTTCGCCACGCAGGGCCAGGATTGGCATCTGGCCGCCTTCCATCCCTCGGCGATCGCTTGCGGGAACGAGCCTCCTTATCGGCGGATGGTAAGTGCCGCAATGCGTTACGCCGGAGCCATTCGGATCGATCACGCCGCGGCACTGAGGCGTCTTTTCCTGGTACCGTTGGACAGCCGGCCTGATGGCGGTGCTTACGTCGATTATCCGCAGCAAGATCTCCTGCGGATAATCGCGGAAGCTTCGGCCGAATATCGGTGCCTGGTGATCGGCGAGGATCTGGGGATCTTGCCGGAGGGACTGCAGGACGACCTGTCGCAAGCGCAGATCCTCTCTTACCGTATCCTTTCCTATGAGCGCGACGAGGACAGTTTCAAGCCGGCGCAGGTCTATCCCGTCCTGGCGCTGGCATGCATCTCGACCCACGATCACCAGACGCTTGCGGGCTGGTGGCGAGGCGCCGACATCAAGGTTCGCGCCGAGCATGGCATTGTTCCACCCGACGTCACGGAACGACATATCGAAGAACGGAAACACGAGCGTGCGGACCTGAAGGACGTGCTGCAACAGGCAGGAATGGCGTCTCCCCAACAACTTTGGCATGGCACCAAGGAAAAGCTGGAGAACCTGGTGATCAGCGCGCACCGCTTCATTGCCAGGACACCGTCGTTCCTGGCGGCTGTCCGCCTGGCCGACCTGACGGGCGAGAAGAAGCCAACGAACGTCCCCGGCACCAGTGACAGCTATCCGAACTGGAAACCGAAACTCTCGGTTTCGATCGAGGATTTGAAAGAGGTGCCGCTTCTTCAGGCGATTGCCGAGGTGATGCGAGAAGAGCGCCCCCGCGGTTGATCTTTTCAAATTACCTTTGCCACACGCCGAAGACCCTGCCGTTGCGGCAGAACCGCATTCCTTATGTGCGTCCGAGAGCTTTGCATCCAGGCTTAGGCGTGGTCTGCAGCGTGCCTTGCGGCTCGTCGGGGTGATCCTGCTACTGCGCTGGATTAGCGGAGTTTTTTGAATTTCGAGGCATTTCGTGTGCCGCTCGGATCGGGGCAAAACGCGCTCGTCTGATGTGTGGGGCAGCGTGCGCCCGGCCAGTAGTCTTTTCGGAATCGTGCACTAGATTAAATGGCATTTCGAGGCAGGGGGTTGCGGTGAATAGGCAGGGTCATGATGTTCAGCGTAGCGGTCCGGAATCGGGGGACCTGTCGGAGATAGATGTCGGGGCGATGGCGACAGAGGATTCTCGAGCCTTGCTGGAAGCGCTCCTGGCGATGAAACGGGGAGACTTTTCGGTCCGGATGCGGTCCGATCTGACAGGCGTCACCGGAAAAATTGCGGACACGTTGAATGATATCATCGCCGCCAACCAGAAGATGGCAGCCCAGCTGGAAAACGTCGGCCAGGTGGTCGGGCGCGATGGCCGCACCAGCACACGCGTCAGATTTGGACTGTCTGACGGTGCCTGGGCGGACATGGAAGGATCGATCAATACCCTGATCGACGATTTGTTGTGGCCGACGACAGCCGTTACCCGGACGATCACCGCGGTCGCCAAAGGCGACCTACTGCAGACGGTGCCGCTGGATGTCGACGGGAGACCCCTGAAGGGCGAGTTCCTGCGTTCGGCCGAGATCGTCAACACGATGATCAAGCAGCTCAGCGTATTCACATCCGAAGTGACGCGTGTCGCCCGCGAGGTGGGTACGGACGGCAAGCTGGGTGGCCAGGCTCAGGTTCCGGAAGTGACCGGCGTCTGGAAAGACTTGACCGAGAGCGTCAACTCGATGGCTTCCAACCTGACCGCTCAGGTCCGCAATATCGCTGACGTCACCATCGCAGTCGCCAACGGCGACCTCTCCAAAAAGATCACGGTCGATGTTCGCGGCGAGATCCTGCAGCTGAAGGAAGCCATCAACACGATGGTTGACCAGCTCCGCTCCTTCGCGTCGGAAGTGACGCGTGTGGCCCGAGAGGTCGGTACGGAAGGAAAGCTCGGCGGCCAGGCGCTCGTCCCGGGTGTCGCGGGCACATGGAAAGACCTAACCGACTCGGTCAACGCAATGTGCGGCAACCTGACGGCGCAGGTGCGAAACATCGCCCAGGTCACGACCGCCGTTGCGCGAGGCGACCTTTCACGCAAGATCACCGTCGATGTATCGGGCGAAATCCTCGAACTGAAGGAAACCATCAACACGATGGTCGACCAGCTCAACGGCTTTGCCGGTGAAGTGACCCGTGTCGCCCGTGAAGTGGGAACGGAAGGTCGGCTGGGCGGCCAGGCTCAGGTGCCGGGCGTCGCCGGAACCTGGAAGGACTTGACCGACAACGTCAACTCCATGGCGTCCAACCTGACGGCGCAGGTGCGCAACATCGCCGAAGTGTCGACCGCAATCGCCAACGGTGACTTGTCGAAGAAGATCACCGTGACGGTTTCGGGTGAAATCCTGGAGCTGAAGGAAACCATCAACACGATGGTCGATCAGTTGAACGCCTTCGCGTCCGAAGTGACGCGTGTCGCCCGTGAAGTGGGAACGGAAGGTCGGCTTGGCGGTCAGGCAAACGTACGGGGTGTCGCCGGCACCTGGAAGGACCTGACCGAAAACGTCAACTCCATGGCGGGGAACCTCACGGCTCAGGTCCGCAACATCGCCGAGGTATCCACGGCAATCGCCAACGGCGACTTGTCCAAGAAGATCACCGTCGACGTGAAGGGCGAAATCCTGGAGCTGAAGGAAACCATCAACACGATGGTCGACCAGCTCAACGCGTTCGCCTCCGAAGTGACGCGCGTTGCGCGCGAAGTGGGGACCGAAGGTCGGCTTGGCGGCCAGGCGAATGTCCGCGGTGTTGCGGGAACCTGGAAGGACCTGACCGACTCGGTCAATTCCATGGCCTCCAACCTCACGGGTCAGGTGCGCAACATCGCCGAAGTGGCGACCGCCGTCGCCCAGGGCGACCTGTCGAAGAAGATCACGGTGACGGTGTCGGGAGAAATCCTTGAGCTGAAGGAGACCATCAACACGATGGTGGACCAGCTCAACGGCTTTGCGGGAGAGGTGACGCGTGTCGCCCGCGAGGTCGGGACGGAAGGGCGGCTCGGCGGACAGGCGAACGTTCTGGGCGTTGCCGGGACGTGGAAGGATTTGACGGACAGCGTCAACTCCATGGCGGGCAATCTCACGGCTCAGGTCCGCAACATCGCGGAAGTATCGACCGCGATCGCCAATGGCGACCTGTCGCGCAAGATCACCGTCGACGTGAAGGGCGAAATCCTGCAGCTCAAGGAAACCCTCAACACGATGGTGGACCAGCTCAACCGGTTCGCCTCGGAAGTGACGCGCGTGGCGCGTGAAGTGGGCACCGAAGGCAAGCTCGGCGGTCAGGCGCAGGTTCCGGGTGTCGCAGGCACCTGGAAGGATTTGACCGAGAACGTCAACTCGATGGCGTCCAACCTCACCGGTCAGGTGCGAAACATTGCGGAAGTAACGACCGCTGTGGCGCGAGGAGACCTGTCGCGCAAGATCACCGTCGATGTTAAGGGCGAAATCCTGGAACTGAAAAACACCATCAACACGATGGTGGACCAGCTCAATGCCTTTGCCGGCGAAGTGACGCGCGTCGCCCGCGAGGTCGGCACGGAAGGCAAGCTCGGCGGACAGGCCCAGGTTTCCGGCGTCGCCGGCACCTGGAAGGACCTGACCGACAGCGTCAACTCGATGGCCGGCAACCTGACGGCCCAGGTCCGCAATATTGCCGAGGTCGCAACCGCGATCGCCAATGGCGACTTGTCGCGCAAGATCACCGTCGACGTGCGCGGCGAGATCCTGCTCCTGAAGGACACCCTCAACACGATGGTGGACCAGCTTCGGTCGTTTGCGGGCGAAGTCACCCGCGTGGCGCGCGAGGTCGGCACAGACGGCCGGCTTGGCGGCCAGGCCGTTGTGCCGGGCGTTGCCGGTACCTGGAAGGACCTGACCGACAACGTCAACCTGCTTGCCGCAAACCTGACCACGCAGGTCCGTAACATCGCCGAAGTGACGACCGCCGTCGCGAGAGGTGACCTGTCGCGCAAGATCACCGTTGACGTGAAGGGGGAAATTCTCGAGCTCAAGAACACCATCAACACGATGGTGGACCAACTCAACGCATTCGCGGGCGAAGTGACGCGCGTGGCGCGCGAGGTCGGCACCGAAGGCAAGCTCGGCGGGCAGGCGCAGGTTCCCGGGGTCGCCGGGACTTGGAAGGATCTAACAGATACCGTCAACGTCATGGCCGCCAACCTCACCGAGCAGGTACGCGGTATCGTCAAGGTGGTGACGGCCGTCGCCAACGGCGACCTCAAGCAGAACCTCACCGTGGCGTCCAAGGGTGAGGTCGCAGCACTCGCGGAAACCATCAACAACATGACCAATACGCTCGCGACCTTCGCCGACCAGGTGACGACGGTTGCCCGCGAAGTGGGCGTCGAAGGCCGGCTCGGCGGGCAGGCGAACGTACCGGGCACCGCTGGCACCTGGAAAGACCTGACGGGCAACGTCAATCTGCTGGCTGCCAACCTGACCACCCAGGTGCGGGCTATCGCAGAGGTCGCGACGGCCGTGACCAAGGGCGACCTGACGCGGTCGATCCAGGTGGAAGCGCGCGGTGAAGTCGCCGAGCTGAAAGACAACATCAACACGATGATCGGCAACCTGCGCCTAACGACGGAACAGAATACCGAACAGGACTGGCTGAAGACGAACCTGGCGAAATTCACCAACATGCTCCAGGGACAGCGAGACCTGACCCTGGTCGGGAAAATGCTGCTTTCGGAACTCGCGCCTCTCGTGGGAGCGCATCAGGGCGTGATCTATCAGGTGGATGCCGAGGATGGCCAGGCGACGCTGTCGCTGCTGTCAAGCTATGCGGGCGGGGTCGATGCCGGACATCCGCAGCGTCTGGAATTCGGCCAGGGCCTGGTCGGCCAGTGCGCCATTGATGCCCGCCGCATTCTCGTGACCAATCTTCCCGACAATGTCGTTCCTATCAGCTCGGGGGTTTTCTTGACACTTCCGAAGAGCGCCATCGTTCTGCCGGTTCACTTCGAAGGGCAAGTCAAGGCGGTGATCGAACTTGCATCGGCAGGTGAATTCACCGAACTTCAGCTTTCCTTCCTGGATCAGCTGACGACGTCGATCGGCATCGTTCTCAACTCGATCGAAGCGACGATGCAGACGGAAGGCCTGCTGAAACAGTCCCAACAGCTTGCCACCGAGCTTCAGACGCAGCAGAGAGAGTTGCAACAGACCAACGAACAGCTCGAGCAGAAGGCGCAACAGCTCGAAGAACGAAACGTCGAGGTCGAGGCGAAGAACCAGGAAATCGAGCAGGCCCGTCGCGCGCTGGAAGAGAAGGCGACCGAACTTGCGCTGACGTCGAAATACAAGTCCGAGTTCCTCGCCAACATGTCGCACGAGCTGCGGACGCCGCTCAACTCGATCCTCATTCTCGGCCAGCAGCTGGGAGAAAATCCGGACGGCAACCTGTCCGGCAAGCAGGTGGAGTTCGCAAAGACGATCCACGGGGCCGGAACCGATCTCCTCAACCTGATCAGCGACATCCTCGATCTCTCCAAGATCGAATCCGGGACGGTGTCGGTCGATGCCGAAGAGATATTCATCGCCAATCTCCTGGAGATGATGTCGAGGCCGTTCCGGCACGAGGCGGAAAATCGGGATCTGACCTACATGGTCGAGATCGGCGAAGACGTACCGAGGAGCATCATCACCGACTCCAAGCGGCTGCAGCAGATCCTCAAGAACCTGCTCTCCAACGCATTCAAGTTCACCGCGCAGGGCGGCGTCACGTTGAAGGTCGTTCCGGTGACGGAAGGCTGGTCCTCGGATCATTCGTCTCTCAAACACGCTCCATCCGTGATTGCCTTCGAGGTCACCGATACGGGGATCGGCATACCGCCGGAAAAGCAGCGCATCATATTCGAGGCGTTCCAACAGGCGGATGCCTCCACCAGCCGGAAATACGGAGGCACCGGACTGGGTCTCGCGATCAGCCGTGAACTTGCCAACCTCCTTGGCGGCGAAATCCAGCTGCGCAGCACGCCCGGTGTCGGCAGCACGTTCGTACTTTACCTGCCGATGACATATGTCGGCGCTTCTCCGGCGTCGAAACCGTTGCCGGCACAAAGCAATGTCGTGCAGCTCGCCGAGGCAGCCGCCGCACGGCGCGCCGACAAATCCGCGGAACAGGTCGAAGACGATCGCGGCGACATAAAGCCCGGGGATGCGGTTCTGCTGATTGTCGAGGACGATCCTCACTACGCCCGCGTGCTTGTCGATCTGGCCCATGACAGCGGGTTCAAGGTTCTGGTGGCCACGCGCGGCAGCGAAGCGCTGAATTTCGCGCAGGAATACAAGCCTGCCGCCATCTCCCTCGACATCTTCCTGCCCGATATGCTTGGCTGGACAGTGCTGAGCCAGCTCAAGCAGAGTGCGGCGACGCGGCATATTCCCGTCCAGATCATCAGCCTGGATGAGGACCGTCAGCATGGCCTCACGCGCGGCGCTTTTGCCTTCATGAGCAAGCCCACGACCACGGACAGTCTGGGCAAGGCGTTCCTGCGGCTGAAGAACTATGCCGAACCGCGCCGCAAGCGGCTTTTGCTGGTCGAGGACAGCGAGGCGGAGCGTCTCAGCGTGACCGCTCTGCTCAGCCATGACGACATCGACATCGACAGCGTAGGTTCCGGAGCGGAAGCGTTGGCCGCCCTGAAACAGGATCCGGCCGACTGCGTCGTTCTCGATCTGACCCTGCCCGACATGTCGGGTTTCGAGGTTCTGGAAAAGATGCGGGACGACACCGATATCGCCGAGGTTCCGGTCGTGGTGTTCACCGGGCGAGAGCTCTCGCCGGAGGAGGACGCCCGGCTTCACACGATGGCGCGCAGCGTCGTCGTGAAAGGCGTGGAATCGCCTGAGCGCCTCCTGGATGAAACCGCGCTCTTCCTCCACCGGGTCGTGGCCGATATGCCGCCCGCCAAGCAGGCGATGCTTGAGGAGCTTCACAGCTCCGACGAGGATTTGATCGGCGAGACCGTTCTGCTGGTGGACGATGACGCCCGCAATATCTTCGCTCTCAGCAGCGTTCTGGAACGCCGCGGGATGAGGGTTCTGACCGCGACGACCGGCAGCGAAGCGATCGATGTCATCCAGAAGGAACAGGCGGTCGCAATCGTCCTGATGGACATCATGATGCCGGGAATGGACGGTTACGAGACCATGCAGGTGATCCGCTCGGATCCTAAATTCCGGCGCCTGCCGATCCTGGCGCTGACCGCAAAGGCGATGAAGGGAGACCGCGAAAAGTGCCTGGAGGCGGGCGCGTCGGATTATCTGGCAAAACCGGTCAACACGGAGCAATTGCTTTCCGCGCTCCGCATGTGGCTGCATCGCTAGGAACATGGCCATGAACCCTGTGAATATCCTTCTCGTGGATGATCAGCCGGCAAAACTCCTAAGCTATGAGGTCGTGCTTCAGGAACTCGGCGAAAATCTCATAAAGGCCCAGTCGGGCCGGGAGGCGCTGGAACACCTCCTGCGCAACGAGATCGCCGTCATTCTCGTGGATGTCTGCATGCCGGAGCAGGACGGCTTCGAGCTCGTCAGCATGATCCGGGAGCATCCGCGCTATCAGCATACGGCGATCATCTTCGTCTCGGCCGTGATGATGGCGGAACCGGACCGCTTGCGCGGGTACGCGGCGGGCGCCGTCGACTATGTCTCCGTTCCCATCGTGCCGGATGTTCTGCGTGCCAAGGTTCGGGTATTTGCGGACCTGTACCGGAAGACCAGGGAGCTTGAGCGGCTGAATGCCGACCTCGAGGACAGGGTTCGCGAAAGAACCGCCGAGCTCGAAGCGTCCTCGAAGCAGCTGCGTCAGCTCAACGAAGAACTCGAGGAGCGGATCGAACAGCGGACGCGTGAGCGGGAAGAAGCGCTCGCTCAACTGTTCGAGGCGCAAAAGCTCGACACGATCGGGCAACTGACCGGCGGCGTCGCCCACGACTTCAACAACCTGCTGATGGCGGTGCTGGGCAGTTTGAACCTCCTGAAGAAACGGCTTCCCGTCGACGACAAGAGCGAGCGCCTGGTCGCCAATGCTATTCAGGCGGCCGAGCGTGGCGCCGCCTTGACCCAACGGCTGCTGGCATTCGCGCGCCGCCAGGAATTGAAGCCGCAGGCCGTCGATTTTGCCGAACTCTTCGAGAACATTCAGGACCTCCTGAACAAGGCGTTGGGACCTGGCGTCGATATCAGAAAACATATTCCTCCACGGCTTCCGCCTCTGTTGGTCGACAGCAATCAGCTTGAGCTCGCCCTCCTCAATCTGTTCGTGAACGCGCGGGACGCCATGCCGGGGGGCGGCACGGTCATGGTGTCCGCAGAGGAGAAGGACGTCTCGCGGCCCGGCGGCCTGACCGCCGGCCGTTACGTGCGGATATCGGTTTCCGACACCGGTGAAGGCATGGACGAAGCGACCGTGACGCGCGCTGCCGAACCGTTCTTCACGACGAAGGGGCCGGGAAAGGGAACGGGCCTCGGCCTTTCCATGGTCCACGGCCTTGCGGCGCAATCAGGCGGTATTCTAGACCTCTCGAGCATCAAGGGGGAGGGGACGACGGTGTCTCTGTGGTTGCCGGTGGCCGAAAACATCGTGGCGGCCCCGCCGGCACCTGAAGCCATCCCGCAGGACTCTGTCCCCAACTTGCCGCACGCGCTGAACGTGCTCGTGGTGGATGATGATCCGCTCGTCAGCCTGGGAACGTCGGCAATGCTGGAGGATCTCGGCCATCTCACCACGGAGGCGTCCTCGGCGGCTGCCGCACTTGAGATCCTCGGCTCGCCTCAGAGGTTCGACCTGGTCATCACGGATCACTCCATGCCGGGCATGACGGGCGCGGAACTGGCACGGTTGATCATTTCGGCCTATCCGGGTCTGCCGGTGATTCTCGCTTCGGGATATGCCGAACTGCCGGAAGATCACGGGCTTTCGGAACTCTTGCGGATGACAAAACCGTTCACTCAGGAACAGCTGCAGACGGTAGTCCACCGCGCGGTCGCCGAGCGGGCTACAGCCGCCTGAACCGGCGGCCGATAATCGCCGGCCATCAAGGCCTCGTCGATCAGTCTGGCAGCCAGCCCGCGTCCAGGGGGTGATCGGCCGAAAGCGGCAAGTGCACGACCTTTCCTTCTCTGGCGGATGCGTAGATTGCCGTCACCAGTTCGATCGAGTGATGGCTTTCCTGGAGCGATGGGAGATAGAGATCCTGTCTGCCGGTGAGCCGGGCATGGACATCGGCGAATAGTCCCGGAAACCGTGGAAGAACCTCCGGCAATTCTCGAGTTGCCGCATCGATCTCTGCCTGTCGCGAAGGGTCGGTGGCTTCGAATTTCCACGGACCGGCTCCTATCTGATAGGGTTCGGTGCCCGACGTGATGGTGACATGCTCGAAACACATCCTCAGCCGCGAGCTGTTCCCGGCCGCGCCCAAGGTGACCGAGGACGTGATCAGGGCGCCCTTCCCGGTGCGCATGGAAAGCGCCGCGCAATCTTCCGTCTCGATGGGATTGACGCGTGTGTCGAGGAAAGCGGCAACCTCCACGACATCTCCGACGAGATGAGTCATCAGATTGTGGATGTGACATGCATGGCTGACAAGCACCCCGCCGAGTTCACCTTTCCAGGTGCCCCGCCAGCGCTCGGCATAATAGGCTACTCCGCGTTGCCAATGCGTCTCCAGCGCCACCACATAAGGCCTGCCGAGCAGCCCGCGGACCTTCAGTTCATGCGCAGCCCGGTAGCCGGCGCCATAGCGATACTGGAACACGGGAAAGACCTGCCGCCCCGTTCGTGCGGAGCGGTCAGCGATCTGGCGCACCTGCGCAATTGAACCGGCCAGAGGTTTCTCGCAAACGACGTGCTTTCCTGCTTCGAGGGCCGCAAGCGTCATCGCCGCATGCAGTTGAGGCGGCAGGCAGATATCGACCAGATCCACCAGAGGGTCGGCGAAAACCTCTTTTATATCGGGAACAGCCCGACTGCCCGGCGCCTGTTGCACCGCCTCCTCGGCTCGAGGAAGATTGAGGTCGCAGACGTAACGGACGTCGAACAGATCGGCCAATTCCGCATAGGCGGCGATATGAGCCTTGCCTATGCCCGCGCCGATGACGGCGACACGGATGCGCTCGGTCATCGCGCTGCTTTCTCTTCCGCGACGAGTTGCGCCTGCAGCGCCAACCGGGTGGCGAGGAACGCATGGGACTGGGCCATGGCCGTTTCGGTTCGCCTTTCCACATCGGCGGCCAGTCGGGCGAAGAAGGGTTTTCCGGCACCTTTGGCCTCGAACCGCTGCACGCCCGTCCTGTCGGCCACGAACACATGGTCCTGGCCGTCGTGGCCGGCGATATCGATATATTTGCGAAGTTCGATGTAACCTTCCGTCCCCAGAATGGTGATCCTGCCATCGCCCCAGACGGGAAGGCCCGCCGGCGTCAGCCAGTCGACCCGGGCATAACCGCGCCCGCCATTGCCCTCCAGCAGAACCTCGCCGAAATCCTGAAATGCCGGCCGATCCGGATTTGCGACATTGGCCACATGGGCGGAAACCACGCTCGCCTCGGTCGATCCGGTGAAATGCAGGAACTGGTCGAATTGGTGGGCGCAGATATCGGCGAGAATCCCACCGCAGCGTGCCCTGTCCCAGAACCATGCCGGCCTGAGATGGGCATTCATGCGATGTGGTCCGAGACCAACGGTCTGAACCACCTTGCCGATCCGACCCTGCGCAATCAACTGATCCGCAAGGGTGGCGCTCTCGACGGAGACGCGTTCGGAAAACGACACGACCCAGCGTCGCCCGGTTTCGCCCACGGTACGCTGGATGTCAGCCAACTGTTCCAGGCTGGTGCAGCCGGGTTTGTCGACAAGAACATCCTTGCCGTGCGACATCGCCGCCACCGCGACACCGGCGCGCTCGCTGTTGATCCCGGACGACAGGATAAGGACGATGCTTTCATCGTCGAGGATGGCCTGCATCGACCGGGCAGGCAGATCCGGATAGGTTTCCTGGAAGGTCTTGCGAACCGCCTCCGGGGTCTCCTCGCCCGTTGTCCACGCAACGAGTGTGGCGCCGGCATCCAGCATGCCGTTGATCATGCCGTAGATGTGCCCATGGTCTATGCCGATGACGCCGATGCGAAGGTTAAAAGACATGGAACTACCTGTTCAGGTGGATGCCGCGCGCGCGAAGCATGGATTGGATGTTGACCAACGAGCCCGTGTCTATGGACGCGTTGGCAGCGATGCCGGTGAGGATGGACCAGGCGCCGGCAACGTGATCGGAAGCGCGGCCATAAGGGTCGGGCTGCATGCTTTCGGGATCAAAGATATAACCCAGCATGACCGGATCCGCTCCGCCATGATCCCCCGTCGCTTTCGGAACCGCGAGCTGACGCGGAGGCTCGCCGGCCAGATGAAGCTCCGTCGTGATTGCATCTTCGTCCGCATGGGCACGTTTACCGCCGAACACCCCGTGGACCTCGACATGGCGATGGGTAATGTCGCCTTTGGTGCCCTGGAACTTGATCTCCAGTCCTTCCCAGGGCGAATAGGCCGTCAGCGTGTAGTTGGCAGTGACGCCCGAGGCGTAGCGGATATGCGCCTGCATCGTATCCTCGATGCCGATCTCTTCATCGAACACGCAGAGATCGCGGAAATAACCGTCTTCGTGCTCGGCCTCCACATAGAGTTTGCGCAGGTTCTCGTCGGCGGCGAGGTCGAGGCGGAAATCGCACTTATGGGCGACGGGACAGTCGCTGCAGCGCGGGCCGCGGCCGGCGAGACCGAGCTCCACCGCCATTTCGGGGCGATAGAAGACACGGCGGCCGGAGGCCAGGACTTCCGTCGGCACCGTCCCCAGCCACCAGTTGAGAAGATCGAAATGGTGGGTCGACTTGTGGACCAGCAGCCCGCCGGAATTCTCCTTCTGGCGGTGCCAGCGGCGGAAATAATCAGCGCCGTGAACCCGGTCGAGGTGCCAGCGGAAATCGACCGCCGTCACCGTGCCGATCGCTCCCGATGAGATCAATTCCTTGATCTGGGTGCGTGCCGGCGAATAGCGGTAGTTGAAAGTCACGGTGACCTTTCGGCCGGTACGTGCCTGGGCATCGACGATCTGCTTGAGGCGGCCGAGATCGATGGTCAGCGGCTTTTCGCAGATGACATCGCAGCCGGCCTCGAAGGCCCGGACGATGTAATCGGCATGCAGGAAATCCGGGGTCGCGACGACGACCGTATCCGGCCTCTGTTCCGCGATCAGGCGGTCGAAATCCGCGGCGAGGTAAGTGGCGACACCGTTCGTCCCGGGCTGCGAGGCCGCCTGCGCCGCTTCGCCGAGGCGATGTGCGTTGCTATCGCAGAGAGCGACGATCTCATGTTTATCAGCGTAATCTTCGACAACGGAATTGCGGAACATCTGATGCCGCGAGCCGCATCCAACAATGGCGATCTTCACTGTGCTTGGCTTTCGTTCTGGATAATTTCGATGCGTTGACCCCTGCTATCGAAATAGTGGAGGTCGGAGAGGTCGAACCCGATGGTGACCGGGTCACCGATCCGATAGGGCTTGCGCCCATTGTCGCAGGCCAGCAGCACCTGGCCCGACGGCAGAGTGATGTGCAGCAGGGTCTCGCTGCCCAGATATTCCACCAGTCGGATCGTGCCTTGGCCCGTAACGTCGCCGTTGCCGACACGCAGCGATGAAGGCCGAACGCATAAAGTCAGCGCTTGATCCTCGGCCGGAAGTTCGGGGATGGCGAAGTCGGGCATGCCTTCCACCGACACCACGGTCTTGCCGGCGTCGCGCGTCGTTCTTGCCTTGAGCATGTTGATCTTCGGCGAGCCGATGAAACCTGCAACGAACAGGTTCTGCGGCCGAGTGTAGAGTTCCTGCGGCGTGCCGAGCTGCTCGATCTTGCCGCCGCGCAAGACCACGATCCGGCTTGCCATGGTCATCGCTTCCACCTGGTCATGGGTCACGTAAATCATCGTGGTGCCGAGGCGCGCGTAAAGCGAGGCAAGTTCCGCACGCATCTGCACGCGCAGCTCCGCATCGAGGTTGGAAAGCGGCTCGTCGAACAGGAAAAGCTGCGGCTCGCGCACGATCGCCCTGCCGATGGCGACGCGCTGCTTCTGGCCGCCGGAAAGCTGGCGCGGCTTGCGGTCCATAAGCTGCTCGATCTGCAGGATGCGCGCGGCCTCGGCCACCCGGCTTTCCACCTCGGTGCGCGACACCTTGAAGTTCTGGAGGCCGAACGCCAGGTTCTTTCGCACGCTCATGTGGGGATAGAGGGCGTAGCTCTGAAACACCATGGAAAGCTCGCGCTTGGAGGCGGGCAGGTCGTTGACGACCTTTCCGCCGATCGAGATCGTTCCTTCGCTGATGTCTTCGAGGCCTGCGATCATGCGCAGGAGCGTCGACTTTCCGCAGCCCGACGGCCCGACGAGAACGAGGAACTCGCCGTCATGGATGTCCAGATTCAGTCCCTGGATGATGGACAGCGCTCCATAGCGCTTGCCGACGTTTCGAAGCGTCAATCCTGCCATGCGTCTTGTTCCCTATTTCATTCCGGAGGTGGCGATGCCGCGCACGATGAGTTTCTGGAACAGGCCGAAGAAGATGACGACCGGGACCAGCGAAAGGACCGACATCGCGAACATCTGGCCGTAGGCGGACTGGCCCTCCTGATCGAGGAAGAGGCGAAGCGCCAGCGGCACGGTATAGCTCTTGATGTCGTTGAGGTAGATAAGCGGGGCGAGGAAGTCCTCCCAAACCCAGATCAGCGAAAAGATCGCCGCCGTGCCCATGGCCGGCAGCGACAGCGGCAGTATGATCGCCCAATAGATTTTAAAGGGCGAACAGCCGTCGATCATGGCGGCCTCATCCAGCTCGCGCGGCAGCTGCCGAAAGAACTGCACCATCAGAAAGATGAAGAAGCCATCGGAGGCGAGGAAGCGCGGCACGACCAGCGGCAGATAGGTATCGACCCAGCCGAGGTTCAGGAACTGGACATATTGCGGGATGAGAACCACGTGATAGGGGATCATCAGGGTCATCATCATCAACGCGAAGAAGAAGCTGCGTCCGGTGAAGTTCAGCCGTGCGAAGGCGTAGGCCGCGAACGAGCAGGAGATGAGGTTGCCGATCACCGAGAGGATGGTGACGATCGCCGAGTTCACGTAGAAGACCGTGAAGGATATCGGCAGGGCGTACCAGCCCTTCGTATAGTTCTCGAAATGAAATTCGGACGGCCAGAGCGTCAGGCTGCCGAAAATCTCGTTTTCCGGCTTCAGGGAGGATGCCAGCAGCCAGAACAGCGGATAGAGCATGACGCATGACACGACGATCAGGAAGATATGCTTCAGGATCCGGCCATTGCGCTCACGCCTGTCGCGTTTCAGCCGCAGCTCGTGAGCGACGCGCGCGGCCTCATCCATCTGGATGGCAAGTTCCAGATCAGTCGCGCTCGTTTTCATAGTGCACCCAATATTTCGACGTGAAGAAGGCGATCGCGGTGAAGGCGGCTATGATGACCAGCAGGAACCAGGCAAGCGCCGATGCATAACCCATGCGGAAGAACTTGAAGGCCTCGTTGAACAGATAGACCGTATAAAACAGCAGGCTGTCGGCCGGTGCGCCGGTGCCGTTGGAGATGATGAAGGCGCTGGAAAAGGTCTTGAAGGACTCGATGGTCTGCAGAACCAGATTGAAGAAAATCACCGGGGCAAGAAGCGGCAACGTGATGCGGGTAAATTGCCGCCAGCGCGGCGTGCCGTCGATTTCCGCCGCCTCGTAGAGATCGCGCGGAATGCCCCGCAGGCCGGCCAGAAAGATCAGCATCGGCGAACCGAACTGCCACATGGCCAGCACGACCAGTGTATAGAGCGAGGTATCGGGATCGGTGATCCAGGAGGCGCCCTGGATTCCGACCATCGCCAGTACCTGATTGACCACGCCATCGGCGGCGAAAAGCTGGCGCCACAATATGGCGATGGCGATGGAAGCGCCGAGCAGGGACGGCAGGTAGAAGATCGCCCGGTAAACGCCGATCGTCCGCAGGCCCTTGTCGAGGAGCATGGCCACGCCGAGCGCCATGATCAGGCGGGCGGGCACAGCCAGGGCAACATAGGAAAAAGTCACTTCCAGCGCTTTCCAGAAGCGCCGGTCGCGCGTGAACATGTATTCGTAATTGCCCCAGCCGATCCATCGGGGGGCGCTCACCATGTCGTAGCGGGTGAAGGAGAGATAAAGCGACGCAAGGATCGGGCCCAGGGCGAGCAGGAAGAACCCGATCAGCCATGGAAGAAGAAACACGTAGGCCGGGGCGTTGCGGGCAAAAAAACGTCTCATCGAAACGACCTTGTTGTCGGAAGAGAGGCCCCCGCCGCAGGAGTGACGGAGGCCTCGATATTCCAGCGCCTGTTACTGGGCGCGTTCGATGATAGCCTGGGCGTCCTCGATGAAGGTGCCCGCGGCTTTCGCCACCTCCACCTTGCCAAGGACGACGTCGGTGCCGATCCGCATGAATGCGTCCCGCACTTCGCCGGCGCCCTTGGGGGCGGGCAGCGGCAGCGGACCCACCTTGCTCTGGATCGCCGTGAAGTAATCGACGGAGAGCTTCTCGACCTCGGTGAGCTTCGGGGCGAGAGCCGCGCGGATCTTGGGCGAGCAGGGGATGCCGCGTTCCAGGCCGAGAATGCCGGTGATCTCGGGATCGTTGACCCAGGCATTCATGTAGGCGATGGCGGCCTCCGTGTCCTTGGCGTCGCGGCTGAGCGAGAGGAACATCGAGGGCTTGATGAACTGGCCGGGCTTGCCGCCCGCCTTGTGGGGCACCATGGCGGCGCCGATCTTGTCCTTCGATACGGCCTGAATGCCGACGAGCTGGTTGGACCAGTAGTGGGACATGGCAGTGTCGCCCACGGCAATGCCCGATTCGGCAATCGGCGGGTCGAGAATGACGGTCTTGTTCTTGTCGCGAACGACCCCCGCCTTGCGCAGATCGGCCCACATCTGCCACCAGCTGCTCACGTCCGCGGCTGTCGCCGCGACCTTGCCGTCCGGGCTGTAGAATTCCCGGCCGTTCTGGCGGACCCAGGATTCGAAGGTTTCGATCATCAAGGACAGGTCGTCCGATCCCTTCATCTTGCCCCCGGACTTGGAGGTGATCTTTTCGCAGACCTTGGCGAAGTCGTCCCAGGTCCAGTTGATCAGGTCCGCATCGATGCCGGCTTCCTGGAAGGCGCGGGTATTGTGGACCATGACCTGGCTGTTCGAGCCGATGTTGAGGGCATAGAGCTTTCCATCGACCCTGCCGCCATCAAGCGGGCCTTTGTCGAAGTCGGCGATCATCAGGTTCTTGCCGGCGAATTCGTCGAGAGGCTTCAGCGCGCCGCGATTGACGTATTCGAACAGGAAGCGGTAGTCCATCTGCACGAGGTCGGCCATGTTGCGGCCTGCCGTCTGGGTCGCCATCTTGGTCCAGTAGTCGCCCCAGCCGATCGTTTCGCCGGAGACCTTGATGCCGGCATTCTTCTTCTGGAATGCGTCGATAACGGCAAAGGTGCGCTTGTCGCGCTCCGGATTGCCCCACCAATAGTGTCGGATCGAGCGGTCCGCAGCGAACGCCGGCATGGCCGGAAGCGCAGACGCTGCCGCCGCCGCGCCTATCGTGCCCAATAATGCTCGTCTTGTCAGTTCGGTCATTTCGTCCTCCTCCTTCTGCCCCGGAGCGTCTTACCGGCGCCGGGCACGTTGCTGTTGTTCATGACTTGGCCGAATGCCGGCTCCTCCCGCCGGACACGCTCCAATCTTCCTCGACGCAAGCCCGCTAGATGAAGCTGCGCAAAAGTTCGGTCAGGCAAAGCATCGCCATCGCTTGCCCGTAAGGCATGGAGGTCAGGTTGATCTGCCGATAGAAATCGAGATCGCTGCCCATCGCCGTGCCGAAAGATACCTGCCGGAGCTCTCCCTCGGGGCTGATATTATCGATCACGCCCTTCATGGCTTGTTCGGCTGTTTCCAGATACTCGATGCCCAGATACCGCTTGCGCACGCCCTTCATCAGGCCATAGGCAAAGCCGGCCGTCGCCGAGGCTTCCAGATAGCTCGACGGATCATCGATCAGCGTGTGCCACAGGCCTGACGGATGCTGGTGCAGCTTGAGCGCGGCTGCCTGCCGACCGAGCAGTGACACCAGATGGCGGCGGACGGGATCGTTCTCGGCAAGATCGAGGAGCTCGATGAATTCCGGAATGGCGATCGTGACCCAGCTATTGCCGCGTGCCCAGCGGGCGCGGGCAAAATTGTGATCCCCGTCAAACGTCCAGCCGTGGAACCAGAGGCCGGTCTGCGTGTCGGAGAGATACTGGGCATGGACCAGGAACTGGTATTTTGCCTCTTCCACGAATTCCGGGCGTTTGAGCACGAGGCCGATCTTGGCAAGCGGCAACACGCTCATCATCAGCGTGTCGTCCCACATCTGCTGATCGTTGACGCTGTTGTAGACGATATGCTGCAGCCCGCCTTCGCGGGTGCGTGGCATCTCGTACATCACCCATTCGGCCCATGTTTCCAGATAGGGCCGCCATCTGGGGTCGCCCGTGAGTTCGTAGAGATGGGCAAGTGTCAGGAACGGCGCAACGGTGTTGATGTTCTTTGTGGGTGTTCCTTCGGCAAGCCGTGCCTCGAACCATCCCGTGATGATATCCATCACCTTCCGGTTGCCGGTCTGCTGCCAATATTTGAGAAGGCCGAACAGAGCGACGCCATGGGTCCATTCCCAGCCTGCCCAGCCTTTGGTGTCGATAACGCGGCCGTCGTCCAGGCGCAGCAGGAATTCCCCGGTGCGGTCCTCGATATGGACGAGGTTGTCGGTCAGCCGATCGATGAGATCGCATACATCGCTGCGCTGAATAAAATGTCGCTTTTGCCGCAGCAGCGGATGCATGCCAGACGTCCTCCACAAATATTCGGAATGTTGTTCCGGATTTTAGGAAATCACACTCCCGGTGGCTTTTCAACCGTGTTTTTCTGTTGCACTCTGCGTGCCGGTCCAAGATTTCCGGATGCCTCATCCGTATCTTGACACAGGTTTTTCTAAATTCCAGAATGTGATTTCGAAAAAAATAGAACAAGCAATATGTCAGAGCTGAACCCAAAAACCGAAAATGTCGCAGCTGTCCTCAAGGTCTTCGCGGTGATGGAAGCGTTGGTCGAGGGAAAGAAGGTAAGTCTCGCCGATCTCGCCCAGCGAGCCATGACGTCGAAGACGACTGCGCATCGCCTGCTGCAGACCATGGTTGAACTCGGCTATGTGGAGCAGGATGCGGAGACGGAGAAATACGGCCTGACGCTGAAACTCTTCAGCCTCGGCGCCCGGTCGCTGACGGAGCAAACGGACCTGTTGCGCGTGGCGGATGTCGCGATGGGAAAATTGTCCAGAGTGACCGGCGAATCCGTCAATCTCGGTATTCTCGACGATCGCGACCAGAAGGTCGTCTACATCCACAAATACGATTCCGCCTACAGTCTCTCGATGAAATCGACGCTCGGGCTGCGCAACCCGCTGCACAGCACGTCGCTGGGCAAGGCCCTTCTTGCGTGGCGGGATGACGACGAGATCCGCGAGCGGATCAACAAGATGGAGCTGACGAAGCTCGCACCGCGCACCATCACCGATCCGCAGGAATTGTTTGCGCAGTTGCAGTTGGCTCGCAGCCGCGGTTTTGCCGAGGAGGTGGAGGAGAGCGAGGCAGGTGTGCGATGCATGGCAGCGCCGATCTTCAACTATCTCGGAAAACCGATCGCTGCGATGTCGATTTCCTTCCCGATGTTCCGCTTCGATGAAAGCCGGAAATCCGAGTATATCGACCTGCTGCGCACGGCAGGGCTGACGGCTTCCGCCGGGCTCGGGTATCAGGCGGCAAAAAACGAGATGCTGCCCTGAACGCTCCTGGCAGATAACTCAGATCGATGTCGGGCGATTAAGGTGGCTCGGCGCCGCTGAGGTGTCGTGTGTCCGCGGCTTCAAATCAAGGCAGCCGACACGCTTGTCGCCCGCAACTGCCTGGGTGGTCTCTGCGCTCGCGCCTACTCCAAACATCGCAGGTCTTTCAGCCGAATTTGCACCTAACTATCTGTCCGGCGGGCTTCCTTTTTGACAAATAGCAATTATTGTCTCCTGAATGTTTCCTGTTCCCGCACCGTCCGCTGGATGAGATATGGGTTATGACGCAGACGTCGAATGATAGCCGCAAGGCCGAGGACGCCAATAATCGCCTCCACGACCTCCAGGAGGCGGTGAAGGCAGCCCAGCCGGGACATGATGCGGCGGCATTTCTGGCAGCGATCATCGAGTCATCGGATGATGCAATCATCAGCAAGAGCTTGTCCGGAATCATCACGACCTGGAACCGGGGAGCCGAGCGCGTGTTCGGGTATCTAGCCGAGGAGGTCGTGGGCAAGCCGATCACCATCCTCATCCCCGAAGACCGTCTGGATGAGGAGCCGGCCATCCTGGCAAAGATCCACGCTGGTCAACGGGTCGATCATTTCGAGACGATCCGCAGGCGGAAGGACGGCTCGCCCATCGATATCTCGTTGACGATCTCGCCGATCAGAGATGCGAGCGGAAAGATCATCGGCGCTTCGAAGATCGCGCGGGACATTTCCGATCGCAAGCGTGCCGCCGAACATCAGGATCTGCTGCTGCGGGAAATGCACCACCGCGTGAAGAACCTTTTCGCGATCACGGGTAGCCTCATTACTCTTGCGGCTCGTAACACCCAGACATCGGAGGAACTCGCCGGCAGCATGAAGGACCGGCTGATGGCACTCTCTCGCGCTCACGAAATGACGTTGCCGAGCTTTACCGGTGACGATGCCTTCCGTGAAAAGTCGGCGACGCTGTTTCAGCTGCTGTCCGGCATCCTCGCTCCCTATGAAGGCAAGGAAGGAGACCGTTGGCGCCTGCATGGGGAGGACGTGCACGTGACGGCCGACAAGGTGACGAACCTCGCACTGCTTTTCCATGAGTTTGCAACCAACGCCGCCAAATACGGTTGCCTGTCGGTCCCTGAAGGCCGGCTCGAGGTCACGGTAACACGGCGGGGGGAGATGCTGGAGCTTGTGTGGTCGGAGAAGGGCGGACGCGTGTCACGGAGAGTTGAAGATCAGCAGCCTGGCTTCGGGACCCGCCTGGAACGGACGATCCTTCAGGGATTGAACGGAAATCTCACGCGGGAATGGCAGCCAAGCGGTCTTTCGATCCGATTGAATATTCCCCTGCAGTCCGTCGGCAAGCCCGGTAATCGATAGCTGGCTGCGACCGAAGCCTTGTTCAGGCTGGTTCCGCGGTAGAGCTTGATCAGAACGAGATCAGAAGCTACCCGCAACGACTGAAAGCAAGCATTCCCCAAATATCTGAAGTAGAGTGGACGGCGCGCCAAGGAACGCAGGCGATCGGAATTGTGATACGGATTCCGCTACTGCCTTCAAACCATTGCATTTTGTCGGCCACTTGAGGCTTGTCTCGCGCGTTCTATATCACCCTGTTCAACAGATCCGATTGTACAGGGTAAACATGACAGAACGAAATGAAGCGGTGGAGCTCGATGGCGCTCCACGTATTTCAACCGGAGTAGCCGGGCTGGATACTGTCCTTGATGGCGGCCTCGACGAAAACCGACTTTACCTTTACGAGGGCCGCCCCGGAACGGGCAAGACGACGATTGCTCTGCAATTCCTGCTCGAAGGCGTGCGTCAGGGGGAGCGGGTGCTGTACATCACTCTCTCCGAGACGGAACGTGAGCTGCAGCTTGTCGCCAGCCGCCACGGCTGGTCGCTTGACGGCGTCAGCATTTTTGAACTCGTCCCGCCGGAGACGACCCTCGATCCCGAACGCGAGCTGACTGTCTTCCATCCGGCAGAGATGGAACTCAACGAGACGACGAAACTCATTCTGGATCGCGTCTCGGAGCTCAACCCGAAGCGCGTCGTGGTCGACAGCCTTTCCGAATTGCGCCTGCTCGCTCACAGCCCGCTGCGCTACCGCCGCCAGGTGCTCGCCCTGAAGCATTTCTTCGCCAGCCGCCAGTGCACCGTCATTCTCCTTGACGATCTTTCGTCCCAACAGAACGACCTGCAGCTTCATTCCATTTCGCACGGGGTCGTGCTGCTGGAGCAGCTTGCCATAGATTACGGTGGCGAAAGGCGGCGCCTCAGGGTCATCAAGATGCGTGGCATCAAGTTCCGTGGCGGTTACCACGATTTCACCATCGAGACGGGCGGCGTCCACATTTTTCCGCGCCTGGTGGCCGCGGAGCATCATCGGGACTTTGACGAGGAATATACGCCCAGCGGCAACAGGGAGCTCGATGAGATGCTCGGCGGCGGGTTTGAACGAGGCACGAACGCGCTGTTTCTCGGAGCCGCCGGCGTCGGAAAATCCTCGCTCGCTCTGACCTACGCTTTGGCGGCCGCGAACCGAGGCGAACATGCCGTGGTTTACGCCTTCGACGAGGGAAGCGGCACACTGAAAGCCCGCGCCAAAAATCTCGGCTTCGATCTCCAAAGCCGGTTGGAGAGTGGGTTGATCCGCTTGCAGCAGATCGATCCTGCGGAACTTTCTCCGGGAGAGTTCACGGCCAATGTCCAGAAGAGCGTCGAGGTCGACGGGGCCCGGGTCATCGTCATCGACAGTTTGAACGGCTATATGAACGCCATGCCGGACGAGCGGTTTCTGATCCTGCAGATGCATGAGCTCTTGAGCTATCTCGGCCAGCGAGGGGTGCTGACGATCCTTGTCCTTGCCCAACATGGGCTCGTGGGTCCGCTCGAGGCTCCGCTCGACCTCAGCTATCTGAGCGATGCCGTTGTCATGCTGCGCTATTTCGAAGTGGACGGCACCGTGCGGAGAGCGATTTCGGTCGTCAAGAAGCGAAGCGGCAGGCACGAGCACAGCGTGCGTGAGTTCAGCCTCTCCAACCAAGGGATCAAGCTCGGCCCGCCGACACTTGGCTTCACCGGCGTATTGGCCGGATCGCCTCATTTTTCAATCACCCCTGCAATGAGTAAGGCAGACGGGAGTAACAGTGCCAAGTGAACATCGACTAGGTCCAGTCATTGTCTTTGCTCCGGTTGGCAGAGATGCTGCCGCCTCCGTCGATCTGCTTAGCCGGAGCGGGATCTCCGCAAAGGCCTGCGGCGATCTTGCGGGTCTCGTGGAATTACTTCGGTCGGGAGCCGCAGCCGTATTTGTTGCTGAAGAGGCTCTGTTTGGCAAAGATGCCAACGTGTTGTTCAAGTGGGTCGCCGACCAAGCGCCGTGGTCGGACCTTCCTTTCATCCTGCTGACCAGTCGCCAGGAACAGACCGGAATCGAGGTGTGGCGGCGCAGCCTGATCGACTCTCTGCGCAACGTGGCTCTCCTCGAGCGTCCGGTCCAGACCCTGACCCTGGTCAGCACGATGCAGTCGGCGCTTCGGGCGAGGACCCGTCAGTTGGAGCTGCGCGTGCTGCTGGAAGAGCGGGACCAGGCTGCCCAGGAACTGGAGAAGCAGGTTGCTTTGCGCACGAAGGAGCTCGAAGCCGCGAACGAGGCCCTGCGCGACCAGATGACGGTACGTGCGCATGTCGAGGAAAAACTTCGGCAGGCTCAGAAGATCGAAGCGATCGGCCAGTTGACAGGGGGCGTGGCCCACGATTTCAACAATCTGCTGATGGTCATTTCCGGAGGCCTGGAAATGCTCGACCGGCAGACGGATCCCGCCAAGCGCAAAAGGCTGATGGACGGAATGCGGCAGGCGGCCGAACGCGGATCGGGCCTGACCCGACAGCTCCTGGCCTTTTCCCGTCGTCAGGATCTCAAACCGCAGACGGTCGATCTGGCCCGCCAGATCGGAGGGATGCGGGAGCTGCTCGACCGCAGTCTTCGGGGCGACGTTCTTGTCAACCTGGAATTCTCACCGGACCTATGGCCGGTCGAGGTTGATGCAAGCGAGCTGGAGCTTGTCGTTCTCAATCTTGCGGTCAATGCGCGTGACGCGATGCCGAAAGGCGGCACGATCGAAATCCGCGGGGAAAATGTCCCGCTTTCGCATCAGGACGGCGCCACCAAGGATTTCGTCCGGGTTTCCGTCAGCGACAATGGCACCGGAATGACCCGCGAGGTGCAGGCGCGGGTGTTCGAACCCTTCTTTACCACGAAGGACATTGGCAAGGGGTCCGGCCTCGGCCTCGCCCAGGTGCACGGGTTCGTGCAGCAATCCGGTGGGAAGATAGAGATCGAAAGCGAGGTCGGCCGTGGGACCAGGATAGCCCTCCTGTTGCCCCGCTCCTCCAAAGAGCCCGGCCCGGACGAGCGCCACCTGGTGGATCTGCACGTAGTGCGGCGACGTCCGGCTTCGGCGGGCAGCGTCCTGCTCGTCGAGGATGACGACGAAGTCGCGGCGCTTGTCAGCGAGATGCTGGACGATCTCGGTTACCAGGTGGTGCGGGCCGCGACGGCGGCCGCGGCTCTGGGGGCCCTCGCCAATGGTCGTCAGGTAGACGTGGTGTTCTCGGACATCATGATGCCGGGGGGAATGGATGGTGTGGAGCTGGCAAAGGAAATCCGGTCGCGTCGCGCCGAACTGCCCATCCTGTTGACGAGCGGATATTCCGAGGCTGCCAAACAGGCGGCAGAAGCGCAGGGCATCCGGATCCTGCGCAAGCCCTACCAGCTTGCCGAGCTTTCCGAGGCGCTCAGTGGAGCGATATCCAAGCGCGATATCAACTGAGAGAAGTACAGTTTGTTGCAACGGTTGCAGCGCCGGCCGGCGCTGTCGGTGCTTTCGCCTGGATCTGGTTCGCCGTGCCTGCCCCATCGTCCAAATCGCGGACATTCTTGAGCATCAGCCAGCCGATTTTTGGCGTTGCCCGGCATAGCCTTCCGGGTGGCAGTATCATGAAGTTCGGTTGTTTTGCACAACTCTGAATAATGAATCCTTTAACTGTTTATCCTAGGATCGCAGAGTTGGAGGAGTAGATGAAGGATTTTCTGGAAAGCAAAGCTGGGAGGCAGTTGGCGCAAGTGACGGCCGTCGCGATGTTGCTGCTTGTCGGTTGTTTAACCTACGAAGACCTGCTGCTTGAGTTGGTTCAGTCGATCAGCTCGGGAAAAGCCCACGTTGTCATCATCATACTTCTCGTCGCAGGTCTTGCGAGTTTTGCCTATTCGGCGCTGCGTATTCTCGATATGCGCAACGAAATGCTGAATCGTCGCAACGCCTTTGACGAGGCCGATCACATTGCCACGCACGATCATCTGACGAAACTTCCCAACCGCTACGCGTTCGACAGGCTCGTGCTTTCGCAGCTCGACGAAAATCGGCAGGAACCGGACGAGGAGATCGGACCGCAGACTGCGACGGTGTTTTCGATAGATCTCGACGGGTTCAAAAAGGTCAACGATCTTCTCGGTCATCAAGGGGGCGATGCCCTGCTGAAGGAAGTGTCCCGGCGCATCTGCGCGTTGGCCGAATATGAGTGTGTCTTCCGCTTTGGCGGAGATGAGTTCGTCGCGGTGGCCCGCAACCTTTCGCCGGAGAAGGAGGAGCTCTTCGCGCAGTTGCTCATCCATTCGGTCTCCCGGCCGGTCCGGATCGGCACCCTGCCGACCGAGGTCGGTGCCAGCGTCGGTTATGCCCGCATCCCGGATCACGGTAGCTCGCTTGAGGAAGTCTGTCATCGGTCGGACGTTGCGCTCTACGAGGCGAAGAGCCGAGGTCACAACCAATATGCTCTGTTCCAGCCCGAAATGCAGGAAAAGGTCTCCGAACGGGCCAAACTCGAAGGTGAACTTCGCCGCGCCATCGACGACGGCAAGATCGAACCGTTCTATCAGCCGCTGATCAATCTCCGGACGGGGGAACTCTGCGGGTTCGAGGCGCTTGCGCGGTGGAACAAGGGTGGAGCGTTCGTTTCGCCGCAGCAATTCATCGCTGTGGCCGAGGAGACCGGCCTTATTACCACTCTGTTCGAGCAGCTTCTGTCGAAAGCCTGCCGTGATGCGCAGCTCTGGCCTGGACCTTTCTCCCTCTCTTTCAATGTCTCTCCTGTCCAGATCGAAGACAGGCTGCTGGCAAGCCGCATTCTCCATATCCTGCAGCAGACAGGCCTTGCACCGTCCCGGCTGGAGATCGAGATCACCGAAAATGCTCTGATCAGCGACCCTGATCTTGCCGCCGCCACGATAGAGCAGTTCCACGCCGCCGGCATCCAGGTGGCGCTCGACGATTTCGGGACCGGGTATTCCAGCCTGGCTCAGCTGGCGCGGTTCAAGTTCGACAAGATCAAGATCGACAAAAGCTTCGTGTCGGGTTTCACTCACAACGACAAGAACGCCAAGATCATCGACGCCATGCTCGGACTGAGCCGCAGTCTCAACCTCAAGACCACGGTCGAAGGGATCGAGGAGAATTCGCAGCTCGCCTATTTCCTGAGCCAGGGCTGCGATATCGGCCAGGGCTACATCTTCGGCAAGGCAATGCCTCAATCGGAAGCGATTGGCTTCGCGCATGACCGGAAGCGGGCACTGAGTGCCTGAGCGAGCCGTGCCCGGGAGGGCACGAGCCAGCGTCCCGGCCCGGAACTGACGGCGATCCGGTCAGCACAAGGCCAGGACATGTCACTGAAATACCGGCATCAAACCGCAGCCCGGGTCTTCTGCTCGAGCTGGGATCGAAGCGCGAAACCGTTTTGCGGTCGCTTGAGGCCCAGGTTTTCGCGAAGGGTCGTCCCTTCATATTCATGCCGGAAAAGACCACGCCTGCGCAGGATGGGTACCACCTGATCCACGAAGTCCGTCAATCCGGCAGGAAGCACCGGCGGCATGACGTTGAAGGCGTCGGCTGCGCCATTCTCGAACCATAGCTGCATCGCATCGGCAATCTGTTCGGGCGTGCCGACGACGGTGCGATGGCCGCGGGCGGTTGCAACGGCAAGATAGAACTGGCGTAGCGTCAGATTGTTTCGCGATACCAGATCGGTGACCAGTTTGAGACGGCTTTTGTTGAGCTCGGTATCCTGGGGCAATGGCGGGGCAGGGTCGTCCAGCGAATAACCGGAGAGATCGACGCCCTTGTAGTGGCGGGCGAGAATATTCCAGGCAATGGAGGGGTGAACGAGCGACTGGATATAATCGTAGTTTTCCTGCGCCTCCTTTTCCGTTCCACCGAGAACGGGGAATATGCCGGGACTGATCAGAAGGTCGTCCTGACTGCGTCCATAACGGGCGAGCCGTCCCTTGACGTCCGAATAGAATTCCTGGGCGTCATCGAGTGTCTGGTTGGCGGTGAAGATCATTTCTGCGGTTCTCGCGGCAAGCTCGCGGCCGGGTTCCGACGCGCCGGCCTGCACGATGACCGGATAGCCCTGCACGGGACGGCCGACATTGAGCGGACCGGTGACGGAGAAGAACTGCCCCTTGTGATCCACGAGATGTACCTTGTCGGGATCGAGATAGATGCCGTTTTCCTTGTCGCGGATGAAGGCGTCGTCTTCGTAGCTATCCCACAAACCTTTCACCAGATCGACGAATTCTTCAGCCCGCGCATAACGGTCGGCATGGGCGGGATGACCGGGGATGGAAAAGTTCCTGGAAACGTCGGCGCCCGTCGTGACCACATTCCAGGCAGCCCGTCCCTTGGAGATGTAGTCGAGCGAGGCGAATTTGCGGGCCAGAAGATAGGGGTCCTCGTAGGTGGTGGATGCGGTGGCGACGAAACCTATATGGCTCGTGGTCTGCGACAGCGCCGCCCATAGGGTCACGGGTTCGAAATGGGCGCCCTGGGAGGAACGGCGAAGTGCTTCAGGGTCCTTTGCCTGCTCCCACCCTGCGGGGCTGTCCGCTACGAACACCAGATCGAACTTGCCGCGCTCTGCCGTCTGGGCGAGTTCGCGATAGTGGTCGATGTTCAGGCCCGCGTCGGCCTGCGCGTCAGGATGACGCCAGGCGGCGACGTGGTGGCCGGTCGCCATGATGAAGGCTCCCAGCCGTATCTGTCTGTTGTGTTTGGTCATTGGCGTATTCCTCGGTTGAGGTGTTGAAGTTGAGCAGACCCTTCCCGGCCATGATCACTTGGTCGCTTGGATCTCGTGCGTCGGATTTCAGGCGGCACGCCGTCCGGGAGTTTCGACCCCCAGTCGGCTCAAAAGCTGGGTGCGGATGCTTGCAAAGCGCGGATCGCCATGGTCACGCGGCGCCGGCAGATCGACCCGCAGGTCCTCGATCAGGCGGCCCTCGTCGAGGACGAGGATCCGGTCGGCAAGCGAAATGGCCTCATCGACGTCATGGGTGACGAGCAATACCGCCGGGCGGTGCCTCGCGCACAATTCCCGCAAGAGGTCGTGCATCTTCAGCCGCGTGAGGGCGTCGAGCGCTCCAAACGGCTCGTCGGCGAGAAGCAGGGACGGCTGGCGGACCAGCGAGCGCGCAAGGGCGACCCGCTGCTGCTCGCCGCCGGAGAGCTGGTTCGGCCAGGCTGCCTCGCGGCCTTCGAGCCCCACCTCCGCCAATGCCTTTCTGCCCGCTTCCTGACCGGCCGCACCCGGCAGGCCGAGCGTGACGTTCTGGATGACGGTACGCCAGGGCAGGAGGCGAGCATCCTGAAAGACCACCGAGAGATTTTCGGGCGTGTCGAGCGTGCCGGTGCCCTCGACGTCGTGGTCGAGGCCGGCAAGGGCTTTGAGAAAGGTGCTCTTGCCGGATCCGCTTCTGCCGAGCAGCGCCACGAATTGACCCTCCTCGATATCGAGATCCACTCCGTCCAGGATCGTCTTGGCGGCGAAGCGGCGCACGAGGTTGCGGACATGGACGGTTTTGGTGGCAGACTTCAGTTGGCTAGCGTGCGGCGCCATGAGAGGACCCTCCGTTCGAGCAGGCGGACGAGACCGTCCGAGACAAGACCCAGCAGTACGTAGACGACCAGGCCGACGAGGATGACATCGGTTTGTCCATAGTTGCGGGCGAGGTCGATCATGTAGCCAAGCCCGCTGGTGGCGTTGATCTGCTCGACCACGACAAGCGAAACCCAGCAAAGGGTGACGGCAAACCGCAGCCCCAGGAGAAATCCGGGCAAGGCGCCGGGCAGCACGACCTGGAGGATGAAATCCTTCTGGCTCATGCCCAAGGTCTCGGCCAGTTCCACATAGCGGCTGTCGATTCCGCGCAGGGCGTTATGCGTATGAATGTAGATGGGTATGATGACGGCGAGCGCGATGGTCGTGACCTTCATGCCCTCGCCGATGCCGAACCACAGGATCAGGAGGGGGATCAGGGCAAGCGTGGGGATCGCACGCTTGATCTGCACGGGGCCGTCGATCAGCGCTTCGCCGATCCGGGAAAGGCCGGCGATGACGGCAAGGACCGTGCCGATCACCAATCCGATGCCAAGACCGAGCAGGGCACGCGTCGCCGATGTCACGAAATTATCCTGCAGGCGTCCCTGCTCGATGAGCCTTCCAAAGGCTTCGACGACCGTCCAGGGGGCGGACAGGATCCGGGGATCGATCCATCCGAGTGCCGATCCGGTCACCCATAGCAGAACAAGCAATGCCGGCCCGATCTGTAGTCCGAAGGGTATCGCCGGTCCAGGCCCAAGTCTTCGACGACGCCGGGACACACCGGGCCTCGCCACGGATGGAACCGTATGGATAGTTTCGCGGCTGGATTGCCGGGGTGTTTTCACCTCGACCGCATCCCAAATGGTTGCCATGTTCAGATCTCCTCTTGGATGCCGTTGGGGTTACTGGCTCTTCGCCAAAGCGGCGGAGGCGACTTTTTCGAACCGGTTGTCGAAGATCTTTTCCACGTCGAAGGGTTTGTAGCCGAGCTCTTCCGCCAGCAGGTTGATGGTCGCCTGATGGCGCTTCTTCACCTCGCTCCAATCGCCGGACACAACCTGTTCCCCGGTCAGCTTGACGAGATATTCGCCGTCATCCCGGCTCAGGCCCTGTTGGCCGACATAATATTCCTTGATCCAGATCTCCGGGTTCCTGTTGACCCATTCGGTCGCGCGCGCCCACAGGCCAACAAATTCGGCGAGAGCGGCGGCTTTGGCGGGATCGTCCAGCACCCATTGCGGAGCATAAAGATGGGCGGGATCATCGCGCAGCCCGTGTTCCAGGAGCGTGGCGCCCTCGGCGCCGTATTGCGTGATATAGCGCCGAATGTAGACGCCGCCGAGCGGGGCGATGTCGACCTGCCTGCTCGCCAGCGCCTTCGGATAGACGTCGCCGGTGCTGGGCAGTTCGACCAGGGTGACGTCGCTTTTCTTGAGACCGGCAGCATGGATTGCCCGCAGGACGAGCGCGCCCTGCGCCTGGCCGGGGCTGAAGGCGATCCGCTTGCCGCGGAAGTCCGCCAGCGTCTTGACGCCGGCGCCCGGCGCCACGCCGAAACGATAAATGGGATTGGCGATCGGATCGCGGCGTTCGCGATAGGCGATGTTGCGGACCGGCAGGTTGTTCCAGTTGGCGAAGATCGAAGGGATCTCGGCTACCGATCCGACGTCGAGCGCCTTGGCCCGGAATGCCTCCGAAGTCTGAGGGCCACCGCTGATGTTCGCCCATTTGACCTCGAAGGACAGTTCCTTGATCAGGCCGGAGACTTCCAGTGCTTTCTGCGTCACCGGATCGCCGATCGTCAGGACCGTTCCGGGCGGCACTTTTGGAAGAAGAGGCGCGTTCGTCTGAGCCGCGGCCACGCCACCCATGGCGCCGAAGCCCAGCAGGCCGATCAGCGCCACTCTCACTGTCTTTACCAATGTCATCGTCGATCTTCCCCTTTTCGTTGCAGGATGTGGATATCGATGCACGGAAGGGTGGGATATTTTCTATAAAATAAATAGACTATTTCGTTTAAGAACTCCCTGCCTTGCGAAAAATCCTGCCAAACGTCGGGGATCGATGAGATCAGGAACCCGACACACCGGGTCCGCCCTCAACACAACGCGGTCAGACGATCAGGCCTTTTGCGGCCTGTACGTTTTCCGAACCGGGGAAAACAACATCGCGCAGATGGCCGGCGTTCGCGCCGAGCAGGTCGGTCGCAACACCCTTGATGATCGCTCTGAGATCAGTGGTTGCTGCAAGGTCGCGGGCGTCGTGCAATTGCGCTTCCTTCAAGCCGGGCCAGTCGGTGATGACCCGTCCTCCGCGGATCGCTCCGCCGGCGAGAAAAGCCGTCGTGCCCGTGCCGTGGTCCGTGCCTTCGGTTCCATTGATGCGGGCGGTACGGCCGAACTCCGTTGCGACGAGGATTGCGGTATCCTTCCAGACGGGGCCGAGTTCCTGCTCGAATGCAGCGAGCGCGTTGTCGAGCCCGGTCAGCAGTTTTGCCAGACGGTCGGTTTCCTGAGCGTGGGTATCCCATCCCTCGAATGCGAGGGCTGCGACACGGGGGCCTTCCGGATGCGCGATCAGCCGTGCAGCACCCCTCGCCATCTGCTCCATGCCGTTCGGATCTCCCGGACCGCCGCGCGCCTTGATGTCGATGCCGGACGCGATCTTTCCGGTGTCGATCCCTTCTTGAAGAAGGCGCGCGAGAACCGGGTCCTTCTGTCCGTAGAGATCGGCAAGGCGGGGAGCGAGATCGCCATCCGCAGGTTTCAGGATGGAGGGAGCCCAGCCGAGCACCGGCGCTTTGCCGCGAATGACCAGTGCGGCCGTGGTCCCGACCGACAGTCCCCGCACGCGCTCGGCTAGGCCCGGCGCGACCCGTTCACCCGCCGGCAGTCCTTCGAGCAATCTATTGAGCCAACCGGTCTCGACGTGACCGGGCGCCGGAAATCCCGATTCCAGAACGTCCTGACCATCGAAATGCGACCGCTCCCGATAGGAGGTCGCACTGGCATGCACGACGGCCGCCTGTCCGGCGCGAAAGAGACGTTGAAAATTGCGCATGGAGGGATGCAGCGCAAAGAAACCGTCGAGCGGCAGTGCGGCATTGGTTCCCTCGATCCGCATGGCGCTCTGCTGTCTCAACGCTTCGTAGTCCGGATCACCGATCGGCGGGACGGCCGTCAGGCCGTCGAGTGCGCCGCGCAGGATGATCGTTACGAAACGCGGGTCTCGCCCGCCGGCGGCATGAGCGAAGCGGGGCATGAAGGCCCAGGCAAAAAGTGCGCCGGAAGCGCCGAGGACTGCACGACGGGTCGGGGAAAGATGCTCGCACAACATGATCAACGCCTCTGAAATTCGGGGGAAAGGAATGCGATCGACAGGCCTTGCGCCTTGGTTTCGGCCCGGGCCACCGCCTGCAGCGTTTCGGGAGAAAGAAGGGGACCCAAGCGGTCCCTGACGAATTCCCGTGGGTCGGTGGCCCCGCCAGTCTGGTGGGCGAAGATGGCGGCGGCGTCGATCCGGGTGGCGAGACCTTCGGACGAGGCCCAGCCATCCGTGACATCGGAGAAACCGTTCGGGCCCGAGGGGTTCCAGAGCGGCTGACCGAGCGCGTTCAGGGTGGAGATGATCTGCTCGGGTTTTGGTCTGAGGCCTGTCGCGCGGATCAGCGCCACGACGTAGTCGAGCGGAGGCCGCATCTTGGACAACTCGGGCGCCCAGGCTTCTTCGCTATCGATCAGGGCTTTGTAGACGGCGGACAGGTCGCCATGAGTTTTCGTGTAGGCCGCGGCGACTTTGCGGACGATACCGGCCGGCGGCTGATCGGCCACGAAATGCCGGACGAGCTTGAAGGCGATATGTTTGGCGGTCGCCGGATGGCGAGCGAGGTCGCGCAGCACCGAGCGCCCCTGTTCCTCGCCGTCCTCGGCATAGGTCATTCCCATCACCGAATGGTCGCCCGGTTCGTGCGCATAGGCGTTGAAAACGAAACTGCCCATCGGGCCGGGACGTTTTTCATCGCGATAGACGCTCCAGCCGGTGATGATACGGGCAAGCGACGTCACGTCGGCCTGATCGTAGCCGCCATCTACCCCCAGCGTGTGCAGTTCCATGATCTCGCGGGCGAGGTTCTCGTTGAGTCCGCGTTTTCCATTCTTGTTGGCCTGGGAATTCGGCCCGATCGATTGATGGTTGTCGAGGAAATACAGCATGGCCGGATGGCTCTCGACCGCCAGCAGCATATCTTCGAAGCGGCCGAAGACATGCGGACGGATCGCTTCGCGCTCGAAGGCGCCCGCCATGATATGCACGTCGCCGCCCTTGCCGGTGGCGATTGCGAAATGGTTGGCCCAGAACATCGCGAGCCGTTCGCCGAAACCGATCAATGGCTGATGTATGGTGCCGTTGAATCGGGCGTCGGCTTCGGCAATGAGTATCTGCTGGGGAAGGTACGGGCGTTTTGAGGCCGGGGCGGCCTTCTTGTCGGGTTGCTGCGGTTGGGCCGGAGCCGCCGTCGCTCCCGCATCCATCATGCCCCCGGCGGGGCGGTTTGCATCTTGGGCATTGCCAACTGCGGTTGCGACCGGCTGCGGGGCGGGCATCGGCGCAGGCGCAGGACGGTCCCGTTCCGCCTGGACTTCCTTGTTGTATTCGATCAGAGACATGAGCAGGTCGGCGCTGGAACGCAGTGCCGCTCCGACGGGCGTCGGCGTGTAGCATTCCACCACCTCCTGCCGTAGAAGATCGCGGGGGTCATCCTTGATCGCCTGCAGATCGCCTTCGCGCGCGCCGAGGCCAAAGCGCCAGAGTGTCAGGGCAGCGTCAATCTCTTTGGAATTGGCCATAACCGATACGAACTCCGTTTCGTCATCGGCTCTTTAACGGCGGCTGCAGAAAAATCCGTCGCTTCCCAAATGTGGTCATTTCGTGGCAGGGCGTGGAGCCTCGCGGGCCAGCAGCCCTTCCGCAAGCCGCCGCCGCGCGTCGAGGGGCAGTCCCTGTGCGAATTCCACGGCCCGGTCTTCGGTGGCGGCACGCACGGCGAGTTCCGACCGGCGCGCGCGGTCCAGCGCGCTGGCAAGCGCCTTGGCGTCGAGTTCCGGTTCGCCCATCAGGGCGGCAGCCTCGATGCGGGCCTGCCGTGCTTCCAGCGAATTCTGGCGTACCGCGCGACGAGCATCATTCATCGTGCGTTGAAAGGCATCCCGATCATCCTTGGACAGCTGCTCGCCGGCCAGCGGCATTCGCGCAACCGCGGCCGGCGGGTCTGTCCTCAGATAGACGATCCCGGCGCCCGCAAGAGCGCAGATGAGAAAGGTGTTGAGCGCAAGCAGCGAAATCACCAGCCTTCTGAAATTGATGTCGCTCATGGTGTCTCCTGCGTCAACTCGCTATCGAACTGCAATTCGCCGAATGCGGTCATGGTGCCGTTGATGGAAAGGGCAGGGGGAGGCGTGATGACCGCCACGGCAACGGCGCCTGTCAGGCCGCCGGCAAGTCCGATCCCGACCAAACCGGCACTGATCGCCCAGCGACGGATTCTCTGTCTTCTGGTGCGCCACGTTTCGCCATCGGCCAGGATTCCGGCGGCCAGTCCGGCTGGAGGCACCGGCGGCTGCAGCCGGAACAGAATTGCGTCGAGCTGGGCTGCATCTGCGGCCAGCGCCCGCCCTTCTTCGGTTTCCATAAAGGAGACGGCCGGATCTCTGATCGCATCGGGCCAACGATGGGGGCTAGATCCATAAGCATTGACCAGAGCCCGAAAGGTTTCCCGATCGACCGGAGCTGCTGTTTTCTCGGTCATGTTTCTTCTCCGTTCAGCATCGCGCGCAACGTGCGGCGTCCTCTTGCCAGCAAGCTCTCGAGCGCATCGACCTTGATCTGCATCACTTCCGCCGCGTCACGATTGGACATGTCCTGGTAATAAACCAGGATGATCGCCTCTCTTTGACGCGGCGCCAGGCTTTGCAATGCGCGCTGCACCCTTTCGCCGCTCATGTCGTCGAGCAATCCGGCGTCCGGCAGCGGGCCCTGGTCAACCATCTCGGGAGCTTCGGCGACGAGAATTTCTCTTCGGCGACGAAGCCGGTCGTAGCACAGATTGAGTGCCACCCGATGCGCCCAGGTGTCAAACTTCGCTCTTCCCTGCCGCCAGCTGCCCGCGTGTTTCCATATCCGCAGAAAAGTTTCCTGGGCGACATCTTCCGCCTCGCCCTTGTCGCCCAGCATGCGGGTTGCGACCAGCAGTATTCTCGGCAGTTTGGCCATGACGATCCTGCGCATCGCGTCGGGGTCACCGGACGCGATACCGCCGACCAGGTCCGCATCTGGGTCGTCCATCATGGGTCCGATACTCTAGGGTCGATCAGCACGCGGCAACCGTCCCACGATGCGATCGAAGAATGAAGACATTCATGACAAACCTGTCGAGACACCCAAAATTTCCGAACCGGTCTTCCAAACCGGATTACCACGTCTGTTAAACGCACCGCGCTTGAAAATCCGTCTCTTGGAATTTGGATTTTCATCGGAATGGATGAAGATAGTGGGGAGATAGGCCGCCGTATCGGTTTTTTTCAGGCTTGCGTTTCCCGCCTGAGGAGTAATGCCGAGGCTCGCCAAGGTTGCTTGGATTGATCGTCCAAAAGACATCTGAGCAAAGAGGAAGGCGCACGCGCATCGGAGCGAATCAGGATGCAACCTGCCGCCGGGCTCCTCACCCCGAGGTGCGCGAATTGAAAGCCTGTTCGCGGTAGATGCCGGCCCGCATGCTGTTAGACAGCCCGCCAATTGGGGGTAGAGTTGCACATCAACCACACGTGCTCGCCTGCAGGCTGTCATAATGGCTTTTTTGTGCCCGGTTCATATTGCCGTGATGCTTCGACTTGATACTTGTCAAGGAAACGAGGCTTTTCCAAAAGGATACGGGATGCGGAAGCTTGCCACTTGCGTCTTTGTTGCGGTTCTCAGTGCCTGTGCCGCACCGTCCGACGGGCCGACCGCTGGCAGGTTTTATGACGCGACGGATCCCCAAACCGGGCAGAAGATCCCCGTCGTGCGGCTGGCGAATGCGCCGATGGAACCGTTCAACGTTGCGCCGCTCGGCTATTCCGCGACCGATCAAGGCCTCAGCGTCCTGCGCTCCACCGGATTTGCGGATAGCCGCCTTCGTCGCGGCGATGTCATCGAGGTCACCATCCTTGATACCGGCGAGGAAGGCATGTTCTCCTCGACGCAGAGCAAGACGCTGAATCTGGGGCGCTTCACCGTGGATTCCGCCGGTACCGTGACCTTGCCCTTTGTCGGAAGACAGCGTGTGCTGGAATCCTCGCCAGAGGCGCTGCAGGCGAGGATCGCAGCCGGCCTGAAGGGATCTGCGGTCAACCCGCAGGCGGTCGTCACCGTCGTCGACAAGCCGACGACCGGCTTCACCGTCAACGGTGATGTCCGCGCCGCCGGGCGTTTCCCGCTCACCGCGCGCAAGGAGCGCGTCCTCGACGCCATCGCGCTTGCAGGCGGCGCCTCCTCGGCGCCGACCGCCGCGACGGTGACCGTCATTCGCGGCAAGCAGAGAGCCAGCGCGCCGCTCGAACGGGTTCTCAACGAAGATCGCCAGAACATCTACCTCTTGCCCGAGGATCAGGTCTATATCGGCAAGGATGCGCCGTCCTTCACCGCGTTCGGTGCGTTCAAGAGCGTTGGCGAGTTCGAATTCGAGCCCGGCAAGCTCACGCTCATGCAGGCATTCACGCGTGCGGGCGGACTGCTCGATGACCGGGCCGACGCCAGCAACTTCTATGTTGTGCGCAATCAGCCGGTCTACAGCCAGGCCACTGCGGCAAACGCCGGCAAGAACCCCGGCACGGTGGTCATGACGACGAAGCCGGCGATCTACCGCGTGGACATGAAGGACGTCGCCAACCTGTCGCTGATGCAGCGGTTCAAGATGGCGGACGGCGACATTCTCTATGCCACCAATTCGGGTCTCGTGGACTTCGCCAAGCTCTTCACGATCTATCAGAAGAGCGCGCCGACGGCCGCCGCACCGCTGCCCGGCAGCAACTGACCCCTAGCGCGGGACTTTCCGGTCAAGGCCGCCCAGCAGATGTAGGGCGGCTTTCGCGTTTTCCGGCCGCTCCTGCGGTTCAGGGCGCGAAAGTTCGGCCGCGAACCGGCGCAGGCGCTCGATGATCGCGCCGGTTTTCTCACGATGATCGATGGGGCAATGATCGAGAAGCACCGACAGGATGAGGCCGGCGGCATGGAGATCCGAACGCCCGTCGAGCGCCTCTCCCGCCAATTGTTCCGGGGGCGCGAATTGCGGCCGGCCGGCAAAGGCGATGTCGAGATCCCGATGACGCCCCCCCGTTTCGAGCGCGATGCCGAAATCGCCGATCTTCAGTTGTGAGAGATTGTCGTCCCGATAACGGAGATTGGAGAGCGACAGATCCCCATGGACGTAGCCGGCCGTATGGATAGCATCGAGCCCCCTCAAGATGGCGGCGATGATTTGTGTGATATCGCCGACCGAAAGCGGAGCCTCGAGGACAAGGTCGGCAAGGCTGCGCTCGATCCATTCGAGCACCAGAGCCGGGCGGCCGTCGGCAAGCCGCAGGAGCGTCTCGGTTGCCGCCACGTTCGGATGGCGGATCGCGCCGCCGATCCTTGCCTCGCGCAGCAGCAGTCTTCGCGCCACGGGATCGTCCGCCTGGCTGAGGCGAAGCGTCTTGATGGCATGCAGCTTATCGAGGTCGCGATGGCGGGCGCGATGAATTTCGGTCATCGCGCCCTCGTGGACCAGCGCTTCGAGCACGAAAGTATTGGCGATGATGGTCACGTCATGGCCGGCGAGGCGGTCTTCGCCGCGGTCGAGGGCGTTGCGGACCTGATCGAGAAGAGAATTGCGCCTTTGCGGATCGCGGGCGCCATCTCCAGCGGCGGCGAGAGCGTGCCAGAGGGCTGCGAAACTGCGCGCAACCTCCTCGAAATCCGTGTTCCCGGAATGATCAACCACGATCGGCTTTCACGTCGATCACCAGGACGCTGAGGTTTTCCCTGCAATTGGCGATCAGGGCTTCCTGCGTCAGCACGGCGGAAACTTCGTCTAGCTCCGTTGAGAGCAGGATTTCCGCTATGCCGCGTTCGGATAGGGTTTGAGGCAGGGGATTGCTGCAGAGCATGAACCGGTCGTCAGGTTGCAACCGGTCGGAAACAACTTCGGGGACCAATTGGCCCCTCAGCCCGATCCCTCTTGCAAGCGAGCGCCTGAGGCCGACTTCGGTGTGGTCGCGCGTGAGGCAACGCATCATGCCATCGCGCAGCAGATAGCAGCGGGCATCTCCTGCCCAGAGAACCGCAAAACTGCCGTGCAGAGATGCCAGGACGACGACGCTGGCCGAGGGGGCGGAGCGATCCGAGGTGAGGTGCCCCGATTGCAACACGCCATGAGCTTGGCCGAGCTTTCCCTTGATTTCCTGGACAAGTGCTTCGATCGTTTCCTGAGGCCTTGCATCGCCCAGCATGCCGGCGCCGATCTTGCTGGCTTCCACGGCGCCGTTGCCATCGCCGACGCCGTCCACGATCGCGAATATCGACGGTTTGGTCGAGATGAAGACGCTGTCGGCGTTGAGAGACAGGCGTGTGCCGGGATGGCTGGCATAGCTGTGGAAGAGTTGCAGGCCTCGGGGCGTCTCGGCCGGTATCGGTTTCGGTTCAGTCGCTGCCTGTTGCGGGCGAGGGACGGATCCGGACGGCTCAGCCCCCTTGGCGGCATCCTCGCGCAGCAAAAGCTTCAGAAAATCCGACGGGCCGGGAGCGCCGGTGATGCGGAACCCTTTCATCCGTCGGTCTTCCGGATCGGTCCGCCACCAGAGCGTTCCAGGCGGCGTCAGGCTGCTTTGCTCTACCCCGTCATCGAACTGGCCGGGCCTTGGGGGTCTTAGCCGCTTCAGGCCTGTCGTGAAGGTTTCAATGTCGAAATCGCGGCGGGCCGAGGTCTCGGCCAGGCCTTCGGCCGCGATGAACCATGTGTCGTCGAGGCAAAGGCAGCGCGGATCTCCGGAAAACCCGTGCAGCTGAGCCGCGACGGCAAGCGGGAAATTGCGGCCGACACGGTCGAAGCTCGGCACGATGACGCCGGCCACGGTTGCCGGTCCCCAGAGATCCCGTTCGACGACGAAACGCCAGGACGGCATGGATCTGAAGCGGTGTTCCCATTGGCCGCCGAATTCGCCCTGAATGGCCTGGAGACTGGATTGCAGCCAGGTATCGAGCGCGCCCTGTAGTTTTCGCCCGAGCCCGGTCGAGACGAAATCGCCATGGGTCGGCAACTTGCCGAAGAAGCCGATGCGATCCGCTTCGGGTGAAATCTGGCCTGGCGTCGCGCGTTCGTTCATGACGCGCCGATCAGAATTGCGTGGGGCAGGAGAAGGCATTGAGCGCCTCCAGGCGGAACGGGTTGAGGACGGAGCCGAATTGCACGTCGAACTCGGCCGTTCGGCCGTTCTGCCGGAAGCTGGCGCGGAAGAGGTCGTCACCCTGCATGGTGATATCGGCGCTGTCGAACAGCCGGAAGGGCGACCAGTCGCCGTTTTCCGTCATTGCCTCCTGCCAGCCCCCCGGCTGGAAGGCGATGCGCGAAGCGTTGCTCGGGCCGGTCGAGGGCCAGGTGATCGATTTCGACTGGATCGGCCCATGGAAATAGACGACGCGTTCTCCCTCGATTTCCAGCATGACCGCATTGGCGCTGTCGGTCAGCGAGACGGGTTTGACATTGATGGCCACCGATGGTGTCTCGCTGTTTGCGGAGAAGAAGGCCCGGTTGATCTTGTCGGCATTCTCGAACTGGGCGATTGCCTCGCTCGGAATGCTGGCGGAGCCGAATGTGCCCTTCCAGCCCCAGGGCGAAGAACTGGTATCGACGAAAGTGGCGAGCCGGTCGTTGAAGAAGGTCTTGAACAGGCCTTTCGGACCGAACAGGCGCACGAAATCGCTCATCGCAACATCCCGCGGAGATTCCCGGTCGAAAGGATAACGGCCGGTGACCACGCTGGAACAGAAATTGGCGCCTTCGGCAGTCCATGCGTTGCTGATGCGGGTACGGGCGGATTTGACCGCCAGCGAGCCGACATCCGCCGCAACCCCGGCCATCCAGGTATCGACCGGCGCCGGCAGCCGCCGCGCCTGCTGCAGGAGATCCTGATTGGCGTTGGTCAGCTGGCTGTCCACGTCGAAGACCTTCGCGACCTCGGCGGTGGAAGTCGCGGCACGCGACAGCTGCTCGTGCACTTTCTGCAGGACGGGCTTCAGCTGGGCGATCTGCGATTTCGGCGCATCCTGCGCCTGGCCGGTGGGCAGCTGCCCGGAGGACAGCGGATCGGATTGCGGGGGTTCGAGCGCGGCGCGCAGCGGTGCGAACGGGTCCGGCGCATTCGCGGCGCTGGCGAGCGCCGTGGTCGAGGCGGGCAGGCTGTCATTGGCCGCGGAAGCGACCTCGGCACCGGGCTGGCGAAGATCGGTCGCCGCGGCGATGGACCTGGCGATGTTTTCCACCGGGTTCGGTTCGCTTGCGAGAATGCGGGTCGTCTCGGCTGCGTTTCCGATTGTCTGCGACGGCTTGACCCTGAGATCCGCCGTCAATGCCGACCAGCGCTGTTCGAAACCGTCGAAATAGAGTTGCAACGCGGCCTGCGCGACCGCGTCGATTGAGGAGTTTGCCGGGTTTGGCTCGCCGCGCACCCACTGTTCCTCGAGCGCCGTCCTCGCCGCATCGGTGATCTTCGGCAGGACGACCTGGCGGTAGCCTGTGCTGGAAAAGAGACCGGGTACGCCTTCCCGCAACGCAGCCTTGGACGGGCGCTCGAATGCCTGTTCGCCGAGCGGACCCAGAGCCGCGGCCGGCGTCCAGGCAGGCAGCGCGCGCGACTGGCGGTAGCTCGCGAGAATGTCATAGGCTCGGTTCGGGATGCTCTGGGGACGGATTGTTTCGCGGGCTTTGGCGATCAGGGCGCTGTCGAGTTCGATCGGCGGAAGCGAACCGCGCGCCATGGCGCCGGCATGGGCGATCAGCGCCTGCCGTGCCGTCGATCGGCCTTCGCCGGGATAAAGCCTGGTGAACATTTCTTCCGCTTCCAGCGACACGAAATCCGAATCCATCGGGCCAAGGCCGCCAAGCATGCCGTAGAGCTTCAGGGCGTCGAAGGTCGTGGCGACCTCCTTGCTTTCGGTCATTTCCTTCTGCAGCTGAACGAGCATGCGGGGCAGAAGCAGTGCGTTGAGCGCCCGCTGATAGGCGTCGCGCTGGCGGCCGGCAACCTTGCTTTCCTGGTCGAGGCCAAAGTTGACCGGCCATACGCGGGTTCTCGAAAACTCGCTGGTGACGGCAGCGAGATTGTCGAGCGCCGGGAGGACGCGAAGGAAATCGCTATCCGTCACGTCGCGCACGGGCACTCCGCGCGCCAGCTGTTCGTAGGCGTTGATGCGCCGCTCGGCGCTCGCAAGTGCTGCGGTATTCTGGAAATAGGTGGCGGTCCAGCTGGTGAGCACGACCGCCAGCGCCAGGACCGCAGCGGCGTAGGCCGTGCGGCGGAAAAACACCTGGCGGCGGGAAAGCCGCCTGTCGCGGGCGACCAGGGATGCCTCGTCGAAAATGACCTCCTTGAAGAGCCGCGACAGGAAATAGCTGCGGCGTGCCCTGGTCGCCGAGGCCAGGTTCGTTTCTTCGGCCTGCGTGCCGGAGGCAAAATAGATGCCGCGCAGCATTGGCGGCTCGACCAGTTTCGAACCGGAGCAAAGCTCGGTCATCACCTCGTGCAGCCTCTCCTTGAGTGCCGCGAGTTCGGCGGGGAAGCGGAAGATGCGGCCGCGCAGCTCCGGATTCGGCTCCTGCTGAAGGCGTTCGATCAGCATGGAGCCGACGCGTTCCTGCAGCAGGGCGAATTCCTCGAGGAAACGGTCCGGCAGATTGGTGGCCTTGTAACTCTCCTCCAGGCCGAACGTGGTGCCCCAGACCTGTTCGCGGTCGCTCTTGTTGAAACCGTCGAAAAATTCCACGAAACCGGTAAGGAGGTCGGCCTTGGTCAGCACGAGATAGACCGGAACGCGGGCCTGAAGGTGCTCGTCGAGTTCCGAAAGCCGCTGGCGGATCGCCCTGATCTCCTCGCGCTGAGCTTCCGCATCGCGGGTCAGCAGGTCTCCGATCGAAAGCGTCAGTAGCGCCCCGTTGATCGGCTGTGAACGCCGGTATTTGCGCAAGAGCCCGAGAAAGCCTTCCCAGCCGGCCTTGGCGGTGCCGTCCAGGTCGTCCTGGGTCGTGTAGCGGCCGGCAGTGTCGATCAGGATCGCCTCGTCGGTGAACCACCAATTGCAATTGCGGGTGCCGCCGATACCCTGGACGGAATTGCTGCCCAGCGCATCGCCCAGCGGGAATTTCAGGCCGGAATTGGTGAGCGCCGTCGTCTTGCCGGAACCGGGGGCGCCAAAGATCACATACCAGGGGAGTTCGTAGATATAACCGAAACGCTTGCGGGTGATGCGGCGCAGGAGCTGCAGGGCTTCCTTCAGGCGGCTGTGGATTTCGCCGACCTCCGCCTGCTGGCTCGCGGCGGCTTCGGCTTCGGCATCGCGCTCGATGCCTTCGACCAGCTGCTTGTCGCGGCGCCGGTCACGGATGACCGTGAAGATGAGATAGCAGAGCCAGACGGCAATGAACGCGCCGATCAGAAGCAGGCGGGCATTGACGCTCGCCAGCGGTTTGAAATTGCCGTAGGCGGCGAGGTATCCGTAGAACCAGATGACGACGCAGATCGCCGCCACCCAGATGATGGAGATGAAGCGCCGGCCGAGAAGGCCCGCATAGGCCTCCACATAGGAGCGCAGCGTATAGAAGGAACTCAACGGGTTCATCGTGCCGCTCCTCCAGCTGCCGGTGCGGTTTCGGTATTCTGCCTTTCAGCCTGAACCGGCGGCACCTTGAGACCGGCGTCGCTCAGCCTTTCCGATGGATCGGTGAGGACCAGGATTTCGGTGCGGCGGTTCATCTCGCGGCCTTCCGGCCTGGCGTTGTCGGCGATCGGATCGCTGTCGGCGCGGCCTTCAGTCAGGATCGCATCGGGCCCTGCATAGGAGGCCAGGATGTCGCCGACTGCCTTGGCGCGCGCTTCGGAGAGATGCCAGTTCGAGGGGAACTGGACGGTGCGGATCGGTACGTTGTCGGTGTAGCCGACGACGACGGCACGGAATTTTTCAGCGGCGAGCGCGCCGCCGATCCGCTGGATGAGATCGTGGAACTTGGCGCTGACTTCGGCGCTGCCGGTATCGAAGAGACCGGAATTGTTGATCCGCACCAGAAGCCGGCCGTTCGAATCCGACAGCGTCACAAGCTTCTTTTCCACCTCCGGCTGGAGGAAAGCGAGGAGATTGTCGAGACGGCTCGGTGGCGGCGTCTGTTTCGGCGGGGGCTCGACCGGCGGCGCGGGCCTGACCTCGACGACCGGCTGATTTGGTTCCGGTGGCCGCTCCGGCACCTTGATCAGCACGCTCGGCGTATCGCGCGGCGGCAGGCTGGCCAGCCGCTGGAACGTTCCGTCGGAGGCGCTGTTCAGCGACAGAGTGAAGAAGAGATAGCCGAGCGCGAAGGCGAGCGCGAGCACGGAGAGCAGCGTCCAGAGCGCCACGGCGGTGCGCAGCGGTTTGTGGCGGGCCGAAACGCCCTTCCAATGGGGCGACAGCTCCCGCTCGAAGACACCATACTGGCCGAGCAGCGTCTTGTAGAGGCTGTCGCGGATGCGGCCGAGTTCGAGGTTGCCGCGCGGCGAAACGCGGGTGCGTCCCTCGAAGGCGAGCGACAGGCAGAGATAGATAAGGAGCAGCAGGTCCTTGTTGGCGCCCGGGCTTTGGTGGAAATGGTCGAGCAGGTCGAACACCCGGTCCCCGCCGGTCACGTCCATATGGAAGGTGGAGACGAGGCCGGAGCGGGCCCAACCGGCACGCACGCCCCAGGGCTTGCTCAGGACCACGTCGTCGACGGTGGCGCAGACGACATAATGGGCGGCCCGCGCACGGTCCGGACTGATGCGGGCGCTGGCGAGATCGCGTTCGTAACGGCCGATCGCTTCGACCGCGACCTTGCGCAGCTGATCCAGGTCCGGCTGCTCCTCGGCATGCCGCAGCGCATGGGCGAGATTGAGCAGCGGAGCCGCCGAACGCACCACGGTCGGCACTTCGTCGCCGCCGAAACGGAAATCCCTGACCAGCGCTTCCACCGACCATCCGCCCTTGCGGGAAGACGCCTGCTGCAGGTTCTTGTCCGAAGGACTGTCGGGGAATTCCAGCACGTCATCCAGCATTTCGGCCATCTTGCGGGCCGATTGCTTTTTCTGGGCACCGTCCTCGGTGAGTTCGACGATGGTCGGCAGGTTCTGCCAGGTGGATGCGGGTTCGTTCTTCATTCTCTAAGGGCCCACAGTTCCATTTCGAGGCCCGGGAAATCGCCTGCGAGATGCATGGCGATGGCGCCCGAGGTGTCGAGTTGCTTCCAGAGCGGATTTTTGGTGTCGAGTTCGAAGTAGATGGTGCCGGACCGGTAGGGCAACTGACGCGGCAAGACCGGCAGCGGCCGGACGGGAATGCCGGGCAGCGCCACATTGACGAGATCGGCGATGCGCTCAACGGGGCCGACCTTGATCTGGGCCGGCAGTTTCCGGCGAACGTCCTCGGCCGACATTTCTGCCCTGACCGCCAGCACGAAACCGGCATCCCTGAGCAGCGAGCGATCGTTGATGGTGCCGACGCGCACGCCATGGCGGCGTTCTGCGAGTTCGATCGCGACGGCGGCCTGTTCGAGAACCGCGGAAAGCGATGCGCGCAGGTCGTCGAAGACGGCTGCGAAGGTCCCCTTCAGGTCGTCATGCCGGTAGGGCGGGAAATCGGTCGCCCGCTTGCGCTCGGTCGTGAAGGTGGCGAGTTCGCCCGCGAGCTGGATGCAGGTCTCATAGAATTCGATCGGATGGATGCGTGTCGCATTGGAAAGGATATGCTTCAGCATCGGATCGGCGCGATTGAGGATCTGCAGCAGGAAATAATCGCCGACCTCCGCCGTGCCGCGAATGGTCGGATCACCGATCCTTTCGGCGATCGCTTCCGCGCGGTGTCGGACGATGCCGAGCAGTTCGGTCATCAGCTCGGTCAGACGCGCCTCGGCGGCGCAGTTGAGACTTGGCGCGATGAATTCCGGATCGAGGATGACGGCGCGGTCGGAGCGTACCTCGATGATGCGGGCGAGGCCGACCAGCTCATATCCGCTGAGCTCGTCGCCGGTCTTGAGATAACGCATGCTGAGCCGGCCGACATCGATCGGCGCCATGAAATCGGTCTCGACATTGGCATCCGGCGCTTCGTAATGCGAGGCGACGAGGCGGACGCTGTTCAACTTGGCGCCGCCGTTCAGCGCCACATCCGCCTTGCCCGGCTGGCGGGCGGGAAGGGCAAGATAGACGATCGCGTTCTTGGTGTTCTCGTCGAGATCGAGCGGCGGCGGCAGGTCGGCATCGATCGGGGCCTCGAAAGGCGTGCCGTCCGGCATCATGCCGCGCAGGTTCGAAAGAGCGAACTGGCCGATCGCCAGCGCGCTGCGGTCGATGCCGATCTCGGACACGCCCCAGGGATAGGGAGAGAGGCCGCGCGTGGTGGTGCGGACAAGCCTTTCCGTCCAGCGGTCCGCCTGCTGGAAATGTTGTACGCGAAGGAACATGCCTTCGCTCCAGGCCACCCGGTTTTCATTCCTCATGTCTGCCGCTTCCTTCCCGTTCTTTCGGCATGGTCTCGCGTTGTCCGCCGTCCACCGCCCGCGTCATCGCGTCGCGAAAGATCTCCCGGACCGATTGCGCCCTGCCGTTCTTTTCGAATTGCGCCTTATAAGCCTGCCAATAGTCGCGATTGCGCCCCCAGGGAGGCGCGAAGCGCAGGCCGCGGGACCCGGCATCGATCCGCGCTTCCAGAATGCGCGGCTCCATCTGGCGCCCGGCTTCCCGCACGAGCTCTTCCAGCGCGGCATTGAGCTTCATCTGCCGGTCAAGCAGGGCCTCGGCTCTGATGACGAGCGCCTCTTCGCGGCTGCGGCCGAAGATATCCGGCTCGGAAGCGGGTCGCGGCGGCTCCATCTCGAAAACGGCAAAAGCGTTGTCCAGAGCTTCGTCGAACCGGCCGAGCAAAGGCTCCAGTCTTTCCGCGAGCTCGCCCGCCCGGCCGATCGACAGGCGTGGGAAATCGTCGAGCAACGGTTCCGGCGGAGGGATGTTGTCGTTGACGGTTTCCAATGTCTCCACGGCGCGGACGCGCAGAGCCGGTGCGGACACATGGGTCGCCGATCCATGTTCCAGATGGCTGCCGTAGTCGGATCCTTCGTCCGTATTCCAGTCGTCCGGAAGGAATTTGGTGGCGGAGCGGATTTCTGGCGGGCCGTTCCAGCCGATCTCTATATTGCGGGACGGGCTGGAGCCTTCCTTTTCGGTCGCGACCGGTACCGACCAATCCTCCGCGACGCGTTCGCCGAGAATGCCAGCGGCAGCACGGCCGCCGGGGGCGATGTCTGCGAGGATGGAGGAGATGGTCAGGGGTTCGTCGCTGAGAACGAGGCCGGCCTCGGGGTCTTCCAGGTCTTCATCACGTTCGCCGGAGATGCGGACCTTGAAGGCCAGGTTTCCGACTTCGACAGTCGATTGGTCGGCAAGCCTCGCCGATTCTCCTTCGTGAACGATATGGCCATCGACCTTCGATCCATTGGCGCTCTGATCGCGCAGCAGGAAGCCTTCGCGGTCCCTTTCGATCGTGCAATGGAATTTCGACACCGAGCGCTGGTCCTCCGGCAGCCGCCAATCGCAATCCGGCGCGCGTCCGAGCGTGCGCCGGCCGCGTTCGAAGAACCATTTCCGGCTGGCGGGCGACGTCCCCTCGCTGTCGATCTGGCGCAATTCAAGCCGCATGTCGGCCTCCTCCTTCTATCTGTCGCTGGCGTTCGACGATCACCGCATCGCCGCTGTCCTTCCCGGCGGGCGCGACGCGGGCCCAGCTGTTCCAACCGAGGCGCGGTGGGTCGCCGGCCTCTTTGCCGCCCCCTTCGCCGCCTTGGCCGAGCTGGCAGAAGGGAATGTCTTCCTTCCTCAGGATGACCTGAATATCGAAGTCGAGAGCCGAGCCGACATAAAGGCGGGTCAGCGCGAAGAGTTCGGTGATGTTGCGGCCGCCGGGCGCAAGCGACAGGTAGTCGGCGTAGCCGAGCGGACCAATGACGACGCGAAAACCGCCGCTGAAATCGCGGATGGCAGCGCCGGCGGTGGCATTGACGCCGAGCTGCACGCCGTGCGGCTGGCCCATTCGGCTGCGCTCCTCCTCGGGAATGGCAAGCCAGCGGCCGCGAAAGAGTTCGATTTCGATCGGCAGGCCGCTGAATTCCCCAAGCATCGCCCGCAGGTTCGTTGCATTGCGGTTGCGTGCGGCAAAGAAGCCTGAGAAGCGCAGCACGAGATCCTCATCGACGCCGCTTCGTTCCGTCAGGCGTTTGGTGCCGGAACCGGTGAGGGCAAGGAGAGTCGTGATGAAGGCATTGTCCTTGCGGCTGCCGCCCCAGCGCAGCCGGCGCGCGATGCGATATTTCTCGCAGGCATCGACGAACAGCTCGGCCATGCGGGCACTGAAGAGATCGAAGAAGCTTGCCAGAGCCTTCGACCTGTTGCGCTCTTCGCGAAGGATGATTTCGTTATAGGCTGAGGGCATGGAGCCGAGTGGGCCGATCAACCCGGCAAGCGCGCTCTTCACCGACGCGCGCATGCCCTTCCGCTTGAAGCCGCTGACGGCGAGCGGCGCGGGAGAGACGCCTGTGTGGGATGCGATATCCAGCTCGCCCCCCGGATATTCGCTGACGGCCGCCTGCGCCACACGGAATGCCGTCACCGGTTCAAAGCGGCCGGGGTCGCGTTCGAGCAGGTCGGCAAGTGGGCCGGATGAAACGCCGGAGGGCGTGTCAGGTTTGCGGGTCGTCAGGTCCATGTTGGTTCCGCAATCCTTTCGTCAGAGCAATGGCCGCTCGGCGGCGCGTGCCGGCCAAGTGGCAATGGGTTTGGATTGCCCCTTCATCGACACGGTCAGCCGGGTAAAACTGTTGACGGAGGTGTAGAGGCTGAAGAAGCGGTCGAGCACCGCGCCGAACAGGAAGGCAGACGGCCGGTCGATGGCGGCGGGATCGAATTCCAGCGCGATCTCTGTGCCGGGCACCATGCCGCCGCTGCCGAGCCTCGCCGTCGAATTTTCGGCCTTGATGCGGATCAGCGCATCGACGAGCTGCTTGGTTTCCGGGCTGTCGCGGAAGGCATAAAGCGACAGGATATCCTTGAGCGCCGCGCCTTCGTTGTCGAACAGGGAGAGATGGTTGAGCAGCAGGTGCGACACGAGCCGCCAGTTGCGGCCTTCCTGGTCGTTCATGCGGACCGAAGGTGTGGGCGGGATCAGCGCTTCGACGCCGGCGACCGCCTCGTGGCCCGAGGCCAGTTGCAGGAACGGGTGGCCGCCGCCGAAGGGCAGCTGCTCCGGCAGGTCGCGGTTGAGGCAGAGCGTATCGACGCTGGCCACCGCGTCCATCGGCCCGGCGAAGCGGCGATTGCGGTCGACGAAAGCGATCTCCATGTCGCTCGTGCCGTCGTCTTCGTCGAAGCGGCGATAGGCCTGCCAGTGGGAGGCGCTGTTGCCCGCTCGCTGCGAGCGGCCGAAGAATGGCTGGCAGAATTCTTCTTGCCCGCGGGAGCCGGTCAGAAGCACGCGGTCGACCGAATAGATTTCGCGCGTCCTCTGGCGGCGCGCATCCGGCAGGAGCCGATATTCCGTGCGGGTGCCGTCGACCGAAATCGGCTCGCAGGTCTGGCGGAAGAGGTTGACGACCGGCGTGGCGTTGAGCGTGAAATCGCGGGCCGACACCGCGCGTTCAAGCTTCGCGTCCGTCTCATCCAGATAGATGAAGATTTCCAGAGTTTCGCCCTTCCAGGCATCGAGCCCGTGAAGATCGAGGAACAGGAATTTCTGCGGCAGGGCAAAAAACTCGGTCAGCAGCCGGTAGCCGATGAAACTCGGCGCGGGATAGGGCAGCATCGCCTGTTCCGGTTCGAAGCCCACGGGCTTCAGGTTCCGGGCGGCTAGAAAGATCGGCTCGCGATCGTCTGCATGTTTTGCAAGCGCGATGCCGAGTGTGTGGTTGGCGAGCAGTTCGTGGATCGCCACCGCCTGCTGCCAGGGCGAGGGGATGTGCAGCCGCAGCCTGCCGATGCCGAGATCGCCGAACGGCTGGCGCGGATCGAGCGCGCGAACCGACAGCCGCAGGCAGCCGGCGACACCGGAATAGGGCGACAGCGGCGCGTTGATCGGCTGGCCGGACAGTGCGGCAGCGGCGATCTCGACCGGCGCGACATCGACATCCTGGGTGGTGCGGAACCGGCAGGCTTCGCCCCCGATCGGCTCGGCCAGGATTTCCGTATGGCGCTGCACCGTCTGCACCGAGGCAAGCGTGCTGGCGGGCTTGAACCGCACGATGCTCATCGAGGGGAGCGGTGCAAGATAGTGCGGATAGAGGGTTTCGAGCAGCCCGTCCGTCAGCTCCGGGAATTCGTCGTCGATCTTCTGGCGGACACGGGCGGCGGAATAGGCAAAGCTCTGGATCAGCCGCTCCACATGCGGATCGTCCGCGACATCGCCGGTCAGCCGCAGGCGGCCGGCGATCTTCGGAAACGCATCGGCAAACCGCGCCGCCCGCCGACGCAGCGCCAGCAGTTCGTCATTATAGCGGTTGAGGAAGCCTTCAGCCATTCGCCGCCTCCACCAGGAACCGTTGCGTAGACGGGTCGATGGTCGATTCGAAGCTGATCGGTGGCATGCCTTCATGCAGGCGAAAGCTCGCCTGGATGCGCATGCGCAATGCCCGCTCCGTCATCGTCCGGCTTTTCAGGATCGTCACGCGAACATCGGAGAGGCGCGTCTCGAAAAGAGAAATGCGACGCTCGATCATCTGGGCGAGCCTCAGTTTGGCCTCATCCGTCACGAGGTTCGCAGATACCATGCCGTCGACCCCGTAACTGACCAGGGCATCCTTGAGTTCGCCAAGTACGGTCGGTGGCGCGGTCGGGCAGCGACGGGTGTTGAGGAGGGCTTCCAGGTCGCGGCGGATCGTTTCCCGCATGTCGCGCACCTGATCCACCAGGCTTGTCGGAGCGTCGAAGGCACGGTCAGGCGCCTCGTCGATCAGTCGATCGAGGATCGAACGGGCCAGAATGCGGTCGCGCGGCCGGTAGCGTTCGAGCGGATCAGCCATGGACGACCTGCTTCCGGCCGGTTGTTGCAACAACGGTTTCAAGGCTTTCGGTATCGTGGAAGGAGACGAGTTCGTCTCCGGCGAGGAAGCATCGCTGGCCGCCGCCGGTGGTGATGCCCGTCGGCTCCTCGACCCAATCGGTTTCCCGGCCCAGAAGCAGCGCCGCATCCGCTGCCGTGCCGTGATAGATTGCGGGCAGCAGTACCGGCGCCACGGCGCCATCGATGAGCGAGAGCTCCGCCCGCCGGAAAGCGAGATCGCGCGGCCTTGCGATCGGCTCGACAGCAAGCGCCGCGATCTTGGCGTAGTCGATCCAGAGATAGGCGCCGCCGGTCATGATGACTTCCAGCGCATGCGGCGTCCGGTCGTCGAGATCGCGGAAGTCGGACACTCTCTTCCCATTCCAGAGGATCGGACGTTCGCCGCGCTGAACCTCCAGGGTGGCGAGCGCTTGCGCTGCGTCGTCGATATCCCCCGTCCGGTGCGCGATGCCGAGGCGGACCGCAAGCTTGTCGAGATTGCTTGGCCCTTGCGGGAATTCCGGCACGGCGCCGCTCCGGAACCAGGCATCGCGCGCCGCCATGCCGCGCAGTTCGTTACGCAGAAGGGCAAAGCCCATGGTCGCATCGGGCGCGAAGGTGACGGCGAGGCTGCATTGATTGTCGGCGCGCTCGTAATCGCCGGAAAGTACCAACAGGTCGATATAGAGGTGGCGGGCCTCCTGGTCCGACGGATGGGATTTCAGATGCGCCTTTGCCATATCGAGTGCGGCGTCGAGCGCATTGTCGCTCAGGGATTTGGCGATGCTTTCGGAAAGCGTCATGCGGACATCCTCTCGGTCATGGCGACGGGGCGGCGAACGATCTGGTCCGGGTTCGCGGTCTCGGCGACGAGGTGGAAGCTCGTGGACACGTCATCGAGCTGGAAATGCGGCTGCAAGCGGACAGTGCAGGAGAAGGTGCCCGGTTTGCCGGGAATTTCCGCGACCGTGATGCCGGCGGAACGAAGGGGGAAGCGGGTGCGCAGCGAAAGATCGGCGTCGTCGTTGCCGAGCGTATAACCGGTCAGCCAGTCATCGAGCTTCCGCTGGATGGAACCGGCGTCCGAGAGCTGGCCGATCTCGTCACGCATGATGACCTTCAGATAATGCGAAAAGCGCGAGGCGCAGAGCACGTATTGCAGCATCGCGGCGAGCCGGGCGTTCTGGCGCGCATGCTCGTTGGAATAATGCGGCGGGGCGTGCAGCGACTGATTGGAGTTGAAGATCGCCGAGGCCGAGAGATAGGTGGTCGCGACAGGGATCAGGCCGAGATCGCAGAATTGCTGCTCCTGAACGCTGGTGAGACGAATTTCCACCGGGGGCTGGGCCGAAAGCCCGTTGCTTTCGGTGCCGAAATCGTAGGGGCGCAGTTCCGATGTGCTCAACAAACCGCCGTCGATCCTGTCCTGGGTGACGCCGCGGATATCGGCGAACCAGCCCGATTCGATGAAATTGCGGATGACGATGGTGGCGAAGGCGAAAGCACCGTTGCCCCAGAGCAGGGAGCTGCCGTCTGCTGCAATCTCCTCGCGGAAGGGAAAGCCGTCGTTGCGCCGCCGGTCATACGGTTCGAGTGGCGCGCGCATCAGGACGCGTGGGCCGACGAGGCCGAGGAAACGCGAGTCCTCGCGGGCGCGAAGTGCGTTCCAGCGGATGCGGGCCGGATCGCTGGCGAGCCAGGAAAAGTCCTGGACGCGACCGAGCTCGTGAAAGTCCTCGAGCCCGACCGCCTGGGGCGAGGCTCCGGCGACGAAGGGGCAGAAGGCGGCCGCGGCCACCATGCCGAGCTGGGTCAGGAGGCTGACGGCGTCCCCGCCATGCGGCTCTTCCGGCGAGAAGTGATAGTCGCCGATCAGCAGCCCGTAGGGTTCGCCGCCCGGCGTGCCGAATTCTCGGCTGTAGATCAGCTCGAAGAGATGGCTCTGGTCGAAGTCCGAGGCGCGCTCCATGCTGCGGGAAAGCTCCTGCGCACCAACGCTCAGAAGCTTGACCTTCACATCGCCGCTCGGGCCGGATGCGCGCACGAGCATGGCAAGGCCGCGCCACCTCGCCTCCATCGCCTGGAAATCGGGGTGATGCAGGATCGCGTTCACTTGGGCGTTCAGGGCCTCGTCGATCAATGCGATCAACCGGTCCGCCCGACGCCTCCATTCTGTGCAAGAACCCATCGTCATCCTGGTTTCAAATCCCGGCAGTTCCGGGAAAGCGTGGTCACGCTTTCGTCTGGAACGGCATGAAAAAATTAGGAAGGTCACGCGCGACGAGGGGACGCCGCGCGTGCCGTCGCATCAGGATTTGGAGGGTATCCGTGCGACCATCCGCAGAGAGGTCGTCAACTCCTCCATCTGCAGCCAGGGGCGCATCCAGGCCACCGCATTATAGGCGCCCGGCTTGCCCGGGATCTCCTGAACGGTGACTTTGGCATCGCGCAAGGGATATTTGGCCCGCGATTCCTCGCCCGCCTCGTCATTGGCGTTGACGTAGTTGGCGATCCAGCGGTTCAGCCAGGCTTCGCAATCTTCCGCTTCCATGAAGGAGCCGATCTTGTCGCGGCCCATGACCTTCAGGTAATGCGCGAAACGGGAGGTCGCCATCATGTAGGGAAGGCGAGCGGAGACCGCCGCGTTGGCATTGGCCTCCGGCCGGTCGTAGAGCTTCGGCTTGTGGGCCGTCTGCGCGCCGAAGAACACGGCGTAGTCGGTGTTCTTGTAGTGGCAGAGTGGCAGGAAGCCGAGCTTGCCGAGTTCGGCGTCGCGGCGGTCGGTGATGCCGACTTCGGTCGGGCACTTGAGATCCAGATCGCCGTCGTCGCTGGAGAAGATGTGCATCGGCAGGCCTTCGACCTTGCCGCCGTTTTCGGCGCCGCGGATCGCCGTGCACCAGCCGCTCTTGGCGAAGGCTTCGGTCAGCCGCGTGCCCATCACATAGGCAGCATTCATCCAGCAATAATTGTCATGCGGCAGTTCGCCGGTCTTGGAACCGCCCGTTTCGTCGTAGTTGAATTCGTCGATCGGGCTGGTCTTCGGACCATAGGGCATGCGAGCGAGGACGCGCGGCATGGCGAGCGTCACGAACCGCGAGTCGTCGCTGTCACGGAAGCTGCGCCACTTGGCATATTCGACCGTGTCGAAGATCTTTTCGAGATCGCGCGGCTTGGCGACTTCGCGGAAATCTTCGAAACCGAACATGCGGGGGCTCGCTGCCGAGATGAACGGTGCAAAAGCGGCAGCGGCGATCATCGACACGCCCTGCAGCAGCTGAATGTCATCGAAGGAATTGTCGAACTCGTAATCGCCGATGAGCGCGCCCATCGGTTCGCCACCCGGCGTGCCGAACTCGTCTTCATAGACCGACTTGAAAAGGCGCGACTGATCGAACTCGACCGCCTTGGCGAGATCCTTGGAGATTTCACGCTTGGAGGCATTCAGCACGCGGATCTTCAGGTTGACGCTGGTCTCGGTGTTCTTGACCAGATAGTTGAGCCCGCGCCAGGCTCCTTCGAGCTTCACGAATTCGGGCGCCTGCATGATCGCCGCAAGCTGCCTGGAGATCGTCTTGTCTATCTCGGCGATCGCGTTGTTCAGGGTGACGGTCAGGTTGCGGTCATAGGTGACCGTGCCTTTCAGGGCCTGGTCGGTCAGGGTGCGCAGGAGGTCCTGGGCGCGGTTCGGTTCCGTCTGGCGGGTCGCCGCGACCACCTTCGTCAGAAGGTCCTGATCCGGAACGAAATCGACCTGTTCCGTCGTCTGCAATTGCGTGTCAGCGCTCATGTCTCAAATCCTTGTTCTGGGGAGCTGCGCTCTCGAAGTGTTGACGCCTTCGAGGAAGCGGCTGCTCCAGCCAACAGATGGGCGGGAATTTCAAAGCGCGCGGTCGCCCGCGCGCCGACGACACTCAGTTGACCGTGTCTTTCTTCTCTTCCTTCTTGTCGCCGCCGAGCTGGGCGACGAGCTGGGAGAGATCGGCCTTGTTCTGCAGGATCTCTTCCAGCAGCCGTTCCAGCTCTTCGGAGCGGTCGGCCTTGCTCATCAGGTCGCGGAGTTCGTTGCGGGCATTGAGCAGAGCTTTCAGCGCCGGCACCTGGTTGACCACGGCGCCGGGTTCGAAATCCTCCATGCTTTCGAACTTCAACGAAACCGGAAGCTCGGTTCCGTCGTTCTGCAAGGTGTTCTCGACGGAAATGGTGAGGCCCGGGGTCATGCGGCGCATGACGTCGTCGAAATTGTCCCGGTCGATCTGGACGAACTTGCGCTCGCCGAACGGTTTCAACGGCTGGGTTGGATTGCCGGAGAAATCACCCAGCACGCCGACGACGAAGGGCAGTTCCTTCACCACCATCGCGCCTTCGGTCTCCACTTCATATTTGATGTGGACCCGGGGTTTGCGAACCCTTTCCAGTTTCTCATGCACACTTGCCATCGGGATTCTCCTTCCTGCCATCGGCAGATTACGAATTCAGACTTTTGCAGATTGCGGTCGGGCGGAAGCCCGCATGCGGTCGTATGCCCCTCAACCTCCCCTGTCGGCCGAGGGCTGGATGCCGGCGGCCGTCAGCACCGCATTGCGCGCGTGCTGTTCGGGCAGGAGCTCGGCAAGAAGCTCGGAAAAATCCATGCGGCCGCGGCGCACCAGCGTCTCGATCGACATGGAAATCGGTGAATGTGGTTCTGTGCGGCGAAAATAGCGCGCCACAGCACTCAGCAGTTCGAACGCCTCTTCGCGGGAGCGAATCATCTCGGCGGTGACCGGACGGGGCTGCGCCGCCGGCTCCGTTTCCGACTGGTTCTTGTTGGCGGGATGCAGATCCGGCTTGTTCGGCGCCTGCTGTTCGGGAGTAGGTTCGGTTGCCTCGATGCCTGCAAGAACACGAATTGCGGAAGCCGCCTCATGCAAAACATTGCGTGTATTCGAACTCGGCGGCGCATGATCGCCGCATCGGGCGTCAAGTATAGCGACCAGACGGTCGAAGGCGGCGATGCATTCCGTGAGTACCGTCAGGTGGCCTGACATGCGTGCGACACCGGCTTCCGTCGCCGCCTGCTGCAATTCCTGGCGCCGCCCGCTTTCCGTCGCCCGCTGCGAAAGCTGGAAATCCCAGAGCGAAAATTGCGCGAATTTTCCGCCAGGGATCAACGAAGTCAGACGGATCGCCTGGATGATCGTTCCTTCCCCGCCGACGCCGTTCAGGCCTGCAAGGGGCGCAAACCGCTCCTCCAGATCATCCTCGCCGATCGAATGCAGAGAGTCGAAATAGTTGTCTAAAAGCGACGCAAGCGCCTCATAGACATCCCGCAATCCTTCGAAGCCGCGCAGCCTCAGCTGAGCCTCGGCGAGCCAGGCCAATACTTCGATGTCCTTGCCCACGGAAGAAAGGATATGCAATCCAAGATTGTTTACGTCCTGCCAGGCAGGTGAAAGGCCAATAGTTTCACCCGGAACTATTCCCCGTTCAGTTGTCCTTGCGGCGCTTCTCGCGTCCTTTATTCTATAGTATATTTCGCGCACCGAAGTATTAGTTCGGACGTTTTCTCCGCATGGAGCACCTTCTTCAAATGGATCGGCTATTTTTAGCACATTCACGCTGGCATATTCTCCAAAAATGGGAGCATAAATCCGCAGACGGTCATCCTGTTGGTCATATACTACCTTGTCAAGTTCCAGAATAAGGTGACAGTTTGGTGACAACTGTCATGATCGCTATTTTTTGACATAGCGCAACTTTTTGTCTGGACAAGGTCTGGTAACCGCCCTAGTTGTTGCCTCGCATCTCGAAAGAACACTGCACCTCGACGAAAGATACAGGGCTTGCCGGATGTCGCACATCGATCTCAGCCGTCTCATCAGAACGCTTGAGCCAAGTTTGCGTGTCGGTCTTGAGACAGCCGCTTCGCTTGCTGCACGTCATCAGCAGCCGGTCGTCGAGGTCAGTCACTGGCTTCGCGCGCTTCTGGACATCGAAGGAATTTCTGCTGTCTTCGAGGACCTGGGCGTCCCTTCGGAGACGCTACGCGCGGAGCTTGATGCGGCGATTGCCGATATACGCCGGGAAGACGGCGCATCGCTCGTACTCTCCCAGAACCTGCTTTCGCTGGCTCGCGAAGCGTGGCTTGTCGCTTCGCTTCAATTCGGGCGCGGCACCATTACCCTGCCGGATCTGCTCGCCGCATTGACCGCCGATCACGCTTTGCGCGCGGTGTTGCGCGGCATTGCGCCGTCGATGCGCGGCCTCGACCGGACTCGTCTGGACGGCAAGCTGGAAAAACCGAAAGGTGATCAAACGGATAACCCGTCGGAGCCGGTTCTTTCGAAGCCGGCTTTTTCATCGACGGAAAACGAATTTCTGCGCCTTTACACCCGCGATATGACGGCCGACGCCCATGCCGGAAGGATCGACCCCGTCATCGGTCGCGACCGCGAACTGCGCCAGCTGGTCGATATCCTGATGCGGCGGCGGCAGAACAATCCGATCCTGGTCGGAGAGGCCGGTGTCGGCAAGACGGCGGTCGCGGAGGCGCTCGCTTTGGAGATCGCCGCGGGAAGCGTGCCCGAGCGGCTGAAGCAGGTGAAGCTGCTGCTGCTCGACCTCAGCCTGTTGCAGGCAGGTGCGGGAGTGAAAGGCGAGTTCGAGCGGCGACTGCATGGCGTCGTCGACGCCGTGAAAGCCTCGCCCGAACCGATCATCCTGTTCATCGACGAAGCGCATGGCCTGATCGGCGCGGGCGGGCAGGCAGGGCAGGGCGATGCTGCGAATATTCTCAAACCGGCCCTGGCGCGGGGCGAATTGCGAACCATCGCGGCCACGACCTGGAGCGAATACAAGCGCCACATCGAGAAGGATGCGGCACTCACGCGGCGCTTCCAGGTGGTGCATGTGCAGGAGCCGGATGAAGAGACGGCGGTCCGCATGCTCCGCGGGGTGGCCGAGAGCCTGAAGGCCCACCACAAAGTACGGATCCGCGACGAGGCGCTGGTTGCGGCTGTCCGCCTTTCGGCCCGTTACATGCCGGCACGGCAGCTCCCCGACAAGGCGATCAGCCTGATCGACACGGCGGCCGCCGGCGTTGCGCTGGCGCGGCAAACCTCCCCGGAAGCATTGAAGCTGCTGAGCAACGAACACAAACTTCTCGAGTCCGAAGCCAAATGGCTGGAGGGGGAGCCGGAAACGCCGGAAAACATGGCGCGGCTTGCCGAGATCGCCCGGAAAAGAGACGAAATCGGCGCCGAAGCCGAAGCGCTGCAGGCGAAATTCGAAGAGGAAATGCGGCTCGCGCGCGAAGCTGATCGGCTGGAAGAGGCTTTTTCGCATGACGCAGCCATCTCGCCGCTAGGCCCGGCCGAGGGGGCAGGTGGCGGCACCAATGTCGCGCCTTTCCCGCCGCAGGCGATGACGCCGGAAGCTGCCCGTACCGCCTTTACCAGCACCGAGCGGAGCCTCACGGCGATAGCCGGCGAGACGCCGCTCGTGCCGCGTGTCGTCGACAAGGAGGCGGTGGCCGCAGTCGTCGCCCGTTGGACCGGTATCCCTGTCGGCAAGCTCCTGTCCGATCAGGTCGAGACGGTGAAGACGCTGGATGCGCGGTTGAAGGAGCGCGTGCTCGGGCAGGACGCGGCAATCGAGCGGATCGCATCGACCATGCGCGCTGCCCGCGCGGGCCTCACCGATCCGCGCCGGCCGCCGGCCGTCTTCCTGCTTGTCGGCATGTCGGGCACGGGTAAGACGGAGACGGCGCTGTCGCTCGCTGACATGCTTTATGGCGGCAGCCGTTATCTCACGACCATCAACATGTCGGAATTCAAGGAAGAGCATAAGATCTCGATGCTGCTAGGCTCACCTCCCGGCTATGTTGGGTATGGCGAGGGCGGCGTTCTGACCGAGGCGGTGCGTCGGCGACCCTACGGCGTGCTGCTGCTCGACGAGATCGACAAGGCCCATCCGGGCGTCCAGGAAATCTTCTACCAGGTGTTCGACAAAGGAACGCTGCGCGACGGTGAAGGCCGCGACATCGATTTCAAGAACACCACGATCTTCATGACGGCCAATACGGGCTCGGACCTGCTCGCGGCACTGGCCGCCGATCCGGACACAATGCCGGAAGGCGAGGCGCTCGAAGCGCTTCTGCTTCCGGAATTGCAGAAACACTTCAAACCTGCCTTCCTCGGGCGCACCACGGTGCTGCCCTTCATGCCGCTCGGTCGCGAAACGCTGTCCGGCATCGTCGACATCCAGATCGGACGCATTCGCGAGCGCGTTGGCGCGGCCTACGGCACAGCGCTCGACCTTTCGGCCGACGCGCGGGAAGCCCTGATCTCAAGGGCAAAAGCCAGCGAAATGGGCGCTCGCGCCATCGAGATCATGATCGCCCGCGATCTTCTGCCCGTGCTTTCCACCTTCTTCCTCGATGCGGTGGCGGAAGGCCGGAAGAGCGCTGGCATCACCATCAATTTCGACGGACAGCGCTTCGGCATCGATGCCGAAAGCCAGGCCGTCCAACAAAAATTCGCCGAACCGGAACATAGCCGGCAGGCGGATGAAGAACCCTCGGGCAGCAAGCGCGCCCGGGGAGGAGCGAGACGAAAGGCAACTACGCCTTAGACGCAACTAGGCACTTAATCCGATAACAGGAGAGCTGACAGCATGCCGATTTATCTGCAGATCGACGGTATTCAGGGTGACGCAACCCATGAACAGCACCGCAAGTGGATGGATATCGAAGCCATCCATTGGAACGTTGCCCGCAACATGAACACGTCTGCCGGTTCCGCGGCAAACCGTGAAGCTTCCGAGCCGACTGTCTCGGAAGTCATCCTCACCAAGGTCAGCGACTCCTCGTCGACCAAGCTTTTCCAGGAAGCCTGCTCGGGCCGCACCGGCAAGCGCACCGTGATCCACCTGGTGACCACCGGCAATCCGGGCGACACGTATATCGAATATTCGCTGACCAACACGCTGATCGCCAGCTACTCGATCGATTCCAACGGCGACCGCCCGATCGAAACGATCAAGCTGAACTTCACCAAGATGGAAGTTAAGTACACGCCGTACGACGAAAATCATTCGCCGCAGTCGCCGATGATCGCGTCCTACGACCTTTCCACGGCAAGGGCCGCCTAAGGCTTCTCAACATTCGCGACGCCGGTCTTTTCGGCCGGCGTCGCATCCATGCGCTACCCCACCCGTCTCCGCTCAAGCTGGCGACGGACGTTTTCGCAGACAGTTGAGAGATATTTTTCGGCTTTGGACAATGGGAGATGATCGTGGCATCCGCAAATCAACGCCTGGGCGATATTCTTGTAAAGCTTCCCAAATATAAGTCCCAATGGGAGCTGAACGTCGCCAGCCCCTATGTGCGCGCCTATGACGCCGCTGTATTGAGCTACAACAACGAAATGAAGGCACAGGGCGAGCGTGATCGCGCCACCGCCGAGATGTTCGTGCTGGCAGCTTCGATCCTGACCGGCAGCGTGATGATGGCCGCTTTCGCTACGACCTCGGTACGCGTGCTGGCGGGCCGCGCGATTGTCCGCGTGATCTGCAACAACAATCTCAACCGTACTTTCAATCTGATGGTCGCCGCGAACAACAACAAGGCGTTCATGTTCGCGCTGGGCGGCGTTCTGGACGAGGCCAAGAAGATCGCCAACAAGCAGGTGACCAAGCTCGCGGAAGGCTTGACGAGCACCGGCACGCAGATCTCCGCGCCGACGTCCGTCAACTATGAATCACGTCTGATGGACTTCATCCGTGCCAGCCATATCTGCACGCATAGCTTCATCGAAGGGGTCAAGGAAGACAATTCGATCAGCGAGGCGCACAAGGCGCAGGTTGCGGACATGGCCGCGAGAATCCCGTTCTGCAACCCGCCGGCCGGCAGCAACGTCGACGAAAAGAAGCTGGCCGAGAAGATGGAACTGCTCTTCTACATGAGCTCGGTGCTGGATTCCGACAGGCTCGTCACCTACGCGCCGTCTTACGGCGGAAGCGTTGGCGCCATCGGCCGCGAAACGGAATATGACAAAAAGTCGATCTCGCAGATGCCGTCCGATCCCCGCTATCCTAAGGCCGTCTACCCCAAATTCAACGGCAGGCCTTTCGCATCCTACGATCCGGGCCAGCGCATCGAGTACGAAAATATCGGCTCCGGTATCCGCGACCGCGTCAACAAGCTCAGCGTCAGCACCGGGAACGGGCCATTCTATCCGTCGCAGAGTTTTGTCGAGAAGAAGCTGTTCGATCCGACCGGTCACACACAGATGGTAAAGGCCGAACAGATCATCAGCAGGCTCTACAACGACGCGCGCCCCAGGCAGCTGACAGACGTTCGGATGATCTAGGGTGCAGTGGATGAAGTCGATCGGCTTTCCCTCGTCATCGGTTCAGGCCGGCACCATTCTGCGGCGATTGCCGAATGTCGCCTTGGTCCTTGCGGTGGCGGTATCGGCACCCGCGCTGGCATGCGCTTCTGACGTAATTGACGGGCCTGTTCTTCAGATAGAGCAGGTGGCTCCGCGCCTTTCGGCAATGCCGTCGGCAGTCGACAACGTGGTCAAGGCCGCGACCGACCGAGGGAGTGCCGAGGCTTCGAAGGCTGGCGCCATCCTTGCGCCCGTCGTCCGCGCTTCCTTCGATCCGAAAGGCATGGTCGCTGAGATTTCCGCCAGCTTGGCGGAGGTCGCCGACGGGAAAGCAGATCCGGCCGCCCTGGCCAAGGCGGCCGCGGCTTTCGAAGACGGGCGCAAGAAGATCGCGAAGATGTATGAAAGCCAGGATCAGGTGACCGCAAAACAGGTCGAGGACCGGGTCGCCGGCACCGAGGACGGCCCCCGCATCAGACAACTGGCCGACCTGATGGCATCGCCGGAACTGGCTGCCGAAACCGCTCTCACCGCGCAGGTCCTGTATGTCTCGCTGGAAGCATTTTCCGATACGAATTCGGCCGAACTGGCATCCGCGCCGCCCGAGAAACTGAAGTCCGAACTGAGCGGCGTTGTCGCATCCCTCCGCGACAGGACCGAGAATGAAAAGCCGGTGCCCAAGGATATCGCGCGGATGGAAGAAAAAGCCCGGTTGACGTTCATCCTGGCGGCTCTGCCAAAAGAAAATCTTTCGGTTCTTTTTGATTTTTATCAAAGCACAGAAGGAAAGGCCAAGCGGCAAGCGCTTGTCGAAAGTTACAGGCAAGTATCCGACCGGGCCAGTACCAAAATGCTCGCCGAATATTTCCCGGCATTGGCAGATTATCTCAAAACTCATCCCCGACCGCAGCAGCAGTAGCCGCGCGTTCCAAGACGGGACCTGATGTATGGACGATTTACAATCCTCTGCAGCCGACTTCATCCAGGCGAGCCGCATTCTGAAAGTCGTTTCGCCGCTTGGCGAGGACCAGCTTCTGCCGGAGCGGCTGACGATCGACGAGGGGATTTCCTCGCTCTTCGAGATCAAGCTGTCGGCCCGTGCCAAGAAGCCGATCGTCAAGCCGGAAGAGCTTATCGGCCGGCTGATGGATGTTTCGGTCGAGGTGCAGCAGGGTGAAGGCGAGGGCGGCGTGCGCCGTCCGTTCAATGGCCTGGTGACGGAACTCAACGAGGGGCCGCCGGTCACCCGCGGCCTCAGATCTTATTCCATGGTGCTGCGGCCGCAGATGTGGCTTCTCTCGCGACGTTCCGACTGCCGCATCTGGATGGACAAGACCGCGATCGATATCGTCGAGACGCTGTTTTCCGAACACGGCATTCCGGCACCCGACACGTCCGGCATCGTGACGCCACCGCCGCCACAGCATTATTCGGTGCAGTGGAATGAGACCGACCTTGCCTATCTCACCCGCCGTTTCGAAGAGGACGGGCTGTTCTACTGGTTCAGCCACGAAGACGGGAAGCACAAGCTGCATGTGGGAGACAATGCCAGTTCCTGGCTTGGTCCATCCCCTTCGGCACAGGGCGAGGGGCGGGTGCGTCTGGCGCAGGGTTCTTCCGACCGCAACCACATCACCGACTGGAGCCGGCGGTATTCCTACGTGCCCGGCCAGCGCGCCGGCGCCGACTGGAATTTCGAGACCCCGCGCATGGTGCCGGGGACGATGACCCCATCGCTCGTCCAGATGCCCGAGGCGATCAAGCGCGAGCTTTACGAATATCCCGCCCGAATATCCACGGTTGCTCAGGCCGAACGCGCCGAAAAGCTGCGCATGCAGGCGAGCGAGGCGGATCACGACCGCGTTTCCAGTTCTTCGACGTCGCGCATCCTCGAAGTCGGGCGTCGGTTCACGCCTTACGAAGTGGCCCATCCCGACCACGTTTACGAGGAGCATGTGGTGACCAGGATGACCCAGAAGGTCGTCGATCGCTCCTATGAAACCAATACGAACGAGCCGGAATACACCAATACATTCGAAGCGACGCCGTCCCGCGTGCCGATGACGCCGCATCGGGAAACCAGGCGTCCGCGGATCGAAGGAACGCAGGTGGCGATCGTCGCAGGTCCGGCCGGCGAGGAAATCCATCCGGACCAGTACGGCCGCATCAAGCTCTGGTTCCCCTGGGACCGCAAGGCGAAGAAGGACGGGTCGGACACCTGCTGGGTGCGGGTCGCGCAGAACTGGGCCGGCTCCACCTGGGGCGGCCAGGTCATTCCACGCATCGGCATGGAGGTCATGGTCGCTTTCATCGACGGCGATCCGGACCGGCCGCTGGTCACGGGCGTCGTGCCGAACCCGTCGAACGGGGTGCCTTACGACCTGCCCGCCAACAAGACTCGCATGGTGATGCGTTCCAATACCCACAAAGGCAGCGGCTTCAACGAAATGACATTCGAGGACGATGCCGGCCGGGAGAACATGTTCTTCCACGCCCAGAAGGACCAGACCACCCGCGTCCTCAACGACCGGACCAAGCGTATCGACAGGCACGAAGTGTCGGCGATCGGCGCCAACCGGACGGTCGAGGTCGGCGGCAACCAGAAACACGAGGTCGGCGGCTCGATGAACACCGTCGTCGGCGGCACGGGGCCCGGGGCCATGGCGCTGATGGCGGCCGTGCAGGGGCTTGCCGGTCAGACCGCGACGCTGCTTGGCCAGGCAGGCCAGATCGCTGGGGGTGGCGGGCCGGGCCTTGCCGCATTCGCGGGAACGCTTGCTTCCTCGGCGCTCGGTTTCCTCAGCGCCGGCGGTCTCGGCAGCCGTCAGGGTGTCGTTTCCGGCCCAAGTCCGCGGGCCGACGCCGGCACCGCACTGGCCGGTTCCGGCACCGGCGTCGGCGATGCAGCCTCGAGCCTCTTCCCGCTGCCCGGGATCATGAACACGATTGTCGGATCCTTCAAATCCGACACGGTGGGCGTCGCCCGGGTTGAGCAGGTTGGCGTCAGCAAGGTCACCAACGTCGGCCAGACCTCTCTTGAAAAGGTGGGTAAATTCAAGAAGTTGATCGTTGGTGACGAATTCGTCATCGAATGCGGCGCGTCGAAGTTCATCATGCGCAAGGACGGTACCGTCATCATCCTCGGCACGCATTTCAACTTCACGGCATCCGGCCCGACACAGATCAACGGCGTGGTCGTGGATCTGAACAAGCCGGGTGGAGGGTTCTCGGAAGCATCGCCGACATCGTCCGACACGACAGCGAAGGGATGAGCGATCGATGTCGGTCGACAATCACACGCCCTTTCCGGCGCTGGCGTTTCGGCAATACAATCTGGCCGGGGATTTGCTCGGCGTCGTGGTGGCGCGGGGCACGTTTCGCCTGAGCAATGGCGGCCCTCTCGTTCTGGATGATGTCCAGCGTCCTCTGGTTATGTCGGACACCTATGACGGTGATCCGCACCAGACTCCGCAGACGGCCTGCACCGATCTTGCTCCTTTCAAGCCCGGCACCGATGTAACGTTTCTCGGCGCCACCTTTGCGCCCGGGGGCAGGCCCGAGCAATCTTGGTCGTGCGGATTGCAGGTCGGGCCGCTCGAAAAACGGTTGCGCGTCTATGGGCCGCGCACCTGGCGTGCCCGCACCCGCAAGACCTGGAAAGGTTTGATCGATCGAGCGCAAGAGGAGGCACTTGACGGTTGGGACCTGACAGATCCGGAGCCGGTTACGCATGTTCCACTGGATTGGCGACTTGCCTTCGGGGGGCGGCTGGAAACTTCCGGCAAAAAGGAGGTTGTGGAGAAGAACCCGATCGGCATCGGCCTTGTCGATGAGGGTCTCTTCCGGGAACGGCCAGAATGGCCCGCGCCGCAGATCGAGGACGAGAAACATCCTATCCGCCGCGTGAGTGAGAGACCCGATCCGGCGGGTCTCGGCCTGCTGTCACCTTTCTGGGAAGACAGGGTGGCTCGCGCGGGAACCTATGATGACACCTGGCTGAAAGAACGCCATCCGCTTTTGCCAAGGGATTTCGATTTCCGTTTCTGGCAGGCTGCTCATCCAAACCTCGTCAGCGAGACCTGGCTTCAGGGCGACGAGGAATTCGGGTTGGAGAATCTGCTGCCGCAATTCCCACGGCTTGAGGGCGCCCTGCCCGGCATCAGGCTGGAGATCGAGATCGACCGCGGCGCCGGTCTTGCCCGGGGAGAGATGAAGCTGGACGGAGTGCATTTCGACATGCGTCCGGGTGTCGGCCGCGTTTTCCTGACGTGGCGCTGCGGCTTCCCATGGCCTCAGAGGATCGGAATTCCCAAACTCATCTTTGCACGATCCGAAACAGAGGTCGCCTGATGGGAATGGAAATTACCATCGACGGCAGCCACGTCCGCAACGTCAGCGCGGCAGCTGCCGAGACCGGTGCGATCGCTCGAAACGGACTCGACCCTTCTCAGCCCGTGATGTGGAACAAGGCGGGCGATTACTTCTATCAATATGACAGCCCGACAAGCCTTAATCCGCCGAAGGAATTCAACGACGAACAACTTGCCAAACGGGTGAAGGAAGACGAGGAAAAGAGGGAAAAAGAGAAACAGATACAATCTCCGACAAGTGCGAACCCGGCCCCGCCCGAACTTATCCCGGATGAGAGCAAGGCGATCGCGGTTTGCCTGTCGCCCGACGTCTGCAAGTCGCCGGAGAAGCCGGTCCCGTATATGTCCTGGGGGGAGGCTTCCGATGATCAGAATTATTCTCCGGACGTGCGCTCGAACGGCAAGATCATAAAGCGGCAGGATTCCAAGTTTTCCTGCTGTTATGGCGATGAGCCGGGTGTCGGACTGGGCTGCAAATCCAATACGGTCGGCGATGTCGTCGAACCCGTCACCTCGTCGCAAATCGTTCGCGCCAATGGCATTTGGGTCCAGCGCCATGGTGATCGCTGCACCTTGAACAAAGGCAATACCGAGGGCGAATACGTCCATGTGGAGGCTACCGACTCTCACAAGGCTCCCGAGGGAACAGATAAACAAGATCAGAGTGGCGGCAAGGCTGAAGATACACGCAGCGAGGGGCAGAAATTTTCAGACGGCTTCACGGAGAATGCGAGCGAAACATGGGAGGGGCTGAAAAAGGTCGGTTCGGATGTCCTGGAGGGCACCAAGAATTTGGCCTCCGACCTCTGGAATGATCCCACGGGAACGGTCGCGGCCGGTGCAGAAAGTGTCAAGGATGGCGCAGTTGGTGCGGCGAACTGGACAGCGGAGGTTGCGCAAAATCTGTACGACGATCCCGGGGCAACACTCGGTCGCGGATGGGAAAATACCCAAAATACCGCCAGTTCAATCTGGCACGCGGTCGCTGATCCCTACAGCGAAGCCTATGAGAAAGGCGGCCTGTCCCAAGCCGTAGGTCACGGCACCTTCGACGTGGTAAAACTCGCCGTCGAAGCCCTGGCAACCAAGGGGGCGGCCACGGTGGCCGGAAAGACCGCATCTATCGGTGCCGGGGTTGCGGCCAAGGCGCACAAAGCCGAAGAGGTTGCGGAAACCGTCAACGATGCGCGCAAGATCGAATCGAAGGTCGAGGATGGCGCGCATGGTGCGAGAAGCACGCGGAGACTGAGGGTACGGTGTTTCGATCTGCCGCGAGGGGTCAATCGCGACGAGTTCCGACGCCAGCTGAAAGAACAGCAGGCGACGATCAGAAACATGACGGCGGACGACATGGCCTACGCTCATACGGTTCTCGATCACGCTCGTGAGGCGTGGTCGGGAAGCGGCAAGAAAGGCTCCTTCACCAATTTGCTGCGCGACGGAAAGGCACAGGAGGCAGCCCGTGCCGATTTCGAGGCCTCGCTGAGGGAAGCGGGTTATTCGAGGGCCGAAATCCGCGAACAGATGGCATCGGTCAATGCAACGCACTATCTCGATATAATCGCTGGCGGCGATCCACGCGAGTTGGGTATAGGTGGTGGAGCGGAGAACCAGAGAATTGGCCCGATGTGGACCCAAGAAGGCCGGGCTGAATCATTGCGTGCGGAAGCAAACCACATGCGGAGAAATGGTCGGGCGGATCAACTCATGGATATCGAGTTGAATATATGTGGCGAAGAGCATTGAAAGGCAGCTACCAATGTTAGACTCCTTTTTTGAAGATACGATTGCTGAAATCGGCCCGCCGCAGCGATGTATTCCGATGACTCCCGAGCAAGAAAATCGTCTCTCGAAGCAGTTGCCGGCGAGCTTCATGGCGTTTCTTCGTCAATACGGCTTCGGCGATTATTTCGATCGAAAGATCCAGTATTGCGACCCGGCGGAATTTTCTCCCATTCTTGCACTCGTGTTTGCAGCCGATCCCGATTTCAGCCACAGAGACTGCTTTGTCGTCGGTTATTCCGCTTTTGGCCGGTTGATCTGCTGGTCGCAACAGCACGATCAGATCGAAATTGACCTCGTTGATCTGCGGATAACCTCGCGAAAGCTCGCACCAACGCAATTCATCCTGCCGCCGGGAACAATGAAGCGCGAGCGAAGCACCGACCCGAATGTGCTGGCGCGCTCGCTATTGGTTGCGGATCAGCGGGACTATGAGGAATTCGACGCTCAGGACCAGCCCATGTTTGCGCGCTGCCGTGCCATGCATGGAGATCTCGAGCGGAACGAATGTTACGGCTACTTCCCTGCGATTGCGACAGTCGGTCTGGATAGCCCCGCGAGGCGGGTCGAAAACATCAGGCGGGTGGCAGCACTTGAGCATTTTGCCATTCTGGCCCAGCTGGGCACCTTCCATTTGATGAGGCTGGAGCGAGGACGATATACGGCGGTGCGCCCAATCGGTTGAAATATGCATTCGCATAGTTGCACCTTTGCTCGAATTTCCGAGTTCGGCCTGATGACGATCGCCCGCGCCGCTCCGCGCCTGTCAAAATATGCACGGCCTCTCCAGTGGAGTGGATCAGCTAGTCAGACTCCCAGCGATCTTTATTATGGAGACTAGATGTGACGGGATCTCCAACCGTCCCCTTCATCCGGACACGCGTCTGGAACTCATCGGCGCGTGCCTGACGGAGCAGGCGGATTCCTTCGCGTTTCTGGAAGGGAAGTCAGATGGAACATCTTTATTTCACCACGCCTTTTGCATTTGAGGGCTTTGTCACCACCACGTTCGGGCAGCGCACCGTATCCTGGCTTGCAGCTATTCCGGTATCGACGGCCGAGGTCGAATATGCCCGGCAGAACTCGACGGAAATGCTGAAGGACGCTTTCGAGCAGAAAGATATCGACTGGTTCGACTTGAACAGGGCGTCGATCTTCTAGGACTTGACGCGATTGCCATGCCGCTGCCGGATGTGACGATAACGTATCAACTTTACGAGCCAATTCAGCCGGACGATCGCCGTCGCTTCTCTGGACCTATGTCGCAAGTGTCGATCAAACTAGGAGACCGGAGGCTTTCATCACCCGCAAAGTGAGTCGCTTATGAACCGGAAAAAGCAAATCGAGCCCGCCATCAGAGCCCGTATTGATGAACTGCTGGAGGCATCCGGCAAAAAGTTCTCATCTGGCGACCTCAAGGGATCGCTGGACATCGCGCTGCAAGCCTGGGACCTGATCCCGGCGTCAAAGGCGGATTGGGACTATTATCCTCAAAGTCTTTCGGCGGGTTTCGTTCAGGATTTCGCTGATCTGGGTGACAAGGACAACGTCTTCAAGTGGTCTCAGATCATGGCGGAGATGTATGACGACCCGGACCACAAGGATCACCTGGTCCTCATGACCGAAGGCGAAGCCATGTACAAGCTTGGCAACACGGATCGTGCATATTACGTTTTCGGACGAATTTACGAGATCTACGGTCAAAAGGGTTTCGCGGGCGATCAAACGGCCTATCTCGAATTCTATCGGAAAGAAAAGGCTGCTCGCGGTGAATAGCGGACCAGAGGAACTACCCGACGATATCTACGACCGTATCACGGAGCTTTCCAAACGCGGAAACGACCTGCTTGATCGCGGAGATACCAAGGCGGCAATCTCGATTTGGCGCTCGGCTCTTCAGTTGTTGCCCGAGCCGCGTCGTCAGTGGGATGCGGCGGTCTGGCTTCATGCTTCCATCGGCGACGCGCAAGGAGAAGACGGCGATCTCAATGCAGCGCTCGATTCCTTCCGGCAGGCTGCTGGGAGCGGCGACGGCTATGCCAACAGCTTTGTCCAGCTCGGTATCGGCACGTGCCTCTATGATCTTGGTCGCCAGCAGGAAAGCACTGATCCTCTATTGCGCGCCTATGTGGGCGAAGGCGAGGAGATTTTTGAGGAATCCGAGCCAAAGTATCTAGCCTATTTGCGCGAGCGGAAGCTGCTCGATTAGTCCGCGGACGCGAAATGACCGAAGAAGAAGGTCAATTTGAGTTTTGCTCATGGATATGAGTAAACTATCGAACATTGCGGTCTTCGGCAGCGGCTTGATTGTCCTGCGTTGTTTTTTGAAGATATCGTTGTGGAATTGGCGCGCCGTAGTGCCGCAGGCGAAAAAACGAATGTCGAGTCGAAGATTTGCGAATAAATGCACGAATATTTCAAATGCTACCCGGGCACATACAATCTACTTAACGTGAGAAAAGCCTGACAGGGCAATCATTTCCTGCGTGTCAAAATATACCCCGGCATTCCGGTGGGAATGGATCACCTCTTCAGACTCCCAACGATCTGGTTGTCAGATAGGGTCGCCGTTCCAGTTCCGAGCGCCTCAGCGAGCTGCGCAGACGCAGAAGATCCTTCCGGGCAATCAGCCCGCACAACACCCCCGTCACCGGATCGACGATCGGGATTCGTCCTGTATCGGTCGAGAGCATCATATCCGCGACAAACCCGACCGTATCTTCCGGATGACAAACGGGGACGGAAGCGTCCGAGACGCTGTCGGCAAGGGTCTGTCCTGCCAGTTCCGCATTGCCCTGCCAGCCGAGCGCGTCACCCCTGGAAACGACCCCCGCCAGCCGGCCAGCGCTGTCTGTCACGGGATAGATGCGGTGGGTTTTGTCGGATGATGCAAAGAGTTCACAAGCCTCCGATACCGTCATCGTCGCAGGCAGCGTGTCGACCTGCCTGATCATGATCTCGCCGGCCCGCGTGAGTTCGAATGGGTCGATGCCATATTCGCGGGTTATGTGCTGTCCCCTTCGCGCGATCTTCTCGGTGAGGATCGAGCGGCGCAGGAGCAGGACCGTGACCGCATAAGCGACGACCGTCGCCGCCAGCAGCGGAACCAGCGTGCTGACGTCCCCTGTGATCTCGACTGCGAAAAACGTGCCGGTCAGCGGCGCGCGCATGGTTCCGCCCATCATCGCCGCCATGCCCAGCAGAGCCCAGAAACCGGGATTGTCACCCGGCATTGCCAGGCCGACAAGCCAGCCCAGGGCGCCGCCAAAAATCAGCAGCGGGGCAAGAACGCCGCCAGAAGTCCCGGAGGACAAGGCAAACAGCCAGATGCAGCTCTTGACCACGAGGATTGTCAGGACGGTGGAGGCGAGCAGCTTGTTGTTGAGCAGGCCGTCGATGATGTCGTAACCGACGCCCAATGCGCGGGGCTCGATCAGGCCGCCGACGCCAATCACGACGCCGCCGAGCATGGGCCACCACATCCAGTGGATCGGAAGCTCTTCGAAGAGATCCTCGATCTTGTAGAGCAGGGTGGTGAGCAGCCCTGACTGCAGCCCCGATACGATGCCGATCGCGGCACAGGCGAAAATACCCCACCATGGCAGAGCAAGTTCGAAATGGGTCGGGAACAGCGGTCCTGTGCCGAACAACAGCGGCCGCCAGCATATCGAAACACAGGCCGCAACGGCGACGGGAATGAAGCTGCGCGGTTTCCATTCGAACAGCAGGAGTTCGACCGCGAGCATGACGGCTGCGATCGGAGAACCGAAGATGGCCGTCATACCCGCCGCGGCGCCGGCCACCAGCAAGGTCTTCCGCTCTGCGGCGCTCATGTGGAAGAACTGGGCAAACAGCGATCCGATTGCCCCACCGGTCATGATGATCGGGCCTTCAGCACCGAACGGGCCGCCCGTCCCGATCGAGATCGCCGACGACAGCGGCTTCAGCACGGCGACCTTGGGCGACATCCGGCTGCCGCCGATGAGGATCGCCTCGATCGCTTCGGGAATGCCGTGACCTCGGATCTTTTCCGATCCGAAACGAGCCATCAGGCCAATGACGAGCCCTCCCAACGGGGGCACCAGCAAAATCCACGGAGATCTCGGTACGTCTACAAACGAGGCGGGTTCGATGCCGGCATGTCCAAACCAGACGATATTGGTCACCAGCGCAATCAGACTGACCAGGCACCACGCCGCAAATGCACCGGCGGTCCCGACGACGATCGCCATGCCGACCAGGACGAGCACCCGTTTGTCGGTTGTGAAGTCTCCCGCCTCGCGCCGCGAAAGGCCCCCGGTAAAGTCGTGCGGCCGGTTGCTGGGTTGATGCTGGGACATGGTTTTCCTTTGGCAGGTCGGAAACGGGGATGCTTGAGCAGGTGAATTATATCGTGATACGATGTAAATCAACTGGAAAAACCGGGAGCAGATATGGCGACGAAACATCAGGATCACCTTGGCGAGGGAGACTACGAAGCACTGGCCAATCTGCGTTACAGTATCCGTCGGTTCCGGCAGTTCAGTGCGAAGGAGGCGGACAAGCTTGGCCTCAGTCCGCAGCAGCATCAGGCGCTGCTGGCGATAAAAGGCCTGCCGCGCGGGAGAGAGATGACGGCCCGGATGCTGACCGACCGCCTGCTCATGGGCAGGCGGCTGGTGGAGGAACTGGTGCAGCAACTCGTCGATGAAGGCTATGTGGAGGCAGAGGCGCCCACCAAGGGGCGCTCCGGGCAGGTTATTCGCCTCACATGCAAGGCCGAGGACGCCCTTGACCAGCTGGCAAGCGCCCATTTATTCGAGATCCGGAAGATGGCTCCGGAACTGATGCAGGCGCTCCGCATCCTGCAGGACCGTCAGAGGATGCAGCGCATCACGTGGATGCTCTGACCAGCGAGTGTCGGAAAACGGGGAACTGATGAAAAAGCCAAAAGGGCTCAGGCAGCAGGACTATGAAGCCCTTTCCGACTTGCGATATGCGCTGCGCCAATTCATGGATTTCAGCGCCTCCGCCGCCCAGTCGGAAGGCGTGCCGGCCCAGCAGCATCAGGCGTTGCTGGCGATCAAGGGCAACAAAGACGGCGAACCGATGACAGTCGGCATGCTCGCCGAAAGGCTGATCATCGCGCCGCACACCGCAACGGAACTGGTCGGCCGCCTGATCGACGGCAATCTTGCGGAGCGGCGAACCGATCCTGACGACAGGCGCCGGCAAACCGTGCATTTGACGAAAAAGGCAGAAGAACTTCTCGTTCGGCTGAGCGAAGTCCATCTCGCGGAAATTCGCGAGATGGCGCCAAAGTTGATCGTCCTTCTCGCAGAGCTGGAGAAGACAGGATCGAAGACCGGCCGCACGAGCTGACATGGTGTATGAGGCGCCAGACGAATATCCGAGGCCCAAGCTACATTTCCTTTGAACCTCGACGTCAAGCAGGCTCTTTCGCGGTCGCGGAGCGCTTCCGGCTTATGGATTCATCAGCTCGGGAAGCACAGCTTGTGCGACAGCCCTAAGACTGACGGCATGTTCGGCGTCCACGAACCGATAGGGCCACCGCAACCGAGTGCCAACGGGTCCCCAGTCGCCGATCGCCGCCAGCAGCTTGTCGAGGGCCGCGTTGGAATATCCCTGCGCCCGGCGGAACGGAACGATATGATCGTCCATGAAAGCACAGATGCGGCTTTCAATTTCGAGCGCTGTGTCGATATCCGTGCGCATCAGGTTCGTCCAGTTCTGCGCTCCCCGCGGGCTGATGCAGGCGACATTCGAAAACGCGCCGGCGGCGACCCCGGACTTGGTTCCTCTCGCAAGGTGATGGCCTGGCACGAACAGCGAAAATTCCCCAAGATTGGCATGCGCGTCGGCATACCACTGATCATCCCCGTCAGCGAGCTTGATGCCGACGACCGAAGGGCAGGGGCCGCAGACATCGGCGAGCTCCGCGGGCGTGAGAGCCCGTTTGGCATGCGGCGGGTTGTAGAGGATGAGCGGGATCCCGTCCGCGACATCGGATGCACGCTGCAGGAAGTCCACCGCCTCCGGATTGGTCAGGGGCCACCAGTCGGGAAGGATGACCTGGATGGCCATCGGCTTCAGAGGCACCGCACGGCGCAGACGGCCCAGCATGAGATGGGGATCGGGCTGGCAGGCGCCGATGACGAAGGGCATATCGGCCGTTCGGCAGCGGCTTGCCAGCATCTCCTGGATACGGTCGTATTCCGCTTCAGTCTGGTTGTGGAATTCCCCCGCCGTGCCGTTCGAATAGACGCCGTCTACCCTGGCGGCGATCAGGATATCGATTTCCTCGCCAAGCCTGTCGAAGTCGATACTGTCATCGGCCGCAATGGGCAGAAGCAGGGTCGCCCAGTTTCCGGCAATCGGGTGGCGGCGCGTCTGCATCGTCATGGAAATAGTCTCCAGCTCAGTCGAGGTCGTCACGGATGCAGGCCTTGAAATGCCCGAGTGTCGTTTCCCGCAAGTCCGGCACGATCTCGCCGCAGGCCGGCAGAGCGCTCGGACAGCGGGTGCGGAACACGCAGCCGCTCGGCGGATTGGCCGGGCTCGGGATGTCGCCTTTCAAGATCTGGCGGTCGCGCGGCGCGTCCGGATCGGGAGAGGGGATCGCCGAGAGCAGCGCCCGTGTGTAGGGATGCTGCGGCTGCGCGTAGAGCTCGGCGCTCGGCGCGATTTCCATGATCCGGCCGAGATAAAGCACGATCACCCGGTCGCAGATATATTCGACCACCGCGAGGTCATGGCTGATGAACAGCATGGTCAGGCCGAGACGCTGCTGCAGGTCGCGCAGGAGATTGATCACCTGGGCTTGGATCGACACGTCGAGCGCCGAGACCGGCTCGTCGGCGACGATGAATTCCGGTGCCAGCGTCAGAGCGCGGGCAATACCGATCCGTTGGCGTTGGCCGCCCGAAAATTCATGGGCGTAGCGATTGACCGCATCGCCGGGGAGATCGACCTGTTCAAGCGCCTTGCGGGCGCGTTCAAGCCGTTCCTTCGATGTGCCGATGCCCTGGATCTTCAACCCTTCCGTCAGGATTTCGCCGATCGTCATGCGTGGCGAGAGGCTCGCGAACGGGTCCTGGAAGATGTATTGCATGCGCGGCCGGGCGCGGCGCATCTCGGATGACGACAGCCCGGTAAGTTCGGTTCCGTCGAAACGCACGCTGCCGGCGGAAGGCTCGACGAGGCGCAGGACGGAGCGGCCGATCGTCGTCTTGCCGCTGCCGGATTCTCCAACCAGGCCAACCACCTCGCCCTTGCCGATATCGAAGGAAATGCCCTGCAGGATCGTCAGCTTGGTGCCGCGGGACGTATAGTGTTTCGAAAGGTCGCGGACGGAGAGGAGCGGTGCGGTCATCTCATATCTCCTGCCAGCGGATGCAGCGGCTCTGGTGGCGCGGATTGACGTCGGCAAGCGGCGGCACTGCCGTGCGACAGTCATCGATCGCGAATTTGCAGCGGGGCGAAAAAGCGCAACCAGCCGGCATGTTCATCAGGCTCGGTACGACACCCGGGATCGCGGCAAGCTTCTCGCCGGCCTGCTTCATCCGGCTGGCGTCACCGAGCTTCGGCATCGAGGCGAGCAGGCCCATCGTATAGGGATGTTTCGGATTGCGGAAAACCTCGTCCACCGGCCCGGTCTCGACGATCCGGCCCGCATACATGACCGCTACCCGATGGGCGATCTCCGCGACCACGCCGAGATTATGGGTCACGAAAAGCATGGCCATGCCGCGCTCCCGCTGCAGCTTCTGCAGAAGATCGAGGATCTGCGCCTGAATGGTCACGTCGAGCGCCGTCGTCGGCTCATCGGCAATCAGAAGGGTCGGATTGCAGGCGAGTGCCATGGCGATCGTCGCACGCTGGCGCATGCCGCCGGAGAGTTCGTGTGGATATTGCCCGGCCCGGCGTTTCGCATCCGGAATCCCGACGCTTTCCAGAAGGGTAACGGCCGCGTTCATCGCGGCCTTCCGGTCTGCCCCGCGATGAACGCGGATCGGCTCCGAAATCTGGTCGCCGATCGTGTAGACAGGGTTCAGACTCGACATTGGCTCCTGGAAGACCATGCCGATATCGTCGCCGCGAATGGAGCGCATCTCCTGTTCGCTTAGCGAAACGAGATCACTGACTGCGCCGTTCTTGCGCTTCAGCCGGATACTGCCGGCGGCGATCACGCCGATCTTGCGGGTCAGGAGCCGCATGACCGAAAGGCTGGTCACCGACTTGCCCGAACCGGATTCTCCGACAAGCGCCAGCGTCTCGCCGGCCGCGACCGTCAGATCGATGCCGTTGACCGCCGTCATTTCGCCGGCGCGGATGCGGAAGACGGTCCGCAGTCCCTTGACGTCGAGAATGGTGTCGGCGGTCTCTCGCATGGCATCCATCAGGAAAGAAGGCCGGTCGCGCGCAGGATCGCGTCGATCTTTGCGGTTTCGGCTTCGTTGAGGGCGGCACGGGGGCGAGGCATCAGCGCGGTATCGATGATGCCGAGGCTCTTCATCGCCGCCTTGAAGGCGCCGATGCCGGAAGCTCCGCCGCTGACGCGCCCGGCACCCACCCAGACGATTTCGAAGAGCCGGCAGAGACGCTCCTGTTCCTTGCGGGCGGCGGCCCAATCGCCGCGCTGGGCGGCATCCCAAAGCCGGACATATCCGTGCGGGTCGACGTTGGCGATGCCCGGCACCACGCCATGAGCGCCCATCAGCAGAGCGTTATCAACCACGATCTCGGAGCCCGTCATCAGGAAGACGCCCTTGTTGTCGGCAAGGTCGAGAAGGACATAACGGAAGTTCCCGTCGTCGCCGCTGGAATCCTTGACGCCGATGATCGTGCCTTCCTTCGCAAGGGTGACGGTCGTCTGGCGCTGCAATTTCACATGGACGCAGACGGGGATGTCGTAGGCGATCAGCGGCACGTCGACGGCGTCGCGGATATAGCGGAAGTGATCGATGATCTCGGACTGGCTGGTGACGGTGTAGTAGGGTGCCGTCACCACAACCGCGTCGGCACCGGCGGCCTTGGCGATCCTGGCATGGTTGATGACAAGATCGGTGGTGGCATCGATAACGCCGACGATCAACGGCACGCGGCCGTTGATGACCTTGGCGGAATGCTCGATGATCTCCCGCCGGGTCTTCGCATCATGGAAAACGACTTCGCTGGTCGAGCCCAGCACGAAGAGACCGTGGCATCCGGCTTCGATGAGGTTTTCCAGAACCCGCGTGTAGGACGGATAATCGACGGTGAAATCCGCATTCAGCGGCGTGATGACGGGAGGAACGACACCCTTGAACTTGCTCATTTTCGCTTTCTTTCGATCGTCAGTTTAGTTCGGCGCGAGGGTCGAAGGCATCGCGAAGACCATCGCCAATGAAGTTGATTGCAAGGACGGCAAGCACCAGCGCACCGCCGGGGAAAAGCCATTGCCAGGGATATTGCTCGAGCACCGCCGTGGAGCGGGCGGCGTTCAGCATGTTGCCCCAGCTTGCCGCGGGTGGTGCAATGCCGAGCCCGAGGAAGGAGAGGCCGGCCTCGAGAAGGATGGCATTGGCGATCTGCAGCGTCGCGAAGACGACGAGGATGTCGACCGAGTTTGGCAGGCCGTGGCGGAAGAGGAGGTGCGGGAGACCGGCACCCATGCCCCTCGCCGCCATCACGAAGTCGCGCTCGCGAAGTTCGAGGAGCCGGGAGCGCACCATTCGCGCCAGGAGGGGCCAGGAGAGGAGCGAGATCACCAGGACCGTCGGCCAGATGCCGGTGCCGGCGATCGAGGCGAGCACCAGCAGGAAAATGACCGGCGGCAGCGTCATGACCAGATCGACGAAGCGCATGGTGACGGCATCCGCCCAGCGACCGGCAAGCGCCGACACCGCTCCGACCAGAAAGCCGATGATCGCGGAAATAACAGTCGAGGTTATCGCCACCAGCAGCGAGATCCGTCCGCCATCCATGACGCGGGCAAAGATGTCGCGGCCGACGCCGTCGGTGCCGAACCAGTGTTTTGCGGTCGGGCCGGCATTCATGGCGAGAAGGTCTATGTCGTTGGGCCTGAAGCTCCACCATATAGGATAGGAGAGGATCAGCAGGACCATGGGCACGATCATGCCCATGCCAAGGACGGCTGCCCGGTTGAGGAGGAACCGGTGAAGAGACCGTGCCGTAGGTCCCGGACTGCGGGAAGGAGTGCGTGCCAGCATCGCTCACCCCACCTTGATGCGCGGATCGACGACCGCATAGGCGAGATCGGTGAGGAGGTTGACGATGATGACGCAGGCGCCGATCACCAGCGTCGATCCCATGATGACCGGGTAGTCGCGGTTCTCCACCGCATTGACCATGAGGAGGCCCATGCCGGGCCAGTTGAAGACGCTCTCGATGAAGATCGCGCCGCCGATGGCAAGGCCGATGGTCGAGCCGATCAGCGTGATGACAGGAAGCAGCGCATTGCGCAGAGCGTGTTTGGTGATGACCCAGAACTCGTAGACGCCCTTGGCGCGGGCGGTGCGCACATAATCCTGGTTCAGGACCTCGAGCATCGAAGCGCGCATATACCGCATGATCAGCGCCGTCTGGGCGATCGCCAGCAGCATGGCGGGGAGGATGAGATGGTGAAGGAGGTCGCCGATGGAAAATTCCCGCCCGGGCGTCAGCATACCGCCGGACGGCAACCAGTTGAAATAGACGGAAAAGAGGTAGAGGCCGACGAGGGCGCTCAAGAACGGCGGGCTGGAAATGCCGGTCACGGCAAGCGCCGAGAAGGAGAGATCCGCCATCGAATTGCGGCGCACGGCGCTGATCATGCCGGTTGCAATGCCGGCGATGATCGAGATCGCGATGGCGGTCCCCATCAGAAGCACGGTCGGGCCGACGCGTGACAGGACGAGGCCGAGCACCGGCTGGTCGGGCCGCTGGATCGAATAGCCGAGATTGCCCACCGAAGCCTGCTGCAGCCAGGCGAGATATTGCAGCGGCAGAGGCTGATCAAGACCGAGGGTCACGCGCAGTTCCGCAAGATCGGAGGGCGACATCGGCACGTTCGGATCGATATAGGCGTCGATCGGGTCGCCGGGGGTGAGGCGCAGCAGCACGAAGATCAGCACGCTCAGGGCAAGCAGCATGCCTACCCCGATCAGCAGGCGCCGGAGACTGTAACTCAGCATGAATTCGTTCCTGTGAGGGTATGGGCGAGGAAGGCCGGGTTTCTCCCGCGCCATCCTCGGTTTTCACATGGACTGAAGCCTTATTCGGCGATCGCCCACTTTTCAGGGTATGCCTGGTAAGGTCCGCCGCCGGGGGCAGGCGTCCAGACGAAATTCTTGAGCTTGGAGGACGCGATGCCATAGCGGTTCGCCACCCAGAGCGGACCCCAGGGGAGCTGGCTGTTCATCACCTTGCAGACGTCTTGGTAGCGGAGGTCGCGCTTGGCGGCATCGGTCTCGCCGAGAGCCGCATCGAGCGCGGCGGTCAGCTGCGGCATGCGAACGCGCGCGACATTCGGGCCGGCCGGCGGGATCTGCTTTTCGTTGAGGCCGACATTGATGCTGCCGGGATCCGGACCGTTCTGCAGGCCGGCATAAACCATCTGGAACTGCGCGGTATCCGGCGTCGGATTGAGCACGATGCTGTTATAGGTCGGGGTGTCGACGGCGCGCGGCGTCACGTTGATGCCGACCTGAGCGAGCATCGCCTGGACGGCGGCCATGACGTTGGCGGCGAGCGGCGTGGTGTAATAGGTCAGAAGCGTGATCGGCTTGTTGCCGTTGATCTGATCCCAGCCGGCTTCCTTCAGCAGCTGCTTGGCTTTTTCCGGATTGTAGGCATAGGTTTCGACGCCCTTCGGGACGACCTGGTCGGCGACATAGGCGCAGTTCGCCGGCTTTGCCGCGCCGCCATAGAGGCTCTGGATGATCGCATCGCGATTGATCGCATACATGACGGCCTGGCGGACCTTGATATCCTTCCAGATCGGGGAGTCGTGGTTGAATCCCAGATAGTTGACGACGAAGGAGTCGCCTTCGATGATGCGGAAATCCTTGTTGTTCTTGAACGCTGTAAGGTCGTTCGAGTCGACGTATGTAAACTGGATCTCGCCGGCGCGCAGAGCGGCGATCGCCGCCGCGGGATTGGCGAAATAACGGTTGATGATCCTTTCCAGTGCCGGCTTGCCGCCGCGGTAATCGGTATTGGCCGCGAGTTCGACATACTGGTCGGTGACATATTTGGTGAATTTGAACGGACCGGTACCGATCGGCGACGTCGACCACCAGCTGTTCTTGGCGAGCTGGTCGGGGGCGATCTGAGACAGAGCATGCTCGGGCAGCATCATCACCTTGGTCAGCGTGTCCATCAGGCTTGCCGACGGGCCCGAGAGCTTGATGACAAGCGTCTTGTCGTCCTTGGCCTCGACGGAGGCAACCGCGCTCAGGCGAGCGGCCAGAACAGAGCCGGTCTTGGCATTCTTGGCCAGTTCCATCGTGAACTTGGCGTCCTTGGCGGTAAACGGCTTGCCGTCATGCCATTTCGCATCGGTGAGCTTGAACGTGTAGGTGAGCTGATCCGGGCTGACCTCATAGGACGAGGCGAGCACACCGGTCACTTTCTGCAGCTTTTCGTCATAGGTCACCAGCGGCTCGAAGTAGACGCTGAGCCAGGTGAAGCCGCCCGTCGCGGCGAGCGGATTGAAATTGCCCTGGAAACCGCCGGGGCCGACGTCGAAGCCGCCCGATAACGTGGCGGCCTGAGCCGGAGCGGTGAAGGCCGGAACGGCCGTGGTCGCCATCATCGCAGCGAGTGCGACGGCGGACGATAGTCTGGACAGTCTGTTCATTATGCTCCTCCCACATGTGAACTTGTTTTGTTGGCGGCGATCACCCGGGAAATGCCCTCGTAGTGGCGATCCAGGCGCATCTGCACTTCCGCAAGATCCTTGGCCTCGACAGCATCGACGATCGCCGCGTGATCCCTCCAGGTCGCGACGGGGTCCACGTTGTCGAGGTTTACGAAATCGGAGGCCTTGTAGAAGGCGAGCCAGAACACATCGATGAGCCGGGCGAGGGTCTCGTTGTTCTGGCAGCGGAAGAGCAGGGTATGAAAAAGCTGGTCCTCGTCGGCGAAGGATTGGCCGCGCTCCGCATGGATGCGCATCCGGTCCACCGTGGCGCGAAGCTCCGCGATATCGTCGTCGCTGATCATGTCGAGCGTCTTGCCGATCAGCCCCACTTCCAGCGTGCGGCGGATCTCGATCACTTCCTCGATCTGGCGAAGCGCACCACCGAGGCCATAGGCGAGATTGTCGAGCAACGGCTCGAACGAGAAGGCCTTGACGAAAATCCCGACGCCGCGGCGCGATTCCAGCACACCAAGCGATTCCAATGCCTTGATGCCTTCCCGCAGGGAGTTGCGGCTGACGCCGAGCTGGTTTGCCAGCTCGGATTCGGCCGGAAGCAGCGTGCCCGGCTGCAGTCCGTTGTCGCTGATATAGCCGCGAATGCTTTCCTGCACGGAAACGTGGAGGAGAGGGGCGCGGGTCAGGGGCTTGATCGACTTCATCTGCATGCCGGTCTCGTTTCGGATGTGCGCTCAGGATGAAGGAGACATATCCACTTGTAGGATATCTGTCAATTGGATATCAATGGGTGGTGGCAAGGTGAAGGTGATTGCTCAGATGACGATGCAAGGCTTGGTCGTTTCCTGTCAGCCCGTTCCGGGCGGGCCGCAGGACAATGCGGATTTCGTAATCGGTTTTGCGAGGGCAGCGCTTGCCGCCGGCGCGGTGGCTCTGAGGATCGAATCCGTGGCCTATGTCGCGGCCGTGCGGGCGGTCACCGGCGTTCCGATCATCGGGCTTGTCAAACGCGACCTGACGGACAGTCCGGTGCGGATCACGCCCTTCGTTGCCGATGCCGAAGCGCTGGCAGATGCAGGAGCCGACATCATCGCGTTCGATGCGACCGATCGCGTGCGGCCGGCTTCGGTGGAGGCGCTGATCAAGGCGGTGAAGAGCAAGGGCAGGCTTTCCATGGCAGACTGCTCGTGCCTCTCGGATGCGCGCCGGGTTCTTGCAGCCGGTGCGGACTTTGTCGGCACCACCCTGTCCGGTTATGTCGGCGGCCCCGAGCCGGAGGACCCGGACCTGGCGCTCGTTGCCGCCATCCGCAGCCTGACGCCGCATGTCATTGCCGAAGGCCGCATCCGCTCTCCGGAACAGGCGGCGGCCGCAGTCCGGGCGGGGGCATCGGCAGTCGTGGTCGGTTCGGCGATCACCAGGACGGAGCATGTCACGTCCTGGTTCAACCAGGCGGTCACGCGGGCTTTGGCGGCAAGCGCCGAGGGGTCCGTATTGGCGATCGATATCGGCGGAACCAAAACGATGGCCGCTCTGGTTTGCGGTGCGGACGTGCTTGAGGAAATCACGATCGCCACCGCACGGGATGCTGGACCCGGAGAATGGCTCCGCGCCATTGCTGACGAAACGGCGGCGTGGGCGGGCCGCTACCGGCGGATCGGAATTGCCGCGACAGGGTTGATCCGGGAAGGGCGCTGGTCCGCGCTCAATCCGGCAACACTTGCCGTGCCGGATGCGTATCCGCTGGAACAGCGCGCGGAGGAGCTGTTCGGCGTGCCAGTCCGGGCGTTCAACGATGCCCAGGCTGCGGCCTGGGGCGAATACCGGTATGGCGCGGGCCAGAATGCGGACATGGTATTTCTGACCATCTCGACAGGGATCGGCGGTGGCATCGTCGTCAACGGACGGCTATTGACGGGAATGGCCGGGCATTTCGGCCTCATCCGCAGCCCGTCCCAGGGTCTGCATCCGCTGGAGGATCAGGCGTCCGGCAGCTGGATGGCCGCGCAAGCGGCAGAAGCGGGGCACGAGGTCGATGCGAAGCAGGTTTTTGCCCGATGGCACGCGGGCGAGGCGTGGGCGAGGGATATCATTTCAGGCTCTGCGCGGCGGACAGCATTGCTTTGCGCCGACATCAAGATGATGCTCGACCCGAAGACGATCGTCATCGGCGGCGGCATCGGTTTGGCCGAGGGTTATCTTCGTGAGGTTCTCAAGCACGTGCCTCTCCATTTCGACCTCAGGATCGTCCCGGCGATGCTCGGGGACCGAGCAGGGGCGATCGGCGCCGCTGACATGGCGCCCGACATCTGAGGCGAGGGAATCTATTCCGACGCCGATGCGCCTGTATCGCTGGACCGCTCGATTTCCTTCAGAAGTACCGAGACGGTCGGGCGGACGTCGCCCTTGCGGCGAAAGACGGCATATATGTCCCGCGTCAGCAAGATTTCATTGAAGTCGAGCGCAACCAGCCCCAGCCCGCTGCCCTGAAGGTTTGCCCGCGTCAGGTAGGCCAGGTGATGGGTCCGCGAAACCATTGAGGTCAGGAAATTTATCGATGTCGTTTCCACGGCCACCACGGGTTTGGGTAGGCCGGCACTGCGGAACAGAGATTCGAGCAGCAGCCTGTCCGTCTCGGGCAGCGGCGGCAGAACCCAGCTATATTCGGCCAGGTCAGCGACCGCCAGATGTTCACGATTTGCGAGCGGATGTGATTGGTGGGCTACGATCTGCACCGGCTCCCTCGCCACCAGCCTCCACTCGAAATCCTCGTTCAGGATTTCGCTGGGCTTGACGGTGAAGACGACGTCGAGCTTTCCGGCGAAGAGTTGGGGAAGCAGGACTTCATTTGTGCCCTCGTGTACCATGAGGCCGACATCCGGGCGTGCGACGGCAAAATGGTTCAACGCGTCGGGGATAAGCTGCCGCAAGGCGGCCGCCATGCTTCCGATCCGAAGCGAACCCCGCCGTGCACCCCGGAGCGCGTCTATTTCATCGACGGCCTCGTTGGCCAACGACAGCAGCAGCTCGCTGTAGCCGATCAGGCGCTGCCCGAACAGGGTGGCCTGAACGCCACTCGGCCCGCGGTCGAGCAACCGGACCCCAAGCGCCTGTTCCATGCTGCGGATGCTCTTGCTCAGAGCGGGCTGGGTAAGCCGTAGATTCTCGGCTGCCATGCTGAAGCTGCCAGTGTGAACGACTGCCAGGAAGTGCCGCAACTGACGAAGATCAAGCCGCTGTAGATTGTTATTCATGTTTCCCGCTCTCAGTCAGGCGATCTGCGGCCACTATGAACAAAGCTTATAGGCCGGGCAATCTCAGCCGGCCGATTTGCGCATTCCGGCCGCCGCCGCACCACCGTAACCAAAGACCGGATACTCATTGTATCTCATTGACATACCTATGATGAGCGGTCGTGGCGCGATGTGCGGATATGAGAATGGGGACCGCGAGTTGATCGTAGGCGACTTCGTCGATTGTCAGCACGGCGGCCGGCAGGGTCAGGTCCAGCCACCGGGCATCGGAATCATCTGCCAGATCGGCTCCGATCTGTTCCCGTATGGCCGAGATGCGTATCCCGTAATTTTCCAACAGATGCAGGTAGAAGAGCGGAGGGATCTCTTCAGCCCTCTGCGGGAAGTCCGGAACCCGTTCGCAGGAAAGCGTCAGCGTCTCGTGCATGATCGGCCGATCGTCGATGTAGCGCACCCGGTGGAAGTTGACGATCGGCGACCCTTCATCGATCTGGAGTTTCCGCGCGTCGCCGGGGGAGGCGAGGCTCCTGTCGAGCGACGTTACCTTGGTGACCGACTTGCTGAGAGAGCCGTCCAGCCCGTGCAGCCGGAAATATTGGAAAAACAGTCGCAGGCTGTGCTGCGGCTTGCGGCCGGTGACGACAGTGCCCGTCTTGCGGCGGCGGCTCAGAAGGCCGTCATTGGTCAGGTCCATCAAGGCTCGGCGAATGGTGCCGACGGCCACTCCGTAGGTCTGCGACAGCGCCACTTCGCTGGGCAGAACCGAGCCCGGTACCAGTTTGCCGATCATGATCGCTTCGGTGATCTGGCGCTTGACCACCTCATAAAGCGGCAGGGACAATTCCGTCAGCCTCATCCCTTCTGATGAATTATTAGGCGATTCCGGCAACTATTTGCCTCTTCTTTGGAGTTGACTCATGGTCTCGATCTACGCAGTATTACTATATAGTTTATATTAAAGCGCAAGCTGAGGAGGCTGGCGCGACGGGTGCCGAGGACACTGCCATGAACAAGCCGCAGCCAGCTTCTTCGCAACAGATCTTTGACTCTGCCATGGCAGCGATTGAGCTTGATGTCGAGGTCGCTGTCGATGATCTGGCGCGGATGGTGGAAATCGACACCTCATTTCCCCCGGGTCTGGGCTATGGCGCATTCGCCGATCTGATGGCGGAGCTCCTCGCGCCGCTGGGCTTCGAGTTCGATCGCGTCGTCGTGCCGCGTGATCTCTGGTACGTGGCCGGTGGGCCCGCCTCCGGCGAACGGACCAATCTTGTCGCGACCCGCGAAACGGGAAAGCCTGTCTGCGGCTTCTATTATCATGTCGATACCGTGCCCGTGGCGCCCGGCTGGAGCCGCGATCCGCTGAAGTTGACGGTCGAGGGCGACCATCTCTTCGGCTTGGGGGCCGCCGACATGAAGGGCACGATCGCTGCAACCCTGCTGGCACTCCGGGCCGCCAAGAAATGCGGCCTGCCGCTGTATTACGATCCGATGCTGCTTCTGTGTACCGACGAGGAAGGCGGGCTTTATCCCGGCATTCGGTATCTGGCGGAGCAGGGCATGCTGAAAGGCCATATCGTGAATTTCAACGGGTCGGCGGCGCCGCGTATCTGGGCGGGCTGCTTTGGCGTCTTTCATCTTCAGGTAACGATCAGGGGGCACGCCGTCCATGCGGGAGAAGGCAACCGCACCGGCTCCGGCATCAATGCCATAGAAGGCGCCTTGCCTGTGCTCAATGCCCTGACGGCATTGAAGCCGGATGTGGCCAGCCGGGCATCCGCACTGAAGCCGCCGCCGCACGCATCGGGTCCGCTGCGGCCGCAGCTTTCCATTTCGGCCGTGAACGGCGGCACTGCCGGCGGACAGGTCCCGGCCGAAATCAAGATTCTCGTCAGCCGGCGTTACGCCCCGGAAGAGAGCTACGAGGCGGCGCGCGCCGAGATCGAAAGCCTGATCCGTGACAGCATTGCCGGGATGGGACTGGGGCTTGAAATCGATCTCGTCGGCCACCTGATCCCGACCGACGATCCGGACGGTCCTCATTGGCCGCGCTGGCAAAAGGCGCTGTCGCTGGGCTTCGGCTACAAGCCGGAAGACTTTCAGAAATGGGGCGCCGCAAGCTGTTCCGACTTTGGCTACGTGCAGAAGGCCGGCTTCACGCAGGAGGTGCTGCTGGGCGGGCTCGGCCGGCCGGAAAGCTGCATCCATAGTCCTGAAGAGCATACCACCCGTCAGGACGTCATCGCTCTGGCGAAAAGCATACTGGCCTACCTCGCGGCGGATTTTGCCGCCGACTCCATTCCTGAAAACCGCGTCTGAAACATAAGGGAACTAAAAAATGCTGGAAATGAAACGTCGCTTCTTCCTCGCCGGCACCGCCGCCGTCTTTGCTGCACCGGCGCTTGGTCTGGCGCAGACTGCAAAGCCGGCCAGGGGCGGCACGCTGCGCATCTCGGTCGATCAGGCCGCAAGCGTCATCCATCCGCTGCTGACGCGCGTCAACCCGGAATATCTGGTGACCGAGCTGCTCTACAGCAACCTGACACGCCTGAGGGTCGACATGTCCGTCGAGCCGGACCTGGCCGAAAGCTGGACCCCCAATGGTGGGCTGACGGAATGGACGTTCAAGCTGCGCAAGGGCGTCACCTTCCATGACGGCTCGCCGTTCACGGCCAAGGACGTCGTCGCCACCTTCAAGACCATCCTCGATCCGGCAACCGCATCACCCGGCCGCAACAATGTCGGCCCGATCACCGACATCGTCGCAGTCGACGATACCACGGTCCTGTTCAAGCTGTCGGTCGCCTATGCCGATCTGCCTGTCGCCATGGCCTACACCAACGCCCGCATCATTCCGGCCGCGATCGCCACCGGCGACCTCAAGAGCCTGTCCACCAAGGCAGTCGGCACCGGCCCGTTCAAGCTCGTGTCCTACGAGCCGGACCGCCTGATCGTCGTCGAGCGCAACCCGAACTATTACGACCCGGCACGCCCCTATCTTGACCGTATCGAGGTCCAGGTGTTCCCGGACATCTCCGCCGAAGGTTCGGCGATGATCGCCGGCAATATCGACATCATCTCGACGCTGCAGCCGACCGAATACCTGCGTCTCGACGGCAATGACGGCGTCAATGTTCTGCGCACGCCGTCTGGCCAGTTCTGCAACATCAACTTCGGCTGCGACACGGCTCCGTTCAACGATCCGCGGGTCCGCCGCGCGATTGCGCTGACCGTCGACCGCGAGGCCATGGTCAATTTCGTGACCGAAGGTTTCGGCACGCCCGGCAACGACACACCGCTGAACCCGTCCTACCAGTTCTTCAAGCCTGCCAAGCAGCGCCAGAAGAATATCGCCGAAGCCAAGAAGCTGCTCGCCGAAGCCGGTTTCCCCAAGGGGCTGGAAGCCACGCTGATCGCCTCCGACCGCCCGGCGGTACGCACGCAGCTCGCGGTCGCTCTCAAGGAAATGGCCAAGGAAGCCGGTATTACCATCAACGTCCAGACGATGCCGCACGCCACCTATCTCGAGCAGGTCTGGAAGAAGGGCAGCTTCTACGTCGGCTTCTACAACATGCAGCCGACGCCGGACGGCATCTTCAAGCTCCTCTACACCTCGGATGCCTCCTGGAACGAGACGCGCTGGAACAACAAGGCCTTCGACGCCCTGATCGCCGAAGCGCGCGGCACGATCGACGCCGCCAAGCGTACCGAACTTTACACCAAGGCGCAGGAATTGATGAACGAGGAGGTGCCCTCGATCATCCCGTCCTTCTTCGATGTGCTGTCTGCCAAGCGCAGTTGGGTCAGCGGCTACGAAGCACATCCGCGCGCCTCGGTCTTCCGTCTCGATTACGCCTCCCTGACCGACAAGGCTCCGAAGCGCGGCTGATCCCGAACAATGCCGGACGCTCGCCGAGCGTCCGGCCCTGCAACAAGGAACACGACCGTGTCCCCGAACTACATAGCCAAGCGGCTGATGATGATCGTCTATACGCTCTTCATCGTCTCGCTCATCGTCTTCGCCATCACGCAGATCCTGCCGGCCGATGCTGCCGTCATGATGCTGGGTGAGAATGCGACACAGGATGCGCTCGCTGCACTGCGCGAAAACATGGGGCTCAACGCTCCCGTGTGGCAGCAATACGCAACCTGGCTCGGCCACGTGCTGCAGGGGGATCTCGGCACCTCGCTCCGCACCGGCCAGCCTGTCGGGCCGGTCATGTTCGAGGCCCTCGGTCGCTCGCTGCTTTTGGCTTTCCTGTCGATCGGCCTCATGCTGGTCCTCGCCATTCCGCTCGGCATCATCGCCGCCGTCCGTCGCGGAAAGATCGCCGACATGGTTGTCAGCTTGATCTCTTATGCCGGCGTGGCGCTCCCCGAATTTGTCACGGCGACCCTTGCGGTCCTCGTTTTTGCCGACCTGATGAAATGGCTGCCGCCGACCGGTTATGTGCCGCTTACCGAAAACTTCGGCAGCGGCATCGCCCATCTGGTCCTGCCGGTCTGTGTCATCTCGGTCATCCTGATCGCCCATGTCTCGCGCATGGTGCGCTCGGAACTCGTCGATGTGCTGCACACCGACTATATCCGCGCGGCGCGGTTGAAGGGAATTTCACGCGGAAAAGTCCTTCGTCGCCACGCGCTGCGCAACGCCCTGCTGCCGACCATCACCATCGTAGCGCTCGATGTCGGTTATCTCCTCGGGGGCGTCATCGTCGTCGAAGAGATCTTTGCCATTCCCGGCATCGGCCGGCAGCTGATCGTGGCGATCCAGGCGCGTGACCTGCCCGCCATCCAGGCCGGGGTGCTGATCATGGCGGCTACCTATTCTATCGTCAATTTCATCGCCGACATCCTCTATGCCTGGCTCGACAAGAGGATCCAGTATGACTGATTTCATCAAACGCCTCCTGCGCACGCCGCAGGGCGCCATCGGCATGGTGCTCGTCCTTTTGGTGCTGCTGGTCGTACTGTTCGGGCCAATGCTTGCGCCGCATGATCCGGAAGGCCTCTCGCCGCTTACACGCTACAAGGGGCCGAGCCTCGCCTTCTGGCTGGGGACAGACCAATACGGCCGCGACATTTTCAGCCGCCTGCTGATCGGCGCCCGCGCCACCGTCGTCATGGCGGTGCTCGCAACCATCGCCGGCACGCTCATCGGCGCGTTCATCGGCACCACCTCGGCCTTTCTCGGCGGGCGGGCAGACGAATTGATCATGCGCACCATCGACGCCGTCATGTCGATCCCGAGCCTGTTGTTTGCACTTCTGGTGGTCAATCTTCTCGGTTCGAGCACGATCAACGCGCTGATCGCAGTCGCCATCGCCTTTGCGCCGGGCATGGCGCGTATCACTCGCAGCGTCGCGCTGTCGGTGCGCAAGCAGGACTATGTTAACGCGGCAATCGCCCGCGGAGAAAGCTCAGGCTACATCATCTTCCGGGAAATGCTGCCGAACGTGATTGCACCGATCATCGTGGAGATGACGATCCGCGTTTCCTTTGCGGTCATGCTGTTTGCGACGTTGAGCTTTCTCGGCCTCGGCGCCCAGCCGCCGGCCGCCGAATGGGGCCTGATGGTCTCGGAAGCGCGCCGCTACATGCATCTGAGTGCCGGTATCCTGATCTGGCCGAGCACGGCGATCGCCATCGTTGCCGTCGGCTTCAATCTCCTGGGCGACGGTCTGCGCGATGCCCTCAATCCGCGAACCTGAGGTCAAGGCCATGACGACGACACCAGATACCCCGGTTCTCGCGATCGAGAACTACTCGCTGGATTACCACACGGCCTCCGGCGTCTTCCATGCACTCAAGAACATCGACCTCGCCATCCACCGTGGCGAGATCCTCGGCCTTGTCGGGGAATCCGGATCCGGCAAGACCTCGCTCGCATGGTCGATCATGCGTTATCTTCCCAAGAACGCCCGCGAACCCGGTGGCCGCATCCTTTTGAGCGGCGAAAACCTGCTGCAAAAGACCGATGCTGAAATCGAGGCCTTTCGCGGCCGCCGCATCAGCATGGTGTTCCAGGACCCGAGTACGTCGCTCAACCCGACCCTCTCGCTCGGCACCCAGCTCGCCGAAGTGCTGGTCCGTCACCGCGGGCTGACGCGGCAGCAAGCCTGGAAGGAAGGCGAGGCGATGCTGGCGCATGTCGGCCTGAAAACGCCGGCAGCGATGATGAACCGAATGCCGCACGAAGCATCCGGCGGGGAAAAGCAGCGGGTCGTCATCGCATCCGCTTTTGCCTGCAATCCGGAATGCATCATTTTCGACGAGCCGACCACGGCACTCGATGTCATCACCGCGCGGCAGATCCTTGACCTGTTCGTCGAACTGCAGGCCGAGACCGGTGTCGCCTCGCTCTACATTTCCCACGATCTCGCCCTGGTGTCGCGCACGGCGAGCCGCGTCGCCGTCATCCGTCGCGGCGATATCGTCGAGCAGGGCGCGGTGCGCAGCATCTTTGCCAACCCGCAGCAGGATTATACCCGCGAGCTGATCGCGGCTGTTCCGGATCCTTCCCACAGGCTGGTCGGTGACGCCTTGGCCCCAACGGACCAGCCGCTTGTGCGGGTCGAAAACGTCAGCGTGCACTACGGCCGCAAGCCGTTCCTGGCGGCGCTGACCGGCCGCAAGACGGAACGTGTGGCCGGCAACAATGCCGTCAGCCTCAGCGTCAACCCGGGCGAAATTCTCGGCATTGTCGGCGAATCCGGCTCCGGCAAATCGACACTGGCCAAGGCGATGACAGGTCTCAACCGCTTCGAGGGCCAGATCTGGTTCGACGGTCGCGAGATCAGGAACCTTGGCGACATGGACAATGCCTATCGCAAGGATGTGCAGATCATCTTCCAGCACCCCGACGCCTCGCTCAATCCCCGCCAGAAGATCGGCGAGATCCTGTCGCGGCCGCTAAAGCTGTTCGGGGATGCGTCTAATCTCGACCAAAAGGTTGGCGACATGCTGGAACAGGTGCGCCTGCCGCGCACCCATGTACAGCGTTACCCCCATCAGCTGTCGGGCGGCGAGAAGCAGCGCGTCGCCATCGCCCGTGCTTTTGCTTCGAAGCCGAAGCTGGTGATCTGCGATGAAATCACGTCGGCGCTCGATGTGTCGGTGCAGGCGTCGATCGTCCAGCTTCTGCTGGAATTGCAGAAGGCCAGTGGCACCGCCTACCTGTTCATCACCCACGACCTCAACCTTATCCGCCAGATCGCCCACCGGATCGCCGTGATGTATCGCGGCAATCTGGTCGAAATCGCACCGGCGGCGGATATCGATAGCCCCGATCGCGCCGAATATACCCGCCGCCTCATCGAGGCGGTGCCGCGCGCGGCCGGCCAATACCTGTGACAAAGCCTCAAGGAGCATGACAATGGACCCGAAGTCCCTGGTGGATCGGATCGACGAAAAGGCCTGCCTCGATTTCCTGTCGAAGATGGTCCAGCACAAGAGCCATTCGGAAACCGACGGCGAGCGCGCGCTCGCGCGCTACATGGCCGGCGAACTGGAGAAGATCGGGATCGAAGCGGAATTGCAGCCCTTCGACGACGGCCGGCGGTTCAACACGATCGGACGCGTCAGGGGCGCCGGCGGCGGTAAGAGCCTGCTGTTCAACGGCCATCTCGATACCAACCCGGTGACCGAAGGCTGGACGGTCGATCCCTATGCCGGCCTCGTCGACGACAAGTTCATCTACGGTATCGGCGTGTCGAACATGAAGGCCGGCGATGCCGCCTATTTCTGTGCCGTGAAGACGCTGCTTGATGCCGGCGTCAAGCTCAAGGGCGATGTGATCCTGACTTTCGTGGTTGGTGAACTGCAGGGCGGCGTGGGCACGCTGGCTGCCATCAAAAACGGTATCAAGGCAGACTATTTCATCAACAGCGAGCCGAGCGACCTCGTCGCCGTCACCATGCATGCGGCAGCCCTCAGCTACGTCATCGAACTGACCGGGGATACGCGTCATCTGTCCAAGCGGGAAGAATCCGTCGATGCGATCGCGGCGGCCTGCGACATCATTCCGCGCATCAATGCGATGACCTTCAGCGGTGCCAGGAGCGATGTCCATCGCTCGATCAATCGCGGCCATGTCGGCGTCGTTCATGGCGCGCTTGGCCGCAGCCTCGAGGAATGGCGTCCGCCCCAGGTGGCGGATTTCGTCCGCCTCAAGGGCTCGTGCCGTTATGCGCCGGGCCAGACCCAGGAAGGCGTACTGGCCGACCTCGCAAGGGAACTGACGGCGCTCGAAGGCCGGTTCCCCGGCCTCAAGGCCAAGCTGGTTCCGGAACTTATCGAGGGCCGCCCGCTGATGCCGCCCTTCGAAGTTTCGCCGACATCGCGGATCGTCACGTCGATCAACGCGGCCTATGAAGCCGTGCGCGGCGAAAAGCAGCCGACGGGTGCGATCACGCCGACCCGTTTCTACGGTACCGATGCCGGTCATCTCTACCAGGAACTCGGCATGGAAGGCATCGTCTGCGGCCCCGGCGGCCGTTACAATACGATGCCGGACGAACGTGTCGACATCGTCGATTACCTCGACATGATCCGCATCTACATGCTGACCATCCTCGATATCTGCGAGGTAGCCTGAGCATTTTGCCCCGGGCGGAATTCGATCGACGGATCGGATACGCCCGGGACACCGCGCGGGCGCCGGCAGGTGCGGCGCTCGGATCCATGCTTACGCGGTCATGACAGCAGCCGCGAGATCAATGTCCTTGAACGGCGCAGTGCTGTGAAAGCCGCGCCGAGCGCGATCAGTGCGAGACCGTAGGTCAGGATGTGGTTGTGCCAGCCCCACAATGGTTCGAGGATGGACGCCAATCCTGCTGCGGTGATGGTTGCCATCCGGTGCTGCTTGGCCATGGGGCCGGAGAAGTCGCTTGGTTTGCCTGTCGCGCGGCCAAGCTCGCGGACGTAGGCCGTCAGGACGGCAAATGCGCCGGCGGCCCAGCCGAGCCCTGGCATGCCTATTCCATATCCGACGCCCGCAAAGATCAGAAGATCGGCGACGCGATCCGGGAACTCGTTCCAGAACGGCCCGTCCGGTTCTCCCTTTCCGCCTTCGACGGCGACCATGCCGTCAAATAGGTTGCAAAGCAGCCGGCCCTGACAAAACAGGACCGCGGCTAACAAGCAGGCGACGCGCGCCCATCCGACCGTCTGTCCCGCCAGATAGAATGCACCGCCGGCAAGCGCTGCAGCGACCATGCTGGCCTGGGATATCTGGTTGGGCGTAATGGTTTTCGACGCCATCCATCGCGCGATCGCGCCTGCCCATCGGGTGTTGCGGCTTGCCAGGGGTCGCCTGTCGCCCGTCTCGGTCATGTCCCGGCACCTCGTTTTTCGGAGATAGAGTAGTTGTAGATCGCGGCGTAGCTCGTCGATACCAGAAGCGGGATCGTTATGGTCTTGAGTATTTCCGGTGTACCGCTCGCCGCATGGATGACGACGAGAAGACTGGCCGAGCCGAGGCAGGCAATCAGCGGCGGCGCCCACAAACGTGTTCGTCCGGCAAAACGCTTCGAAAGACCGTCGATCACCGACTTCAGGAAAAGTGTCAGGCAGGCGGACATGGCGCCCTGGACCAGACCTGAATAGAGCGGTCTCGGCATGTCATAGGCGCGATTGGCAAAGACGGCCCAACCGCCCATGGCGAAAAAAGCGAACAGGACATGGACCACCCCGTGGCGGGCCAATCTTTTCACCGCTTCCGCAATCACAGCGACCACCAGTAGCGCACGATATGGAAGAATATCGGCGCCGAGAAAACGACGGAATCCAGCCTATCGATCAATCCGCCATGACCCTCGATGAGATTGCCCCAGTCCTTGATGCCGCGGTCCCGCTTGATCGCCGACATCACAAGGCCCCCGAAGAAGCCCATCAGCGTGATCACGAAGGCCAGAAGTCCGGCCTGAACGGGCGTAAACGGCGTTATCCACCAGAGGGCGGCACCGATCAGGGTGGCGCTGATGACGCCGCCGGCAAACCCTTCCACCGTTTTCGAGGGCGACAGCTTTGGAGCGATCTTGATGTGTCCGAACAGCTTGCCCCAAACATATTGCAGCACGTCGCTCAGCTGGACGACGATCACCAGGAAGGCGATCAGCAGGACGTTACGTCCCTCGTAACCCGGTATGTTCAGCGTCAGCAGCGCAGGCACATGCGAGGCGCAGAAGACGCAGATCATCAGTGCCCACTGCACTTCCGCAATGCGGATCAGAAAGCGCTCCGTGTCGCCCCTGAGCACGGATATGATCGGCATCAGCAGGAACGCATAGACCGGGATGAAGATCGAGAAGATCCCGTATTGTTCGGCCCACAGCAGATAGTACTGAAGCGGCACGACGATGAAGAAGGCTGCGGCCAGTGCCCAGTGATCCGCCCTGCGGGTATTGATGAGGGTCACGAATTCCCGCAGCGCGGCAAAGGAGCAGAAGCCGAATAGAATGAGCACGCCGATGCGGCCCGCCACGAAAGCGATGCCGATCAGGATAACCATGATCCACCATGCCTTGATCCGGGCGTTGAGGTTTTCGATCGAGGCGTTGGAGCCCGTCGGCGAGAGGCGCTGCTGCAGCACGTAACCGATGGTTGACGCAAGAATGAGTACGCCGAAGATGCCTGCCACCAGCGTCAAAAGATCGGAACTCGCGGCACTCATTCGCCACTCCCTGCAGGCTTCGGAGACAGAGCTAAAAGGGCAGTCTGCATTCGCTCAAGGAAAGCATCCTTGGTTTCGTCCGGTTTGATCCGCAGGGCGCCGCCGAAGGTGACGGTGCAGATCAGCGGGATAGGGACGATCTCTCCCTTTGGCATGACCCGGTTGAGATTGTTGATCCAGACGGGGACGAGCTCGATGTCGGGGCGCGCCGCGGCCAAGTGAAAGATGCCGCTTTTGAACGGAAGGAGCCGGGCATCGGATTGGTTCCGCGTACCCTCGGGGAAGAGGATGAGGGATGAACCCGCGTCGATCGCCGAGGTCATCTGAGCGACGGGATCCTCCGTCCTCTTATCCCGATCCCTGGCGATCAGGACGGCATTGAAAACGTCGCTGCCGATGAAGCGCGTGAGCGGCGATTTCAGCCAGTATTCGGCACCGGCAACCGGGCGGGCCTGGCGACGGAGCCTCGGCGGCAGTACCGCCCAGACCAGAACGAAGTCGCCGTGGCTGGAATGATTGGCGAAATAGATGCAGGGGCGAGATGGCAGCCCCTCCTCGGACCATATGGCGCGAACCGCAGTGACCGCGCGGGCAAAGACGACGATAGTCGCCGCTGCGGCCTTCGCAATAAAATCCGTCATCCGCCCCCCGGTCGAAGTTCACAAGCCGATGGGGCAAACTCTAGCACTGTGGCCGCCGGAAGGAAGAGCTTTGCGGAATTCCAACGAAGGGGTCGGCGCCGGCGACGGTTTGCATTGAAGACGTATTCGGTCACCAGGAATACACCTCGTCGCTGCGGGCTTGAGTGTAGTTGATTCGGAGTATCGATCCTTATATTATAGATATACTGAGAAAATCTATTTCGAAAATAGAATTATATTTTCTCCTAATCATTTTGTAGGTGGCCGCATGCGGGTGTTTTCAGATGAAAATTTGGAGGTGATACATCGTGCGGGATCATCTCCCTATCTTCTCGTCACCTTTAACGAAATGGAAATGAAGGCCGACGGCAGCCGTTTCTGGGGCCAGCGGTTCTGCGAGAAAGCCGATATTTCGGCGCTGGGCTTTATCAGCCGGCGGCCGAACTGGTTTCCGGCGGCGAGCGTCGTCAAGGCGGTCGAGGCTGCCGCGCCCATCCTCCGCGCAGCGCCGGAGCGGATCCTCTACGGACACTCGCAGGGCGGCTACGCGGCGTTGCGGTATCGAAGGCGCTTCAATGCTGCCGTTGCCATCGCCTTCTGCCCGCAGGTCTCGATCGATCCAAAGGCCGTTCCTTTCGATGGCAGGTTTGCGCGCCATTTCTCGCCCGATCTCCATGCCAATATGGCGATCGCGCCTGAACACGCAGCCGGCCGGGGCTATCTTTTCTTCGATCCGTTTCACGCGGTCGATCGCCAACACGCGGTTCGAATTGCGACGCTGCAAAAAGGGACGCAGCTGGTTCCCGTCCACATGACCGGCCATGGCACTGTTCGGGCGTTCACCGGGACGGCGCGTGCGCTCTCGCTGATCGAGGCGTGCCGAGGAGATGATCTTCCGGGTCTGCGCGCTCTCGCCCGCGAAGCTCGAGTGACGGCGCCAATGCGGCCTTATCAGATCGCCGTGACCGCGATCGCGCGCCATCGGGTCTGGGCCGACCGATTTCATGCCCACTTCGGTTCGGGATTCTCTACGGTCGAGCAGGCAAACTTCCTTTATCATCGGGCCAACCGCCACATTCGCGACGGCGAACTCGCAATGGCGCGTGCGATGCTTGTGGACGCCATGAAGTATCAGCCGGAAAATTCCGGCTTCGCCCGTCGGATCGAGGAGCTGGACGGCCGTATCGCGCGGGGCCTCGTGGCGAATGGCGCCGCGCATTCGTAATTTTTGCATGTTGCTGCCGACGCCCCTCGACAGGCCGGCCTTCTTCACGGCGGTCCGTCAGAGCGAGTGCGAGAGGATCTTCGGGCTTTCGGCTATCGCGGCATCGAGCTTCCGGCGGAGCAGGGAGCGATAGAGTTTGACGTGTTCGCGCGCGCAGACAAGCCGGTCGGCGGGTTGGCGCATGGAAATGCGCAGCCGCTCCCAGATCTGGTTGTCACCGAGGACTTCGACGATCCGGTCAGCGAGGTCCTGGCTGCTGCCCGCGCGAAAGTGCAGGCCGTCCTTTCCGTCCCGCACCTTCTCGGCCATCCCGCCGATGTCGGAGCAGATCATCGGCCTGCGGTGGAGCAGGGCCTCCTGGATCACGACGGGTGAGTTTTCCCACCAGACGGACGGCAGAACCACCCAGTCGACCGAACGCATAAGACGAGGAACATCCGCGTTCTGGTAGGCGCCGTAGAAGCGGACGCGGTGGCCGGCATCGGCAATGAGCTTCTTCATCCGTTCCTGGAACTCGATCGGCTGCCGTTCGAGGTTGCCGCCGAAGATCATCAGGCAGGAGTCTTCGCCCCATATCTCTTTCGGGATGCGCGAAACGGCGTCGACCAGAAGGTCGGCTCCCTTGAACGGCGTCATCTGACCGAAATAGGCGAAGCGGTTGCGGCGCGGCTTTGGACCTTGCACCTCGCGCGCTGGCACGGCAGCCTCCGGCGCGATGCCGTTTTCGATCACGCTGATCTTGTCCTTTTCGATGCCCCAGGCGGCGTATCGGTCCGCCAGAAACCGGCTGGGGGAGATGAAGGCGTCGGCAAGACCAAGCATTCCGCGGGCAAACAGCTCACGCTTCAGGAAGCGTGAAACCGGGATTTCGGGGAAGCAGCCGTGGCAGGCGACAGGCGACGCCGTTTCGCAAAGCTGACCCGAGGGGCGTTTCACCATCTGCCCGTGATTGTGGCAGATCGACAGGTATTCGTGGAACGTGACGAGGATGGCGGCGTGCGGAAACGCTTCCCTGAGGGCGTAGAGAGTTTCCAGGCCGATACCCAGAACATGATGGAAATGGATGACGTGGGGCCTCAGGTCGCGCGCGAAACGCAAAAGGTCCCGGGTGATCGCCTGCGTATCGCCGTTGGACAGGAAGAAGTGGTCGTAGTCGTCCGTGTGGAACAGCAGTTCATCCTCGGCAAGGCGGAGGCTCATCAGTGCGGAAGCTGAATGTCGTGGCACCGGGTGGCCGATCCGGGCGAGGTAAACCGATTCCACATTCGGCAATGCTTTCAGGCCGAGATGCAGGTTGTGGGACGCGATCTCGGCCCCACCGAGCGAGACCGTGGGATGCGCATGCGAGATGACAAGGACGCGAAGCTGCTCGTTCATGCCGGCCTCTTTTCCTGATGCCTTTCAACGCCGAGAATAGGCAGCCATTGGCTCTTGAAGATCTTCCGATCGATCTCCTCCACCAGGGCCGCCATTGCGGGACTATTTCCGTTATGTGCGTCGTCGCAGCCCCAGATCTGCACCGAAGGCAGCAAATACGAGTCGAAACCGGCACGGCCGAGGCGGAGGCCTAGATCGACACCCTTTTCCTGCGCGCCAAGATAGCCGGCGGAAAACCGGCCAGCGCCCGACAGGGCTTGGCGCGGCATGGCGCAGCATTCGAGCGAGGCAGCCGCGATGCGGGTGAGGTTCATGTCGGTCACCGCTTTCAGGGGATATCCGGCGTATCGGCCGACGACCGGTTCGTCACCATTGCCTTCGTCGATCCAGCTTCCCGCCCAGCGAACCGAATGATCCTCATAGGCCAGGACGGGTGAGACGATGCTTCCTTTGAGCGTCGCGGCCGTGGCCACAAGCTGGCCATACCATCCCGCACCTTGCGGGATCAGCGAGGCGGAGAGCGACACGATCGTTTCACAGGAGAGCGCCTCCGTGCCAGCTTCGATCATGTCGTAGACGTCGCCCGTTCCCTTCGCAGACACAAGCCTGACCGAAAGGCGGTAGAACCGCGCGAGTTCCTTAAGACGGGCGGCCTGCCTGCGAAACCGCTCCGAAGGCATGGCGATCACGATAGGTGCGCGCCGGGTCTCCGGATCGAGGGTGAGCAGGGCCAGCAGCGGGGCAATATCCTCCTCATTCTCCCCGGCGCCAATAACGATCGGCGGGCTAATCTGCTCGTCGAAGGCCCCGGCATCGAGGGTGGTTTCGATGACCGGCGCGGGCCTTCCCGACGATTGCCTGAGGAACGGAACAATGTGCGCATCGACGATGGCCGGGAGGGCGCTGTTCGTGGGGTCAATGGAGCCGATCTGTCGCAATGCCGCCGAGCGCGCCAAGGCGCGCGTCGGTTTCACCGGCAGAAACGCGCGGCGGGAATCCTGCAGTGTCAGCTCGAAATAAAGCGGCGCGCCGATATCGTCATTCGGCAACCGGGCGTGGACGATGAAGCCATGCGCCCCATGTTCGCCTCGAAAACCCGCCGCAAAATGCGGCTGGTCGTTGAAGCTGTCCGTGACGTCCGGCCGGTCGAAGCGCGTCCAGCACTCGTCGATGCGCGCCGCGGCATCGCGTCGACGCAGCCTGACCGTTGCGACATGGCCGTCGGGATCGTAAAGCCAGCCGGAGACAAGGAGATTTGCTGCATCGGCTTCGAATATGCTGTCTATTCCCATCCGCACGGGATAGGGCAGGCCGGAGACCGTTTCCTTGCCTTCGAAGCTGTTGGCGGCTGCCCGCAGGGCGAGAAGCACGTCCGGCGCGCCATGGCTGCGCATCAGGATCGAGCGGATGTGTTCGGGCGTTTCCTGCGGGTCGGCGATGCGCTTTCGGGGGTGGATCGCAAGATGTCTCCAACCTGCCCGTCCGCGAAAGATCAGCCCTTCGATGTCGAGAGCCCGGATAGGCTCGCTGCTTTCGAGAAGGGCGGCAAAACCGGAGGCGCCATCGGGAGCGTCAGGGCGGGGAAAGGTGGCGATACCGCATTCCGCGACCAGCGGGGTCGCGCTTCCGATCAGGGACATCCGATAAGACCCCGGCGACATGCCGCGGCTCCAGCCCTGCAGGAACGTCGCGCCGTCATGGCTTTCGCCAATCAACTCGACGAAACCGTCGCTGGCATGGGCTGTCTGCAAAAGCGTGGTGATCGTCAGAAGTGTGCGGCGGTTGACGTCGCCAGCCATCAGAGCGTCCACGAGCCGGTTGATGACGGCGGCGGACTGAGATCCCGCGGATTCGATCACGAGCGCGGCTGCTTCCTCTATAGAGGCAAGCCGGGGCGAGAAGATGTAGCGTGCGCCGGTCTCCTCCTCCCCGAACCGTATCGTGGTCATGGCAAGGTCGATGCTCTCTGCCGGAAGGAGCGCCGCAAATCCGTGCCTGGCCCGCGGCGAGGATGCGGCCAATCGCCATTCCGATACAAACGAGCTTCGCGTGGTTGCCTGGTCCTCTCCAATGCCGACAACCACGTCGCCGGCCGTGACGCGGCCGAGGCCGAGGATCAGCAAGGTCGTCTCGTCGATGCGGCAGCCGATAACCCGCCCGGAGCGCATTGCCCTGCTCGCTCCAATCCTGCTTGGCGATGGGCTGACGGTCGCGGGTGATTGTTCTGTTACCAGCATGCCTCCCTCCCTCAGACCCTGGCAATCAGCGCAAGGCTGGCGCCGGCGGCAAATCCCACGAGAACGAACAGCAGCAGCAGGAGGGGCTTGAATTCGCCGGTCGCGCGCTTCCGCAAGGCGGTCAGATTCTTCTCCATCCCCGCCACAACCCCATCCAGCCGCATCAGATGGACATCGAGATCGTTCAGCCGTTGGCCGATCTCCACCTTGAGGCTTTCGACGGCGTTGCCGACTTGGGTCAGGCCGGCGGTTTCGGTCTTGTCGGCATCGATATCCGGTGCGCGCTGCAGCGAGCGTTGCGAGACCTGCAGCTGCCGCTGCGCCGCCATCAGCAGATCCAGCTTGTCGAGCACTTTCGCCAGCGGTGCGGCGATAAGGGCTTCGGCCGCCTGCTCGTTCGGCTGGGGAACGCGCAGGGCCTGCTCGGAACCGCTTCCATTCTGGGCGATGACGACGATGTCGTTCGCCCGCGAATGGACGGGATCGGGCAGCGCGATTTCAAATGCGTGCTTGCCGTCCCCGATGCCGTTGCGCCTCAAGTCGGGACGATTGCGGTCGGCGACGGCCTCGGCAATCACCTTCCCGTCCAGGAGGACACGAATGGTCAGCCGTTGATCCGGCGCCATCGGGTCGAATGCCCAGCCGAAGATCCTGCCCATGTCGACAGCATCGACCCGGCCGTTCATCGGCTTGACGTTATCCTGTTCGGATGCGGCATCCGGTCGTTCAGCGGGACTGGTCATAAGTTCTCCTAGGCCTGCACCTGTGCCGTCTCCATCCACTTGAGGTAGCGGCGGGCGGTCGTGTCAATGTCGTCGGGCTTGCGCGCGTTCTTGGAGAACCGGCGCAGCAGGTTAGGTTCTTCCACGATGGTCCGCATCGCCGCGGCAAGCGCTCGGGCATCGTTGGGTGGAACGGTCAGGCCGTTGACGCCATGCTCGACCATTTCGGCCATTCCTCCGATATTGCTCGCGATCACCGGACGGCCCTGGGCCTGTGCTTCCTGAATGACGAGCGGTGCGTTCTCCCACCAGACGGAAGGAACGATGGTGCAATCGACTGCGGCCACCAGATCGCCGATATCCTCGCGCCGGTAAGGACCCCGCGCCTGGACGGAATCAGAGGTTTCGGCGAAACGCCGATTGATCTCCTCAAGGAAGGCCTCGCTCTGGAAAGGTGCTCCGCCATGGACGCGAAGTTCGAAATCGAGACCGTCGGCCAGAAGCTGACGCGCCGCGTCGAGCAATACGGTAACTCCCTTCCAGGGATTGAGATTTCCGAAATATCCGAAGACCGGTTTCCCGCCCTGGAGCAGCTCTCTGCGTGCGCCGCCATTTCGGCCGGGGATGCCGTTGGGAATGACGCTGATCCTGTCTTCGTCCAGGCCCCAACGCACGAAGCGGTCCCGCAAGAAGGCGCTTGGCGAAACGAAGTGGTCAACAGTGCTCAAGAGGGCCTTCAGGTGGCGCTCGCGCAGAGTGAAGCGGTCGAGCGGGATGTCCTTGAAACAGGCATGGCAACGATCAGGGCTGGCCTGGTAACAAAGCTCCTTGCTGCCGGTACGCACCATCAGGCCGTCATGATGGCAGATCGGGTAGTAGTCATGCAGCGTCATGACGATCCGGCAGTCGGGTAGCGTGCGGCGGACGATGTGGGGGAACTCGGCGCCAAGCAGAAGCAGATGGTGGAGGTGAACCACGTCCGGCCGGAAATCGCGCAGCAATTCCGCTATGTCGGGCACAACGCCGTAGAGATCGATCTGACTCATGAAGAAGCGGTCGAAATGTCCCGACCACAGCAGAACCTCGTCTCCACCGGAACCTATGCTCTGGAAGCTCGTGCCGGGTCTCGCTTCGCGGTGAATCTGGTTCGTGGCACCGAGAAACAACGCTTCATGTCCCTCGCGCTGGTAGGCACGGAACAGGTCGTGCGCGAATATCTCCGTCCCCCCGGGGTGGAGGGATGGATGGTTGTGGGCGGCCACCAGGATGCGTTTGCTCATCGAGCGGTTCCCCGGCGCTTCGCGATAATGAAGTCCTGATGATGGCCAGCGCCGGTGCCGCGCCAATGACCAAGCGATTTCAGGGCGACGGAGAGGCCGGCACGTTCGAGCGCCTTGTCCAGAAAGCCGTCCTCGAACCCGACCGCGGAAAGCGGCGGCTGGTTGGGCACAAACCAGCATGGGCTTTCGCCATAGCGGCGGAATGCGAGGCGCGGATCGCGCCGTCGCTGCTCGTTGGCTGCAGCGATCCGATCGACCACGAACGCGGTCATGAACAGGCGCCCGCCGTGTGACAGGACCCTGCGGACTTCGGCGAGGTAGACAAGGACTTCCGCAGGCGGCAGATGAGTGACCACGGACGTCATGATGACGAAGTCGAAATGACGATCCGGAAAGGGCAGCCTCAAGGTCCTGCCGCTGATCTTGCCGTTCGGGTTGTAGAGTTCGTGCGCGATGTCCAGTCTCTGGAAAGCGAAGGTAGGGTAGGCGGGCGTAATCGTCTGCTGGCACCAGCCAATGCCGCCTTCGACGGGATCGATACCGTCGTAGCGGCTCGTTTTCGGATTGAGATATTGTGTGAGCGGCACGGCCATCCGGCCGATGCCGCATCCGATGTCGAGAACGCGGCTGTCTTCGCGTAGGCCGCCGATACGAATGAAGTAACCGAGAAACTCCGCCCCGATCGCGCGGAAATCACCGTCCCCGACGAAGACGTTGGTGGATTCCGGTTGCGGCAGGAAACGATTTTCCCGAACCGAATCGATCAGCCAGCGAACGCGGTCTTCATCGACCAGCCGGGCGGGCTTTGTGGTGTGCAGAAGTGCTGCCTGATTCACGCCGCGTCCCTTTCACGCATTCTCACGCCCATGGCGGCGGATTGATCGCTGTCTCTGCCGAACTGGGTCGCCATCAACTCGCTAATGTCGTCCTCCCAGCGCTGCGTGTGCAGCCATGAATTGTATTGGCTCGCAACACCGCGCATGTAGTCCTGACTGCGGCGGATCGAGCGGCGCTCGAAATGATAGAGGCAGGCTGCCGGTTCGTAGACGATCTGGAGCCCGAGCCGGCGGATCTTGAGACACAGGTCGCTGTCCTCGTAGTCGCCGATCACATAGTCCTCGGTGAAGCCGCCAACATGCTCGTAGGTCTCCCTGCGGGCGACCAGGCAAGCGCCGGTGACGCCGGGAACCTCGCGCGCATGTTGCGCCGGCGCATAGTCGCCGGGCATGCCCTTGTGGAAATGGTGGTTCAGCCAGATCCCGCGCTGGTCCCGGCCGAAATACAGGCCGGCATGCTGCAGCGAACCGTCCTCGAAGATCAGTTTCGGACCAACTGCGCCCACCTTGCCGTTTTCCAGCAGTTCCCGTGACAACACCTGAAGCCAGCCGGGCGCGCTCGGCACGACGTCCGAATTGAGCATGACCAATATGTCGCCGCGGGCGAAACGCGCGCCGGCATTGCAGGCACGCGCATAGCCGCCGTTGCGATTCATGACGACCAGCTTCATGGGCAGCCCGTGGAGAAGGTGCAGGCCGCCCAGCAGGTGCTCCGTCTCGTCCTGGATTTCCGGCGAGTCGAGGACATAGATAACCTCGGCATTGGCCGCGAGCCAGGGATCCGTGGCCATTCCGGACAGTTGGAAACGCAGGAAATCGAGGACCTTGTAGAGGGGCACGACGATGGAAACGAGGGGCGCGTTCCTGGGCAGGCTGTAGTCCTTGGTGCAGGCGACCTCTATGGTCCTTCCCAGCCGTCGTTCCATATCCTGCAAGGCGGGTGCGAGAATGGTGCGGAATGCACCGTCGACCGCATGCTGTGGCGGCACGGCGCGCAGGACATGGTTTCGTTGTGCTGCGGGCTCGAAAGGTTGCGGGTTGGGTATCAGCGGCCGGACCGCTCCCGAGGCAAGGCGCATCTGAAATCGCGGCTGCAGAAGCGGCCCGAGGGGCTCCGTCAGCGGGACCCAGGCAACGAAACCCGTCACATCGGTCTTGCTCTTTTCATCCTTGCCTTGCGCCCATGCCGGAAATTCGTAGCTGTTGCCGTCGAGCGGGACGGCCGTTCCATCCTCCTTGACGTAGTCTATGCCGGCGAAAGCGGATGACGGTGCATGGAACCAGCCACCGGCCAGCAGGCCGTCGTCGAGCGCGAGGGCGAGATCGACCTCGCCGGATGGATGCATCGACGATTTGGCGATCCGGCTTGCCGCCAGTGGCGCCCGAACTTGAAGGTCGATCGCCGTGGCTGCACCGCTTTCCGGCAATGTGGCGAGGCGACGGACAATCATCTCGCGCAATTCCACCGCATCAGGGTTTTTGGCCCACCAACGCTCAAGGCTGGGATGGCGAGGCTTGCCGTCGGCAAGCTGGCGAATGGCGACGCCGTTCTTGCTTATCAGGACGATGAGAAACGGCGGCGAAGGGGAGGGGGCCTCCGCGATGAAATGGCACGATTGAAGGCCGTTTTTGGCATTGCGTCCGAGCACGGACCCTACGGCCATACGGGTGATCGAAGCTGCGCCGATCGCGTAGATCGCGGTGATCTCGCCGAGATCCGGGTTGATAACGGTCTCGATCAGATGGCGTCCCTGCGCAATCTGGCAGACGATGCTGGCGGCCTGCGGTTCAGGCACCAGCGCATGAAGGGCATCTTCCACCACCATGTGGAAAAGATGGTCGCCGGTGATGCGGAAGGCGCTTCGCCAGACGGTCAGCAGGTTGTTGACGAACTTGATGCGGGCCCCCGGCGCGAGATCTGCGAACAATGTCTCCACATCGAGGGGGGCGAGCATGCGCGCCGGCTGCATCACGATGGCTTCGGCGACGCTGCCGTGTTCCGTGCAGATGCCGACGTTCACCGGCTGTTGTTCCGGTCTCATCGCCCAGAACATGCGCTGCCGGCCGTTGGCGAGCGCAAGCATCATGCTGACGAGCGGCACCGGCGACCGGTCCATGGACAACGTGCATTTTGTGGGAGCGGGAAGTGACGGGGGAATATCCCAGATCAGGACGGCAAGATCCAAGCCGAGCCGGAAGGTCTTTGCGTTTCTGAAAACGCCAGCGGCGTCTATCGATTCGTCGGACGTCACACGCTACCCCTCTGGATCGGAATTGCGCGCCCCACGGGAGGAGGCAGGGCGCGCAGAAGTCATGCTCAGTGAACGGTGAAGTAGTTCTCGGGATTGGCGTGAATGTCGTTTGCATCGACATTGACCAATGTGAGCGTGTCGCCATGGCCGAGATCCACGACGACGTTGCTGCCGACCTGGGTAACGCGCGAGGCCAGGTCTTCGGGCGAAGACACGTCGAGGCCATTGATACCCTTCGAGATCTGCAGCAGATCCTCGCCGGCGTTGAAGTCGAGAATGACGTCATTCCCGCCGCCGCCGTCGAAGACGAAGACGTCATGGCCGGCACCGCCGACCAGGAGGTCGTTGCCTGCACCGCCATCGATGATGTCGGCACCATCGCCGCCATAAAGGATGTCGGCGCCCTTGCCGCCGGACAGGAGGTCGCTCCCCTGTCCGCCGAGCAGGGTGTCGCTGCCCTTGCCGCCGTACAGGAGGTCATCGCCCCAGCCGCCGACGAGGTTGTCATTACCGTCTTCACCGTTCAGCAAGTCGCTGCCCTCGCCGCCGAACAGGGAATCATTTCCCTTTCCGCCGAACAGCAGGTCGTCACCGTCACCACCGAACACGATGTCGTGCCCGTTGCCGCCGCTCACGAAATCATCGCCCCCATGGGCGCGAATGAAGTCGTTAAAGCGGGAGCCGAACAGGGCATCGTCGTATGCTCCGCCTTCCAATGTGGCCATCTGCCTCTCCTCTTCGGATCTGTATTCATGCGTCTCGGCGCAGGGTGCGACGATTTCGCGCCTGAAATGTGCACCGCAAAAAAACGAAGCGCAAGCATGTCTTGAAGCTAAAATGCCATGTTTTGAGAAATATATTTCCCAAATTGAATATTATTGGCACATTGTTTCGATAATTTGCGGGATTATAAAGTAATTTTTCCGTATTTTACTTTGAAATAACTTCAAAAATTGAAATAATTTCTGTGGTGCAGCATTCGTTTTATCTCGAGATCTAGTCTTCCCGGAACGCGCGATTGAAGCTCTCGAGAACGGGAGACGTGATGTAGTCGATCGCACGGCGTGACTCGTGGATGATCAGCACCTCGGCAGGCATGCCGGGATAGAGGCGGACATCGGGGTTTGCCTTGAGGGATGCCGGATCGAGTTTGGCGCGCGCCACGAAAAACGCGCTGTTTGATTTTTCATCGACCGACTGGTCGGCGGCGACATAGGTGATCGTGCCTTCCATCGGCAGGCGCGAACGCTGATTATAGGCCGTCAGCCGGACCTGCGTGTGCGAGCCCGCGGCGATGCTGTCGATGTCGCGGGGATTGACGCGCATCTCGACGAGCAGCGGCTCGTTTTCCGGTATGATTTCGAGCAACGGCTGGCCGGGGGTCACCGCGCTGCCGGGAGTGCGCAGCAGGATGTTGCTGATGATGCCGTCCTGCGGAGAGCGAATCTCGAGGCGGCGCAGCACGTCTTTCGCAGCGGTGATCTGCTCTTCGACATCCGCGAGATCGACGCGTGCCGTGGTGATTTCGCCGGCGATCGTCGATTGAAAATCGCTTTCGATCCCGGTCAGCGCAAGCTGTGCGCCTGCTGCGGCCTTTTCGGACTGGGCCCTGTTGCCGACGAGCTCGCCTCTTTCCCTCGCAAGCTCGCTGAGCTTGGAATCGATCTCGATGATCTGCGTGCGCGGCACGGCGCCTTTTTTGACCAGCGTTTCCATGGCCGCCCGGTGCTCTTTGATGAGGTTGATTTGCTGATCGGTCGCCTGGATCTGGATGTCGAGCGAGGCTGCGTGTTCGAGGTGCTCCTCGATCGTCTTTTTCTGGACCCCGATGCGTCCGACCTTGGTCTCGCGCCGCTTTTCGAAAAATATCGTCTCCGCCCTGACGGCGTCATCGACGGTAGCGTCCTGGGCTTCGCCGAAATCGCGCGGAAAGCTGATTTGCTGAACCTCGGTCTGTTCGGCCTTCAAGCGGGCGAGTTTCGCGATGAGGCCGATGCGCCGGATCTGGAGCGATTGCAGGCTGGAACGGGCCCGCGTATCCTCCAATTCGATCAGGGGTTGCCCGGCGGCAACCTTGTCGCCCTCCTGAACCAGCAGCCGGCTCATCACGCCGCCTTCGAAATGGCTGATGGTCTTCCGTTTCGAATCGACGATGACCGTCCCGTTGGCGACTGTCGCGCTGCTCAGCTCGACCGAAAATGCCCAGGCAAAAAATCCGCCGAAAGACACAAGGATCGTGGTGAGGCCGGCCAGTACAAGAGGGCGGAGCGGCGAACGGCTGTCGAAATGATCGAACTCGAGGTCGGACGAGCCAGCCTCCGGCGACGCCGGCTGATATCGCTGGAGGCGACGTTCGGAGAGATCCGGGCGGACGGCAAGAGGGTTCGTCTCGGTCATATCGCGGCTACCTCGCGGTGTATTTCTGCCGGCGTCGCGGTTGTAACCACCGCCGTTCGCGGTCCGAACTGTGTGATGCGGCCGTTCTCGAGCACGAGCAGCTTGTCGGCGACCTGCATGATGGCCGGTCTGTGAGCGATGATGATGACGATGGCGCCGTCCTCGCGCGCACGCTGGATTGCGCGGATAAGGGCCCGCTCGCCGATCGCGTCAAGGTTTGCGTTCGGCTCGTCGAGCACGATGAGGCGAGGCTGGTTGTAGAGGCAGCGTGCCAACGCTATGCGCTGCCGCTGTCCTCCGGAAAGGGTCAGATGTCCGTCGCCGACGGGCGTGTCATAGCCGAGCGGCAAACGCCCGATCATTTCGTGTATGTCGGCCAACCGTGCGGCCTCCAGCACCTTGTAGGGATCGCTGTCCGCCATTCGCCCGATATTTTCCCGAATGGTGCCTTCCAGAAGCGAGACCGATTGCGGAAGATATCCGACCACCTGCCCAAACGAGCTGCGCTCCCAGAGATAGGTATTGTTGCCGTCGAGGAAGACGCCGCCGGACGTGGGGCGCAGGATCCCGACCAGCAGGCGCGCGAGGGTCGATTTGCCCGCGGCAGAGGGGCCGATCACTCCCAGAACCTCGCCTGGGGAGAGGGAGAAGGAAATACCCTTGATGATGGGTACATCCAGTCCCGGGGCTGCATAAATGAGCTTGTCCACCACGATATCGCCCGACGAATGCGGCGTCGGCATCGTCTGGCGGATCGCAACGTCCGCCGTGAGCAGGGTCTCGATGCGGCGCCAGCTCGCGATCGCCAGCACCCACTGCCGCCAATTGTCGATGAGCGAATCGAAGGGAATGAGGAGGCGCCCAACCAGGATGCTCGATGCCATCATCGCGCCGGGCGTGATTTCCTGCTGCAGCACCAGATACGCTCCGGCCGCCAGGGTGGCGATCTGGATGGAATAGCGCAGGCTGCGGGTGATGGACGACATCGCCTTGTTCCTGCGGCCACTCGTTTCGAAGGCGCTGAGCGCTTGCAGTTGCAGCGCCCGCCAGCGGATCGCCAGAGCGGGCAGCATGCCCATCGCCTCGATGGCCTCGGCATGTCGCAGCGAAGCGCCGATCTTGGAGACCGCCTCGACATTCGTCTGATTCGCTTCCTTGGTGAGCTGGCGCGTCAGCATATCCGTAATCAGTCCGCCGCAAAGGAGCAGGGCCGCGGAGACGGCTCCGATAATGCCGAAAAGCGGATGCAGAAGGAAAAGAGCGCCGAGGAAAATCGGTGACCACGCCGCATCGAGCGGTGCGCTGACTGCTGACGAGGTCAGGAAGCTTCGCAATTCCGAGATATCCCGGAGCGACTGGGTCGCACGCGACAGGCCCTGATCGACAGACGCCTGAACGGCGGCGGCGAGGACAGGCATGTTAAGCCGCCGCACGAGCGCGCCCCCGATGGCCTGGAACGAGAGGGCACGGATGAACTCCAGGACACCGAGCACCACAAGGGCGCCGACGGCCAGGATGGTGAGCATGGTGAGCGTGTCCATGCTCTGACTGTTGAGCACCCTGTCATGAACCTGAAGCATGAACAAAGGCATCGTCAACTGCAGGAGATTCAGGCATACGCTGAGTGCTGCCGCGTAAAGCAAACCCGACAGAAATACACGCTTCGATTGTGATATAAGCAACCCTGGGATGTTGTTGTTTTTCCCTCTCTGCATTTGCCCCTTGCTTCTTGTCTCATTTTGAACAGTATCGCGCATGGCAATTTGCCTCGAGTTAACGTTAGATCAATCAGTCGGAGGAGGTATTTGGTTGTAGCTAAGCCGAAGGATAGTATTGCTTCTGCCAATCTGGCACATAACGGAGGGCTTGTGCAAGCTCATGGGGATAGAGGGGAATGGGCGCATTTGAATATTACTTCAAAATTTGAAGTATTTTCCTGAAACGGAGAGTGGGATGAAAGAAGAAGTTGTGCTTAATTTGCCCGTAGATTTGAACGGCGAACTGACGGTTCAAATGGGCCAGGCAGCACAGACAGACCCCAGGCATCCTCAGGATGCCGAATTCGGGGACCTCCAGCAGGTTACATATTTCGAGCTCGCTCGCCTCATGGAGCGGGCAAGCCGGCGGTTCTCGGGCCTGATCCGCGCCGAGCTTACCAAGCTTCGGGTAGACGATATCGGTCCCGCACAGGCAATGATCCTGCTGGCAATCGGCGATTCGGAGCTTTCGGTCGCCGAACTTCTGGATCGCGGCCATTATGTCGGCTCCAACGTTTCTTACTATCTGAAGCAACTGGCCGACGGTGACTATATTGATCGCGTTGCCTCCCAGCGCGACAAACGGTCGGCACGAATCAAATTGACAGAGAAGGGGCGGCAGCTCAGGGCAAATCTCCGCGACGCGGCGATGACCTATGAGCGTGCGGTGAAACGCGGCGACCAGGACCAGCGGATGCTCGAGACGGTCTTCCAGACACTGCATCAGCTCGAACTGGCTTGGGGCAGTTCACGGTACGGCGTCTGAGCGGTGAGTGATATCGCGCTCCCGGCAATGGCGGATTAGACGCGATGCACGTGGCGTTTGTCCATCGACGGGGTTTCGGGCAGTTCGCTGCCCTGGCCGCCCAGCTCGCACAGGCGGGCAACGAGGTTAGCCTCGTCACCGAGACCATAGACCAGAAGATCGCTTCCGTTCGTGTCGTTCGACATCGGGCGGAAGCAGGTCCGCGCGCAGATCCGCAGATGGCTCGGCATATGGCCACTCCCGATCATCATGCGCGAATCGGCCATCGCGTCGCCGAAACGTTCGATGCGATGGCGCGGCAGGGGCTGGTGCCCGACATTGTCGTTGGCCATATCGGTTGGGGCAGCATGATGTTTCTCAAGGATGTGCTGCCGCGCGTGCCAGCCTTGGGGTATTGCGAGTTCTTCTACCGGGCCGAAGGTGCGGATATCGGGTTCTCTCCCGATGACCAACCTGATCTGGATACGCGCAAGAGGCTGAGGTTGCGCAACATCGCGCAACTCCTGTCTCTGGAAGCGATCGAGGCCGGCATCAGTCCCACTCATTGGCAGAGGAGCCTCTACCCCGCCGACGCCCGGGCGCGCATTTCGGTGTGCCACGAGGGGATCGATACCGCGCTGTTTCGACCCGACCCGACAGCGTCGGCCACGCTTCCGGACGGGCGTGTGCTCAATGCCGGTGGTCCTCCCATCGTTACCTTCGTGGCGCGCGACCTTGAGCCGTATCGCGGATTTCCGCAGGTTTTGGCGGCGGCGGCCGAGGTCGTGCGCCAGCGCCCCGACACGCTGTTCGTTTTTGTGGGTGGCGACGGCATCAGCTATGGTGTGCCGCCGCCCGGTGGCGGGGGGTGGAAGGACCATCTCCTCAAATCGCTGGATATACCGCGAGAGAATATTCTTTTTCCCGGCGCGGTACCGCATTCGGTTTTGCGGCAGCTTTTCCAGATCTCGGCTGCGCATCTTTACCTGACCTATCCGTTCGTTCTGTCCTGGTCGGTGCTGGAGGCGATGGCATGCGGTGCCCTGGTCATCGGATCCGATACCGCGCCCGTACAGGAGGTGATCCGCTCCGGGCGGAACGGCCTTTTGGTGCCGTTCTTCGACACGGATGCGCTCGCTGAGGCCATTCTCGGCGCACTGAAGAATCCGGAAGGCCACTTTGGGATGCGCCTGGCGGCGCGCCGGACGGTCGAGAGGCGTTTCAAGCTGGCGGACAGCCTGGATCGCCAACAAAATCTTCTTGAGAAATTGATGGGGAAATCGCTTCACCGAAATGCAAATGTGGGTGCCTGATTTATTACTTCAATTATTGAAGTATATGCGAAACATATTTATTCGAAAACGGTAATTTTTATTATTGTGCGCTGCAATGTTAATTGTTAGGCTCGTTATAAATGGTGCCGGGCGGTTCGAGTAAATATTTGAATATCCGGAGTCTTTGTTCCTTATCGCGTGATAATTCTTCAGGGGCTGTGCGTGCAAGAGTTGACGTCTTCCGGCATTGGGAAACGACTTGTGACGAGAAAGCTGATCGCGGCATCGGACCGCGAACGGTCCTGCTTCGAGGGGAGCGATCTGGAGCATCTGGTCATTTTCCTCGACGCAAACGGCTCTCCTCCGGCGACATTGCAGAATGCTTTTCCGTTGGTCGCCGTCGCCTTTTCCGACCAGGGCGAGGCGGACCTGCAGGAGCGTCTGGCGCTGCTCGGCCCCTTGGGGACGGTTCCCAGCGTCCCCCTGCAACGGCTTGATCCCGCCAACACGTCGGACAGTTTCCCGCTGTTGCGGGCTCTGACCGAGGGCGGCGTTGGCCGGCTCGCCCGTTACAGCGCCTCGATCACCTCGGAGCTCGCGATCCTGCGCCGGGAGCGCGAAACCCTGTTGGAAAACTACCGGGCGCTCGAGGATGCGTTCCAGGCCCGAAACTGGGAGCCGGTTTCGGAAATCTTCTCCCACGATCCCTACGCCGATCCGAAGGACGAAGGCATCGGGCAGCTGCTGACCGCCGCCTTTGTCGAACAGTTGCTGCCGGTATCCAGTCTCGGAGTGGCGGGATTCGCTCTTCATCTGCACGCGGTGCCCAGGGCGAGCGGAGAGCTTGTCGTGGCATTGAGCTATCTCGAGAGCGGCGAAGGCGTCGCCGAGTGGACCGTGCCCTATGCGCAGCTCGTAGCGGGCTGGAATTTCTTCTCGTTGCCCCGGGCCTGCGGAGGGGCCGCGCGGACGCTTCGCCTGAGGATTTCCGCAACCGGACCGGAAACAGTCGGTCTCTCGCTTGGATATCCGATTGCGGGCGAACGCTATTCGGCACGCTCGGAACTTCAGCATCCGGATCTCGACCTGCGCCCGCTGGCGTTCAAGGTGTTTACCGGACTGCCCGGGGTCAAGCCCAGCAGAACACCCAACATGATTGCGCCGAGCAACCTGCTCGAAGGCCAGTACACCATCGACTATCGCCTGGCGGTCAGTACGTTGAGCCAGATCGCCGACGTTTCGGTCACGCCCATCGTTCCGGAATTCCAGACGGTGCGCTTCCTCGAGCATGAGCACGCCGTTGTCTGCCATCCGTTGCCGAGTGGCATCTCGGCGGGCGCGGTCAGTCGCGCCGTCGAACCCGGGACGATTTCCTTTTCCGCGAGCGCCTTCATCGATCATCCGCAAGGCCAGCCCGCAGCGGTCAGCTTCCTGCTCGCCCCGGCGAACTCCAATGCGCGCTCAGAGGTGGCCGAGGTTGCCCGGAAAGGGGCGGCCAGACCGTCTGCGTTCTTCAGCGGATGGCGCGAAGTCAGTTCCAGCGAGGTCGTCAACATCAACATCCAGCTGGACGAGCCGGTACGCGGGCCGATGGATCTGATGATCCTCAGCCGCGCGGTCACGGATTCGGTCGATTTCTCCTGGCTCAAGGTGTCGGGCTTCCGCATGGTCAAGCAGTTCACGGAGGCTGGCGATGTCCGGTAACCGGGAACCGACGGATTTGATCGCCGTGGCCATGCCCCTCTACGGACATGCGGCCCTGGCTCTCGAGGCGATCGAGTCGGTCCTCGCCTCGAATCTCGGCAACTGCCGGACCGTCATCGTCGTTTCGGTCGATGGCGATCCGCGGCACGAGACGTTCGATCAGCTGTTGCTCTACGCCGCGGTCCATCCATCCGTCCATATCGTGTTCGGCAAGAACGCCGGTCCCGGCGGCGCGCGCAATCGCGCCATCGATTTCGTCCTCGAGCACTTCCCGGAGACGAAGGCCGTCTATTTCCTCGATGCCGACAATCGCGTGCTTCCCGGCACCATCGAGACGCTTTACCGGCAACTCCTCGCCAGTGGCTGCGGATGGGTCTACACGAATATCGACACATTCTCGGTCAGCTGGCGCGCTCACTACGGCAACCGCTATTCGCGGCTGGTCCACTGCATCACCGACAACATCTGCGATACGGGATCGATGATCTCGATCGATGTTTTTCGGGAAGGTGTCCGCTTCAACGACGACAGGCAGAACGGCTTCGAGGACTGGGAATTCTGGCTGTCATGCATCGAGCATGGTTTCGTGGGCAAGCCCTGCCACGACACTGTCTTCGAATACCGGCTCCGGGCGGAAAGCCGCTTCAAGGAGGCCAACCGGGACCGCGCCACCGCGGTGAGCTTCCTGCGCAAGCGCCACATGCCGTTGTTCCAGCGCCCGATGCTGGTGGATTTCGAGCACGAGGACTGCCCGCGCTATCTGTTCGCGCGAACGGAAGATACCGCGATCTCCTTCTTCACCGATCCCACAAAGCCGCCGACCATGCTTCGCCTCGACGACATAGTCCCGGCGTTCTGGGGCAATATCGGCGAGCCGGACAACGAACATTTTCCGCCTTTCATGGTCGCCGGAAGCGGCGCGGCGCTCGACCTTCTACGGCGCTCCCGCATGCTGCCGAACGTGCTTGCCCATCTTGAGCGGCTGAGCGAGACCAGCAATGTGGTGTTCGTTCAACTCGCCAATGACGCCGCACAGCGCAAGATCGAGCCGGTGGTTCATGGGCCGGGCGCACAGAAAATCGGCCCCGCCGATCTCGTTTTCCTTTCCACCAGGCTCGTCCAGGACGTCGTCCAGAACAATGCCGTGGAATGGTTCTCGTCGATCGCAAGCCAGCAGGTTTGGCCGACATCGGCCGTTCTGAAGGTGCGCTTCCCTTTCCCGAGAAGCCTTCCGCGCCGCTCCCTCATCACGCCTCAGCAGGTCATGATCAATTGCATCAATGCAATTGCGTCGAGTTCGCTGCGCGAGACGGCGGGCAGGCGGTGGACCTGGCGTCCGGCGCGGCTCGTTCCCTATACCGATCTCCACAAGGCGTTGCGCAAGCAAGTCGGAGGATCGCCGGTCCTGCCGCTCGGACATAACGAAGGCAAGCGCACCGTGGCGCTGCTCGTGCCGAACGCATCGTTCGGCGGGGCAGAAAAGGTCGTCTATGCCGCGGCTCGGGAATTGAAGGCTGCAGGTTACGAAACGCATCTTTTCGTGCTCGGCACATCGCGGATGGATGTGATCGACGAATTCGATTCCAGCTTCGACTACATCCACTTCTGGGATGCGGGAATCCCAGCCTGGGGAGGGTCGGGTTCCTTCCTAGGACAGGACTTTATCGCCGAGGAACATTCGGTCGACTGGGAGGCGCTGAAGGGGCAGCTTTCCGGTTTCGACCTCGTCATCAACAACCACGTGATGGCCGTCCATCCGCTCATCGCGCGGCTGCGCTCCGAAGGCACGCGCACCGCCTGCTACCTGCATGTCGTGGACAACACGGCCTTCAAGAGGCCTGCCGGACAGCCTTTCGCGGCGATTGCCCACGAGCATTGCTATGATGCCTTCCTGACCTGTTCCGAACAGCTCAAGATCTATCTGCACAGCTACGGCGTCCCGCACGAGAAAATCTTCGCCGTTGCGAACGGCGCAAGCTTCTCGGTACCGCCCAAGGCTCTGGCGGAGGTTTTGACCGTGAGGCGGATCGAGCGCAGGGACGACCGTTTGCGGCTTCTTTATATGGGCCGGTTCGATCAGCAGAAGGGTATCGACCGGCTGGCTGCGGTACTCGCGGAATTGCGGGCTTCCAACGTCGCGTTCGATGCCCGGGCTATCGGAGGGGAAATCCTCGCGGATTCCAGGATCTCCTGGAGCGAACGGCTGAAGGACCTCGGCGTCGACGTTAGACCGCCGGTCTTCGCGAGCAAGGATCTTATCAAGGCGCTGGGCTGGGCCGACGTCCTTCTCATGCCGTCGCGGTGGGAGGGTGCCCCCCTGATGATCGCCGAAGCGCAGCAGCTCGGCTGCGTGCCCATCGCGACGGCGGTTGGCGCGGTGGACGAACTGATTTGCGACGGCGAGGACGGCATCCTCATCAACGCAGCCTCCGATCCTCAGATGGTGAAGGAGATGGCACGGATCATCGAAGAGGTTTCGCGCAATCGCGAGAGGCTCGCGCCGCTCATGGAGGGCTGCATCAGGACCGCCGCACACCGATCATGGACTTCCTCGTTCTCGGATTTCATCTCGTGGAGCGATCGGTCCGTGAAAAATTCGTCATTGTCCCGCGCCGCGGTCTTTCGCGAGCAGGCGGCGACAAATCCCGTGGTCGCGGCAGCTGGCTGATTGCCGGGCCGCTTCTCTGAAACAGAAAGGTCTATTCGAATGCGTCCGCGAATTCTCGTGACGGGTATTCCTGGTCACTACACGCGCCTTGCGAACGGAGCCAACGGCCTGTCCGTCTCCTATGCGGAACGGCAGAAACAGCCGGAAACGAAAGAGGAGTTCCTGCAGGAGCTGAGCAATATCAGCAATACCGGGAACTACCTGATCGGTGAGGGTGCGTTGCGTGCGCTCGCGCCGCATGCGAAACAGGTCCCTTTCTGGCATCTCTACAATCTGAGCAAGAGCGGCAGCGGGTTCGACGAATTCAACGCCAATTTCGACATCTGCGTGTTCACCTGCGCGAACCTCCTGCGCAAGGGCCTCTCCGCGGATGCCGAGGCGGATGTGCTGAGCCGGCTCAACATGCCGATCGTCATGCTGGGCATTGGCCTGCAGAACCGCAAGGACCTGGAGAACAATCTTCCGGAGGGAACCAAGCGGCTTCTCTCCGTGCTGAAGGAGCGCGAGCACTATTTCCTGACGCGCGGCTACGAGTCCGCCGGCTTCCTGAAGGATCAGGGCTTCTCCTTCGTGCGTCCGACCGGTTGCCCTTCCGTCTATTTCATGCCGGACAACATGCGCCGCTCGATGAGGAAGCTGTCGACCGTCAAGGTCGGCAAGGCGAAGACGATCTTTTCGGGCTATCTCGGCGGCAATCAGGATGCGATCCTCGATGCGAATTCGCTCGCCCCGCCGGACACGGTGCCGCAATACGTGGTGCAGGACGAGTTCCTCCACTTCGATATGAAAGTGGAGCCTAACGACGAGGGACGCGTCTACGATTCCGCTTCGGGTCTGATGATCGGCGATCTCGCCTATCCCGGCACGGAGCGGGAAAAGCAGCGGTTCGAAGTCCGCACCTTCTTCGACAACAACCAGTGGCGGGGCTGGGCCTCGTCCATGGACTTCAATTTCGGCCGCCGTTTCCACGGCTCGATCATCGCCATGCAGGCGGCGGTGCCGAGCCTGATGGTGGCCGTGGACGATCGCATGCGCGAGATGCTGGGTTTTACCGGCCTGCCGGCCGTCGACACCACGGAAGTCGAAAAGGCGGAGAACCGCGCCGAGTTCGTGGCCGACCATCTGGCACAGCTCAACACGAGTGAACTTGTCGATCGGTATTCCGATCGCGAGCGCGCCTTCCGCACCACGCTTCGCGAAATCGGCATCGGCCTATAGGGCCTAAGGCCATCACTTTTCGGTTCAGGGGACAGTTATGCGTATCTTGCTTACGGGCATTCCATCCTATCTGCAGCGGACGATTGCGGACGTCTCGGGCACGAGCGTCGTCCATCGGCCCTATTTCGACCAGACCAGGACGAAGAAGGCCATGATCTCGCAGGTCAAGAAGATCGCCAACACCGGCAATTATCTGATCGGCGAAGGGGCGGCTGAGAGCCTGCGCGGTCACGACGTCACCTATCTGCCGTTCTGGCATTTCGCCAATAATCGCGACTCGAACGAGCTTTACGAGCAGGTGAACAGCGAGTTCGACCTGTGCGTCTTCGCCTCCGCCAATCTGCTGCGCCCCGGCTATTCCGCGGATCTCGAAGCGGAAGTCTTCGCGAAACTGAAGATGCCGGTTGTGGTGATGGGCATCGGCATCCAGCGCAAGGAAGGCCTTAAGGATCAGCTGCCGGCCGGCACGCTCAAGTTCCTGGAGGTGTTGAGGAACAAGGAAAGTTACTTCCTCACGCGCGGCTATTTCACCGCCGAGTTCCTCAGGGAGCAGGGAATGAAGTTCGTCAAGCCGACGGGCTGCCCCTCGCTCTATTTCTCGCCGAACGACATGAAACGTTCGCTTTCGGCGCTTGCCAATCCGGGCCTGGCGGAAGCCCAGAAGATCGCCTTCGGCGGCTATCTCGGCAGCGTTGCCGATACGATCGTCGATGTCCATGCGCTGCTCAAGCCCGACAGCGTGGCAAGCTACGTCATTCAGGACGAAGTGGTCGCCTACAGCCTCTCCCTGACCGGCGACGATAACGACATCGTCTATGACCCGGCGAGCGGACGCATCACCGGAGGCACGGAGTACAAACATTCGGAGAAATGGCAGCGGAAGCACGAACTGCTGGTCTATTTCGATACGAACCAGTGGCGCGGGGCGATGTCGGCGCGCGATCTCTGCTTTGGCCGCCGCTTTCATGGCTGCATCATCGGCATGCAGGCCGGCACGCCGGCCCTGATGATCGCGGTCGACGACCGCATGCGGGAGATGCTGGAATTCATCGGCTTCCCGTATATCGAGGCAGCCACCTGGAACAGGGAAGCGGACAAGCGCGGCTATCTTGCCAACTTCCTCGGCAAGATAGACACCCAGGCGGTGATCGACCGTTATTCCGCTTGCGAGGCGAATTTCCGCAATGCGCTGGGGCAGATCGGACTTTGAGCGCATGAGGGCCGTGGCGCGAGCGCGCGTGACCCTTGCCTGCGTGCTGGCGGTGTTCTGGGCTTTTGCCCACGCGCTGCCGGCAGCGGCCGACGCGCTTCCCGATCGCATCGGCATCAACCGCGTGAACCTCGCCTGGCTTTCCCGTTCCGATCAGGAGCGGGTGCTGAATGAAATCGCGGCAAGCGGCATCACCCATGTCCGGCTTTCGTTGTCGAGGCCCGTGGACAAAAGTATCGAAGCTCTTGAGATGGCGGACCGGCTCGGGCTGAAGATCCTTCTCGAGATCCAGCTCGGCAATCCGGACTACTACTCCTCGGCGACGCGCCCTCGCACCGGTTTCGGCCGCATTTGGGATGTTCAGCGGCTTTCGGATCTGGACCTCGATCTCTATCGCGGGCAGTTGCGCTCGGCGCTTCGCCGCATTGACGGAATGGGCATCCGCATCGACGCCGTCGAGCCGGGAAACGAAATCAATTACAGCGCTTACAACGGCGACCTGATGGTCTATGAGAAGCCCGGCCGGCGGACGCCGCGCCAGGTTTCGCAGGTCGCCAACCTCCCTGCCTTCGAACGCGGCATCGATACCTATGTCGGCGCCCTCCGGGTCACCCGGGAGGAACTGCGCGCGACGGTGCATAGCCGCGATGCGCTTATGATTTCAGCGGGACTTTCCGATGTCGGCACCGGTGAAGCCGACCGCCGCGGTATGGAACGGCTCGAACCCCGGGAGTTCATTTCGCTCTTGCGGGCGCGGGGTGTCGATGCGCTGGTCGACGGTTACGGCATCCATGTCTATCCGGGGCGCAAGGATGACGCGGCGCTTGCACGTTACGTAACGACGCTTCTCGACTTTTGCGGCTCCGAAGGGCAAGGCAGGCCGTGCTGGGTGACCGAATGGGGCATCGCCAACCCGGCGCTTTCCTGCCCGGTCGACGACCGCGAACGGGAGGCGGCTGTCCGTGCCGTGCGCCGCAGCTTCGAGGCGCTAATGAAGGAGGGAAGGTTGAAAGCCGCTTTCTACTACGACTGGGATACCCAGCCGGTCTACAGTGTCTGGCGCTGTGGCGCCTTGAGTCCAGCCGGCATTGCGGCCACGAAAGCGGAAGACGGCAGGCCGTAAAGCCCTCCGTTTACGAGAATCGCTCCCGGAACAGGGGGGAGCCGGCTTCCTCCTCAGCGGCGGCGGCGAGGCTGGCGGCCTCGCGGAGTGCCTGAAAGTCGGGTTCGTCCCCGACCCTGGTGCCGCCAAGCTGCACGGTGACCAAGATCTGGCGCTCCTGACCGGCTGTGAACGTGGCCTCCCTTACCCGCGTAAGGATACGCTCGCAGACGTTGCTGGCATCTTCCGCTGTCGTGCTGGGCAGAAATATGCCGAGTTCGTCCGAAGCGAGGCGTGCGACAAGATCGCCATAACGCACCGAGGAATACACGATCCGAACAATGGATTGAAGCAGGGTATCGGCCCATTGCAGACCGTAGCGGCGGCGGATCTCGTCGAAATTGCCGACCTTGAGAATGAGCATGACGCCATCTGAGATTTCCGTGCTGCTCATGCGCCTGCGGTCAATCGCATGCTCAATCGAGTCCGCGAATTCTTTGGCGCGCATCGTACCCATGGCGGAATCGTGACGGAGTGCCTGCTGAAGGTCTTTCTGGGTATCACGAAGCACCTCATCGCGTGCATAAAGCGCCAGTTGAAGTCGAAATATGACAGCCGCCGATATCAACACCACGGCGGACACGTCTACCCAGAATGGACGTTCGGGAAGAATGAGCGCCAATATCCCAACGACCACGATTGCCGCAGTCGCAAAGGCAAGGGTGCGGAGCAGTGCTGTCTTTATATTCGGTAAGACTACCGTTTGGCGAAAACGAAACTGCGGGTTCATCGGTTGACGACGCTTTTGTTGTGATCTTTATCCTAACAGATTCGGCGAAATAGCCAGTGAATAAATATTACAGTATTTTAGCGATGGGTGGCAAGAATCTGATTACCAATCAGCCTTGATGCATTGTCATCGGCCAATGTAGCCGGCAAGCTCCTCCGGCGTTCCAAGAGGGAAGGCTTGCTTGAGATAATCGAGGAATGCCGACACACGGGCGCTCAGCAGCCGGCGGGAGGGGTAAAGCGCCCATAACGCGATTTCGGGTGCGTCAAACTCCCCCCACAGGACGAGTGAGCCGTCGGCCAGGTCGTGGCTGACCAGCGAGATCGGAAGACAACCCACGCCTGCGCCGGCGCGCACCGCGTCACGCACCGCAAACAGCGAAGACAATGCGAGCACCGGCTCTACCTTGATGGTCGCGATGCCATCGGGCGTCTTCACATTCCATAGCGACTGATCGGCGATGCCGCGCACAACGGCGCGAGTAGCGATGTCCGGGCGCGGACGAAAAACGTCGGGGCGAGCGACAACGACAAGCCGGTCGCGGAGGAACGCCCGCCCGACCAGATTTTCATCCGGGTCCGGATTGACCCGGATGACCAGATCGTAACCTTCCTCGATCATATCGACGGCCCGATCCTCCGTCGTGATCTCCAGCCTCACGTCCGGATAGGTGAGTGCAAAGCCGGCGGCGATCTGCCCCATCGCCGTCTGGGAAAAGAGCAAGGGTGCGCTGATCCGCAAGCGTCCCTTGGGTCGGTGGCCGCCCGAGGCAATCGCAACGGCTGTCTCATCCAGTTCAGCAAGCAGAACCGCCGTCCGTTCGAACAAGGCACGTCCTTCCTCCGTGAGCTTCACGTTCCGGGCGCCCCGTTCGAAGAGGCGCAATTCCAGACTGCGTTCCAGCTCCGCGACCCGCCGCGAAAGGGTTGCCTTGGGCCTTCCGGTCGCTCGCGCAGCTTTCCCGAAGCCACCATGACGCGCAACCAGGGTAAAATCGGCAAGTGCAAGAAGGTCCACGAGTGTTTCACCTATGGGACGGTGTGTCTAAATTCAGCGTCTATCGGATCATTATTGGTCCATCCATATTCGGGGTGTCAAGCAAATCCAACTCGGAGACAATATCATGACTATCCTCGTTACTGGCGCTACCGGCCGTGTCGGCAGCCATGTCGTCAACCAGCTCGTCCGGCGCGGCGCGAAGGTGCGCGTGCTCACTCGCGATCCTGCGAAAGCTCAATTTCCGGCCGGCGTTGAAGTCGCGCAGGGCGAACTGCTCGACATCGACGCGCTGCGCAAGGCGTTCGATGGCGTCAGCACCCTGTTCCTGCTCAACGCCGTCACCGGCGACGAATTCTCCCAGGCGATCATCACCTTGAATGTTGCCCGCGAAGCAGGCGTCGAGCGGGTGGTCTATCTCTCGGTTATCCACGCCGATCGCTTCGTCAACGTGCCGCATTTCGCGGTGAAGTCGGGTGCAGAGCGAATGCTCGGGCAGATGGGCTTCAGCGCCACGATCCTGCGGCCGACCTATTTCATCGACAATGAGGTGATGATCAAGGACGTCATTCTCAACCATGGCGTCTATCCGATGCCGATCGGCGGCAAGGGGATTGCGATGGTCGATGCGCGCGACATCGCCGAGGTTGCGGCAATCGAGCTGATCCGTCGCGAACAGGCTCCGGGCAAGCTGCCGATCGAGATCATCAACCTGGTCGGTCCCGACACGTTGACCGGTTCCGATGTCGCGGCAATCTGGTCCGAGGTTCTCGGGCGTCCGGTGGTTTATGGCGGCGATGATCCGACCGGCTTCGAACAGAACATGGCGACCTTCATGCCGAAGTGGATGGCTTACGAGATGCGCCTGATGGCGGAGCGTTATGTCAGCGACGGCATGATCCCGGAAGCCGGTGACGCCGAGCGTCTCTCCGTGCTGCTGGGCCGTCCGCTGCACTCCTACCGCGACTTCGCATCCAACATCGCCGCCTCTGCCTGATGGCAGGGCCCTCTTCGAAATCGACATGGTCAGGAACCTCACGCGCAGCCGCTGAAAAATCTCAGCGGCTGCGCGTGTCGGAATGCCGGCCGCCCTCAGGCGGAACGATCAGGCGGGAAGGTTTGGCCGGTCCAGCCCGAGATGATCGCGCAGTGTCGAGCCCCGATACTCCGTGCGATACAGGCCGCGCTCCTGGAGGATGGGGACGACCAGTTCGGTGAAATCCTTGAGGCCTTCCGGGAAGAAGGGCGGCATGATGTTGAAGCCGTCGGCGGCATAGCCTTCGAACCATTGCTGCATGCGATCGGCGATTTCGGCCGGTGTGCCGAGCACGATGTGGTGGCCGCGGCCAGCAGCGACGCGGAGCGCAAGCTGGCGGATCGTGAGGTTTTCCCGCCGTGCGAGCGCGGTCAGGAGTTCGGCGCGGCTGCGCAGCTGGTCGGAAATCGGCATGTCAGGAAGCGGGCCGTCGGGGTCGAACTCGGCGAGACTGTGCCCGATACGCTCCTCGAGCAGCGGCATCGCGCTCTTCAGGTCCGTCCACTGGTCTAGTTCGGCGAGCTTTTCTGCTGCCTCTGCGGAGGTTCGGCCGACCACAGGCAGGAAGCCCGGCATCACGGCGACGTGGTGCGCCTGACGCCCGGCCCGCACCACGCGCTCCTTCAGGCTCTTGTAGAAGGCCTGTGCCTCCTCGATGCTCTGCTGCGCGGTGAAGACGACGTCGGCCGTGCGGGCCGCCAGGTCCTGGCCCGGGCCGGACGAGCCGGCCTGAATGAGGATCGGATGCCCCTGCGGCGCGCGGGGAATGTTGAGGGGCCCCTTCACCGAGAAATATTTGCCCTTGTGATCCAGGATATGGAGCCCGGCCGGATCGGCATAGACCCCGCTCTCCTTGTTCTTGATGAAGGCATCGTCGTCCCAGCTGTCCCAGAGGCCACGAACGACATCGACAAATTCTTCCGCTACCGCATAGCGCTCGTCATGCGACGGGTGCGAGGTCGTGAAATTGCTGGCGGTGCGCGCATAGGACGTCGTGACGATGTTCCAGGCGGCGCGACCGTGGCTGAGGTGGTCGATCGAGGAGAAGGCGCGGGCGGTGTGATAGGGTTCGCCGTAGGTCGTGGAGGATGTGGCGGCAAGGCCGATCTTCTCGGTGACGAGCGCCAGGGCGGCGAGCAGCGTCAGCGGCTCGAAGCGGGCGATGGTGGAGGGGTGGGCATCCGCGCTGCTGGTCAGCCCGTCGGCGAGGAACACCATGTCGAACTTGGCAGCTTCGGCCATCTGCGACACGCGCCGCAGCAGGTCGAAGTTCTCGCTGCCGGCTTCTGCCCGCGGATGTCGCCAGCCGGACACATGGTGGCCGGCGCCCTGGAGGAACAGGCCGAGATGGATCTCTCTCTTGATGGTCATGGCATGTCTTTCGTAGATGGAGAGGTCAGGCCGTCCTGGTTGAGCATGGCGAGCAGATGGCGGAGGTCGGCGCCGCTGGTCATGCTCCGGACGAGCGAAGGAATTTCTGCGAAGGCCGGCTGGCCGGCGGTCGCATCGCGGAACTTGTCCTCGGGGTCGGTCACGCCTGGAAGACCCTGGAAGCGGCGGCGGATCGTGCCGCCCTTCTTCAGATCCACATCGAGGATGACGAACCGCGTGGCCGGGTCGCTCGACATGCGCGGCGCCGTCTCGTCGTGTCGGCGGGAGGCGCGCGTTGCGAGCGCCATCAGGTCAGGCCGAACCGGCCGGTCATCGAAGTGATCGAGCCGCAGCGCGCCGTCGATGAGGGCCGCCGCAAAGACATATTCCGGGCTGAACCGCGCCTCGATGCCGTTGGTGGGCTTGCTGACCACGAGCGCCGCATCGGCGCCGGGCGGATAGGTGAAGGTGATCCGCGCGATCGCATCGGCGGCAAGGCCTTCGCGATTGAGTTCGATGCCGAGCGAAGCCACCGGGTGGCTCGCCGTGCAGCAGGGATAGGCTTTCAGCGTCAGACCAGGCGCCACGATCTGCCAGGACGTACCCCACGCATCGGAAAGAGCCGCCAGATTTCCGGAGCCGAAGGCATAGGCTGTGTGGAAACCGACGGGATTGTCGAGGAAGTCCGGCGCACCACCGAAACCCGCGGCTGCGAGCCGGGCTGCCAGCAAGCCGGATCGGGCGGCCATACCCGCATGGTATGGCTTGGCATCGTGGCCGAACTGCAGGCGAAGGCCGGATGCCTGCGTCGCTGCGAGCCCGAGCGCGACCGCCGTCCTGTCGGCCGGCATCTTGGTCAGATGGGCAATCGCGGATGCGACGCCAAGCGGACCGAGCGTCGCCGTCGCATGAAAGCCGTTCTCGTAATGGCTGGCGCCGATGGAGATGCCGAGCCGGGCCATGGCCTCCAGTCCGACAATATAGGAGGCGATCAGCTCCTCGGCCGAAAACTGCCGTTCGGCAGCCAGCGCAAGAAGCGCGGGAATGATAACTGTCGTCGGATGGCCGCGAACGCTTGCATGCACGTCGTCGTAGTCGAGCACATGGCCCACATAACCGTTGACGATCGCGGCGGCGAGCGGATCGGTCCGGCGCGCCGCTCCGATGAGGATCGCTTCGCCCGGCTGGTCCGCACCGACGGCCTGCGCGAGGATTTTCGTCGTCGCATCACCTGCGCCCGCAATCGCGCAGGCGAGAAAATCG
>UCEY01000026.1 GCA_900471605.1 Hyphomicrobiales bacterium | reverse complement strand
GCCCTCACCGTGGGCTTACGTTATGAATTCGGCGGAACGCTTCGTTGGCTAGATGCCCACCTGGTCCCGAAGCAAAAAAGTCGTTTAGCCGATCCCAAGCTCTTTGTTCGTCATAGCAACGAGATTGTAACAATGTACGAGTTGTTGGAGGATAAGGACTCCAAGGCTACCTTCCGATCAATACTCGCGTCCCACCATTATAACGGATATCTTCGAATTGCACCCTACCAGGAATACCGCCATCCCTTGGTAAAGGTCATGCCTGGAGATATCGTAGTCGATGCGAGTGCCCACGTAGGCAAGGTTGCTCGATCGTTCGGTAAGGCGTGCAGGCCTACTGGCGTGGTTTATGCTTTCGAACCCGATCCTGCTACTTTTGCTGAGCTTGCCCGTCGCAACAAGGATCCGCCAAGGGTACAGACGGCAAATGCGGGGGGGGGGGCACTCATCCACGACGTTATCATTCAGCAACGAAAGCGGTTCAAGTGCGGGTCCCTTAACGACGACGGCCAAAAAAAGGTCTCGGTGGTATCCTTTAATGACTTTTTCAAGCAGCCTGGTCGGCGACCGCCTACGATAATGAAATTCGACGTCGAAGGAGCTGAAGCGGCTACCCTCGCGGGCGCAGAGGGATAATAAAGGCTTACAAGCCTCGGCTTATGGTAAGTGCTCACCATAAGCCCGAAGATCTCTGAGCTCTTATATTTCAGATTAAGGCGATTCGGTCTGATTATGGGTTCTATCTTGGTCACCACAACTTTTATCACACAGAAACGGATGTCTACGCGGTCTAATCGAGACAACTTATGAATATTCAGACCATCATCGATAATCTAGTCAAATCAAACGGTCCCGACAGGAGGCTTGATTTCGCGATAGCATCTTTACTTGGATACGAACGGAAAAATGTGTCAATGGACGGCCCTGAAGGGCCCGCTTGCGATGGGGCTAACCCTGCGTTGCTCTCTGCATCGCCGCATTGAAAGCATAATGCCACCCTCGGATGACTGCCGCCCCGAGCGTTGCATCGCTTGACCGATCCTCAGCTATGACAATCTTTGAAGCTGAATGTTCGTTGGAAATAAAACTCGGCGCCTCAAGTCGAAGCGTGTAAGTAATACGATGGACCGCTCGGTCGATGCGCGGAGCTTAAGAGAAGACAACAAACGATTTATAGCCGGTTTCCGCCTTAAAACGCAACACTTACTGGATTTATCACAATGTATCACCTTAAAACGCATTTCCGCGTAGTTCCAGCACTCATCATGAGAGAAATGAGCGCAAGGTTCGGAAATAAGCCCGGAGGGTATATTTGGGCGATTTTAGAACCAGTAGCGTATATTGCTTTTATGACGTCGCTTTTTAGAGCGATTAGCCATACCCCCGCCCTTGGCACAAGCTTTCCGCTGTTTTTTGCAACCGGGTATATCGCATATCAGTTTTACAATGGAACGGTAGCCTATACAATGAGAGCTGTAGCATTCAATAGAAGTATGCTGCAATATCCGAATGTCGCACCGTTCGATACGGTTGTCGCGCGATTCATTTTGCAATCGCTGACAATGGCGGTGGTAGCTATCTTTGTCTTGGGCCTGATCGAGAAAGTATCATTCAGCGTGGTCTGGGTCGACGCCCAGGCCGTAATTGATGCAGTAGCCATTGCCAGCCTCCTGGCTCTTGGCGTGGCTATGACTAACAATGTACTTTTCGCCCGCTACCCTTTGTATGAAAAGATATATGGGATATTTACCAGACCTCTTTTCATGTTAACCGGCATCTTCTACCTCCCAGAAATGATACCGTCCCCGTTTCGGGACATTCTTCTTTTGAACCCGCTCGTCCATGTTGTGATGAAGTTTAGAACCGGATTTTATCCTGAATACCGAGCCTTGGATTTGGACATGAAATACGCATGGACGTTCGCGTTGGTAATTTTTACGCTTGGATTTACCACGTTTACGTTTGGCCGTAAGTTCCTAAGGGGGAGATAACACGACTGCGCTTTCGTTTACCTCAGCAGATCCAGTAGTAAGGCTTTTAAGTTAGACACATAAAAGACGTATAAGATAGTAACGCGTCAATATCGCGAATGGAAAAGAAAAACAATTCTCCCGACAGGAACTGAATAGCTTGTCCGTGATTAGCTTAATCCAATGGATATAGCCATCTTCCTATCTTCCTATAGACTGGATTTGACAACTCTCTAAAGAAGGCAATGGGATTGGTGCGGAACTCTTCAGCGCTTTTACCGTCGCCAATTATCATTATAATCCAACTAAGTGGCCAAGTGAGTAGGTGACGCCATCCTAAAGAGCCATAAGGCCCGGTAAATTGCCGGCTCTTTTTCTGCGGCGGTAAATTCAATGACTTAATCCAAGGCTGTTGTCCGCTTTCTCTCCAACTAATCGCCAAATTTAGACATTCTTCAAAACTGATCTCTGCGGCCGTAGCAGGGTTGAAATACCGCGGATAGAGAAGATATGAACCTGCGAATAGCTGCTCCACGCTGAGTTTTCGTTTACGCCTGGGGTTTTCCTGTCGATCGTCCGTCAACCCCCAGCCGGCGTAGAACGGGCATCCCATGACGGTGACAGGGATACCTCGTAAGACCGCCTCAAATCCTCCAAGTGAGGTGATGGTGTAGACATGATCCGCAGTATCAAGCAGCTCTGGCAGAGACGTGGGATAGCTTATAATCTCGCACAGGTGCTTTATATGCTTGGGATGTGAAATGTTTTTACGAATACCGTTCAATACATCGGGATGAGGTTTGTAGACTATCTCGCAGCCGGGGTTTTCTTTTGCAGCCAAACGAACCAAATCGTTGTTCGTAAATGGAGCGATGCATCCAAACTTGATTGAGGCATCATCCTCTACTTGGCCAATAACCAGAATTCGACGGCGTTCGGCTTTCTTATACAAAAGCGTGGCTTTACAGATATCTGCGCCGTTATATTTGCTGAGTCGCGATGCCAGCAGCGCCTCAATTCCTTTCGCCGCCCGGTTTAGCAGCTTCGAGTCCCCCGCAAAATCATAGGAATTGAGAAGGATTTCCAGATCAGATGCTGATCGGCTGTCGAAATAGGCTGTCCGAGAATCAAGCGTCAGGGAGAATGGCGGGCTTTGGCTCGCGTTTGGAACCAGTGAGCGGATAAACCCATCTTCCATATAATAGAAAGGGATAGCATGCTCTCGCGCAAAATGAATGGCTGCGGCTGACGCATTCAAACTCCAGCAGAGAAACACAGGGTTTGGCGCATCGAGAATCTTGCTTGCCCAATCCCTAAAAAACCTCTCATCTTCCAAATAAAGCGGCAGATAGGTTAGATGAGAACTAGAAAAATACGCCTGAAGCGTCGCTCTTTTCCATCTGCGAAAATGCAAAGCAAACACGTCGCGGTTTACCAAATCCGGTTTGAGGTTTGCCGTCATTGGAATGAAAGCCTTCTGTCCTAAAATCCTCGGATTCGCAAGCGAACGTCACTTGCAAAAGTTACATGTCTATTTCGCGATCTTACCGAGGAATTTCAGATTCAATTTCTGTCTCTGATATTGTAGTAGCCCATTACTGCCACCCCCCAAATCATCAGGGTCCCCAACAGCACCAGGATGCTATTCCACACCCTGCTCGGATATTGCGCCAATTCGGACAGCGTCGGGTTGATAAATACCGCCAAGTAGCGCTGCTTAGCGCTCGCCTCAATTCTTGCTTTCTCCAAACTACCGAGCGCAGAGGTATAAGAACGCTCCGCGAACTCACGATTCGTTTCCAGCGTCTCGTATTGCAAAATGCGGCCCGCCACGCCCTGTTGGTCCTCAACGGCATTGCGCCCCTGCTTCCCCACGGCGCCGCTACCGAATCTCTGTTTCTCCTGGGCGATTTGCTTTTCCAGGCTGGTGATTTGGGAGCGCATAACGCGCACACGAGGCGTATCCTCGCCCATCTGCCTCAGCGCTGTAGAGAGCTCGGTCTTGAACTGGACAAGTTGCTGTTCAAGTCCCGCGACCAGCTGGGTGGCGAGCTTTGCTCCCTCGACCGGGTCCGCCTCCTGAGAGGAATCCCGGTACACACGCAGGGCGATCCGGGCGTTCGAAAGGCGCTCTTCCGCCGTACGGACCTCGTTTTGCGCGACTTTCAGAACCTCGTTTCGGGCCGACAGCGAGAGGTCGTTTACCAGCCTTTCGCTCTGGGCAATGATAAACGATGCAATCCTTTGCGAATCCTCAGGTCGGAATGCCTTGACCTCAAGTACCATAATCCCTGACGTATGGTCGAAGTTGACGCTCACCATCCGGCGCCAATAGCTGAGCTTATCCTCGATGGGCAAACCTCCACCTACACCGTAGAAATAATCTATCCCCCGCGGTGCAAAAACGGAGTCAATCCCGAAAGCCTCATCAATCGCCTGCACCATGCGCTCGCTTCGTATAAAGTCGAGCAGGACGTACGAGTCAGAAAGGGTACTCCCGCCTGATGCCTGCGTGAACATTCCGAGGATGTCCGAAGGCTGCGCAGAATCGATGCTGCGAACAGAAAATGAAGACGAACTGTGGTATTGGTCTGCCGCGATGAAAGCCATATAAAGAGATGTCAAAGATGAGGGTACAGCGACTACGGCCAAGAAGCTGCAGGCGATGACCATATGACGAGTCTTTAAGCTGCGGACCGGATCAGGAGAAATATTCCCCGTCGGCGTTTCAATCTCGATAGGAGGTGCCGGCTGTTCGCCAGGCTCTGGAAACTTAAGAAGGTTCTCAAGTAATTGAAGGTTCCTGGCCTTGGCAGAGGGAGGCTGGGGTTCGCCCACCGGCTGAAGACGGCCAGCTTCGCCAATCTTGGTTAAGGCCTGATCTGTCACGTGCGCGGCCTCTTCATATTGCTCTCATGGGCACTGATGGCATCCTCAAGATTATCATAGTATGTTAATTTTCCGTCTTCTAGCACAATTCCCGTCTGGCAATAATCCCTGAGAGAGGAGGCACTGTGTGAGACCATTATGACGTCGGAACCCCGCAAGCGCTCTTTGAAGACCTGTTGTGATTTCCGTTTGAAGTTGGTGTCGCCCACGGCCGTAATCTCGTCCACGAGGTAATAATCGAATTTAACGCCCATGCTGACGCCGAACGCCAGCCTAGCCTTCATACCCGACGAATATGTCCCGACCGGCGCTCGATAGAACTCCCCGAGCTCCGCAAAGTCGGCAACGTATGCGACGAGCTCCTCGGTATCGACACCATAAATCCTCGCGACGAACCGAACGTTCTGTTCTCCCGAAAGGTTACCCTGAAAGCCGCCTTGAAAGCCTAGCGGCCACGAGATTTTGCCGTTGCGGATAACTCGCCCCTGATCCAGTTCAAGCGTCCCGGCGATGATTTGTAGCAGTGTCGATTTACCCGCACCATTCCGTCCCAACAACCCAACGCTTTTGCCGCGTGGAATGACAAACGATACGTCATTGATGATCGCCTTAGTGAAGCCCTTGATGCGGACAAGTTTCGTTGCCCCCTCCAGTTTGATCATTGTCTCAATGACCTTCTCGACCCGGTGAATATCAGTAGCCCGACCAGTATCAGGGGAAGAGTGACTTTATAGAGAAATCCAGCGTCAAAGCCGATAGCGCGGTATTCGGGATAGAAACCTTTTCGGAACAACATCACCACGTGAACGAGAGGATTGAGGAGTATGATGTCCCGCGCGGGATGCGGCAGGGAATCAGGTAAAAAGAATACACCCGAGATCATGAAGAGGGGTCGAGTAATAATTCCGAAGACCTTCTCGTAAAGCGGGTATTTCAAGAATAAAACGTTATTTGCCAATGCACTGCCCAAAGCCAAGAGGCTAGCCGCCAACGCGGCTTCAAGAATGAATGGCCAATGTATATTCAGCGGATTTTTCAAGCTCAGGTTAATGGCTGAAAAGACACAAACAGCAACAACAGTCGTCGTCCCCAGTTGAAGAATGTATCGGGAAAATATAGTATCTATTGGAGCCACATTCGGATAGCTCAAAAGCGCACGGTTTGCGTTGACCGCGCCGTTCAGATAGCCTGCCATTGCTTGATAAAATTGGAATCCGATATATCCGGTTGCGAAGAACAGCAAAAAGCTCGTACCCAGCGCCGGCGTATGCGAAATAGCCATAAATATGACTGACAAAAACAAGATATGCCCAACCGGATCAACGAAAGCCCAGAGATATCCTCCAGGCTTGCTGCCGAATCGTGTCGACATCTCGCGTATCAACAGAGCGGCGACAACACGAACATGACTTCCGAGATAAAACAAGTGCCCCCATACAGGTTGTGTCAACTATGCGCGCGATTGTAACATAAGCGAGCATCTTGGCAAAAGTATGCTTGTTGAAAAGTCGCCCGACAACGTCCGTCCCTTTCAACGTTTGCCGCTGCAGCGTGAACGCAATGTCCTATGAGTTCGAATTTTCATCGTACTCCCATCATCCACCGGCTCTTAAGATATCTCTGATTCTCGATTGCCGTGAGCATATTGGTTGCTGGATAAAAGTGGATGATCAGTCACAGGCACTCGATATTTCACAAACCAGCGAATGCCACGAATCTCAATAAATTATGCCCCCAGCAGCAGGCTTCGGAAACGAATTTCCGGCAGACGGAATTCCAATTAACGATCACGGACTTTTATCAAGCTGAAATATTTCCTCGTAACGCGACTCTGCGGTTGAGATGGGGCGCGCCCAGTTTACGCCAAATTAATGACCCCATCCCATCTGATGAACAGCAAACGAATTGCACTTAGGATATCCATGTGGCTTGATAACTAGCGACTTCGGGACTACGGGGGAATTGTGCGCTTCGACGGAACGACCATTGAGGACGTTTTATTAATAACGCCGAAGAAATTTGGCGATTCCCGGGGCTATTTTATCGAAACGTTCAGGGCAGATATCTTCGAGTCAGCGATTGGCCTTTTCACGTTCGTTCAGGACAACCGGTCTTACTCGGCAGAAGCCGGAACTGTACGAGGCCTCCATTTTCAAATCCACCCTCATGCCCAGGGTAAACTCGTGTCCTGTTCGAGCGGCGCAATCCTGGATGTCGCCGTCGATATCCGCGCTGGATCGCCGACCTACGGTAAGTTCGTGGCGGTGGAACTGTCCGCGGAAAACGCCCTTCAGCTTTGGCTGCCTCCCGGTTTCGCACATGGGTTCTGTACGCTGGTGGCAAATACCGTCGTCACCTACAAAGTGACCGACTATTACAGCGCCGAACACGACCGCGGCCTCCTTTGGAACGATCCGGCGCTCGGTATCGAATGGCCTGTTACCGCGGACAACGCTATTCTATCGGAAAAGGACCGGAAGCAGCCGACGCTCGCAGAGCTTCCTTCCAGCTTCGCTTACGCCGTCAACAACGAATTCGGCAAACACAGTCGCAGCCAATAACGAAAATTCTCTGGAGGATAATCCAAAGCATGCGCGTGCTTGTGACAGGTGGGGCAGGTTTCATCGGATCGGCGGTCATCCGACACCTCGTGCTCGAAAAGGGATACGAGGTCCTGAACATTGACAAACTCACCTATGCCGGCACGTTGACCTCGCTTAGGTCGGTCGAGGCTAAGCCGTCCTACCGGTTCTCGAAGATCGATATATGCGATGCCGCGGCAATAAGCTCTCTAATTTCGACGTTCAAGCCGGACCGGGTGATGCATCTGGCTGCCGAAAGCCACGTCGATCGCTCCATTCTCGGTGCGCAGCAATTCGTCGAGACCAATATCCTCGGCTCTTTCACCGTTCTCGAATGCGCGCGAGCCTACTGGCAGGCGCTCGCACCCCAAGACCAAGGTCGCTTCCGCTTTCTGCATGTTTCGACCGACGAGGTTTACGGCTCGCTGGGATCGAGGGGGTTGTTTTCGGAAACGACCCCTTACGATCCAAGCTCGCCCTACTCGGCATCCAAAGCCGCATCGGACCATCTGGCCAAGGCATGGGCCCGCACCTATGGCATGCCTGTTATCGTCTCCAATTGCTCGAACAACTACGGTCCCTTCCATTTTCCCGAAAAGCTGATCCCGCTGACGATCCTCAATGCGCTGGAAGGCAAACCGCTCCCGGTATACGGTAGCGGCGACAATATTCGGGACTGGCTCTACGTTGGAGATCACGCAAGGGCATTGGATCTCATCGCCGAGCGGGGCCGGATCGGAGAGACCTACAATGTTGGCGGCCGCAACGAGCGCCGCAATATCGATGTCGTGAAGCGAATCTGCGCGACCCTGGACGGTCTGCGACCGATCGGACATCCTCGCGAGAAACTGATCCAATTCGTCACCGACCGGCCCGGACATGATGCACGTTATGCGATCGACGCGACGAAGCTGGAAACGGAATTAGGCTGGAAGGCGCAGGAGACCTTCGATACCGGGATCGAAAAGACGGTGCGCTGGTATCTCGACAATGAATGGTGGTGGGCGCCGTTGCGCGAAGGATATGACGGCAGCCGCCTCGGGCTGATCCGGGGCGGGGCCGGATGATGCACACATCTAAGCGATACGTGGTAACCGGCCTTAGGGGACAGGTCGTTCAATGTCTCCTCGAAAATGCAAGCAGGCGAAGCGACGTCGAGATTATTCCGCTTGGCCGTCCCGAACTCGACTTAGCCGCACCGAGGACTATCGCCGCGACCGTCGAATCTGCTCGCCCCGATCTGATCGTTTCTGCAGCCGCTTTCACCTGGGTCGATCTCGCGGAGGCTGATCCGGAAACGGCCTTTGCTGTTAACTCCGAAGGCCCTGCGGAATTGGCACGGGTAGCGACGGCGCTGCAGATCCCGATCGTTCATCTATCCACAGACTATGTCTTCGACGGCGGCAAGCCTATCCCATATGTGGAATCCGATCCCGTCGCCCCGCTTGGCGTCTATGGGCGCTCAAAGCTGATGGGCGAGCAGAACGTGGCTGCGGCAACTGAACACCATGCCATCCTTCGCACCGCCTGGGTCTACAGCCCGTTCGGTCGAAATTTCTTGCGCACGATGTTGAAGATCGCGGAGACTAAGGAAGGGGTGCGTGTCGTTGACGATCAGATCGGAAATCCCACTTCGGCAATCGATATTGCCAATGCGGTCATCGCCGTCGGACAAAATTTGCTGACTTCAAACGAACCCGCCTTGCGCGGCATCTTTCATACGGCGGGAACGGGTTCGGCCAGCTGGGCGGATTTCGCGGACGAGATGTTCAGAATTTCGGCTGCGAATGGCGGACCATCGGCAAAGGTCATCCGCATTCCAGCCAGCGAATACCCGACACCTGCGCAGCGGCCAGCCAATTCACAACTGAACTGTTCAAAACTGCACAAATGCCACGGGATTGTCATGCCCGACTGGCAAGTGTCGGTAGAATACGTCGTCAAGCGCGCGCTACATGCGGACGACTTAGAAAACGAAAAATTCGGGAGGTGAGCGAATGAAGGGAATTATTCTCGCCGGCGGCAGCGGTACGCGGCTGCACCCGATGACCCAGGTACTGTCCAAACAGCTCATGCCGGTCTACGACAAGCCGATGATATATTATCCGCTGTCCACGCTGATGCTGGCGGGGATTCGCGACATCTTGATCATATCGACACCGAAAGATATGCCGAATTTCCAGCAATTGCTGGGCGACGGCTCCCAATGGGGGCTCTCCTTGTCCTACGCGGAACAGCCCTCCCCGGATGGCCTCGCACAAGCCTACATCATCGGAGCCGACTTCATCGGCTCCAGCTCGTCTTGTCTCATTCTTGGCGATAACATCTTTTTCGGCCATGGCATCACCGACCTCTTCAAAAGCGCCATGGCGCGGGAAAGCGGAGCCACGGTATTTGCCTATCACGTGAATGATCCGCAACGGTATGGCGTGGTCGAGTTCGACGAACAAATGAAGGCGGCTTCAATCGAAGAGAAGCCCGAACGCCCCCGCTCCAGCTGGGCTGTCACCGGCTTATATTTCTACGACAAGGACGTCATCGACATCGCCGCCAACCTGAGACCATCGGTCCGGGGGGAATTGGAAATCACCGATGTTAATCGCGCCTATCTCGGACGCGGTACGCTCCATGTCGAAATGATGGGACGCGGTTATGCTTGGCTCGATACCGGAACACCCGACAGCCTGCTGGAAGCATCCGAATTCGTCTCGACACTCGAACGCCGGCAGGGTGTCAAAATTTGCTGCCCTGAAGAAATCGCCTATCGGCTCGGCTTCATCGACGCCGCTCGACTTGAGCGCATCGCCAATCAGTATGGCAAGAATGCTTATGGGCAGTATCTGGTGCAGTTGCTGCGGGACCCCCAGCTTCCGACCCGCAGAATTTAGAAGCGATTCCTGCTAAGAGATAAGGCAAATTCGAAGCGACCCCACGATATCGGGAAGCCATTCGAATATCAACTGAAGCCCCACATTCGGCTTTAACCGCATTCGTGGGCCTCTACTCTATTTCACCCGATCCAAAGCCGCGATCTGCTGTGCGGCGATGGCGACAGCGGTATCGCTGAGGTCGCGGACGATCATGGCGATCTCGGCCTCCTGCTTGAACCGCTCCTTGGAGAGCTTGCGCTTCGATCGGCCGGCTTCGATCAGTTCCATGATGTCGAGATCGAGAACGGTGGCGAGGTCGATGAGCGTATCGAGCGTCGGGAGATGGACGCGGCGCTCGATGTTGGAGACGCTTTCCGGCGCCTTGGCGATCTTGGCCGCCGGTTCTTCCTGAGTCCAGCCCTTGCGCTCACGCGCCGCCTTCACTCGCGATCCGATAGCCTGTTTCAGTGCATCCGTCATGAAGCCGAAGACGACTTCATGATTGGGACTTAACCATGAAGCAAACTTTAGTATTGGTCCATGATATGAAGTCAGATTCGGGTATCCGCAGTTTGCCGAAGTCCACCTGAGCAAGAGGCACCCACATAGCCTAAGACGACAAGACCCCGCTCGCCAACACATCTCTCCGCCTGTCCCTGGCGATCGAGGAAGACCTCAGGCTGGTCGAGGGGATCTCAACCGTGCTGCGCCATCTCGGCCAAGGTACGGAGCGGATCGAGCCCGGCGCGGTCGCCGCCCTCGCCTCCTGCCTCAACCCGCCAATCGAACGGATGGTGGCGCTGAGGCGGGCCGCGACGGAGGCGCGCGGCTCCTTCTTGATGACGGGTCTGGCGGCGGTGATCGGCAAGCAGCCGGCGATCGGTCTCGGCTTACTTGGGGCGGCAGCGCTCGTCACCCCGATCCTCCGGCGGCTGGCCTATCGTGTCACCGGCATAAGGCTTACGCGCACTGTGCGGGTCCTGCTGCTGCTCACCCTTCCGGTTCTGCCAGCGCTCTTCCAAGCCGTCCAGGTGACGATCGCGGAACAGCGGGTAGAACGCGAGAGGCTCAAGGCGGAACCGGCGGCCCGTAAGCCGGCGCTCCTGAAGCGGCTTCGGGCCTCGATCGATGCCAAGGCCTATCAGGCGGTGGTCACCGAGACCAGACGCTTCGACCTCGTCCGCAACTCCGGCGTTGCCGCGCTCGGCGCGCAGGCCCAGCGTCTCCTCGACGCCCAGCAGGGGAAACAGGCCGCCAGCGCCCGCCGTGCCGAACAGGCGCGCTGCAACGCCGATGACGCGTGCTTTTCGAAGCCTTACGAAAGGGAAGCCCGGCTACAGTGCAAACCGGTCATAGAGGCCTACGCCCGTTATGACCATGAATGGACCGATGGTTTTGGCGGGGCCTCCGACCTTCTTCTCCGCCTATGTCGATCCCGGTGCCGGAACCATCCGCTTCTCTGGCAACCAACTCAAGCTGCAGAACGGCTTCGGGGCATGGCGGCAATACCGCTACGAATGCCTGTTCGACTACCGCCACAAAAGGGTCGTCACCGCGGAGGTCAACGGATGAGCCGGCAAAACTACAAGATCAAGAATATCGTGGGACTTGGCCTGCTGATCGCGGCGGTAATCTGGAACTTTGGGGAACCCGGCCAAGATGCTGGAACCGAGGGAACGACCAGCAGCAAAACCGCCGGACCTGCCGAGACCTGGCAGGCGGAGTATTCCACCTGCGTACGCGACCTCACCTACTGGGCAAGCAAATGGCAGGCGGCTGCCGGCAGGAATTGCGAGGTGCCGGTCGAACGCCTGGCAAAGCAGAACTTCAAATGGATCAACCGTACCTTCGAGCCGCGGTTCCCGCGGGCGACCTGGTTGAATGAGGAACCGGCACGCTCGCCTATGTCGGCGACGGCATCGAGTTCCAGAACGGTTTCGGCGCATGGATCATCCATACCTATGAATGCGATTACGATCCGCTGTCGGCCCGTGTCATTGCGGTTCGCGCCCGACCTGACGGGATGTGAGGCAGGGCCGATGGCACGACCCTTATTCGCATCATCGGCCGCCGGGCGATCTGCGTCTCGAACCTCAGCTCCTTATCCACCTTCGGAACGAAGCTCCGCAGCTTGCCCGCAATAGCACGCTCCTGCCTCAACTCCCTGAGCAGCATGATGCCGCTGGCCGCATTCTCGATGATCACCCGATCCGCTCCCCACAGCCTTGCCATGTGGATGACCCGGCGCTTCAGGTCCCCGTAGTTCATCGTCTGCCGGAACACGTCAAGCATTTACCATTCTCCCTCGCAGCATCCCCAGGTCGTGCATGCGGAATAGTCGCTTTCGGGGTCGGCCGTCATGCCGGTATCCCAGCTTTGGACGACAAGCTCCAGTTCATGCCGTTTCGGCAGTTCGTCATAGGTACCCCAATGGCTCCAGTTAAGCCGGTTGCCGCCAGGGGGAACCGGGTTCTGCTGATATTGTCCCGAGAAGAACTGCTCGCCACCGTTGCGTCGAAGGCTCTCCAGCCTTTCCGGCGGAAACAGCTGCGGGAACAGAACATCACTCGGGCGGCGGATGTAGATCTTGCCGGGGCCGATCGGGATACGCTGCTCTTCAGCCGCGATTGCTGGAAGGTTGAGGTGATAATATTCACCGCTGGCAATCATGTGACCGGCGACATCGTCCTCATGCAGACGTTGCTGGATAGCGACGATCGCCGCCTTGACGCTGTTGTCGAGACGGGTCTGGAGGGAGTTCACAAAAAATCCCAGGCGGCGTCACGCGCCGTATGCGAGTTCCAGTCGTCGGCCTTCATCAGGTCGTCGACGACGATCAGGTCTGCTCATTCGGTACGCGGCTTCCTCTCCGGCAAGGTCAGGAAGAAGCTTGGTCTTGAAGTCACGCGCGTTACACGCGCCTGCGGGGTAACATACTACTGGATCGTAGAGGCTGGTGATCTCTGAGATTACATCGATCGCCGCAGCCGCTTATCAGTTAGCTTCCAATCCTGCCGTATCGTCCGCTGAACCACGGAGGTCCGAAAGACCTCGGGTAAAGGGTGTACTTATCCCAGCTCCAAGTATTGGCACCGGTAGCCTAACATGACAATGAAGGTCAAAACGACAATCGAACAGAAGATCGCCGCCCTCGGCGATCTTTCCTATGCGGAACTAACCGCCATGTGGGCGAAGTCTCATGGCTTCGCGCCGCCGAAAGGCGCCAAACGTCGATTGCTGGAGCGCTCGATTTCCTTCGATCTGCAGGTCAAGGCTCATGGCACACTATCAAGGGCTGCTCGCAAAGAGCTGAGGGTAGCAATGCCAGCATATGCATCCGGACGTCAACTCGACGAAGGCACCGGGATGACCCTCATGAAGAGAGATCTCGATGAGCCAAGCGAAATATCTTTCGAAAGCAAGAACGGCGCGGGCTCAGACACGCAGGGCCAATCAACGCCTCGAAAGTCGAGGCTTTCAGAGAACGCGACACGACGGGTAACGCTATCCCCCTGCACACGCCTTGTGCGGGATTGAAATGGTCGGCGGCACTGCGTCGATGTCGGCGATAAGGGGTTCATTTTCGATGGTAAGACCTACAGGTCGCTTTCCGCCATCGCTCGCAAAATCACCGGCGCACATTGGTCGGGCCCGAGGTTCTTTGGCTTATGAGCACGATCCCGAAACGTCGCAGCGCCGTCTATACCCGCAAATCGACAGAGGAGGGTCTCGACCAGGGTTTCAACTCTATCGGCGCCCAATGGGAAGCATGCAGTGCCTTCATCGCGTCGCAGAGCGGTCTCGGCTGGACGCTTGTCCCTGAACGCTACGACGATGGAGGTATCTCCGGCGGCACGATGGAGCGCCCTGCCCTACAGCGACTTCTGCAGGATATTGAGGATCGTAAGATTGATGTGGTGGTGGTCTATAAGATCGACCGCCTCACTCGTTCGCTGACAGACTTTTCTCGTATCGTCGAAATCTTCGACAAACAATCAGTCTCCTTCGTCTCCGTACCCAGCAGTTCAATACAACCACGTCAATGGGAAGGCTGACCCTCAACGTGCTTCTCTCCTTTGCTCAATTCGAGCGCGAGGTGACCGCTGAGCGAATTCGCGACAAAATCGCTGCCTCAAAGAAGAAGGGCATGTGGATGGGCGGTATTGTGCCGCTTGGGAATCGCGCGCAGGGGCGCAAGCTGATCGTTGATGAAGAGGAAGCTGAGACTGTCCGCTATCTGTTTGAACGATACATGCAGCTGCGGTCTATCAGGGGACTTGTTGATGAATGCGGCAGGTCAAAACCCTTTCGATCCGAACGACGCAAACGGTGGGCAGCCCGATCGACCGCGGGAACCTCAGCCACCTCCTGGCCAACCCGATTTACATCGGCAAGATCCGCCACAAGACCAATATTTACGACGGGGAGCATGTGCCGATTGTCGACGCAGATCTCTTCGCGCAGGTTCAGCAGTGTCTGGTGGATCAAAGATCGAAGCGATTTTCATCCACCAATCGGCATGATGGACATTTGCCCATGGGCATCGTTTTTGATGACACCGGCGACGAACTGATCGCATCTTATGCGTCGACAAGGTGGAAGCGCTACCGCTACTAAAGCTCGTCGCGACTGAAGCGGTCAAAAGAGAAAGACGATAGCGCGTGGCGCATTCCGGCGCCTGAACTTGACCGCATCGCGATATCGCAGTTCAAACACCTCCTCACCGATAAAGCCCGACTAACACGCTGGTTAGAGGCGGGCATGAGCAGCAAATCACAAAAGGTATCGCAGCGGCAGAACGGATGCTGCGTGCAGATAAGCGTGGCGACACCGAAGATCGACTAAGGGACACTCTCCGCGAGGTGTTCCCGCGAATCGATCTCGGCAGCAATACGATCACCTTCACTTGGGATCGTAGAGCGCTGATCGATGCTCTGATGGGAAGGGTCAAAGAGAAAGGCCAAGATTCGAGCGAAGACGCCGACTGCCTCGAAACGCTAGTACTTCCCATCGCGATGAAGCGACGCGGTGTTGAGTTCCGCATGGTCGTCACCAACGGTGACGCTTCTAACCGGAGGCCAGATCCATCGCTGGTGCAGTTGATCGCGAAAGCCCATTGTTATCTAGCCAACCTCACCGACGGCTCAGGGCGAAGCCTCACGGATGTGGCGCGTCGCTACCAGACCGAGCTCTCGGAGGTCAGCCGAATCCTGCCGCTCGCTTTCCTCGCCCCATCAATTACCGAGGCCATGCTCACCAGTCGCCAGCCAGCATCGCTGACAACCCAACGGGCTGCTCCGCATGTCCGATCTACCGCTGATGTGGGAAGAGCAGATCGGCCGCGTCGCTTGAGACGCGCCCTCTTCCGTCACCGAAACGTCCAATCCATGCGGTGCCTCACTCACCGGGGGCGCCGTATGGATTCGGGCGTGCTATTTCATTGATTTATCCGATTCCGGTAATGCAGAGGCGCCGACATAGCCCCTCGCCGAAAACGACTTGGATACGGAAAATAGCAAACTGAGACGGCCGTGCTGAAAACAGTGACGAAGCCCGAATTCTGTGACCAACTAACCAACTCGATTAACAGGCCCCACCCTAACATACGAAAATGTCGGCGCTATTTCGATACGGTTCAAAATCCGCGAAAACCGCTGGACTGAATGGTGGGCCCGGAGGGACTCGAACCCCCAACCAAGCGGTTATGAGCCGCCGGCTCTAACCATTGAGCTACAGGCCCGCCGATCCGGCAGCGGTGAGGCGCAATGGTTCGCCTTCACCCGGAGGTTGGCTCTAACGCAATTCCTGAGAAGCTACAAGCCGTTGCCGTAATAGGTTCACAATCAACCGGCAGGTAGGCTCGTCTGGCGCGAACAGGCCGGGGCGATTCCCGTTTCCGGCTCGTCGCGTGGCAGATGGAACATGACGGGCAGGCCCGGGAACAACGTCCCAGCCGCCCGGACAATCGGAGAGAACATCCATGCGCCCAGCGCTTTCGTCGTCACGTCTCGTCCTTGCAGCCGCCATTGCCGGCGCGGTTGCGGTCTCTTCAGCGGCCCCGGGTTTCGCCCAGGATATTCGTCCCCGGGAACCGGTCATCAATGTTCTCGGCGAAGGCGAAGCCGCCGTGGCGCCGGACATGGCGGTACTGACGCTCTCGGTTGTCCGCAACGGCCAAACGGCGCAAGCGGCCCTTTCGGCCAGCAGTGCGGCCATGAAAGATGTGCTTGACGCCCTCAAGGGCGACGGCATCGCCGATCGCGATATCCAGACCAGCAATTTCTCGATCTATCCTCAATACCGCAATACCGAGCCCAAGAAGGGCGTGATAGAGCCGCCGCAGGTGGTCGGCTACGAAGTTTCCAACACGCTCACCCTCAAGGTCCGCGATCTCCAGAAGCTCGGCGGCCTAATCGACCGGTCGGTGAAGCTCGGCGTCAACCAGGGCGGCCAGATCACCTTCACCAACGACAAGCCGGATGAGGCGGTGACCGAAGCGCGCAAGAAGGCGGTTGCCGAAGCGCTCGCCAAGGCGAAAACGCTGACGGAAGCCGCCGGCGTCAAGCTTGGGCGGATCCTCGAAATCAGCGAGAATTCAATGCGCCCGGCGCCGCAACCGATGATGCGCATGGCGATGGCCAAGGATATGGCGGCCGAAGCGGTTCCGGTCGCCAGCGGCGAAAACACCTATACGGTGACCGTCAACGTCACCTTTGCTCTCGAGCAATAACGGACGTTCCTTGAGGAGCCAGGCGCCTCTCGCACTAGGTCCCTGCCCGGCTTAAGACAAAACGCCCCCGCCAGGTCGTCAGACATGGCGGGGGCGCTTTTCTTCCGTCAACGGGCGATGGAGACGGAAGGGGTCCTTCGGATAAAATCTAGCGGCGGATGACCGGGCAGCCGCGCTCGTTGGCAAACAGGATACGGTCCGGGCCGCGGCGGCCGAAACCGGCAACCACCACGACGCGACGGCCAGCCTCCACGACGCGGGCGCGGCGCAGACCCATGCGGCTTGCCTTTTCCTCGGCAAACCACGGAGAGCAGCCGCCGGGGCCACGATCCGGGCGCCAGTCGCGATCGCCGCCGCGGTCGGGACGCCAATCGCGGTCACGGTCGCGATACTGAACCTGGATGGCGAAGTCCGGGCCGGCCGCAGCAGCCGTCGGGGCTGCGGCGGAAAGGCCGGTGAGCGCAATAAGAGCGGCCACGCCGGCTTTGACGATCATGCTGGTCATAGGGAAGTTTCTCCGAAATCCGGGCCAGGCTCTGCGGCCCCAAGGTTGTTCCTCTCGCCTTCCAGAGCGATTGGCGCGACCCTAGCCCAGGGCATCTGAACAAGATCCTAACTTATCATTCAGCCGCTATTCATCGGCCGCTCACGGCAAAAATCACGGCGAAAGATGCAGCACGACCTGGCGGATATGCGGGCGGTCGCGATGCTCGAAGAGATAGATGCCCTGCCAGGTCCCGAGCATCAGCCGGCCGTCCCTGACGGGAATGCCGATGGAGACGGCAGTCAGCGCCGCCTTGATATGCGCCGGCATGTCGTCCGGGCCTTCGGCCGTGTGAGTGATCCAGCGCATCTCGGGATCGGTCGTGGGCGGCACCAGGCGGGAGAAAAAGGTCTTGAGGTCATGGCGCACATCCGGATCGGCGTTTTCCTGGATGATCAGCGAGCAGGACGTATGGCGCACGAAAACAGTGAGCAATCCTTCGCCCGCTTGCCCGCGGCGCAAAAAATCCTGCGCCGCGTCGGTAAATTCGTAGAGGCCCTGGCCGCTTGTGGAGATCGAGAGCACGGTCTGGGGCATGGGAAACCTCGTTGATCGATAAGAGCGTCGGCAGGGAGCGGCACTCTTATCACCGGACAGGCTACAATGTCAGGAAGCTCTGGAAGCCGCCATAGATCATTCGCTTGCCATCAAAGACCTGTTTCCATTCGTCGTTCGCAAACCGCGGATCGACCATCACTTTGGCATTGATCTCATCGCGGCGAGCACGGCTTTCATAGGTGATCCAGGAGAAGATGACGATCTCATCCTCCTTGGCCTGAACCGCCCGCGGAAACGAGGTCAGTTCTCCGTAGGGCACGTCGTCGGCCGTGCATTCCACATAGGTCAGCGCGCCGTGTTCCATCCACACGGTGCCGGCAAGACGCGCCATGTCCTTGTAGCGTTCCAGATTGGCCTTCGGCACTGCCAAGAGAAATCCGTCGACATAGGGCATGATTTTCCTCCTTGGTTGTTTCAACACCCTAAGGACGTGGGAGCGGAAGCCCAGCCGACAAGGGCAACGGATTTTTCTTCAGCCCCAAGGGTCTTCCCTCGCACGCACTCCTGAAACGGCCGCATCCACAGGAGCCCCACGATCAGCGTGCCGCGACACCGCCGGTCGGCACGCTGTCGCAACCGATGCGTCACAACGGGGCGGCTTCGGGCGCTGTAAGCTCCTCGATCGAATCGACCCGGTCCGGATAGAAGGCGACATGTTCCGCAATCGCGGAAACCGCGTCAAAGGGGTGCTCATAGGTCCACACAGCGTTGGCCGAGCGTGCGCCGCCGGCCGGAATGCTGAAATAGGAGGCCTCGCCCTTGTAAGGGCAGTAGCTCTGGTGGGCGGTCCGCTCGAGGAGCGTCATATCCACGTCCTTGCGCGGAATATAATGGACCGGCGGATAGGAGGCTTCACGCAAGGTCAGCGAATGGACGCTGTCGGCGATTACCTTGTCGCCGAGCTTTACCACAATCCGCGCCGGATTGTGGCCGACGGTGATCGGGTGATCCGGTCCTGGAATTTTGCGTGTCCCGACATTCATGGCTCGTCCTTTCCGGTTCGAAGCATAACCCGGATATAGGGTATCCCGGACCGCCACCAAGCGGGCGGCGCGGAATGCTCCGGCCGGTGCGACGAACAATCGGCCGCGAAAGATCGGCCGGGCCAGCGGCGTCAGAACGTGGTGATCACGCTGATGCCGGGCGTTTCCGACTTGTCCATCGTCATCAATCCGGGCACCGCCTCCTCCAGGCTGATGCGCCTGGAAATGAGCTGCTGCGGCTTCATCTTGCCGGCCGCCAGCATGGCGAGCATCGCATCGTAGCGCCAGGCCTGCATACCATGGCTGCCGTAGATTTCGAGCTCGTGGCCGATCACCTGCGCCATCGGGATCGAGGGCGTGGCATGCTCGCCAAGCATCAGCCCGACCTGGACATGCCGGCCGCGACGGCGGAGATTCTTGATCGAGTTGAAACAGGTGACCGGATGGCCGAGCGCATCGATCGACACATGTGCGCCGCCCTTGGTGATCTCGCGAACCGCCTCGACGACATCAGGCACGGCGCTCGCGTTGATCGTGGCGACCGCGCCGCATTGGCGGGCAAGCGCCAGCTTGTCCTCGGAAAGATCGATGCCGATCGCATTGGCGCCGAGCGCCGTGGCGATCATGATGGCGGAGAGCCCTACCCCGCCGCAGCCATGCACCGCCACCCAGTCGCCGGGCCCGGTGCGGGCCCGGTCGGCAACCGCGCGGAAGGAGGTCGCGAACCGGCAGCCGAGGCTCGCCGCCGTCGCATCGTCGATCTCTTCGGGCAGGTGCACGAGGTTGGTGTCGGCATAGTCGATCGCCACATATTCGGCGAAGGAGCCCCAATGGGTGAAACCCGGCTGGAACTGGTTGGGGCAGACTTGACTGTTGCCCGAATGGCATTCGGAACAATGGCCGCAGCCGGAGACAAAAGGCACCGTTACCCGGTCGCCGATCTTGAAGCGCATGACGCCCTTGCCGGTCGCCACCACCTTGCCGGCCAGCTCATGGCCCGGCACATGCGGCAGGCGGATATCGGGGTCATGCCCCATCCATCCATGCCAGTCGCTGCGGCAGAGCCCCGTCGCCCCGACCTTGACCACGACGCCGCCAAAAGTCGGCTCTGGATCGGGAAGGTTGCGGATTTCAGGTGCCTTTTCAAAGGCATCGTAGAACATGGCTTTCATCGCAGGCCCCCATCGGAAAGTGGGTGAAACATAGTCGCAGCAATCTGCCGGTCAACCAAGGGTGATCCCCTACCTACGTCATATTCGCAGATCGGCCGATCACAAATCCGGAAAGCCGCGCTTGCGCCACTCGCTTCGCGGCACCGGCGCACCGATCTCAAAGGCGAAGGAGATTACCTTGGTGGCGTCCTCGTTCAATTCGCAGCGAAAACTGAGGTCATACCATTGCGCATTCGCCCGAAACTCACTGCGCTTGACTTCCAAAACCGATCCGCTGGATAGCCGGTAGGAACGTACCCGGTCCGCCGGATAGGGCGGAGACGCGCGCCACAGCTGAAAGCTGAGTTCCGTTGCACAAAGCTGGCCCGCGCGAACGCCCCGTGGAATGCTGCCCATCGCCGTCGTAGCAACAGGATCATCCGTCTCGCTCTGTGAAAACAGCGTCTTTGCCTTCGTCAACTCAACCGGCTTGCCTGCCGTCGGTGTCTTGGAAGGATCGCTCTTGGGCGATGCGGTCGGAGGCGCCGTGACGATCTCGGTTTTGGTCGCGTCCAACGACGCTCCCGCAACCGGGCCGTTCTTCCGTTCATTGGCTGCGGCAATGCCGACCTCCGGCAGGTGAATATCGTCGGGAACCGGATTGGCTGGCGGCGCCTCCACAGTGACAGGTGCCTCCTTCGCCTGCTTTACCGACTCGGCAACTTCCGCATCTGCCTTGCTCTCGGCGGGCGGGCTTGTGGTTTCCTTAGACGCATTGCCGGTCTGGGATTTCTTCGGCCCGCCATCCTTCTCGCCGAATTCGAACACAGGGCGAAGGACAGGCAGGGATTGCCCTTTGGCCTGGTCGGTGGATTTAGGCGGCTCGGCAGGCTTTTCCGCACGTGGCGGTGGCGGCGGCGGCTCTGACTTTTTGGCCTCTTGCTTGGGTGGTTCGGGCGGCGGTGGAGGCGGCGTCTGCCTCGTGGCTTCCTGCTTCGGCGGCTCAGGCGGTGGCGGGGGCGGCTCCGCCTTCTTGGCCTCTTCCTGCTTTACAGGTTCCGGAGGTTTCTTCTCTTCCGGTTTCTTTTGCTCGGCCTTCTTTTCCGCAGGCTTCTGCTCTTCCGGCTTCTTTTCCGGCTCTTCCGGCGGCGGTACGATCTCGACCTGAACGCTCTCCTCCTTCTCCGGCTCCGGCTGATCGACCGGCAGGTGGACGAAGAAAGCAGCCACCAACACGACATGCAGGAGAATAGAGGCAGGAATGCCCCATCCCATGTCGCCGCGCGGCTTTCCAGATGAATCCGTCATGGCAGCGGATGTAAGATGGAAAGCTGGCCGGATCGAGTCCCCGAGCGATCAAAACAGCGCAAAATCCAGCTTTCCGGCGCAAGTTGCGCCACCGCCCCTTTCCCTGGGATCGGAAGGTGGCCCATCTATTGCAAACAAACCGACCATACGGTATGTTTAATCCATGTCAAACGCTCACAGACGCGAAAAACAGCCTGAACAGGTGCGGCGATCCCTTCTGGATCATGCGGCATGGCGTGCCGTGGACGAAGGTCTCGGCAGCCTCACCCTGCAGGCGGTGGCCGATGCCGCCTCGATCACCAAGGGTGGTCTGCTGCATCACTTCCCGAGCAAGCAGGCCCTGGTCGAGGCCGTCTTCGAGGACCTGCTCGGCAAGCTCGACGTGGAAATAGACCGGCTGATGAGCGCGGACGACATCGAACAGGGCCGGTTCACGCGGGCCTATGTCGATGCCTTTTTCCAGGTAACCCGCGACGGAGCGAAAAGCCCCTGGGCGGCGCTGTCGATTTCCTGCATGACCGATGCGCGGCTGAGGCAGCTCTGGTCGGAATGGATGCGTGACCGGCTCGAACGTCATGCTGAAACTGACAGTCATCCGACTTTCAGGCTCGCCCGCTACGCAGCCGACGGCATCTGGCTCGCAAACCTTATGGAGGCGGACGGTCTGCCGGCAAACGAACTCGCCGAACTTCGCGACCGCCTCCAAAACCTCACGATACGAGAGTAACGACAATGAACCCCGCCCTCCTCACCTACGGCTCTCTCGCCGGCGCAATCGTGCTGGAAGTCATCGGCACGACCTTCCTGCAGCAGAGCCAGCAGTTCACCCGGGCGCTTCCGACCATCCTGATGGGGCTGTGCTACGCGACCGCCTTCTACCTCCTGTCGATCGCCCTGCGCACCTTGCCGGTCGGCATTGCCTACGCGATCTGGAGTGGCCTCGGCGTCGTGCTGATCTCGGCCGTCGGCCTTGTGCTGTTCCGCCAGACGCTCGACACCGCCGCCATCATCGGCCTCGGCCTGATTATCTCGGGCGTGGTGGTGGTCAACGTGTTTTCGAGCTCGGTCGGGCATTGAAAAATGAGGGCCGACTTTCGGCAACCGCCTGATATTGCCACGTACTCCGCTTTTCGTTATGGAAGCGGTCGCTGGATCTGAACTCAGCCGTAAGCGTCTAACGTGAGGCAACGCATCCCAACCCCGGATCGTCGGTACTGACGGTTTTGATCGGATGCGTATGCTCGATATCGATCGACGATCCCCTTCAGGAAAGTCTTCTCCATGAAGCTTACGCGCCTTCCCGCCCATTATGCGGCCCTTCTTATGCCGTTCGTTCTGTCCGTCCTGATGACGTTTGTCGTATCAGGCGTGGCGACGCTCAAGAACCTCGGCTTTTCTCCTGAATTCCTGCCGAGCTGGATGTCGGCCTGGCTGGTCTCCTGGCTCATCGCATTCCCGACCTTGCTCGGAGCTCTGCCGGTGACCAGGCGGATCGTCCAGTCCATCGTCCGGCCAGCCTGATCACCAAAAACAGAAAACCCGGCCTGCTTTCGCGGGCCGGGTTTTTCATGTTCGATATCTAAAACCGCTCAGCTGTCCAGGAAGCTGCGCAGCTTGCGGCTGCGGCTCGGGTGCTTCAGCTTGCGCAGCGCCTTCGCCTCGATCTGGCGGATACGTTCGCGGGTGACCGAGAACTGCTGGCCGACTTCTTCGAGCGTGTGGTCGGTGTTCATGCCGATGCCGAAGCGCATGCGCAGCACGCGTTCCTCGCGCGGCGTCAGCGAAGCGAGAACGCGGGTCGTCGTTTCGCGCAGGTTCGCCTGGATGGCCGCATCGATCGGCAGAAGCGCGTTCTTGTCCTCGATGAAATCGCCGAGATGCGAATCTTCTTCGTCGCCCACGGGGGTTTCGAGCGAGATCGGCTCCTTGGCGATCTTCAGGACCTTGCGGACCTTCTCGAGCGGCATGGCGAGCTTTTCGGCCAGTTCTTCCGGGGTCGGCTCGCGGCCGATCTCGTGCAGCATCTGGCGCGAGGTACGAACGATCTTGTTGATCGTCTCGATCATGTGCACCGGAATACGGATCGTACGAGCCTGGTCGGCGATCGAACGGGTGATCGCCTGCCGGATCCACCATGTAGCATAGGTCGAGAACTTGTAGCCGCGGCGGTATTCGAACTTGTCGACCGCCTTCATCAGGCCGATATTGCCTTCCTGAATGAGGTCGAGGAACTGCAGGCCGCGGTTCGTATACTTCTTGGCGATCGAGATGACGAGGCGAAGGTTCGCTTCAACCATTTCCTTCTTGGCGATGCGCGCTTCGCGCTCGCCCTTCTGGACCATCGATACGATCCGGCGGAATTCGGCGATCGAGATGCCGGTCTCCGTCGCAAGGTTCTGGATCTCCTGGCGGATATCGCGGATCGTCGTGTTCTCGGCGCGCGCGAATTCCTTCCAGCCGCGGGCGGCCAGATTGGCGATCGACTTCATCCAGTTCGGATCGAGCTCTGCACCCTGATACTGTTCGAGGAACGAGTCACGCTTGACGCCGTAGGATTCGGCAAGACGCAACAGGCGGCCTTCGTTCTGCATCAGGCGCTTGGAAATGTCGTAGAGCTGCTCGACCAGGGAATCGACGCGATTCTGGTTGAGCGACAGCGACTTGACCGCTGTGATCAGCTCGTCCTTGAGTTCCTTGTAACGGCGCTCCTGGGCGGACGACAGCGTGCCGGTTGCCGCGAGACGCTGCTCGACCTGCTGGTCCTGCAGCTTACGCAGCTTCTTGTAGGTGTCGGCGATCGTGTCGAGCGTCTCCATGACCTGCGGACGCAACTCGGCTTCCATCGCGGCGAGAGACAGGCTCGACTCGTCGTCGTCCTCTTCCTCTTCCTCGAGGTTCATGCCTTCGCCGCCGACGGCGGTAATGTCGTCGTCATTGGCAGCGGAGAAACGAGCCTTGCGGGTCTTTTCCTTTTCCTCGGCGGCCTTGCGGTCAGCCTCGATCTTTTCTGGGCTCTGGAACTGCGGCGCAGCCTTGGCTTCGGGACCGGAATAGGTGGTTTCGAGGTCGATGATCTCGCGTAAGAGGGTCGTGCCTTCGTTGAGTTCGTCGCGCCAGATGATCAGCGCCTGGAACGTCAACGGGCTCTCACAGAGCCCGGCGATCATCGTTTCGCGGCCGGCCTCGATGCGCTTGGCGATCGCAATTTCGCCTTCGCGCGACAGAAGCTCGACAGAACCCATTTCGCGCAGATACATGCGCACCGGGTCGTCGGTACGGTCGGTCGGCTCTTTCTTCTTCGCGGTCGCGAGTGCGGTGCTGGACGTGGTGGCGATTTCGCCGCCTTCGCTCTCGTTGTCGTCGCTATCGCCGTCGGCGTCATCGTCGCTGGCGGTCGCTTCTTCTGCCTCTTCGTCTTCGACGACGTTGATGCCCATGTCCGACAGCATAGCCATCGTGTCTTCGATCTGCTCGGAGGTGACTTCCTCCGACGGCAGGACCGAATTCAACTCGTCCATGGTCACATAGCCGCGCTTCTTGGCGGCCTTGATCATCTTCTTGACGGCATCATCAGAAAGGTCGAGAAGCGGACCGTCGTGCGAGCCTTCGCGTTCGTTCTCAGCTTCTTCGTTTTCTTTGACTTTTGTTGCCATGTATTTAGTCGCTTTCCCTGAACGCTACTTTCGCCGCGCTTCGTGGCCACCGGCTGAAGACGGGTTTGGCCGCCTTAGCCGCGAATCATTGTCCAACACGTAACGGAATGACCTTTAATTCCCGATTACCATTCGGCGGTCGTTTTTGACTTGGGGACCGTCCTATCAGAGGATCACCGGTCATGTTCGGTGCTATCGACCCACTCCGCCTATTTTGCCTTGAGATGGTGATTCCCACAAATTAACGTTCCGTCAAGCCTTTCCACAGGTCATACCCAGGAAAAGTCGAAAATATCCCCTTTGAAGGGGTCTAATAGGGGTACGCTCACCAGATTTAACCGATATGTAGGCGGTAGACCTTGAAAGACAAGGGTTTGCGCATACACAAAGGTTTACGCTTTCTGCCCGGCGCCTTCCTCAGCGGGAAGCGCCGTCGTACTGGGTTACCGTCAGTGCAGCAATGTCGATTTCCGGCACGCATCTCAGGTTGATCGCCGCCATTTCCTTGCCGTCCGGCATCGTCGCCTCGCTGAACGGCGCGATCCCGCAATTGGCGCAGAAATAGTGGGTGATCACATGCTTGTTGAACTGGTAGGAGGAAAGGTCCTCTCGCGAGGTCGCAAGCTGAAACTGATTGCGCGGAACGAAGGCCAGGAGCACGCCTTTTCGCCGACAGAGAGAACAGTTGCATTCCATCGCCGCGCCAAATTCGCCCTCTGCTTCAAAGGCGATCTTGCCGCAATGACAGTTCCCGGTAATCCGCATCAGGCTCCCCACTCAGCCGACTCCAAGCCGATACAATAGGGCTGCGTCGTCATTCGGCAAGGGCAGTATTTCCCGGGGGGCGCTTGTCTCAGCCGTGGCTGACGGCCGCGCCCTTCACCCGGCCGGAAAGCACGCCAAACCCGTCGATGATCGCTTCCTGGTTTTCCATGCGGACGATTTCGAGCTGAACCTCGGAAAGCGCAAGCAGCAAAGGTTCGATCTCGCCCGCATCCCCCGCTTCCGTCGCCTCGGCGATCTCCCGCTCGAGTTCGATCTTCTGGAGCCTCAGCGCCTTGGTCCGCTTGTGCAGCGACAATGCCTGCCGATAGCCTTCACGGGCATCCTCCAGCGCAGCGACCTCGGTCGCAGTCCACAGTCGCGCATTGCGCACCTGCTGGTCGAGCGATTTCAGGATCATGTCGAACCCTTCGCCGGCAAGCCGCTGCATCAGGTATTCGCGCGAAAGATTGGCCCCCGCGGTCGCGGCCGCCGGCAGCATGGCCGACCAGAAACGCTGCAGGTCGCGGTTCTCGAAATCGATCGCGGCGATCTCGTCATATTCCTCCAGCAGCAGCTGAGGATGATTGACGATGGTAAGTGCCAGCACGCTTTCCCGAAGCGCCGGCAGATCGCGGTAACCGCGCACGAGACCGGACCGCGCGAGCCGGTCGGAAACACCGGCAGCCCGTCCCGCGGCCCGCGGCCCCTGCGGCGGTCCGCCCTGCCCAGGCCTGCCGCCGCCGCCAGCACCACGCTGGAAATTCTGGCGCCGTTCACTGCCGCCGCGCGGAGCGGGCGCAAAAAAAGTATTGAGCCGGTCGCGGATGGCCTGCTGGTAGTGGCGGCGCACGTTTTCGTCGGCGATGACGGAAACGATCTGCTTCAGCCGCGCCTCCAGTTCGGCGCGTTTTTCCGGCGTCTCGTAATTGCCGGCTCCCGCCTCGCGCTGCCAGATCATCTCGACCAGCGGCTTGGCTTCGGACAAAACCTTGTCGAACGGGGCCCGGCCCTCATGCTTGACAAGATCGTCCGGATCCTTGCCGTCGGGAAGCAGCGCGAAACGCACCGATTTTCCCGGCTTCAGGAATGGAAGTGCCAGATCCGCGGCGCGGCTTGCCGCCCTCAGACCCGCGCCGTCGCCGTCGAAGCAGAGCACCGGCGTCGGTGACATCTTCCATAGGAGGTCGAGCTGGTTTTCGGTGAGCGCGGTGCCGAGCGGAGCAACGGCATTCTCGACGCCCGCCTGATGGAGCGCGATGACATCCATGTAACCTTCGACGGCGATGATCGTGCCGCCTTCGCTCTTGCCGGGACCACCCTGCGCCGCACGCCGGGCGCGGGCGAAATTGTAGAGCACCTGCCCCTTGTGGAAGAGTTCCGTCTCGTTGGAGTTCAGGTATTTCGCCGGCGCGTCCGATGCCATGGCCCGGCCGCCGAACGCGATCACCTTTTCCCGCGACGACAGGATCGGGAACATCACGCGGTCGCGAAAACGGTCGTAGGAGACGGCGATCCCCTCCCCGTGCACGACGAGGCCGCAAGCCTCGATCTGGTCCTTCGGCACGCCCTTGGCCGCCAGGTGCTCCTTCAATGCATTGCGGCTTTCCGGCGCGTAGCCGAGGCGAAAGGTCTCGATCGTGCGGCCCGTCAGCCCACGGTCACGCAGATAGGCACGCGCCTTGGCGCCGACGGCACTCTGGAGCTGGTCCTGGAAGAATTGCGTCGCCAGCTCCATGACGTCGAGCAGCGTCGTGCGCTCCTTCTCGCGCCTCTCGGCCTGCGGATCCGGCTGCGGCATGGCGATGCCGGCCATGTCGGCGACCGTCTGCACCGCCTCGGGAAAACTCTGCCCTTCGAGTTCGGTGAGGAAGCGGAAATGATCGCCCGTGACACCACAGCCGAAGCAGTGGTAACGACCCTTGCGGTCCTCGCAATGGAAGCTCGGGCTTTTCTCGCCATGGAACGGGCAGCAGGCCCAATAGTCGCCGCGGGAGACGTTGGTCTTCTTGCGATCCCACGTCACCCGGCGGCCGATCACACCCGATATCGGCACGCGATCACGGATCTCGTCGAGAAAACTGTTGGAAAAGCGCATTTCTACCTCTTTGGGTCACCTTCCATATAAGCGCAGCCCTTGAGGAACGCCACCGCCAAGGGCAAATCCTGCCCGCTATTCACAGGGAGCAAGCGAGGCAACTGGTCCGCCTTCACTGGGCGAACTATGCTTGATTCTGTTTCCCTGTGACCTACCCTCCTTCGCCAGACAGATTTCAAAGGCCAAGATATTTCATGACGAAACGGGATTTCATCTATGTGGCACTGCTGGTTTCGCTTGCCACCGGCTCGGTCATCGACGCCTTCACCGGGGGGCCCGATGCGCAGGGGTTCACGCTCAACGATCTCACCCAATTGATCGCAACCGTCGTCCTGTGTGTCTGGTGGGAGATCGAGGACGCGAAATTGCGGGGCGGCACGGCCGTGACCCTGACCCGGACATTGACGATCTTTTTCGCACCGCTTGGCCTGCTCGCCTATTTCTTCCAGTCGCGCAGACCGATCGCTGCGGCCATCGCCTTCGTGGCCTTCATCGGCGGCGCGCTGCTTGCCATCGTCGGCGGAGCGTTTCTGGGCGAATGGCTGGTCGCCGCCTGATCAGGACAGGCCCTGAATCCCACCCCGTTTGCCCACGGATCGGGCAAATTTTTGGCGGGTCGCGAACCGGCGATATTATCTTTTTGTAATTTGCCGGACGCCCGCCCGTGGGATTTAATTCTCCTCCGACTTCGAAAATGCCGGCCGGCGTGAGATGCGCGACGGCATTCCCTTCGCTCTTCGGGACGAGGCGTGTCGCAATGTATCGCAGCACCTCGGATCATCTCGCCGGTGGCAAGTCCGCAGTCGGCCAGCGGGATCCGGAAGAGCAAAAAGGCGGGAGCCCGGTCACCGGGTTCCCGCCTTTCGTTCATCGGCCTTAAAATGAGCCGCTTATTTCAACAGGTCCTTCACCGTGCCGGAAGCCTTGGCGAAATCCATCTGGCCGGGATATTTCTCCTTCAGCACCGCCATGACCTTGCCCATGTCGCGCAGTCCCTGTGCGCCGGCTTCGGCGATCGCCGCCTTGATCAGGCCCTGCACGGCCTCGTCCGAGAGCTGCTCGGGCATGAAGCCCTTGATGACGTCGATTTCCTCGCGCTCCTGCGTCGCCAGCTCGGCCCGTCCGGCATCCTCGTAGATTTTCGCCGATTCCTCGCGCTGCTTCACCATCTTCTGCAGGATCTGCAGGATGTCGTCATCGCTGACCGGGTCCTTGCCGAGACCGCGATTGGCAATGTCGCGATCCTTGATCGCAGTCTGGATCAGCCGCACGGTCGAAAGCCGGCGGGTATCCTTGGCCTTCATCGATTCTTTCAGCGCATCGGAAAGCTTGTCGCGCAACATCATTTTTCTCCTTGGGAAAAGCCGGCGCAGGTCGTGTGAATTATGGCTTTTCCTTGGCATTCACGCCCGTGTCATAGACGACGGGTTGAGAGCAATCAAATCAATTTCCCCAAAGCCTTGAATCCCATATGCTATAATCCTCATGGAATTCTTGGCCGGCGAGATTGACCACCTCGCCCGCTTTGTCTATTTTCCGGCACCTGCACGAGATTTAGAGGTTAGGGCCTGCGCCGGGATTTCCGCGCGCCCTCTCTCACGACCATAAATGGCCCTCGCAGCCTGTCCCTTCAAGGGACGGGACCGGTGAGGCAGAAGGATGGATATGACCGCGACCGCTCCCTGGACCACCAAGAAACCCACCGCATTGCTCGTTCTGGCCGATGGCACCGTAATCGAAGGAACCGGCATCGGCGCGACCGGCAAGGTGCCGGCCGAGGTGGTATTCAACACCGCGCTGACGGGCTACCAGGAAATCCTGACCGACCCCTCCTATCTCGGCCAGATCGTCACCTTCACCTTCCCGCATATCGGCAATATCGGCACCAACGAGGAAGACGTCGAGGACCTGACGCCGGCAGCCCGCCGCGGCGCGGTCGGCACGATCTTCAAGGCCGACATCACCGAGCCCTCCAATTACCGCGCCGCCAAGGATCTCGACGGCTGGCTGAAGGCGCGCGGCATCATCGGCCTTTCCGGCATCGACACTCGCGCGCTGACCGCCTGGATCCGCCAGAACGGCGCCCCGAACGCGGTGATCGCCCACGATCCGAACGGTGTCTTCGACATCGATGCGCTGAAGGCGGAAGCCCGCGCCTGGAGCGGCCTCGAAGGCCTGGACCTCGCCAAGGAAGCGACCTCCGGCCAGTCCTCGCAATGGAGCCAGACACCCTGGGTCTGGAACGAAGGTTACGACGAGCTGAAGCCCGAGGACGCCAAGTACCATATCGTGTGCATCGACTACGGCGTGAAGCGCAACATCCTGCGCCTCTTCGCCGGCCTCGACTGCAAGGTGACCGTGGTCCCGGCCCAGACCTCGGCCGAAGACATCCTGGCGCTGAAGCCGGACGGCATCTTCCTGTCGAACGGCCCGGGCGATCCGGCCGCGACTGGCGCATATGCCGTGCCGGTGATCAGGAACGTCATCAAGACCGATATCCCGACCTTCGGCATCTGCCTCGGCCACCAGATGCTCGGCCTGGCGCTCGGAGCGAAGACCGAGAAGATGCACCAGGGTCATCACGGCGCCAACCATCCGGTCAAGGACCACACCACCGGCAAGGTCGAGATCGTCTCGATGAATCACGGCTTCGCGGTGGATTCGAAGTCCCTGCCGGAAGGCGTTGAGGAGACTCACATTTCTCTCTTCGACGGCACCAATTGTGGGCTGCGCGTCACCGGCAGGCAGGTCTTCTCCGTCCAGCACCATCCGGAAGCTTCGCCCGGCCCGCAGGACAGCCATTATCTCTTCCGCCGCTTCATCAACATGGTGCGCGAGAAGAAGGGCGAACCGGCCCTCGCCGAGCGCTGATTTCCGGCGCTTTAAAAAATCCGTCGACACCTATTGACCTTAACATTGGTTGAGGTCTCATAAACGCCCCTGTTCAGAAACGAGCAGGGGTTTTTCACATGAGCGAAATACGCAACGGACGCGTGGTCCGCGTCAACAGGTTCTCCGTACCGGAAGAGGCTCGCCCGCAATTCATGGAGCTTCTCGAGCGCACCCATCGGGTGATGCGCGAGCAACCGGGTTTCATCGACGACATGGTGTTGGAACAGCAGGCAGGCGGCGGCCTCCTCAGCCTCATCACCATCATCCAGTTCGAGGGCGAACACGTCCTCCAGCCGATCATCGCCGCCGTCGCAAGATCGGACCGGGAAGCGGGCATCGACCGCCAGGCCCTCAGCCGCGAGCTCGGCGTCGAAGCCAATGTCGGCTTCTATGCACCAATCACTTTGCGCGAACTTCTGCCTGCCTGACCGTCAGATCACGCCGGACGAGGAGGCTCTCAGCGGGCCGACATCGTCCGGCGATACACCAGCAGCCAGAAACGGCCGCAAAGCAGGGCAGCCGCAGCCGCAAGTCCGGTCACGAAGCCGAACCAGACGCCCTCGCCGCGAAAACCGAGCGGAAAGCCAAATATCCAGGCGCAGGAGAAACCGATCGGCCAATAGGCGATCAGCGCCAGCACCATCGGCACCCTTGTATCCTTCAGCCCGCGCAGCAGACCTGCACCAACCGCCTGCAGCCCGTCGACCAATTGGAAGGCGCCGGCGATCATGATCAGCGGCATCGCGAATTCCAGCACGGTCGCGGCATCCTGCTTGCGCGTATCGAGGAAGAGATTGCCGAAGAAATGCGGAATAGTCGCATAAAGCACGCTGCCGACCGCCGTGAAGAGCACGCTGATCACGAGTACCGCGATGGCGGCCCGTCTCACGCCCAGGAGATCACCGCGGCCGTTGGCGAGCCCGACGCGCACCGTCGCCACCTGCGCCAGGCCGAGCGGGATCATGAAGGCGATCGACGCCAGCTGCAGGGCGATACCGTGGGCAGCGAGTTCCAGCTTGCCGATCATGCCCATCAGCAGGGAAGCTGCCGAAAACAGGCTGGTTTCCGCAAGGATGGTGAAGCTGATCGGCAGGCCGAGCACGACGATCTCGCGCATCATGCTCCAGTCCGGCCGCCAGAAACGCACGAAGATCTCGTAGGCGCGCATCTTCGGCTGACTTTCCACGTAGAGGAGCGCGACCACGAAGCCGAACAGATTGGCGGCGACGGAAGCGACCGCTGCTCCGTGCAGCCCCATTTCCGGCGCCCCAAAACGGCCGAAGATCAGCAGATAGGCAACCACCGCGTTGATGAGGAACATCACGATGGTGACGTAGAGGACGATGCCGCCTTTCTCCAGCCCGGTGACGAAGCTGCGGAGCGCCATCAGCCCGAGCGCCGGGAAAATGCCCCATTGGGCTATGCGCAGATAACTTTGCGCATTCGCCGCCACATCCGGCTGCTGGCCGAGCGCAAGCAGGATCGGACCGGAAAACCAAAGGATCGGCGCGGTCAGCACCCCGAAGGCAAGCACGATCCACAAGCCCATACGCACGGACCGGCGAACCGAGCGGCTATCGCCATGCCCGAGCGCCTGCGCAACCAGCGGCACCACGGCGCTGGTAAAGCCCGTGCCGAAGATGAAGACCAGGAAGAACATCTGCGTCGCGAGGACCACCGAGGCAAGCTCGGTCGTGCCGAGCCAGCCGACCAGGATCACATCGGTGGTGTTGATCGCCATCTGCGCAAGCTGGGCGCCGACCAGCGGCACGCCGAGCGCAATGGTCGCACGCATATGCGCGGACCAGGAATTGTCCGTCCTCATCGCTGCCACGGTGGGGGAAAGACTCGACATGACGCTCCTCCGCAGACGAAAAAAGCCGCTTCCAGAAACTGGCGAGCGGCGGATGATGCAGCCTATAGAGGAGCATCATCCGTGCGGCAACACTTACAGGTGATTCTGCAGATTTTTTGCGTGTCGCTTCAAGAAATCTGATGGGTGAGTTCGTTTTCGCGCTGACCTACAGGCGTTTTCCGCGAAATCCGGCTCAGAAACACCAGAATCGCACAGGCCATGAAGATCGCCGCCATCATGTAGGGTGCGCCCGCGAACTCGACTTTGGCATGCTCGCCGGTGAACGCGCTGAACAGTTGCGTAAAGATCGCCGGGCCGACGATCGTAGTCAGGCTGGTGAGGCTCGTCATCGCGCCCTGCAGCTCGCCTTGCGCCGACGGCGGTACCCTGGCCGAAGCGATGCTTCTAAGCGCTGGGTCGGCGATGTTTTCGATCGTGGTCGCCAGGATGACGGCATAGACCATCCATCCCTGCCAGGCGAAGGCATAACCGGCAAGGCCGAGGCAGGAGAAACAAAGCCCGAGCACGGCCGTCTTCCATTCACCGAGCACCGGCACCAGTTTCGGCAGGATGAAGCCCATGACGAAGGCCGCGCAGATGCCGAACACACCGAGCGACAGGCCGATCTGCCCCTCGCTCCATCCGTAGCGATAGACCGACACGAAGGACCAGACCGACGGATAGACCGCATGCGCCAGCCAATAGAGGAACATCACCAGCATCACCCAGCCGATACCAGGATAGTGGCGCATCTGGCGCAGCGCCCCGAGCGGATTGGCTCGGCTGAGCTCGAACTTGCGGCGGTTCGCCTTGTCGAGCGTTTCCGGCAGCAGGAACCACGACGCCACGAAATTGGCGAGCGAGAGCAGGCCGGCGCCGAGGAAGGGCACGCGTGGCCCAAGCTCACCGAGCACCCCTCCGATGACCGGCCCGACCGTGAAGCCGACACCGAAGGCGATCCCGATCAGGCCAAAGTTCCTGGCGCGGTTCTCGTCATTGCTGATATCGGCGATATAGGCCGAGCAGGTGGCGAAACTGCCGCCGGAAATGCCGGCAAGCACCCGTCCGACAAACAGCATCCAGAAACTGGTGGCAGCCGCGCAGATCAGATTGTCGAGCGCGAAAGTGAAGATCGAGGCGAGCAGGATCGGCCGGCGGCCGAACCGATCGGAAAGGTTGCCGAGCAGCGGCGCAAACAGGAACTGCATGCCGGAATAGATCAACAACAGCCAGCCGCCGTCGACCGCCGCCGCGCTCATGTCGTCGCCGGTCAGCTCGCGCAGGAAGGTCGGCAGCACCGGCATGATGATCGCGATCCCGATGATGTCCAGGAACAGGATCATGAAGACGAGGAAAAGGCCGCGGCGAACGAATTTCGGGTCGAGCATCGACATGTCTCTCTAGCGATTGTGTTTTCTGGAAAGACGATCAGCTCGCCGGGCTGCCTACATAGCGGCAAAAGAAAACCGAAACAATCCGTGAACATTTCAAAGTTTTTGATGAAAACCACAACCGGAGCGTAAATTCAGCCCGCAAAGTGCCGGTCGCCCGGTGAAAATCAACAAATGCGCGCAATGGCCACCGGGATGGCAATGGGAAAACGGTCTGAAGCTCCGCCGCTCGCACCCTGCTATCTTGACGCGATCTTGTTGACAGACGCAAGCAAAGACATAGGCTGCCATCTCGTGGTTTCGATCATGATCGGTTGGGGGATTGTCATGCGCGGATTGATGGCGATCGCATTGCTCTTGGCATCGGGTAGCGCCGCGATGGCGGATATGAAGGTCTCCTTCGACTGGGGGCCGACAAAGAAATGTTTCGATTCGAAATCGCCACCGATCTCGCTCTCGGGCGTCCCCGCCGGCACCAAGGCCCTCGATATCCGCATGAAGGACATGGACGTGCCGGATTATAACCACGGCGGCGGCAAGGTGGATTTTTCGGGCCAGAAGTCGCTCGCCTATGGCGCCTTCAGCTATACCGGCCCCTGCCCGCCGTCCGGCAAGCACAAGTACCGCTTCACGGTGAAGGCGCTCGATTCCGGCGGCAAGACGCTGGCGACCGCAACCGCCGACAAGATGTTCCCATAGTCCGGAAGCCCTCGACAGTCCAAACCGGAGCCCATAGAGATTGGAGTTGAAACTCCTCTCTTCGGCGACATCCTCATGATCGAACTTCTCTGGCGCGGCATCCTGATCGGCCTCGGCGCAACCGTCCTGATGGATCTCTGGGCGATCGTCCTGAACAAGGTCTTCGCTCAGCCCAAGGCGAACTGGGCGCCGGCCGGGCGGTGGTTCTGGCACCTGCGCCGCGGAAAGGTTTTTCACGATAGCATCGCCGCCGCCGAACCCTACGACCATGAACTCGCGCTCGGCTGGGCCGGTCACTACGCCGTCGGCATTCTATACGGCGCGATCCTCGCGCTGATCGCAGGGCCGAACTGGTTCGCCGCGCCGACCTTCATTCCCGCCTGGATCCTCGGCATCGTCACCATAGGTGCCGGCTGGTTCCTGATGCAGCCGGGCCTCGGCCTCGGCTGGGCCGCCTCGAAGACGCCAAGGCCGAACAAGGTGCGGCTCCTCAATTTCGCCGCCCACACCGTTTTCGCACTCGGGCTTTACGGCACCGCCCTGCTGATCCGCTAACCCTCCAGATCCCGTTTCATCCGGTCGAGCATATCGACAGCGTGCGCCGCATAGGCACCGATCCAGCGGTCGTGGATCGCCTTGATCGGCAGCGGGTTCAGGTGGTTCCAGCGCTCCCGCCCCTCGCGCCTCACCAGCACCAGATCCGCCCCTTCCAGAACCTTCAGATGCTGCATCACGGTGCAGCGGTCGAGCTTCGGAAACCGCGCGCAGAGATCGCCCGTCGTCTGCGGCCGGTCCTTCAGCTCGTCCAGAATCTCCCTGCGAACCGGCGCCGCCAGGGCCTTGAAAATAAGGTCGTTTTTTTCATCGCTTGACATGTTATATTTTTATAACATGATGGGGGGGGGAGAAACAAGGGAGAAAGATCATGGAACTGAAGTTCAAGGTATCGAGCCGGATCTCAAAACCGGTCGAGGAGGTGTTCGAGGCCGTCGCCGATCCAAAGAAGCTTTCCGGCTATTTCACCACAGGCGGCGCGAAGGGGCGGCTGGAGACTGGTACGACGGTCACCTGGGACTTTCACGATTTCCCGGGCGCCTTCCCCGTCGAGGTCGTCGAGGTGGAAAAGAACCGGAAGATCGTGCTGCGTTGGGATGCGACGGAAGGCAATGCCGCTGAACAGGGACCGGAAAACGTCAACCCCGCCAACTACAAGACGACGGTCACCATGACCTTCGAGCCGCTGGAAGCCGGCCGCACGCTGGTGACCATCGCCGAGGAGGGTTGGCGTGAAACCCCCGGCGGGCTTTCAGCCTCATACGGCAACTGCCAGGGCTGGTCGCAGATGCTCTGCGCCATGAAGGCCTTTGTGGAATACGGGATCAACCTGCGCGAGGGAATGTACAAGTAACTTGGCTCTTGAGGGTGCCGCTCCCCCCTCTGTCCTGCCGGGCATCTCCCCCTCAAGAGGTGAGATCGGTGGGAGCCTGCTCATCGCCATACATTGAACGTCGCATCATTTGCGGTGGTTGTTTAGAGGCGGGGACCGTGCCGCTTGTGATCTCCCCCTGAGGGGGAGATGCCCGGCAGGGCTGAGCGGGTATCCTGGCTCCGCCCTTACCATCGTCATCCTCGGGTGAAAACCCGAGGATCCAAACACGGCAAACCCTCAGACATTCCCAGAAAACGTATCGCAGGCCTTCATGTCGCCCGTATCGAACCCACGCTTGAACCAGCGGGCGCGCTGCGCCGACGTACCGTGGTTGAAACTTTCCGGCACGACATAGCCCTGACTGCGTTTCTGCAGCGTATCGTCGCCGATCTGCTGGGCGGCATTCAGCGCCTCTTCGAGGTCGCCTTGATCGAGAATGCCCTTCTGCTGGGTGAACTTGCCCCAGACGCCGGCAAAGCAGTCGGCCTGGAGTTCGACGCGCACCGACATGCGGTTGGCGTCCGCCTCGCTCATCCGCTGGCGGGCCTGGTTGAACTTCGGAAGGATGCCGGTGAGGTTCTGGACGTGGTGGCCGACTTCGTGGGCGATCACATAGGCCTCGGCGAAATCGCCTGCTGCATCGAAGCGCTGCTCGAGTTCCTTGAAGAAGTTCGTATCGAGATAAAGCTTGTGGTCGCCGGGGCAATAGAACGGACCGGTCGCGGACGATGCGAACCCGCAGGCCGAATTCACCCGGCCGGAGAACAGCACCAGCACCGGCTCCTGATACTGCTGGCCGTTGGCCTGGAAAATGCCGTGCCAGGTATCTTCCGTCTCGGCGAGCACGGTGCGCACGAACGCGGTCGTATCGTCGTTGGCGGGCGTGCGGTTTCGGGTTGTCTGCTGCTGCTCGAAGCCGGAGCCGTCCATGCCGAGTTCGCCCGACAGCAGCGACAGCGGATTGATGCCGGTAATCCAGCAGATGATCAGGATGACGATGATCCCGCCGATGCCGAGTCCGCCCCCGCGGCGCCCGCCGCCGCCGATCGGAATGCGCAATCCGCCCCGGCCGAGCGGACTGTCGCCCATGGAGGCGCCACGCTGGTCCTCGACATTGTCCGATTGCCGGCGCCCTCTCCATTCCATGTCGTGCTCTCCTGTTCGACAGTACTTCGGGCGATATAACGCCGGCGGCCGCGAAAGCGATCCGTCACCGCATCACATAGCCGAAGATTCGTCCTCAGGCGACCCGCAGGGCCTTTTTGCCGGGCAGGAAAATCGTCAGCAACCCGAGCGCCGGCAGGAAGGCGCAGACATTGTAGACGAAAGTTATGCCGTATTGGTCGGCGAAGACGCCGAGCACCGCCGCAGCGATGCCGCCGATCCCGAAGGCAATGCCGAAGAAGATGCCGGCGATCATGCCGACCCGCCCCGGCACCAGTTCCTGCGCCATCACCACGATCGCCGGGAAGGACGAGGCCATGATAAAGCCGATGATCGCCGAAAGCGCGATCGTCACCGGCAGGTTGGCATAGGGCATGGCGAGCGTGAACGGCAGCACCCCGAGGATCGAGAACCAGATCACCACCTTGGAGCCGAATTTGTCGCCGACCAGCCCGCCGATGACGGTGCCGAGCGCAACTGCGCCGAGGAAGATGAACAGCATGACCTGCGACTGCGGCACCGTGACCTGGAAGCGCTCGATGACGAAGAACGTATAGTAGCTGCTGATCGAGGCCATATAGGCATTCTTCGAGAATGTCAGGATGGTGAGCACGATAAGGGCCAAGGTGACCGTGCGCCTTGAAAGGTTATGGGCCTTCAGAGCCCGCTTGCGCCCCTGGTTCGCAAGCATATGCGCCTTGTACCAGCGCGCAACGCCCGTGAGGATGACGATGCCGAAAAGTGCGCCGACCGAAACCCAGGCAACGCTGCCCTGCCCGTTCGGCACGACGATGAAGGCTGCGAGCAGCGGGCCGATCGACTGGCCGAAATTGCCGCCCACCTGGAACACCGACTGCGCCATCCCGTAACGACCGCCCGATGCAAGCCGCGCCACGCGTGACGATTCCGGATGGAAAACCGCCGAGCCGATGCCGATCAGCGACGCGGAAATGACCAGCATCATATAGGAATGAGCGTTTGCAAGCATGAACAGGCCGATGAAGGTCGACCCCATGCCGACCGGCAGCGAATAGGGAAAAGGCTTCTTGTCTGTGACGATGCCGATCACCGGCTGCAGCAGCGATGCCGTGCACTGGAAGGCGAGCGTCAGAATGCCGATCTGCCAGAAATCCAGCGCATAATCCGTTTTCAGCATCGGATAGATCGCCGAGATCATCGACTGCATGATATCGTTGATCATGTGGCAGAAGCTGACCGCCAGGATGATCGGCAGGGCGGTCGCCTCGGCTGAGACTGGTGCGATCGGCTTCGAGGTTGCATCGGCCATCTGACATCCTCCGCGCAAGCGGTCTTCGTCTTGGATGGCCGTTGCTGCATTGTTGAGGACCGCAGGTTTAGTCCTGCAGCCCTGCCATGTCTATGACACCTTGGCCGCTTCCGGTACGCTTTCCCAAAAAATCAGGCAGCCTGCGATGCCAATCGCCGCTGCAGGAAAAGCAGGGTGGCGATAACGATCACCGTGGCAAGCAGGATCCAGCTTGGCCCGCCGGTAAAGACGACGGCGTGCATGATGCGGCCGGGGATCAGCGTGAACAGGCCCGCGGCGCCGATACCGCCGAGATACATGCCGACGACGGTCGCCTTGTGCGCCCGGATGTTGCGTGCGCGGGCAGTTGCGATCGCCCGCCAGATGCCGGCCAGCGTGAAGATGGACAGGAGATGGATCGGGCTGAAACCATGAAAAAGGTTGATCTGGTGGATGAAAAAGCTCGACAGCGACGTGACGGCCATCAGTACCATCCACACCTTGCCAAGCGCCCGGTGCAGCGGCGTGCCCTTGCGGTTCAACAGGATAAACGCGCCGAGCACCGCGGCCGGCAGCACGGCGGCGACATGGATCTGGACGGCGATCGGGGCATCGAGAAGCGGCTGGAGGTTCATCGGAACACCTTGGATTTTCATCAGCGATTGAATTGGCCGCCTGTTTCCGCCATGACTGACTCACCCTCAACCGGAATGGCGCAGACGACGGACAAACTTCGTGAATCACCCGTTCTTGAGTTCCACGCTTCGTGAATTGCAGCTCTTCACCCGCTCCTGGCGCTTCTGGACGACGTTTACGCTCGTCGTCCTGATCTTCGTTGTCAGCGGGCCCTACGGTACGCTGGAACGGATGACGCTCGGCGTCCGGCTCGGCTACTGGCTGACCGTCCACGCGGTTACCTGGACGATTGCCATCTGTTTGGCGCTGATGGCCGAGATTCTGTTGCGCGAGCGCCTCAGCCACACGCTCGCCCGCATGATGATCGGTTCATTGGCCGCAGCCCTGCCGATCGGCTTTGCCCTCGGCGTCATAGACTCCGCCTTTTTCGGCCGCTGGACCGAGATGGAAAACGGCTTAAGTCGGGCGCTGTTCGCTCTGCCTCTCTGCGCGCTCTTCTGCCTCCTGACCTACACGGCCATGCACCGTCAGATCGCCGAGATCTCCGCACCACCTCCGCCGCCATCGTTTTCCCACTTTCCAGCGCCCACCACTTCCGAACCCGAAATCCTCACCCGCCTGAAACCACAGAACCGCGGCGCGCTCCTGCGGCTTTCCGTCGAGGATCATTACACCGAGGTGGTTACCGCCCGCGGTCGCGAGCTGATCCTCCTGCGTTTCGCGGATGCCCTGAAGGAGCTCGGGGCTACGCCGGGCCTGCAGGTGCACCGCTCCCACTGGGTTGCGGATGCCCATGTCGAGACGCTGAAACGGGTGGAGGGCAAGCTATTCGTGGTCATGAAGGACGGAACGGAAGTCCCCGTGAGCCGGACCTATCTGGACGCAACGCGGTCGCGGTTCGGCTAAACCGCGCAGTCCCCGGCTACGGCCGCATCCGAACGCCGGGCGAGCACGAAATGCGCTCGCCGCCAGGCCGAAGCGGAGAAATAGGCCAACGTCACGACCATGAACGAGACGTACCCGTCGATGGCGTAGTGCCAGCCGAGGTAGACGGAACTCAGCTGGATGAAACCTACATAGATGAAGCCTGCAATTCCGAGGCCGCGGGACCGTTCAGCCAGAAAATAGGCGTTGAGCGTGATCAGGCCGACATGGACGCTCGGAAACGCGGAAATGCCGCCTGCAAAACCAGATTTGCCTTGTTCGTAAAGGCTCCAGAGATAGGACTGGTAATGCGCCGCGGAACTCAGCCACTCGCTTGGAGCCAGAAACGCCGTCAGCGCCGCGAACCGTGCATGGTCACCGGTCACGGCACCGTAAAAGACTGGACCGGCCGACAGAAACATGCCCGCAAGCACATTGCCGCACATCACCCAGACAAACAGGAAAAGCACGATATAACGCTGGCGAATACCGTCGGCCAACGGTGACGTCGAGACGAAGAACACGGCACCGAAGCAAACTACGAACCACGCCACGTTGTAGTTGAACTCCACAATAGTACGGATCATGTCGTAGCCTGCCACCGCATGCAACCACCGCCAGGGATCGACCCCGAAAGACATCCAAGCGTCTATATCAGCCTGGATCCTGTCGTATTGGAAGCCGCCCTCCAGTGCCGGCAAGGCGTTCTTGATCGAGGTAAACGTTCCCTGGAAAACCATCAGCCCAATCATCAGCATCAGGCCGGAGAGCAACGAAGCGATGCGGCGGGCGGAAAACGTGCGCCGATAGGCGAGCGGCCGCCGCCTGTCGAAACGGAGCGTCAGGACAGATATATCGATGGCGATCACCATTACCGGCATGACGATCCCAAAGATCTGGGGCCATTTCTCGAAATAAAGCTGATACGAAATCAAATCCGCGGTGCCGGTAAGGCTGAGCAATGATACGCCGCCGAGCGTGTAAAGGCCGATCAGCCCGTAGAGCAACGCATCGCTGCGCAGGCGAAGCCCGCACTCCCGCGATAAGCGGGCCAGAAATTGCACCGCCTGCTCTGTGCACGCCCAGCGTCGCCGCATCAGTTCCCGTCTCGATTTGAAAGCCCCGTCTGCCCGACATTATGCAAACCTGCTTAAGACTTCGCTATTGGAACATCCCAAAACGGGCCTCGATTTCTGTCGATTGGGCGATTTATGGGGTTCCGTTCCCCACAACATTTGCCTATAAGCCGCGTCTAGCCTGAAAAGACATGCGCGCGCGACCCGACCGGTGCCTCTCCACACCGCGCCGGTTTTCCGCGCAGGAAAAAAGCGGAAAGATACCCATGCCCAAGCGCCAAGATTTGAAATCGATCCTCATCATCGGCGCGGGTCCGATCGTCATCGGCCAGGCATGCGAATTCGACTATTCCGGCACCCAGGCCTGCAAGGCGCTGAAGGAAGAAGGTTACCGGGTCATCTTGGTCAACTCCAACCCGGCCACGATCATGACCGATCCGGGCCTGGCGGATGCCACCTATGTCGAGCCGATCACCCCTGAAGTCGTCGCCAAGATCATCGCCAAGGAACGCCCGGATGCGCTCCTGCCGACCATGGGCGGCCAGACGGCGCTCAATACCGCTCTTTCGCTGAAGCGCATGGGCGTGCTCGACCGCTATAATGTCGAGATGATCGGCGCCAAGCCCGCCGCGATCGACATGGCCGAAGACCGCGCCCTGTTCCGCGAGGCAATGTCGCGCATCGGGCTCGAAACCCCGAAGTCGATGCTCGCCAACGCCACCGATATCAAGGATGCCGACCGCAAGACCCATGAGGCCGAGCGCAACCGGGTAAAGGAAAGCCTGACCGGCGCCGAGCTCGACAAGGCGCTCGACGAGCTCGAAAACCAGTGGAACCTCGGCGAGACCGACCGCAAGCAGCGTTATATCAGCCACGCCATGGCGATCGCCGCTCAGGCGATCGACGTAGTCGGTCTGCCGGCCATCATCCGTCCTTCCTTCACCATGGGCGGCACCGGCGGCGGCATCGCCTACAACCGTTCGGAATTCTTCGAGATCGTCGGCGGCGGCCTCGATGCCTCGCCGACCACCGAAGTGCTGATCGAGGAGTCTGTGCTCGGCTGGAAGGAATACGAGATGGAGGTGATCCGCGACAAGGCGGACAACTGCATCATCATCTGCTCGATCGAGAACATCGACCCGATGGGCGTCCACACGGGCGATTCGATCACCGTCGCGCCGGCGCTGACGCTGACCGACAAGGAATACCAGATGATGCGCAACGCCTCGATCGCGGTGCTGCGTGAGATCGGCGTCGAGACCGGCGGTTCGAACGTGCAGTTCGCCGTCAACCCCAAGGACGGCCGCCTCGTCGTCATCGAAATGAACCCGCGCGTCTCGCGCTCGTCGGCGCTCGCATCGAAGGCCACCGGCTTCCCGATCGCCAAGGTCGCCGCCAAGCTCGCGATCGGCTACACGCTTGACGAACTCGACAACGACATCACCGGCGGCGCGACGCCCGCCTCGTTCGAACCGTCGATCGACTACGTGGTCACCAAGATCCCGCGTTTCGCCTTCGAGAAATTCCCGGGCGCCTCGCCGGTCCTGACGACTGCGATGAAGTCGGTCGGTGAAGTCATGGCGATCGGCCGCACTTTTGCGGAATCGCTGCAAAAGGCGCTTCGCGGTCTCGAAACCGGCCTGACCGGCCTCGATGAGATCGAAATTCCCGGCCTCGAAGACGGCGAGAACTCCAAAAACGCCATCCGCGCCGCGATCGGCACGCCGACCCCGGATCGCCTGCGCATGGTCGCCCAGGCGCTGCGCCTCGGCTTGACCGAAGGCGAGGTCCACGAGGCCTGCAAGATCGATCCGTGGTTCATCGCCCAGTTCAAGGCCATCACCGACACGGAAGCCCGAATCCGGGAGCACGGCCTGCCGCGGGACGCCGAAAACCTGCGCATGCTGAAAGCCATGGGCTTCTCCGACGCCCGCCTCGCCAGCCTGACGGGCAAGCGTCCGAAGGAAGTCGCGGAACTGCGCAACTCGCTGAACGTCCGTCCGGTCTTCAAGCGGATCGACACCTGCGCCGCAGAATTCGCCTCCCCGACCGCCTATATGTACTCGACTTACGAGACGCCTTTCGTGGGCTCGCTCCGCTCCGAAGCGGAAGTCTCCGCTGCCAAGAAGGTCGTCATCCTCGGCGGCGGCCCGAACCGGATCGGCCAGGGCATCGAGTTCGATTATTGCTGCTGCCACGCCGCCTTCGCGCTGAAGGATGCCGGCTATGAAGCGATCATGATCAACTGCAACCCGGAAACCGTCTCGACCGACTACGACACGTCCGACCGCCTCTATTTCGAGCCGCTGACCGCCGAGGATGTCATCGAGATCCTGCGCGCCGAGCAGGAAAAGGGCGAAGTCGTCGGCGTCATCGTCCAGTTCGGCGGTCAGACGCCGCTGAAGCTCGCCGAAGCGCTCGAAAAGAACGGCATCCCGATCCTCGGCACAGCGCCCGACATGATCGACCTGGCGGAAGATCGCGACCGCTTCCAGAAGCTTCTGATGAAGCTCGACCTTAACCAGCCGAACAACGGCATCGCCTATTCGGTCGAACAGGCCCGCCTGGTCGCGTCCGAAATCGGCTTCCCGCTGGTCGTGCGCCCGTCCTACGTGCTCGGCGGCCGCGCCATGCAGATCATCCATTCGGAATCGATGCTGCAGACCTACCTGCTCGACACCGTGCCGGGTCTGGTGCCGGAAGACATCAAGCAGCGTTACCCGAACGACAAGACCGGCCAGATCAATACTCTGCTCGGCAAGAACCCGCTTCTGTTCGACAGCTACCTGACCAACGCCATCGAAGTCGACGTCGACTGCCTCTGCGACGGCACCGACGTCTATGTCGCCGGTATCATGGAACATATCGAGGAAGCCGGCATCCATTCGGGCGACTCGGCCTGCTCGCTGCCGCCGCGCACCCTCTCCGAAGCGATGATCGACGAGCTGGAACGCCAGGCCAAGGCCATGGCCAAGGCTCTCAACGTCGGCGGCCTGATGAACGTCCAGTTCGCAATCAAGGACGGCACCGTCTACGTGCTTGAAGTCAATCCGCGCGCGTCGCGCACCGTGCCTTTCGTCGCAAAGACCATCGGCGCGCCGATCGCCAAGATCGCCGCCCGCGTCATGGCCGGCGAAAAGCTCGACGCGACATTTGCGGCCTACGGCACCAAGCCCGATCCGCGCTCGCTCAAGCACATCGCCGTCAAGGAAGCCGTCTTCCCGTTCGCCCGTTTCCCGGGCGTCGATACGCTGCTCGGGCCGGAAATGCGCTCGACCGGCGAAGTCATCGGCCTCGATACCGATTTCGCGCTGGCCTTCGCCAAGTCGCAGCTCGGCGCCAATGTCGAACTGCCGCGTGACGGCACGGTCTTCGTTTCCGTCCGTGACGAGGACAAGGTCCGTGTGCTTCCGGCGATCCGCATCCTGACCGAGATCGGTTTCAAGGTCCTGGCGACCGGCGGCACGTCCCGCTTCCTCGCCGAACAGGGCATCGCCTCGACCCGCATCAACAAGGTGCTGGAAGGCCGTCCGCATATCGAGGATGCGATCCGTAACCGTCAGGTCCAGCTCGTCATCAACACGACGGACGGCAACAAGGCGATCTCCGACTCCAAGTCGCTGCGCCGCGCCACGCTGATGCAGAAGGTGCCCTATTACACCACCATGGCCGGCGCGGAAGCTGCCGCCATGGCGATCAAGGCGCTCAAGGCCGGCAATCTCGAAGTCCGCCCGCTGCAGAGCTATTTCGCCTGAAAATGACGGCGCGGCCGAAGCATGACCTTCGGCCGCCGCCTTTTGCCTGCCATCTTAAAGCGGCGCTCCTAAGCGGAGCCCGCCAAGCCGGTCGCAGAGCCGGCACGACCGGGCCTCGATGAGGAAACGGTTCGGCGCGTTCCGAAGTCTTGGAGTTTCCAAGTCTTTGAACTCCCAGGTCTTCAGGCACCGCGTCCGGCTATGGTGACGACGACTGGCGCGTGGTCGGAGGCAATCCCCTTCGGTGGCCCGTCGCGGAAATGATCGTCGAAGATCTCCACCTTGGTCACCGCCCCGCGGCGGCGCGGGTTGTTCGGATTGAGGCCGTTGGAAACGATCGCGTAGTCGAGGATCGAACCGTGGCCCGAACTGCTGTGGGTGATCGGCCGGCCCTGAAGCTGGGTCGGCACGAGCGCCCACGCGTCGTAGAGCTTGTAGACGTGTTTGAGGAAGGCGAATTCCGCCGGAACGTCATTGCCCGGAATGCTGCCCCAGGAAAATACCCGCTCGCCCTGGGTCAGAATGCCGATCGTGTGGGAATCCGGCCCCTCGTTGAGGTCGCCGAGCAGCAGGACCGGCGCGTCGTTGTCGCGGTCGATGGCGCGGCGGAAGAGCCGGTAGACGACGCCCGCTTCCGCCGCACGTTTGGCGACCTGATCGACGCCGGCGGCATTGCGCAGCGAATAATAGGTCTTGATCTTAGCGGCCCAGTCCTCGATCGGATCGACATCGCGCGGATCGACGAATGCGCCCTGCGATTTCAGATGGCAGACATAGATGTCCGTCCCGCCGATTCCCGGCAGGTCGATGCGCGCCGCAACCGGCGTGCGGGAAAACGTGAAGCCGGGATCGACAACCGTATCGACGTCGATATCGGCAACCCCTATCAGGTCTCCCACCGCTGCGAACGGATAACGCGAGGCGATCGCAACCGTGGCATTCACATAGATCGCGCTGTCCTCGGCGTCGAAAATCGGCGTGCCGGCGTTGTAGAAATACGGATAACCCGCTGCGGCGGTCAGGTCCCTCAGCGCCTCGAACGAGACCACTTCCTGAAAGCCGACGACATCGGCGTTCATCTGCGCCAGCCTGCCTGCGATCCAGGCCTGCTTGGCCTGCCACTGCTCGGGCGTATAGGTCGATTTCGGATCCCGCTCGTGCCAGAAAATGCCGGGTGCTGCGAAATGATAGAGATTGAAGGTCGCGAATCTGAAATCGGCCATGCCTGCCTCCCGCAAAATGACGAATGCCAAGACTGATGCATCTACTTAAAATTGTAAACATGACACGGTGATGATAGTCTCCCGGCTGGATCATCCGGGGGGAACCATGTCAAAGAATATCGTCATTCTGTTCGACGGTACGTCGAACGAAATATCCGCCGACCGCACCAATATCCTGAGACTGTTCGGAACGCTGGAGCGCTCCGAAAGGCAGATCGTTTATTACGATCCCGGCGTTGGCACATTCGGAGCTGACGAAAACTGGTCTTCGTTTGCCCGGAACGCGACCGAAGTGTGGGGCCTTGCGACCGGCTGGGGCCTCGATCACAACGTCAAGGAAGCCTATCGCTTCCTTGTCGAAAACTATGACTGCGGGCCTGTCGAGAACGGCGGCCACCCGGACCGTGACCGCATCTACCTGTTCGGCTTCAGCCGTGGCGCCTATACCGCCAGGGTGCTGGCAGGCTTCATCCACGCCTTCGGGCTGACCTCGCCTCTTTATCTCAATCTCCTCGACTACGCTTACCGGACCTACAAGGATATATCCGAGCAACCGCCAGCGTCAGGCGGAGGAAACGCCTCGCCTTTCGCCGGCATGCGCATTTACGAGCGGATGCTCGACAACGACCGCCCCCCGATCAAGCTGCTCGGTCTCTTCGATACGGTCGCCTCGATGATCGAGACCGGCCACGGCCGGCTGCAGCTGAAGACCCACCCGTTCACGCATCGCAATCCCAGCGTCGAGTGGGTGCGCCATGCTCTCGCGATCGACGAGAAGCGCACCATGTTCAGGCCCGAACCGTGGACACCCGGCCAGGTCTATCGCGGCAATCCCTTTGCCGCGCCAAAGGGACCCCAGAACGCCAGGGAGGTGTGGTTCTCGGGGTTCCACTGCGATGTCGGCGGCGGCTTCCCGGAAGAGGAAAGCGGCCAGATCAAGATTCCGCTGGACTGGATGATCCGGGAGACCCGGCCGACCGGCCTCCATTACAAGGACGATATCATAGGCAAGATCGTTTTGGGTGAAGGGGAGAAGCACGACTACGTCGAACTCGATCAGCGCGCGCCTCTGCACGATTCGATGAACTGGGCATGGCGTCTCGTGGAGTGCATCCCGCGCAAGGTCCCGAAAACCTCCTGGCGGAAACGCCACGCGGCGACCGGCTATTATATCCCTTGCGTCGACCCGCGCTTGATCCCGCAGGATGCCCTGATCCATCAATCCGTCAAAACCCGCCAGAGTACCGGCGCCTACGCTCCGCCCAACCTGCCGAGCAACCCGACCTTCGTGTCCTAGCGGGCCCTGAATCATTTTCTCCGCTCACGCCGCCAGGCGCTTGATCCGGCTCATATCCTCCCTGAACCGGGCGAGCTCCTCCGCCTTCCTGCCTTCGTCGGGAATACGCAGCAGATAGGACGGATGGACCGTCACGAAGAGCGTGCGCCCTTCCTTAAGGGGAATGGGCTCGCTCCTGACGTCCTCCAGCTTCTGGCGCATGTCGGTGAGCGCGAAGAGCGCCGTTGCCCCCATCGCCACCACCAGCCTTGGCTTCACCAGTTCCAGTTCCTGGGTCAGCCACCAGCGGCATTGCCGCACCTCGCCCATATTCGGTTTCTGGTGGATGCGCCGCTTGCCGCGCGGCTCGTATTTGAAATGCTTCACCGCATTGGTGATGTAGAGCGACCGCCGGTCGATGCCGACCTCGCCGATCACGTCGTTGAACAGTTTTCCGGCCGGCCCGACAAAGGGTTTACCCGCCAGATCCTCCTGGTCGCCCGGCTGTTCGCCGACGAACATCACGCGCGCGTCCAGCGGCCCGTCGCCGAACACCGTCTGGGTCGCCAGGCAATGGATGTCGCAGCGGGTGCAATGCCGCGCCTCCTGCTTCAGCGCCGCAAGCGTGCCGGCGGCTGCCTTGGGCTCCACCGGAGCCCTGGCCGCCGCCTGCTGGATCCGGTGATGGAAAGGCAAAGGCTCGCTCGCCGCCTTGCGCGCCATGTCGATGACCTGGGCCTCAGCATTGGCGATCAGGCCCGGTATGAGCTCCGCCTCCGGCAGGTTCTTCCAGTATTTCCTCGGCATCTCCGTGGTCATCATCTTCACCTTCAGCCGCGCCGGGTTGAAGATCGAGGCGTAATAGGTGCGCCACAGCTCGTCAGTCTCGTCACGCAGGTCGGGCTTGTCCGCCGGCTCGTCGGTGGTGCGCAGCGTCTCGCCGTCCCAGGAAGCGGAACCCTTCGGTGTGGCGATCAGCCAGTCCATGTCGGTGAAGCGCCGCTGGAAGAACGGCGCCACCCGGGCGATGATGAAATGATCCGGTTCGAACCAGGAGATGAAGCGCCGCCGCCCGGCCGCCCCCTCCTTGAGCGGCAACTCTTTGAACCGCACGAAGGCAGTCATCTTGTGATAGTCGCGGCCGACCGATTTCGCCATCCGCGCCGCCGCCGCCACGTCCGGATCGGTCGCCATCCGCAACAGATGCCTGCCATGTACAACCCCGCCATGCACCATTCGGAACAGCATGCGATAAAGCAGCGCAAACCGGGTCGGGTCGGAATGGCAGAGCACCGCCTGCGCCAGCCGGATGAAGGCAGGCTGCACCGCCATCGGGCTGCAGTCTGGCTGCGGCGGCGGCAGGTGATTGTCGTCGAAACCGAACAACCCGTCGGCATCGTCCATGGTCCGCCATTCGATATATTCGGGCACGATGCCGGCCATCAGGAAGGCGCGGGCGGCATCACGCCACTCGGTCAGATCCCCTCTTCCCCGCAGCGAAAACCGGTACCTCATAACAGCGACAACTGCTCGGGTTTCGGTTCGAACATCGCCCTCAGGTCCGTCCGGTCGACCAGCCGGTGCGGCGTCCAGCCCTCCGCCGTGATGAACGGCTGTACCTTCTTCAGAGACACGCCGAGCCGCTTCAAGTCGTCGAGCCTCAACCGCCCGAAACGCCGCGACGACAGGATGTTCTTCACCGTCTTGGTGCCGAAACCCGGCACCCTCAGCAGCATCTCCTTCTCCGCCCGGTTGACGTCCACGGGGAACCGTTCCCGATGCCCGAGCGCCCAGGCAAGCTTCGGGTCGAGATCGAGGTCGAGCATGCCATCGGCCTGCGTCGCGGTGATCTCGCCGATCTCGAAACCGTAGAACCGGTAGAGCCAGTCCGCCTGGTAGAGCCGGTGCTCGCGCATCAAGGGCGGCTTGATCAGCGGCAGGGTCTTCGACGAATCCGGGATCGGACTGAAGGCGGAATAATAGACACGCTTCAGCCCGTAGCTGCCGTAAAGCCTGGCGCTGGTGCCGAGGATAGTCGCATCGCTGGCACCGTCCGCCCCGACGATCATCTGCGTGCTCTGCCCAGCCGGCGCGAACGTCTTCCTGCGTTTCGTCTGCAGTGTCGGCTCGGCCATTTCCTCGATCTTCAGCCGCAGCTTGCCCATGGAGCGGCGGATGTTTTCCGGCCGCTTTTCAGGCGCGAACCTGCCGATGCCGCTGTCGGTCGGCAGTTCGATATTGATCGACAGCCGGTCGGCGTAAAGCCCCGCCTCCTCGATCAGGTGCGCAGAAGCCTCCGGAATGCTCTTCAGGTGGATATAGCCGCGGAAATTATGCGTGGTCCTCAACTCCCGCGCGATCCGAACCATCTCCTCCATCGTGTGGTCCGAAGAGCGGATGATGCCGGACGACAGGAACAGGCCTTCGATATAATTGCGCCGGTAGAATTCCAGCGTCAGCCAGACCACCTCTTCCGGCGAAAAACGCGCCCGTTCCACATTGCTGGAGGACCGGTTGATGCAATAGGCGCAGTCATAGATGCAGAAATTGGTGAGCAGGATCTTCAGCAGCGATATGCATCGCCCATCCGGCGCATAGGCGTGGCAGATGCCCGACCCCTCTGTCGAGCCGAGCCCGCCTGTTGCAGACGAGTCCCGCTTCACGGTTCCGCTCGAGGCACAGGAAGCATCGTATTTGGCGGCGTCCGAAAGGATCGCCAGGCGTTCTTTCAGCGACTTCTTCATTAGTATGTTCACTAAATGTTCTTTTTCTTCCCGTCAAGTCATTGACATTTGGTGCCGCTTGCATCCAGATGCGGAAGGAGGAGCACACCGACAGGGTTTCGAAATTCCTAGCGCTCGCTGTCGAAATTCTGTTATAGTGACCTACATTCTGATTTTACGATGGTTCCGAAGTTTCGCTCCGGAACCTGTTTCTTTTTGTGTCCGCGGTATCCGCGGGCATGCGCCTGAAGGACAAGAAAATGGTTGAAAAGGTACCGATGACGCAGAGTGGTTTTTCCAAGCTGCAGGAGGAGCTGCGCTGGCGTCAGCAGGAGGAGCGCCCCCGTATCATCGAGGCAATCGCGGAAGCGCGCGCCCATGGCGACCTTTCGGAAAATGCCGAATACCATGCCGCCAAGGAGGCCCAGAGCCACAATGAGGGCCGCATCACCGAGCTCGAAGACCTGACGGCGCGCGCCGAAGTCATCGACCTGTCGAAGATGTCCGGCTCGAAGATCAAGTTCGGCGCCACCGTCAAGCTCGTCGACGAGGACACCGACGAGGAAAAGATCTACCAGATCGTCGGCGATCAGGAAGCCGACGTGAAGGCCGGCCGCATCTCCATCTCCTCGCCGATCGCGCGTGCGATGATCGGCAAGGAAAAGGGCGATTCCATCGAAGTGGTCGCGCCGGGCGGCTCCAAGGCCTACGAAATCCTCGCCGTTTCCTGGGGCTGATACGCCCGTGGGCAAAAGAGGCGATCCCGCCATCATCGATATCCGTGACGTCGAAGTGATCGCGCCGAATTTCAAGCGGCGCCTCTCCGGCGTCACATCGACGATCATCCAGCTCGTACCGGTTCAGCGCGCGCTCGGCCAGAAGGTCGCGGCGCTCGGCCCCGGCCTGCCCGCCGACTTGCCCCACATCCGCTATCGCGACCTTTTCCGCCTGTGGACCCCGCCGCGCGGAAAACGGTGTCGGATCTGGCATGCCCGCCGCAATATCGAGATGCTGCCGGCGATCGTCATGCGCGACGTGCTGCGCATGCCGTTGAAGATCGTCTTTACCTCGGCCTCCCAGCGCCACCATACCGGCTGGACGAAATGGCTGGTCTCCAAGATGGATGGCGTCATTGCCACGAGCGGCAAGACGGCGGATTATCTTACCGTCAAGAACACCGTCGTGCTGCACGGCATCGATACGAACCGCTTCTCGCCGCCTTCGGACAAGGCGGAAGCCAAGCGCGCCAAAGGGCTCGACCCGGCACAGAAGATCGTCGGCTGCTTCGGCCGCGTGCGCCGCCAGAAAGGCACCGATCTTTTCGTGGATTCGATGATCAGACTGCTCGCAGAGCGCAAGGACTGGTCGGCGATCGTCGCCGGCCGCGCCACCGGCCCGCATGTGGAATTCGAGGACGGCCTGAAGAAGAAGGTTGCCGCCGCAGGGCTTGCCGATCGCATACTGTTCGTCGGTGAGCACACCGATATCAACGAATGGTACCGCGGCCTCGACCTGTTCATCGCGCCGCAGCGCTGGGAAGGTTTCGGGCTGACCCCGCTGGAAGCCATGGCGACCGCGGTTCCCGTGATCGCCACCGATGTCGGCGCGTTTCCGGAACTGCTGGTGACCGGCGATGAAGAGACCGGCCTGATCATCGCCCGCGACAGCGTTGATGCGATGGCCAATGCCGCTGCGCTCCTCATGGATGACGAGCAGCGCCGCAAGGCGGCCTCCCACCGGGCCCGCACCCACGCGCTTGAAAACTTCAGCATCGAGGGCGAGGCAAAGCTGCTCGGCAATATCTACCGGATCACGGCTTCCGCTTGAACAGGTCGATATAGGCGCCTGCCACGGCCTCTTCCGAGAACTGGCCGACCAGCGTCGCCCTGCCCTTTTCGCCAAGGCTCGCCGCCAGCTGGCGGTCCGCGATCACCTGGTTGATGGCGCGCGCAAAACCCGCCGTGTCGTCGATATCGACGAGCAGGCCGTTTTCACCGTCCTGCATGAACCAGGACGGACCTTCCGAGCGCGAGGAAATCACCGGTTTGCTCTGCGCCCAGGCCTCGAAAATCACGTTGCCGAGCGGCTCGTGGCTGGACGGCATGATGAACATGTCGGCGGCGGCGACATAGGGCCGCGCATCCTTCTGCCAGCCGAGGAACCGCACCCGGTTCTCGAGCTTGTGCTCGCGCACCACGGCCTCCAGCGCTTCCTGTTCCTCGCCCTCGCCGGCGATCCACAGATAGGCTTCCGGCACGGCCGTCATCGCCTCGATCAGCAGATGGATCCGCTTGCGCTTGACGAAGCGCGCCATCGTCATGACCAGCGGCACGCCTTCCGGCGTATTGGCAATCGAGCGGGAGACGGGCGCCACCACCGATGTATCGGTGAAGTTGGAGATCACCTCGACGCCTCGGGTCCAGCCGAGATTGTTGCGCACGTGGTCGGCAATGCCCGGCGTGTTGCAGACGAGAATGTCGGAATTCTTGAAATAACCGAGATGGGTCGGGTAGTCGCCGAGGCGGGAAAGCTTGATACCGCCCTTATAGTCCGGCATCAGGCGGGCGCCGCGGGTGGACCAGGAAATGATCGCGTCGGCCTTGTCACGCTTTGCGATGGAGAGCACCTTCATCGGCAACAGGATGCGATCGATCGACAGGTTGCGGAAATTGCTCTCGATCACCTTGGCATGGGCCTCGACATCCGGCTTCCAGCGGCGGTTCCAGCGCATCACGACCGTCTGCTCGACGCCGCGGCGGTCGAGAGCCCCGACCAGATGCACGAAGAACTTCTCCGCCCCGCCGTCCTTGCCGAAAATATACTGATGAACCCGCATAAATCGCCGTCCTGCCGTTTTCTTTACGCCGCTGTATACCGAAATCGGCATCCGAAGGAAGCACCGCCGACCTGTTACGGTTGAAAAACCTGCGCAAAGGCGACGAAAACGGTTGCCTTAAATGCGGGACCTGTTCCGGATACGGCACCACACCTCCCGGCAGTTGCACGAACGATGTTATCGGGCCGGAACGAGCTTGTTCCAAAAACCACCCGGCCACGGTATAGCAACGTTCGAAAAGGTTCGACCATCACAAGTCTACCGGCGACGAGAGCGGCCAGGGCGAGCGAAACGCCGCCGCGCCTCCTTGCCGGAAAAGGAAAAAATGCAATCGCTTGAGACCTATGTCATCAATCTGGATGGCAGCAATGACCGCCTGCAGACCATCAGCGACCGGCTTTCAGCCTTCGGCGTCCCCTTCGAGCGGATTTCCGCCGTCGACGGCCGTAAGTTCGATCTTGCGACGATCCCGGACTATGACGCGGAGCGCGCCGAGAGCTACATGGGCCGCACGCTGGTCGGCGGCGAAATCGGCTGTTACCGCAGCCACCTGAAGGTCGCCGAACATTTTTTGAAGTCCGACGCGCGTTACGCGCTGGTGCTGGAAGACGACGCCCTGCCGCTCTGCAACCCAGTGGAACTGCTTCAAGCCGCCCTCCCCGATCTCGAAAAGGCCGATCCGCACTGGCGGCTGATCAATATCGGCAACAACAAGCTGAAGATCGCCACCCCGCTTTCCCGCTACGAGATCGGCGGCCATGACTGCGAGCTGGTGGCTGCCCACTATTTCCCGATGACCACAAGCGCCATCGTCTGGTCGCGCGAAGGCGCCCGGCTGTTCATCGAGGAACACAAAAAGATGTTCGCCCCCGTCGACAACTATTTCCGCCATTGGCTGACCCGCACCGGCCACGGTTATTCCTTCTGGCCCTCGCCCGTCACCACGACGGATGCGGCAAGCGAAATCCTCGCAAGCTCCGGCCGCGCCAGAAAAACCAACAAGCGGAAATGGTTCTACGCGCTTGCCAAGCAGCGGCGCCTGATGGAGGACAAGCTGATCGCCTTCATTCAAAAGAAGCGGTTTCGCCCTGCCGGGAGCAAGTGACGAAACGCCCGCCGGCGACGGGGCGCTTCAGATCTCGACCAGCCCCAGCTGCTTCACCTGCCGGATGGTCAGCATGGTGCGCACCGTGTCCACATGCTGGTCGGCCGTCAGCACCTCGATGACGAAATCCTGAAAAACGGTGAGGTTCTGGGCGGCGCAGCGCAGCAGGAAATCGCTGTCCCCGTTGACCATCCAGGCTTCGCGCACCATCGGCCATTGCTGGACCTTGGAAGCGAAGGCCTTCAAGTCCGCGTCCGACTGCCGCTTCAGCCCGACCATGCAGAAGGCGACGAGATCGACGCCGAGTTTCGGGGCGTTGAGAAGCGCGTGATACCCCTCGATGATGCCGGCTTCTTCGAGCTTGCGCACTCGGCGCAGGCAGGGCGGCGCCGAAATGCCGACACGTTCGGCGAGCTCGACATTGGTCATGCGCCCGTCGCGCTGCAATTCCTTCAGGATTTTTAGATCGATGGCGTCAAGATCGGCGCGAAGCACGGAAGTCCCCTTCATTCTGCTGTGCTTTTATCGCAAGAGGAATTTTAAGCAAGAATATGTCGCCAGACTGCTCTAAGGGGCCTCCCGTGCCAACTGATCTGTTGTTAGTGCAAGGCTGCCCTTGCATTGCTGCATGGATCACTCTTACATGGCGCTTCTAAAGCGGCAGACCGGACATCGACCACCTATATGAGGGGCAACGAAACGTCGACCGGTCTTTGAAAGGAAATTGTCCATGTCCTCCCGTCACACCGAGGTCCTGATCATCGGCTCCGGCCCGGCTGGCTACACGGCCGCTATCTATGCGGCGCGCGCGATGCTGAAGCCGGTGCTCATCGCCGGCATGGAACAGGGTGGCCAGCTGATGATCACCACGGATGTCGAGAATTATCCGGGCTTCGGCGATCCCATCCAGGGTCCCTGGCTGATGGAGCAGATGCTGAAACAGGCGACCCATGTGGGCGCCGAGATCGTCAACGACCTCGTCACCGAAGTCGAGCTCAACCATCGCCCGTTCACCGTGCGCACCGATTCCGGCCAGGTCTGGACCGCCGAGACGATCATCATCTCGACCGGCGCCAAGGCAAAATGGCTCGGCATCGAGAGCGAGCAGCATTTCCAGGGTTTTGGCGTCTCCGCCTGCGCCACCTGCGACGGCTTCTTCTATCGCAACAAGGACGTGATCGTGGTCGGCGGCGGCAATTCCGCCGTCGAGGAAGCGCTCTACCTGTCGAACATCGCCAAGTCGGTCACGGTCGTGCATCGCCGCGATAGCTTCCGTTCGGAAAAGATCCTCCAGGAGCGCCTCTTCCAGCGCCCCAATGTCAGCGTGTTGTGGAACACCGAGATCGCCGAGATCACCGGCAAGCCGGCCAAGGCGCCGATGCCACCGTCGGTCGAAGGCGTCAAGCTGCGCAACACCCAGACCGGCGTGGTCACCGACTTCCCGATCCACGGCGTCTTCGTGGCGATCGGCCATGCGCCGGCGACCGAACTCTTCAAGGGCAAATTGAAGATGAAGCCGAACGGCTATCTGTGGACGGCGCCCGATTCGACCGCGACCGACGTGCCCGGTGTGTTCGCCGCCGGCGACGTGACGGACGATACTTTCCGCCAGGCGATCACCGCCGCCGGCATGGGCTGCATGGCAGCGCTCGAGGCGGAACGTTACCTCTCCGGCATCCAGCCGGTTGCCATAGCCGCGGAGTGACGTTCAACGATGGGTGTGCCGCTCGATTGGGATAAACTGCGCATTTTCCACGCGGCGGCGGAGGCAGGGTCCTTCACCCATGCGGCCGACAAGCTGCACCTGTCCCAGTCGGCGATCAGCCGGCAGGTCAGCGCGCTGGAACAGGATGTCGGGGTAAAACTCTTCCATCGCCACGCGCGCGGCCTCATCCTCACCGAACAGGGCGAACTCCTCTATCGCACCGCCCACGACGTGCTGCTGAAGCTCGAGACGGTGAAGATGCAGCTCACCGAGACGACCGAAAAACCGTCCGGAAAGCTGCGCGTCACCACCACCGTCGGCCTCGGCCAGGGCTGGCTGACGGACAAGGTGCAGGAATTCCTCCAGCTCTACCCGGAAATGTCGATCCAGCTGATCCTCGACAACGAGGAAGTGGACGTCAACATGCGCCATGCCGATTGCGCCATTCGGCTTCGCCAGCCGGTGCAATCCGATCTCATCCAGCGCAAGCTCTTCACCGTGCACATGCACGTCTACGCGGCCCCCTCCTATATCAACCGGCACGGCGAGCCGCAGTCGATCGAGGATCTCGACAACCACCGCATCATCACCTTCGGTGAACCGGCACCCAACTATCTGCTGGACGTCAACTGGCTGGAATATGCCGGCCGTTCATCGGACAACACCCGCACGCCGCATCTGCAGATCAACAGCCAGACCTCGATCAAGCGCGCCTGCCTGCTGGGAATCGGCATAGCCTGCCTGCCGGATTATATCGTCGGCCGCGACCCGGGACTGATTCAGCTGGCGATCAACGCCGACATCCCCTCGTTCGACACCTATTTCTGCTATCCGGATGAAATGAAGAACGCCGCGAAGCTGAAAGTCTTCCGCGATTTCGTGGTCGGCAAGGCCCGCAACTGGAACTTCTGAAGGATCCCTGCGGACCGCTGTGGTCGGGCGATGCCCCGGAAAGCAAGGGCTTTGTAGAGTTCTGCGGCCGCCTGATATGTAGCCATTGAACGCATAAAAACAAAGCGTTGCAGCCTTTGCATGGCTGGCCTGCACAAAAGGCTATTGTTCACTGCACAAAAAACCACCATATCGCACATAGCTGATGCACATGGCGGCTTTTCCTCCCAGTTCCGCCGCAGCAGCTGTTCCCCTCTGGAGGTTTTTTGACCTTCACACTTATAGGGCCCTGGAGCAATCCAGTGGCCCTCTTTTTTTGCCCCGAGATATTCCGAACCGGCATGGGATCGTCCAGCTCGTTTCACCTGTCAAAATCCCGGTCGAAACTTCCGCTCAATATCCTGTCCGCACCCTTGTCCTGGGCAAACCATCTCCCCATATTGGGATCAGCCGGCGCGCTTCGACGACGTCCCTGTTGTCTGCGCTGGCTGTTCCCCTCTGGAGGTTTTAACCTTCACAATTATTGGGCCTCGGAGCGATCCGGCGGCCCATTTTTTTACGATCCTTCGTTTCTCTGCAAACTGCTTCCTTTAAATCGGCCTCAGACGATCTATATATCGATAAACTCCGATATGGATCCCGACGATGGACAAGACGGAAATTCTCAAAGCGCTGGCCCATCCGGCCCGGGTCGAATTCCTGGAATGGATGAAGGAGCCGGAACGCCATTTCTCCGATCAGGCGCACCCGCTCGCAATGGGCATCTGCGCCAGCCAGTTCGAAAAACGCTGCGGCCTCTCCCAATCCACGGTCTCGGCGCATCTTTCGACGCTCGAAAAAGCCGGCCTGGTCAAGATCGACCGCGTCGGCCAATGGGCATTCTACCACCGCGATGAACACAATATCGCGGCCTTCCTCGAAGAGCTCCGATCAACCCTTTGATCGGACCCGCCTCCTCCCAACCGCATAAGGAATTTCCGATGGCCAGCATTTTTGATCCGATCAGGTTCGGTGATATCGAACTTTCGAACCGCGTCGTCATGGCTCCCCTGACGCGCAACCGTTCGCCGAAAGCGATCCCCAACGACCTCAACGTCACCTATTACGAACAACGCGCCACCGCCGGCCTGATCGTTACCGAAGGCACCCCGATCACCCAGCAGGGCCAGGGTTATGCGGATGTACCGGGTCTCTACCTGCCGCAGGCGATCGAAGGCTGGAAGAAGGTGACCGAAGCCGTTCATCGCAGGGGCGGCAAGATCGTCACCCAGATCTGGCATGTCGGCCGCGTCTCGCATGTCTCGCTGCAGCCGAACGGCGGCGCTCCGGTTGCTCCCTCGGCCATTCCCGCCGGCGGCAAGACCTACATCATCAATCCGGACGGCAGCGGAGCCTTTGTCGATACGTCCGCTCCCCGCGCGCTGGAACGTTCTGAAATCCCCGGCATCGTCGCCGATTTCGCCAAAGGCGCCCGCGCCGCGATCGACGCCGGCTTCGATGGTATCGAAATCCACGGCGCCAACGGCTACCTGATCGACCAGTTCCTGAAGTCGGGCGCCAACCAGCGCACTGACGAATACGGTGGTTCGATCGAAAACCGCGCACGCTTCGTGCTCGAAGTCGTCGATGCAGTGACCAGGGAAATCGGCGCCGGCCGCGTCGGCATCCGCCTGTCGCCGGTGACGCCCGCAAATGGCGTCAGCGATCCGAACCCGCAGGCCGTCTTCAACTATGTCGTCGAACAGCTCGGCCCCCGCGGCCTCTCCTTCATCCACGTCGTCGAGGGTGCGACCGGCGGCGACCGCGCCTTCTTCCAGGGCGACAAGCCCTTCGACTACCAGGAACTGAAGGACATTTACCGCAAGGCAGGCGGCACCGGCGGCTGGCTGGTCAACAACGGCTACGATCGCGAAAGCGCCGGCAAGGCCGTGGAAAGCGGTTATGCCGACGCCGTCGCCTTCGGCAAGCTCTTCCTCGCCAACCCGGACCTCGTCCAGCGCTTCCGGGACGACACACCGCTCAACGAAGCCGACAAGTCCACATTCTACGGCGGCGGCGCCAAGGGCTATACAGACTACCCGGCGCTCGAAGCAGTCGCCTGATGAATATCGGAAAAGGCCGCCCAAAAGCGGCCTTTTCCTTTTGAGGATATTGTTCAGGCCAGTAACACTCCCGGCTCCGGAGCCTTGATCGATTTCCGCTCGATGCAGCCGAGATCGGCAAGCGTGACCCGCACCGCCTCGTCGATCGGTGTCGAAGGTTCTTCACCGAGAAAGGCGAGCAGCTTGTCATTCCCCATCCGCACCGGCACTTTCCAGAGATAGCGCATCTCGCCGAGCTCGCGGAAGATCGGCACGAAGGGCGATCCGAGCGTGAGCAGCCACCAGGGAAACGCTTTGACCTTCGGCTTCTGTCCGGCGACCCGGGCGATCGCCGCGATCATCTCGCTGCCGTCCCGGTCCCAGAAGCCACGCATCTGGAAGCGGGCGAAGCGGGGCAGCTCGGCCTCCCGGTCGATCAGCCGCAGCATGGTTTCGGCCACATCGGGCAGATAGGCCCATTGGTGCCCGACACCCCTGGCATTCGGGCGGCTGACCGACTTGATCGGTTTGCCAGGCTTCACCAGGCCCTGTGCGAACCAGCTATTGGCGGCGCCCGGGCCGAAATAGTCGCCTGCCCGCACGATCAGCACCGGCACGCCCTCGTTCGATGCAGCCTCCAGCCGCCGCTCCAGCTCCACCCGGATCGCGCCCTTGCGGGTTACCGGGTTCTGCGGGCTCTCTTCGGTGATCTCGGGAAAGACATCCGGCCCGTAATTATAGACCGTGCCGGGCAGCAGGATGCGGGCGCCGACGGCGCGGGCGGCTGCGATCGTATTGTCCAGCATCGGCAGGACCAGCTTTTCCCAATCCTTGTAACCCGGCGGATTGACCGCGTGGACGACCAGCTTCGCATCCTGCGAGGCACGGCGAACGTCGGCGGCATTCATCGCATCACCCTGGAGCCAAAGGAAGCGCGGCTCGCGTTTCGCCGCCTCCCCGGCCTTGCGATTGAGCGCCCGGACGGTCCAGCCGCGGGCAGCGAGGCCGCGTGCCACATGGCCGCCGATCCCGCCGGTGGCGCCGAGAACAAGGGCAATCGGTTTCGCATTCGAGGTGTCGGTCATGGCGATACTCCTTGGGTTGTCCCGGTTCTTCGTCGAACCGTCGGCTGGAATATCGCTCTATCGGATGGTATACGGAATTAGCGAAAAATGACGAGTATCCATACATAAATGAATGACATAAACTGGGATTTCTACCGCACCTTCCTTGCCGTCCTGCAGCTCGGCTCGCTCTCGGCCGCCGCGCGCCAACTCGGCCTGACCCAGCCCACCGTCGGTCGCCATATCGATTCGCTGGAAGAGGCGGTGGGCTACCAGCTCTTCACCCGCTCGCAGCAGGGCCTCCTGCCGACAGAACCGGCGCTGGCGATGAAACCCTATGCGGAAAACCTCGCCATGACCGCCGCCGCCATGCAGCGGGTGGCATCGGGCGAGATCGGCGCGGTCAAGGGAACGGTGAGGATCAGCGCCAGCGAGGTGATCGGCGTCGAAGTCCTGCCGCCGATCCTCGCCTGCCTGCAGGACGAGCATCCCGGCCTGGAACTCGAATTGTCCTTGTCGGATTCTCTTGAGGATCTTTTGAAGCGTGAATCGGATATCGCGGTGCGCATGGCCAGTCCTGCACAGGATGCGCTTGTCGCCCGCCATATCGGCGGGATCCCTCTCGGGCTTTTTGCCCATCGCCGCTATCTGGATCGGCATGGAGTTCCGCAAAGCGCGCAAGATCTGGCGACGCACCGGCTGATCGGCTTCGACCGGCGCACCGCCTTCGTGCGCGCTGCCGCGGACCGTATCCGCATCGCGGCCCCGGCCTTCCCTGACCTCGATCATATCCGCTGGAGTTACCGCGCGGACAACAATCTCGCGCAACTTGCGGCGATCCGCGGCGGCGTCGGTATCGGCATCTGCCAGGTCGGTCTCGCCAAGCGCGACACGGATCTGGTCCGGGTGCTGCCCGAGGTTTTCGAACTGCCGCTCGATACCTGGGTCGCCATGCATGAAAACCTGAAGTCGTCACCCCGCTGGCGGGTCACTTTCGACGCACTCGTCAAAGGCCTGCTGGATTATGTCCGCGACTGACGTTCAGTGGGTGGTCGACCCTTCGTCGCCGTCCATGACCTCGGCCTCGGGCCGGTCGCCACCGTCGCTGTATTCACTGTGCCAGATGCCTTTTTCATCCTGCCAGCTGATCTCTTCCGCCTCTCCGCCGACCTGCTGTTCGGCCGCGACGATGCGGGCCGCCTGCAAGGCGTCGGAATGGCTGGGAAAGGTTTCAGAATAGACGTCGCCCTGGCGATAGGCCCAGCCGCCGTCATGCGGCACGACTTTATAGGTAACCTTGGTCATACTCCCTCCTGTCTTTCATGGCTGCCTCGATCCATTTGGATCTTTGTCCTGTCGCGGCATCGGTGTGAAAAATCGAAAAAGGTGCCACGAGGTTCCAAGCCACATCGCAAATCACGCCGCAAAGTATGTCATCAAAGGCGCAGGACCGCAAATCCTTGAGGCGAAAAGGGAACCATGCTTGATGCCGCAGGTTGCCGCGTTAGATTAGCGCCGGGTGCAAGGTCAGGAGTGGAACGTGGGTTTGTTGTCCCTGCTGAGGCAGGAAAGATTTCTCGTCGTCGCGCTGGCCTCGGGCGTCGTCGCCTATTCCGTCGAGCACGCCGTACTCGAAGCCGGCAAGACGGCTTCGCTGATCGCGGCCGCCGCCCTGATCGGCATCATCATCCTCGCCTCGACCCGGGTCGCCCATCATGCCGAAATGCTGGCCCACAAGGTCGGCGATCCCTATGGCACGATGATCCTGACGCTGTCGGCGGTGGCGGTCGAAGTGCTGATCCTTGCCATCATGATGGGCAATACCAGTTCCCCGACCCTGGTGCGCGACACGATCTATGCTGCCGTGATGCTCGATATCAACGGCATCCTCGGGCTCGCCGCCCTGCTCGGCGGCCTGCGCCATGGCGAGCAGCCCTATAACGACGATTCCAGCCGCACCTACAGCGTGATGATCCTGACGGCCATGGGCATTTCCATGATCGTCCCGGAATTCATCCCCGGCGACCGCTGGCACTACTATTCCGCCTTCACGATCTGCGCGATGATCGCGCTCTACGCGGTTTTCCTGAAAATGCAGGTCGGTCCGCACAGCTATTTCTTCAGTTACACCTATCCCCGCACCGTCAAGCCGGCCACCGGCACCCAAACGCCGCAGAACGAGGCCGGGACGGAATCCGCCGCGATCTCCATCGGCATCATTCTGGCCGGCGTGCTGATCATCGGCTTCCTCGCGGAGTTCATGTCCACGCTCATGAATGCCGGGCTGGAGGGCAGCGGGGCGCCGCTGACGCTGATGGCGGTCGTGGTCGCGGCGATTTCCGCAGCCCCCGAAATCCTGACCGCCCTGCGCGCGGCTCTGCGCAACCGCATGCAGTCCGTCGTCAACATCGCCATGGGCGCTTCGCTCTCGACCGTCATCCTGACCGTCCCCGTCATGGAAGGCATCGCCCTCTACAGCGGCCAACCCTTCATCATGGCCATGACGCCGGTGCAGACCGTGATGGTCGCGATCACCCTCGTTGTCGCGGCTATCAACCTCAATGACGGCCAGACCAACGCCATTGAGGGCATGACCCATTTCGTCCTCTTTGCGACCTTCGTGATGCTGACGGCCGTCGGCCTCTAGGCAAATCCGATTCCGCATCAAGGACTTGCAAGCGGGAACGGAATCGGATCGGGAAGAGGTTGAATCAATGTCTGAAATATGGTCGTGTCCGCGCGGCGAAGGCTGGTTTCGAACCGGCGTTCCGGAATTTGGCGCGGCCACCCTGTTGCGCATGAAGGAGATTTTGAGATGTCTACACCTCCCTACAGAGCCGACCACGTCGGTTCGCTGCTGCGTCCCGCTTCCATCAAGGACGCCCGCAAGAAATTTTACGAAGACAAGAGCATTTCCGCCGAGGAATTGAAGGCCGTCGAAGACGAAGGCATCAAGGACCTGATCAAGCTGCAGGAAAGCGTCGGCCTGAAGGTCGTGACCGATGGGGAAGCCCGCCGCCACTTCTGGCATTACGACTTCCTCGGCCTGCTCGACGGCATGGAATTCGTCACCCGCGAAGCCCACAAGGGTGTCACTTTCCACGGCGTCAAGCTGCCGCCGACCTTCCCGACCATCAACGGCAAGCTCGACTTCCCGGACGATCACCCGCATCTGGAACACTTCAAGTTCCTCGCCGCCAACACCAAGGTGACGCCGAAGATCTCCATCCCCGGCCCGAGCGTTGCGCATTACCGCACCGCCCGCGCCGACGTGACCTATCCGGAATACCAGGATCAGGAAGCACTTTTCGCGGCCCTCGCCCGCACCTATGCCAAGGCCGTGCAGAAGTTCTACGACGCCGGCTGCCGCTATCTGCAGATGGATGACATCTATTTCGCCTATCTCGGCGACGAGAAGCAGCGCGCCATGAAGCGTGAGGAAGGCTACGATCCGGACTGGCTGATCCAGAAGTACGCCGAAACCATGCACGAAGCGATCAAGGACCGCCCGAAGGACATGCTGATCGGCATGCACATGTGCCGCGGCAACTTCCGCTCCACCTGGGCTGCCGAAGGCGGCTACGATGCGGCGGCCGACGCGATCTTCAACAAGACCGGCGTCGACATGTTCTTCATGGAATATGACACCGAGCGTTCCGGCGGCCTGCAGCCGCTCTCCCTGCTCCAGAAGGGTTCCAAGCAGCGCGTCTATCCAGGCTTCATCACCACCAAGACCGGTGAACTGGAAACGCTCGACAGCCTCCGTCGTCACTTCGACGAGGCCTCCAAATTCGTCGACATCGACCAGCTCGGCATCGCGCCGCAGTGCGGTTTCGCCTCGACCGAAGAAGGCAACTCGATCACCGAGGACGACCAGAAGCGCAAGCTTGAACTCGTCGTCAAGACCGCCGAAGCCATCTGGGGCACGGCCTGATCCCTTCCCCGGCCGCAGCTATTGATTTAACTGCGGCCGGCCTCTTGAGAATTCCTGAACCCGCCCGACGTTCTCCTAACAGATAAACTCAAGGGAGACTGCAAGATGGGTGTATTCGACAAGATCAAGAACGCGATCTGGGGCGGCCATGCCGAAGCGGCACCTGCCGCCGAACCTCTGAAACCGGCCGCTCCGGTTTCCGCTTCCGCCGCCCCGGCGTCCAATCCGACGCCAATCCCTTCGGCGGCACCTGCAGCATCCGCCCCTGCCTCATCCGGCCCCGTGGACATCACTCCGATACTCGACGCGGCCGTCAAGAAGAGCGGCCAGAAGCTCGACTGGCGCAAATCGATCGTCGATCTCATGAAGGCGCTCGACCTCGATTCCAGTCTTACGGCCCGCAAGGAACTCGCCGCCGAACTACACTATAGCGGGGACACCAACGATTCCGCGACGATGAACGTCTGGCTCCACAAGGCGCTGATGAAGAAGCTCGCCGAAAACGGCGGCAAGGTGCCGGCCGAGCTTGCAGACTGAACAGCGGCTTCTTGCGGCCGATCGGCAGCGCCTCGTCGGCTGACCGGCCGCAGATTCCGAGGCCGGAAGCCCGCCTTTGCCGGCGGGCTTTTCATTGCCGGCGCGTCAATAAACTAATCTTGAACGGGCCGTGTTGGGTGCTTTGCCGATAAACGCCCTAGATGAGGGCAATCGCCGATACTCTTTCACCGCGTGCTGGAGTGTCGTTCAAGGCCCCGGCGGTCGATACCGCCGCATGTAAGGAGTCCACGATGAAACGTCTCAGTCTTCTCCTGACCGGCACTGTCCTGTCCGTCGCGCTGGTTACCGGCCCCGTTCTTGCCCAAAGCGCCGGACAGCCCGCGGAAACCAAAGCCCCGAATGCCAGCAATCAGCAGCCGGCCTTCGCCAACCAGACCCGTGCCCCTCAGCCTCAAACCATGCCGAAGATCACGCAGGACGTCATTGCGGAAAACCTTCCGCATCTCTGGGCCATGGAATTCCTGCCCGACGGCCGCATGCTGGTGACCGCCAAGCAAGGCGCCATGCACATCATCTCGGAAGAAGGCGAAGCCGGGCCGAAGATCGAAGGCGTGCCGAAAGTACTTTCCGCCGGCCAGGGCGGCCTGCTCGACGTGGCTTTGGCTCCCGATTTCAAGACCAGCGGGATGATCTTCTTTTCCTTCTCCGAACAGCGAAACGACGGCAACGGCACCTCCGTCGCCTCGGCAAAGCTCGTGCCGGACGACCGCGGCGGCGGCAGGCTGGAAAACCTCAAAATCATCTTCCGCCAGATGCCGAGCTATGACGGCAACAAGCATTTCGGCTCGCGCCTCGTGTTCGGCCCCAACAAGGAACTCTACGTGACCGTCGGCGAACGCTCCGATCCGCAGCCCCGCGTGCAGGCCCAGGATATATCGAGCGGCCTCGGCAAGGTCTTCCGCATCGACATGAACGGCAAGGCGCTGCCCGACAATCCCTTCGTCAACCGGCAGGGCTCCCGGCCGGAAATCTGGTCGCTCGGCCACCGCAACCTCCAGTCCGCCACGCTTGACGGCAAGGGTCGCCTCTGGACGGTCGAACACGGACCGCGCGGCGGCGACGAACTGAACCGCCCGGAGGCCGGCAAGAACTATGGCTGGCCGGAAGTCACCTACGGCATCGATTACAGCGGCCGGCCGATCGGCAAGGGCATCACCGCCATGAAGGAGACCGAGCAACCGGTCTATTTCTGGGACCCGGTTATCGCCCCCTCCGGCATGGCCTATTACGACGGCGACGCCATCCCCGAATGGAAGAACTCCTTCCTGATCGGCGGCCTGGCCGCGCAAGGCATCGTGGTCGTCCATATGGATGGCGACAAGGTTGCCTATGAGGAACGCGTGCCGCTCGGCGCCCGTATCCGCGACGTCAAGGTCGGCCCCGACGGCGCGGTTTATGCGGTGACCGAACAGCGCGGCGGCGGAGAATCGACGATCGTGAAGCTGACGAAAAGCTGATGAACGCAAAAGCCCGCCGTCGCCGGCGGGCTCTGCTGATCGGGTCGGGCCGGCTTACTTGCAGTTGGCGCAGAAGCGCTGGATGCGCTTGCAGGCCTCTTCGAGCTGTTCTTCCGAAGCGGCATAGGAGATGCGGAAGTTAGGGCCGAGGCCGAAGGCCGAGCCGTGGACGACGGCGACGCCTTCCGTTTCAAGAAGCTCGGTGACGAAATCCTCGTCGGTCTCCATGACCTTGCCGGACGGCGCGGTCTTGCCGATCAGGCCGGCGCAGGACGGGTAGACGTAGAAAGCGCCTTCCGGAGACGGGCAGACGATGCCCTTCGCCTGGTTGAGCATCGAGACCACCAGGTCGCGGCGGGCTTCGAAGATCTTCTTGTTGGCCGGGATGAAGTCCTGCGGACCGTTCAGCGCCTCGACCGATGCCCATTGGGCGATCGTGCAGGCGCCCGAGGTCTGCTGGCCCTGGATCATGTCCATCGCCTTGATCAGCTCGAGCGGGCCGGCCGCGTAACCGATACGCCAGCCGGTCATCGCATAGGCCTTGGAAACGCCGTTCATCGTCAGCGTTCGGTTATAGAGCTTCGGCTCCACTTCCGCCGGGGAGACGAACTTGAAGTCGCCATAGGTCAGGTGCTCGTACATGTCGTCTGTCAGCACCCAGACGTGCTCGTGCTTGACGAGTACGTCCGTCAGAGCCTTCAGCTCGTCATGGGTATAGGCAGCGCCCGAGGGATTGGACGGCGAATTGAACAGGAACCACTTGGTCTTCGGAGTGATCGCCTTTTCGAGATCGGCCGCGGTCACCTTGAAGTTGTTTTCCTGGCTCGCCTTGATGAAGACGGACGTGCCGCCGCAGATGGCAACCATCTCCGGATAGGAAACCCAGTAAGGCGCGGTGATGATCACTTCATCGCCCGGGTTCAGTGTCGCCATGAAGGCGTTGAAAAGAATCTGCTTTCCGCCGGTACCGACGATCGTCTGGGCCGGCGTGTAATCGAGATTGTTCTCGCGCTTGAACTTCCGGGCGATCGCCTCGCGAAGCTGCGGAATGCCGGAAACCGGCGGATATTTGGTCTCGCCGCGATTGATCGCGTCGATGGCGGCTTTCTTGATGTTTTCCGGCGTATCGAAATCCGGCTCGCCTGCGCCGAGCCCGATCACGTCGCGGCCCTTTGCTTTCAGGTCGCGGGCTTTCTGGGAAACGGCGATGGTGGCAGAGGGCTTTACGCGGGAAAGTGCGTCGGCAAGAAAGGCCATAATCTTCGTCCTGAAGAGCTGTTGAACAAGGCGGCATCGCGCGCCGAAAACCGCCCGTACGCTCTATGTCTAAACTGTGACGCCGTTTCAAGCACAAAGCTTGAATGTGAGCCATGAAAGAAGCTGATTAAAACCTTCGAAACCTTCTTTACAACCACGTAACCCTTGAATGCTACAACCAGGAGGGAGGGATAACGGAAACGACGGACACAGGCATGACGCCGAGAAGCATCTTCGCCAATCTGGTTCGCAGCGACAACGGGTCGTTCTCCACCATCTACGGCCCCTTCCTGCTGCAATCGGCCCTGCAGCCGATCTTTCGCTCGGCGCCTGGCAGCGGCCTTGAAATAGAAGCCTTCGAAGGCCTGCTGCGCGCCTCCCGCGACGCCGAACCTGTCTCGCCGGCGGAGTTCTTTCCGCTCGTATCCCCGGTCGACATGGCCGATGTCGACAGCATCCTGCGCACCATCCACATCCTCAACACTGGCCGGCTGAACCGCGCGCGCGCCCGGATTTTCGTCAAATTCCATCCCGGCCTCTTCCGCACGCCGCAGGAAATGCGTCAGGAAGTCGATCGCATCAAGGTCGCCAGCCACGAAGCCGGCCTCGCACCGGATCGCATCGTCTGCGAAATCTCCGAAAGATCGGGCGCGGCCGACGATATCGTCGTCGCCTTTACCGAACACATGCGGGCAGTCGGCTTCCGCATCGCCATCGACGATTACGGCGCGCGCGATTCCGACCTCGATCGGCTGAAGCGCATCAGGCCGGACTATGTGAAGTTCGAGGCCGCCTGGGTCCGCGACTTCCTCGACAATTCCGCCGGTTTGGCGCTGCTGCGCGTCATCGTCGGCCAGATGCTCGACGACGGTATCGAGCCGATCTTCGAAGGGCTCGAAGAAGTGTGGCAGGTGGATCTCTGCGAGGAACTCGGCGTGCCGTTGATGCAGGGCTATGCCCTTGCCAGGCCCGAACTCGCACCGACGACATTCAACGAGAGCTTTCCGGAAAACCTCGCCGACCTTGCGCCGCTCCACACGGGTTCTAGCGACATCACGCTGGGTGCCAGCAGGGCCGCCGCCGCGCCCCCTCCTCCGGTCCTCGTCAAGCCGGTATCCGCGAGACCCGCCCGCACCTTCGGCCGCCGGCAATCCGGCGGCGAATAAGGCGGCAAGCCAGGGCTTTTACGCAACGATCGACCGCCGCCGCGGGTCCTCAAGGACTCCGCGCAAGGTCCTCTGACGCGCCCCCAAAATACATGAGCGACGAATTTTTTTCTTTTCGCGCCATTTGCGCCAAAATGGCACAGAATAGGGTAAACAAAGCATTGCCAGCGATGAATTGGGTCGCGGAGGCGCGATGGAAAGGCGCAAACCCCGCATTTTCAGGCGTTCCGGCAATTTGCAATTTCTCATTGTGGCGATGGTTCAAAAAACTTTTTCTTGCCAATTTTCGATAAACACAGCACTCTGTGCAAGTTCGGGCAATTTACGAGCATGGGAAGACCTATAATGACGCGTTCCGAAGGCGCTAAGACTTCGGGCGATAGGCCGGGGGCGGAGATTTCAAAGCAATTCCTGCCGGTCATCGCGGTAAAGACAGGGACCCTTTCTTAAAGCTGCCTGCCGCCGCCCTTCGGGGCTACACTATGATGCTGTCCGCCGCTGAACACGGACAGAGAGAAAAGGACCTGCTGCATGGCCGAGACTGGCACTGTAAAATTCTTCAATACCGACAAAGGCTTCGGCTTTATCAAGCCTGACAATGGTGGCGCCGATATCTTTGTTCATATCTCTGCCGTACAGGCTTCCGGCCTGTCCGGATTGTCGGAAAACCAGAAAGTGAGCTTCGACACGGAACCGGATCGTCGCGGCAAAGGCCCCAAGGCCGTTAACCTGCAGATCGCCGGTTAAGCCTCTCCGGAGGCTTTCCATTTCGAGTTGAAGCCCGGCAGTGATGCCGGGTTTTTTTTAAATCGACGTATTTTTGGTCGAGCTATGTTGCGGCTCCGGCGCGCCGAGGCCCCGCAGGAACGGATTGGTGCGCCGTTCGTCGCCGATCCGGCTTCCCGGCCCATGGCCGCAGATGAACCCGACCTCGTCGCCAAGCGGCAGAACCTTGTCACGGATCGAGGCGAGCAGCGTATCGTGATCCCCGCCCGGCAGGTCGGTACGACCGATCGAACCGTTGAACAGCACGTCGCCGAGATGCGCGAAACCTTGCGCGCGGTTGTAGTAGATCACATGACCCGGCGCGTGGCCCGGGCAATGGAAGATCTCGAACACGTGGTCGCCAAACGAGACCGTGTCTCCCTCGTTGAGCCAGCGGTCCGGCACGACGTTGCGCGCCGCCATCTTGACCCCGAATTTTTCCGCCTGCGTCTCCAGCCGCTGCAGGAGTGGCAGGTCGGCCTCGTGCGGCCCGATCACCCGGATGCCCAAAGCCTCGCGCAATTCGTCGGCGCCGCCTGCGTGGTCGATATGCCCGTGCGTCAGCCATATTTCCGTAAGCGCAATACCGTTTTCCTGGATGACCTGCAGAATGGTCGGCACGTCGCCGCCCGGATCGACGACCACGCCCTGTTTGGTCTCGTCGTCGAAAAGGATGGTGCAGTTCTGCTGGAATGGCGTCACCGGAATGATACCGGCCTGTAACTTGCCCATGATGCCTCGGTCTCAAGCGACAATATCCGGCGGGGTATACCGCTAAACGGAAGGCATTTCAGCCGAAAAGATCAATTCGAGGCGAGGGTCGTGTTGTGCGCCTCGGCGGCAACCGGCGGCGAGAGGGATACGGTGGCGATCAGGAAGGCGGCAATCACGATCTTCAGCGCAAAAACCGTCACCAGAACACCTTTTAGCGGGTTTGCCGGGCTTGAGGTTTCCATCGTGATCGGCGGGAGTGCGGCAAAGGTCTGCGCGGTCGTCATCTGGGTCGTCATGGGCTCTCTCCGGTGCTTGTGGCGGGATCAATGGACTGGCGGGAGAAAGGTTCCCTGCCTTCTTTCGACCTGTTGCGCTCCCGCCACAGCATGCGGGTTCCAGCCACCTCCGGCGGAACCACCCGGACACGCCGGGGTTACCCCGCCAGTCAACATGAGGAGAAAATCCATGACGACTTGGTTGAAACGCCCGGATTTGAAGTGCCGGAACCTCACCTGGCTGGGCCTCGGCGCCGTCCTTTCGGCGCTCGCCCTGCCCGCCCAGGCGCAGATGACAACCACCACCGCTTCGGACATAATCGTCCGCTCCGGTCCCGGCCAGAACTATCCCGAAATCGGCCTTGCCACCCGCGGCAGCCCGGCCATGATGGATGGCTGCCTCGAGGGCAGCAAATGGTGCCGCATCGATGTCAACGGCATGCGCGGCTGGGTCTATGCGCAATACCTGACCATCCGCCACAACGGCGCGCCGGTCGCGGTAGAGCAGTATCGCACCCAATATGAAGTCCCGACCGTGACCTACGAGACGACGGCAAGCATCGCTCCCCCGGCACCCGTGCCCGGCCAGGGCGATATTCTGCTTGGACCCGTCGGCGCCGTGGAAGCCGTAGAGCCGCCGGAAACCGTCATCGGCTATATCGAGGAGCACCCGGCCCAGCCGGTCTATGTCCGCAACGAAGTGGCAATCGGCGCCACGCTGCCGCCCGGCGTGGTGGTCCAGCAGGTGCCGGACTACGACTACGATTATGTGGTGGTCAACGACCGGCCCGTGCTCGTCGATCCGGGCACCCGTCGCATCGTCCACATCTACGATTGAACATTCCCGGGAAAGGGCGCCCCGGACGGCGCTCTTTCCCTTTGCGCTGGCCCGCATCCGCCCTTCCCAACAAATGCTGTTGATTGTTCAGCCTGTTCGCGCTTTATGACGTGCGTCAGGTTACACTGTGAAATCAGTAAATAAGAGCTTCGGCCGAACGGCAAGCAGCCATAAGGGAAAGGAAACGCGAGTGTCGCGCGCATCGACGGGAAAAGCCGTCAAGAAGGTCCTGCAGGCCATGCCGGCAGTCGATGAAGCCCAGATCGACTTCGAGACCATCGAACTGCTTTTCTTCGCCTACCGTGATTTCGTGTCCGATCCGGACGCCATTCTCGCCAAGATCGGCATGGGCCGCGCCCACCACCGGGTCGTCTATTTCGTCAGCCGCCAACCGGGCATGATGGTCACCGACCTTCTCGATACGCTGCAGATCACCAAGCAGAGCCTTGCGCGCGTCCTCAAGCAATTGATCGAATCGGGTTATATTCGCCAGATGGCCGGCGCCAAGGATCGGCGCCAGCGCCGGCTCTATCCGACGCTGGCGGGCCGGGAACTGGCGCTCGCCCTTTCCGAGCCGCAATCGCGCCGTATCGCTCGCGCCATGGAGGAGCTGACCCCGGACACGCGGGCCTCGGTCAAGGAATTCCTGCGCCACATGCGCGGCCGCGACGAAAGCATCGAGCCAATAGACAGCGATCTGGATTAAGCGGGACCCCCGAGATGACGACACTGCCCCCTTCCGATGATGCGCCCCATCTTCTTGTGGTCGACGACGATACCCGCATCCGCGATCTCCTCAACCGTTACCTGATGGAACAGGGGTTTCGCGTCACCGTCGCTGGCGATGCGGCGGAAGCCCGCCGCAAGCTCGAAGGCCTGCATTTCGACCTCGTCATTCTGGACGTGATGATGCCCGGCGAGTCCGGGATTTCGCTTACCCAGTCGCTCTACCAGAAGAAGACGGTGCCGGTGATCCTGCTGACGGCGCGCGCCGAATCGGAATCGCGCATCGCCGGCCTCGAAGCCGGCGCCGACGACTATTTGTCGAAACCCTTCGACCCGCGCGAACTGGTGCTGCGCATCAACAACATCCTCCGCCGCAGCACCTCGCCGGACACGCCGAAGATCGAGCAGATCATGTTCGGGCCTTTCACCTTCTCGATCCCGCGCAAGGAATTGCGCAAGGCGGCCGAGACGATCCGGCTGACCGACCGCGAACAGGAGATCATGCTGCTGTTTGCACTGCGCGCCGGCGACACCATTCCTCGCCACGAGCTGATCGGTGACGACGCCGAAGTCGGCGAGCGCACGATCGACGTGCAGATCAATCGTTTGCGGCGTAAGATCGAGGAAGATCCGGCCAACCCCGTCTATCTCCAGACGGTGCGCGGCATCGGATACAGGCTGAGTATCGATTAGCCGGAGCAAACCGGCACAGGCTGAAGGCAGGATGGCACTTTTCGACCCCCTGAAGCGCGACATGGACCGGCTGACCCTGCCGGGCTGGCGGCCGATGACCCGGTGGCTGCGCCGCCGCCTGCCGACCGGCCTCTATACGCGCTCGCTTCTGATCGTCATCCTGCCGATGCTGCTGCTGCAGGGCGTCGTCGCCTCCGTCTTCATGGAGCGGCACTGGCGCATGGTGACCGAACGCCTGTCGGAAAGCACGGTGCGCGATATCGCCGGCATCATCGAGGTGATCCAGGCCTATCCGCAGGACAGCAATTATGATGCGATCAGCCGTATCGCCAGCGACGCGCTGAACCTCACCATCGCGGTCGAGGAAAACGGCCAGCTGCCGCCGCCCCGCTCCCGCCCCTTCTTTGAGATCCTCGACGATATCCTCGCCGACCAGATCACCCGGCAGATCCAGATGCCCTTCTGGATCGACACGGTGGGCGACAGCCGGCTCGTCGAGATCCGCATCAAGTTCGACACAAGGGTGCTGCGCGTCTTCGTCCGCCGCGGCTCCACCTACGCGTCCAACACCCACATTTTCCTCGTCTGGATGATCGGCGCGGCCTTCGTTCTGGTCGTCATCTCCATCCTCTTCCTGCGCGGCCAGATCCGGCCGATCCTGACGCTGGCGAGCGCCGCCGAGAGTTTCGGCAAGGGCCAGAAGACCGATGGTTTTTCGCCGCGCGGCGCCGACGAGATCCGCCGCGCCGGCCTTGCCTTCATCCAGATGCGCGAACGCATCGAGCGGCAGATGGAACAGCGCACCGCCATGCTCGCCGGTATCAGCCACGATCTTCGAACCATCCTCACCCGCTTCAAGCTGCAGCTGGCGCTCGCCGGCAACAAGCCGGAACTTTCCGGCATGGGCCAGGACGTCGACGACATGCAGTCGATGCTGGAAGGATACCTCGCTTTTGCAAAGGGCGAGGCGGAGGAGGATTTCGGCGAATTGCGGCTGAGCGAACTGCTCGAAAAGCTGCGCTCGGAATTTACCCTGCACGGCAAGACCATGACCTACGAGATCGACGGCGAGGACGAGATCGCCGTGCGTCCCAATGCCTTCACCCGGCTTGTCGGCAACCTCGTCGCCAACAGCGAACGCTACGCCAAATCGCTGCATGTCGATGCAAGGCACAGCGCCAAGTGGCTGACGCTGACCCTCGACGACGACGGTCCCGGCATCCCGGCCGCGTCGCGCGAGGATGTCTTCAAACCCTTCTATCGCCTCGACGAGGCCCGCAATCTCAATTCGTCCGGCACCGGGCTTGGCCTTGCGATCGCCCGGGATATCGCCCGTGCCCATGGCGGCAATGTCACGCTTGCCGACAGCCCCCGCGGCGGCCTGCGCGCCGTCGTGCGCGTACCCGCCTGATCATCTTTCGAGGAACCGATGCCGATCGACCTGTCCCGAATGTCCTGGCTGAACCCGCCGCCGGAAAGCCGCGAAGAGAATGGCAGGCTGATCGCCCGCTCCGGCTTTGAAACCGATTTCTGGCAGGGCACCTATTACGGCTTCCACCGCGACAGCGGCCACCTTCTCCACCAGACGCGGAACGGCGATTTCACCGCCGAAACTTCCTTCGCCGGCCGCTACGAAGCGCTCTACGACCAGGCCGGCCTGATGATCCGCCATGACGAAAAACACTGGGTGAAATGCGGCATCGAATTCACCGACGGCGCCCGCCATTTCAGCGTGGTGGTGACCAACGGCCGTTCCGACTGGTCCGCCTTCCGCCTCACCGACGATTTCGAGGAAATTTCCGTCCGTGTCACCCGCATGGGCGACGCCCTCTTCGTCCAGTACCGCACCGATGTGCAGCCGGACTGGCGCATGGCGCGGCTCGCTTATTTCCCGCCCGAACTCACTGAACTCTCTGTCGGCATGACCTTCTGCTCACCGCAACGCGCCGGCTTCGAGGTCGAGTTCCGGTCGTTCGATCTGAGCGACGTCAAGAGCCGCGATATCCACTGACGACCTGCGCGACGCATCAGCGCCGGTTACATCAGCTTGCCGCCGTTCGGCACCGGCTGTTCGACAGCGGCCAGCACGATCGCGCCGTTTTCGTCCTCGAAGCCGAGGGTCAGCACTTCCGAGCGGAACGGGCCGATCTGCCGCGGCGGGAAATTGACGACGCCGAGCACCTGCCGGCCGAGAAGCGTCTCCGGCGTATAATGCACGGTGATCTGCGCCGACGACTTCCTGACGCCGATCTCCGGGCCGAAATCGATCTTCAGCTTGAAGGCCGGCTTTCGGGCTTCCGGAAAGGCCTCGACCTCGACAATCGTGCCGACGCGGATATCGACTCGTTCGAAGTCGCCGTAGGTGATCTCTTCAGCCATGGAATTCCACTCAGGCGCCGAGTTCTTCGGCTCTGTTGCGGGCAGCGGCGACCGCCTTGTCGAACAACGGTTGCATGCCGTCGTCCGCCATCAGAACCGCAAGCGCTGCGGCGGTCGTGCCGTTCGGCGAGGTGACGTTCTGGCGAAGCCTGGAAGCGTCGTCGGGCGACTGATGGAGGAGTTCCCCTGCCCCCGAGACGGTTTCGCGCGCAAGCCGCATGGCGAGATCAGCCGGCAGACCGGCTTTGCGGCCCGCTTCCGCCATGCACTCCACGAGATAGAAGACATAGGCCGGGCCGCTGCCCGAAACGGCAGTCACCGCATCGATATCCGCTTCGCTCGATACCCATTCCACCGGGCCGCTGACCTTCAGCAGCGATTGCACCGCTTCGCGCTGAGCCCCGGTGACCTTGGGATTGGCATAGGCGCCGGTCACGCCGCGGCCGATCATCGCTGGCGTGTTCGGCATGGCACGCACCATGGCGGCTTCGCCGAGATGCTTTTCGAGATAGGCGAGCGTCTTGCCGGCCGCGACCGACACGACCACGGTGCCGGAACCAACGACCGGCTTCAAGGGCGGCAGGACGGCGTCCATAAGCTGCGGCTTCACCGCAAGGAACAGGATATCCGCGGATGCACCTTGCGGCAGCACGGTGAGGTGTTGCGCGCCGGCCTCTGAGATCATCGTTTTCATGGCATCGGACGGCGACGGATCGATGACGGTCACGGAGGCGCCGGGCACGCCCTTCTTCAGCCAGCCGGACAGCATGGCGCCGCCCATATTGCCGGCGCCGACCAGAATGATCGATCCCAACTGACCCAAGGCCATCAGCATTCGCCCACGGTTTCGAACAGAACGGCTTCCATGGCGGCTTTCGCCTCCATGCCCGACCATACGACAAACTGGAACGCCTGATAATAGGCCTCGCAGGCTTCGAGCGCGCTCGAAAGCAGCACTTCGACCTGCTGGTTGTTGGGCTCGGCGCCGCCGGCCAGAAGCAGCGACTGCCGGAAGATCACGACGTCTTCCTGGCGCCAGAGGTCGAAATGCCCCATCAGCACCTGGCCGTTGACATGGCTCAGCAGGCGGATGACTTCATTGACGCGGGCATCGGGGATCTTGATGTCGAAAGCGCAGGCCAGATGCAGCGCTTCGAACTCCTCCATCCAGGAGAAGGAAACATGGTAGTCCGTCCAGCGGCCTTCCACGGTCATGGCGATTTCATCCTCGCCCGACCGTTCGAACGTCCAGTCGTTCGAGGCAGCAACGAATTCGATCATGTCGACCGGATTCGACTGACGTTCGATTTCCATTTCCATAAGGCTCATGCGGCACCTTCTTGACCGGAATGAATGCGAATTCGTGCGGATAAAACGCCAAAACACGCGAACAATAACCGGGAACAACACTGTCGATGATCGTCCGACGCTGCCAGAATAACGCAGTCACCCTGTCTGGAGCTTACCAGGCCGTTTCGAATCATCCTTTAAAATCAGTGTACCTAGACGGAGTCCGGCTGCCAGCCCCTTCTGCGGTTTTTACAGGACCAAATCTCCAAACGCGTTCGCAGCGCAGATCAGAACGGAGTCATAACCGACTCTGGACACTCGGTTTTTTGACAGTGTCCACAGGGTGTCATTTTTTTGGAAGAAGCACTGGAAAACGATCAAGCACCTTCGCCCACGCCGACGGTTTTCCGGGCGCGGTTGGTTGGGAATGGGACAGGCGGAGGTATTTCGGTGGTATCGATGCCAATGCCCCTCACCTTCAAAGGAAGCAGCAGACGACCGTTGACTGCGAAGCAGCCGGACAGCCGCACTATGGCCGTCGCCATCCTATGGTGTGGGCATCGCGCGTCCCCTGTGGAGAGAACGCACGACATCTGATGATCAATGAAAACCGCCACTGGCAGTCAATCGCTCTCCGGTTATCCAGCCGGCATCGTCGGAAGCCAGAAAGACCGCGATTTTGGCGATGTCATCGGGCTGACCGATACGTCCGAACGGAGTCTGGGTCACAGCTTCGCGCTCGAAGTCAGAGCCGATAAACCCTGCGGTGTGCGTGCCCTCGGTCTCGACCATACCGGGGAGAATGGCGTTGACCCGGATTTTACGCGGACCCAACTCATTGGCAAGCACGCTGGTGATGGCATCTACCGCTCCCTTGGTACCGGTGTAGACCGACGAGGCAGGCGGAGCCAAACTGGTCACGACGGACGAGATATTGATGACGCTGCCGCCATCACCAAAGTGCTTGACCGCTGCTTGTGTCGCGAACAGGACGCCCAGAACGTTCACGTCGAACATTCGGCGATAATGTTCCTCGTCGATTTCTTCGATCGCGCCGAACGCGTAGATGCCTGAATTGTTGACCAGCACGTCGAGATGACCGAACTCGTTGACCGCAGCGTCGATCAATCCCCTTGCCTGTTCCGCCTTCGAAACATCGCCCTGTACGGCGATCGCCCTGCCGCCGGCCGCAGTGATGGCCTGGACAACGGCATCCGCTCCCGCTTGGCTCGAAGCGTAATTCACGACGACGGCCGCACCCTCGGCGGCGAGCGCCTTGGCAATGGCAGCGCCGATCCCCTTTGAGGCCCCGGTCACCACGGCCACTTTTCCTGCAAGTTTAGACATGATCGTTCCTTTTCAACCCGGAAACCGCCGGTATCGACGGTACTGTTCCGTAGTTCGGAAATTCGGAACTGTTGATCTGTATTTCAAGTGCACCTATATAAAAGTTATGAGATCGCTCTTTAATCCAGCAATTGGGGATATAAAACCCGAGGCAATCCTCTACGCTCTTTCTGATCCGGAACGTGCGGCGATATTTGCGCAGATCGCAGGCGCCGGCTCGAGCGGAAACTGCGCTGCGCTTTCCAGTTTGGGCGAACGTGTCATCCCCAAATCATCGCTATCGCAGCATGTCAAAGTTCTGCGCGAGGCCGGCCTTATCCGGTGCGAGCGCCGTGGCATCGAGATGAGCAACCATTCGCGTTGCGCGGAAGTGGATGCTCGCTTCCCGGGGCTTATCCTTGCCATTCTGACCGCCTACGGACGGCCTCCCGCGGCTGCAGATTGAAATCCGTCGTCGACGGCCACCATACAGCCGGAATTTGCGACTGCAGAGGGTTCCTGGACCTTCTAGGTCACCCATGCCGCATGGGGGCCGAACGGCACCATCGGCAATTGATGCTGCATAAGATTGGAAATAGGGCGCCGCCGCCCTGCACCTCTCCCGCGTTGCGCGGGACACAACCCTCTTCCGCGGGCCGGGAGAGGGTCTATTGCGACGAATGAAATTACTGCGCCGAAAGCTTCGCTTCCAGTGCTTCGATCCGCGCCTTCAGCGCTTCGTTCTCGTCGCGGGCGCGGGCGGCCATTTCGCGGACGGCCTCGAATTCCTCGCGCTTGACGATATCCATGCTGTTGAGGAAGCGCTCGGCCTGGGCGTGGAATGCGGTTTCGACCTCCTTGCGCACGCCCTGGGCGGCGCCGGCGGCATCGGTCATCAGCCGCGCGAAATCGTCGAGAATGCGGTTCGTGCCGGTTGCCATGGTTTTGAACTCCCATATCGTCTGGCCGGCAATCCGGCCGGCGAATGTTCATGAAGATCAAGTAGGGCCTGCGCGGTCCGCTTGCAAGCATCATCCACCGTTAGCATCAGCACTCGCTTAGATTCATCTTGACCGCCGAATGCCGCAACGCCATGTTCCGCGAAATACCGTTAGGTGGGAACCCTGTAACTTGTACGAAGCGCTTCATCTTTTCGCTCTGATGCCGTTCCCGAACATCAATCCGGTGGCCTTTTCCATCGGCCCGCTCGCCATCCATTGGTATGGGCTCGCCTATGTCGCCGGCATCATGCTCGGCTGGTTTTATGCGCGCCGGCTGGCGGCGAACGCCTCGCTGTGGAGAAACGATCAGTCGCCTATAACCGCAGCCCAACTCGACGATTTTCTCGTCTGGGTCGCCGCCGGCATCGTGCTTGGAGGCCGTATCGGCTACATCCTGTTCTACGATCTGGCGGCAGTGGCCGCAAACCCGATCCGCGCGATCGAGATCTGGAACGGCGGCATGTCCTTCCATGGCGGCTTCATCGGTGCGACGATCGCCATGATCATCTTCGCCCGCCGCAATGCCATTCCGGTCTGGAGCATGTTCGATACGGTCGCCGCGGTCGTGCCCTTCGGCCTGTTCTTCGGCCGCATCGCCAATTTCATCAACGGCGAACTGTGGGGACGCCTCAGCGACGCGCCCTGGGCGGTCGTCTTTCCGACCGGCGGGCCTTTCTCGCGCCACCCGAGCCAGCTCTACGAAGCCGGGCTCGAAGGCATCGTGCTCGTGCTCGTCCTTGCCCTGATGATCTTCCGTTTCAAGGCCCTGAAGATCCCGGGCACCATCGCCGGGACCTTCGTCGTGGGTTATGCGCTCTGCCGTATTTTCGTGGAATTCTTCCGCGAACCTGACGCACAGCTCGGATATCTGCTCGGCACAAGCTGGCTGACGATGGGCATGGTGTTGTCGCTGCCGATGATCGCTGCCGGCCTATGGGCGATCGTCAGGGCCCGCGCGGCGGTAACGTCCGCGGCAAAGGCTTGAGGGAGGCGCCCGTTGAGCACTCCTCTGACCGAAAAGATCAAGACCCTGATCCGCACCAACGGTCCGATCAGCGTCACCGATTATTTTGCGCTCTGCCTGGCCGATCCGGAATACGGCTACTACCGTACCCGTGAGCCATTCGGCCGCCACGGCGACTTCATCACCGCCCCGGAAATCAGCCAGCTGTTCGGCGAGATGATCGGCGTATTCATGGTGCATGCGTGGCAGCAGCACGGCACACCGACCGGCGTCCGGCTGGTGGAGATCGGCCCCGGCCGCGGCACGATGATGGCCGACATGCTGCGGGTGATCAAACGCATCGCGCCGCCGCTTTTCGAAGACCTGCATGTGCATCTGGTCGAGACCAGCGAGCGCCTGCGCGGCGTCCAGCGCATCACGCTCGAAGCCTTCTCCACCAAGGTTTCCTGGCATGACAGCTTCGAGGAAGTCCCCGACGGCTTCACGCTGATCGCCGCCAACGAATTGTTCGACGCGATCCCGATCCGCCAGTTCGTCAAGACGCCCACCGGTTTCCGCGAACGTCTCGTGGGCCTGACCGCCGAGGATGAACTGGGCTTTGCCGCCGGCGTCGCGACACTCGATCCGCAGCTCCTGCCCTCGCCGGCCGCCGGCATTCCGGATGGCACCATCTTCGAGCTGTCGCCGGCCCGCCAGGCGGTCATGCTGACGCTGTGCGAACGCTTGCGCAGCTTCGGCGGCACGGCGCTGATCATCGACTACGGCCACCTCGTCACCGGCTTCGGCGATACGCTGCAGGCTGTCCGCCACCACGACTACGACCCGCCGCTCGAAAATCCCGGCGAGGCGGATCTGACCAGCCATGTGGACTTCGAGGACCTCGCCCGTATTGCCGTCTCCATGGGCGTGCATCTCAACGGCGGCCTGCACCAGGGCGATTTCCTGTTCGGCCTCGGCCTTGCGGAACGGGCCAGTGCGCTCGCCAAGGACAAGGAGCCGACCGAACAGCGGCTGATCGCCGCCGCAGTCGACCGGCTGGCCGGCGAAGGTGCCGGCAAGATGGGCGAATTGTTCAAGGTCATCGCGGTGTCGAGCCCGGCGCTCAACCTGATGCCCTTCCGGGCTGTGGAATAAGGTGCGGGCAGCAACGGATTGACATCCGCCCTTCCCTTGCGCCACTCTCGCACGAGATCGAAGCAGCAGGCGCACCCTGAAAACCTGCCCAAAACCCCTTGAAATCAACAGGATAGAAACCGCCGATGCAGGACAGACCCTTGCCGACGCCGATCGAGAGCCCCCTGTTGAAGGACAGGGCCGGCGCCCGCATCCACCACGGTTTCTTCACCCGCAAGGGCGGTGTTTCTCAAGGCTTGTACGCCGGCCTGAATGTCGGCATCGGCTCGGATGACGACCGCGAGAACGTGATCGAAAACCGCACCCGGGTCGCCGCCTGGTTCGGCTTGCCCGTCGAAAAGCTCGCGACAGTCCACCAGGTCCATTCTCCCGACGTTTTCGTGGTCGACGAGACCTATGCCGGCGAACGGCCGAAGGTCGATGCGATGGTGACGAACGTACCGGGCGTGGCGCTCGGCGTGCTCGCGGCCGATTGCGGCCCGATCCTGTTCGCCGACGGCGAAAACGGCGTGATCGGCGCGGCCCATGCCGGCTGGAAGGGCGCGCTCACCGGCGTGCTCGAAAACACCGTCGAGGCGATGATTTCGCTCGGGGCGGAGCGCCGGAACATCACGGCGGTCCTCGGTCCCTCGATCGGCCCGGCGAGCTACGAGGTCGGCCCGGAATTCGTCGACCGGTTCCTGGAACACGATCCGTCCTACGAGACCTTCTTCACACCGTCATCGAATGCGGGTCATTCTATGTTCGACCTGCCGTCGCTGACCATCCGGCGGCTGACGCAGGCCGGTATTCGGGCCGAAAGCCTCGGATTGGATACCTATCCGGATGCGGAGAGGTTCTATTCCTACCGCCGCACCACCCATGCCAAAGAGCCGGATTACGGCCGTCAGATTTCAGCAATCGCACTTCGGGAGAATTGATATGGCCCTGCATTTCGAGAGGAGCGAATACGCCGACCGGCTGACGCGGCTGACGGAGAAGATGCGTGCCGAAAAACTGGATGCGCTGCTGATCTTCGCCCAGGAAAGCATGTACTGGCTGACCGGCTACGACACGTTCGGCTACTGCTTCTTCCAGACCCTGATCGTCAAGGCGGACGGCACGATGACGCTGCTCACCCGCTCAGCCGACCTGCGCCAGGCGCGTCACACTTCCATTGTCGAAAACATCGTCGTCTGGGTCGACCGGGTAAACGCCGATCCAACCCTCGACCTCAAGAACCTTCTGAGCGACATGGACCTGCTCGGCGCGAAAATCGGTATCGAATACGATACCCACGGCATGACCGGCCGCATCGCTCGCCTGATCGACAACCAGCTCGCCAGCTTCGGCCAGATCAGCGACGCCTCCTATCTGGTCAGCACGCTTCGCCTCGTCAAAAGCCCGGCGGAAATCGCCTTTGCGAAGCGCGCCGCCGAACTTGCCGACGACGCGCTCGACGCGGCGCTGCCGCTGATCAGGGCCGGCGGCGACGAGGCGGAAATCCTCGCCGCCATGCAGGGCGCCGTCTTCCTCGGCGGCGGCGACTATCCCGCCAACGAATTCATCATCGGCTCCGGCGCCGACGCGCTGCTGTGCCGTTACAAGGCTGGCCGCCGCAAGCTCGACGCGACCGACCAGCTGACGCTCGAATGGGCGGGTACGGCGGCGCATTACCACGCTGCGATGATGCGCACCGTCGTTGTCGGCGAACCGACGCCGCGCCATCGCGAGCTCTACAAGGCCTGCCTCGAAACCATTCAGGCGATCGAAGAGGTCCTGCGCCCCGGCCACACCTTTGGCGACGTCTTCGACACCCATGCCCGCATCCTCGACGAGCGCGGCCTGTCGCGCCACCGCCTCAACGCCTGCGGCTACTCGCTCGGCGCCCGTTTCTCGCCTTCGTGGATGGAGCACCAGATGTTCCACTTCGGCAATCCGCAGGAAATCCTGCCCGACATGACGCTGTTCGTGCATATGATCATCATGGATTCCGACAGCGGCGCCGCCATGACCCTCGGCCACACCTACCTGACGACGGAAGGCGATCCGCAGCCACTTTCCCGCCATGCTTTGGAGCTCATTCAGCGCTGAAAGCGCGAAAAATCAGGCGATTGACAGTTTGGGAGCGAACTCTAAGCTTGCCGCCGAGGAATCTGTGGCAGGAGACGGGTATGCGGCCTTTCGGAACACTGCTTTCCGCTGCCCTGCTGGCGGTTGTGCTTGCATCCTGCAATACGACCGAAGCACTGACGCCGCAGGCCAATGTCGGCGGCGGAGGTGCCAGAACCTCCTCCCCGGTAACCCAGGCGGAAGCCGATCGCATGGCGCGCTCGGCACAGCCGGAAACCTATAACAGCCGCGGCGGCAACCAATCCGGTCCCCAGAACACGCTCGAAGCCCAGGCCCGGGCGCTGGAATCCGGAAACGCCGTCTCGCCCGCCTCCTCCGGCCCGCCGCCGCAATGGCAGGGCCAAGGAACGGACCAGCAACAGGCCATGCAGACGCAGCAGCCTGGGACGACGGCCGCTCAACCGCAGCAGCAATCCAGGCAGCAGAGCGCTTCAGTACCGTCCGCATCCGGTCCGACGGTCCGTTTCCTGCCGATCATCGGCGCCCCGGTCCAGGCGGTGACGCCGCTGTCGCGCCAGCTCGGCGCCCAGGCGCGCGCCAACGGGCTGACGATCCGGCCGTCGAGCGACAACAGAACCGAGCATATCCTCAAAGGGTATTTCTCCGCCTTCTCCGACGGCGGCAAGGTCACCATCGTCTATGTCTGGGATATTCTCGATGCCTCCGGGGCGCGGCTGCACCGCATGCAGGGCCAGGAAAGCGTCCCAGGCAGCGGCGACGACCCCTGGGCTTCGGTTCCCGCCTCGACCATGGAGACTATCGCCGCCAAGACGATCCAGGACTATGTGAACTGGCGCCAATCCCAGGGCTGATTCATCGGCTGAACGATCGGCTCGAGCCGCCGAGCCGGCCGATCCGGCACTGAACCTCAAAAGCCACGAGTCACAGTTTCTTCATAAAAATGAGTGAGCGGGTGCGAAACGCACTTGCATTCGAAGGCGGCGGCGGTAAAAGGCCCGCATCCAGCTTCAAAACAGGCGGACCGCAATGAAGGTTTTCGCAGGCAATTCGAACCGGCACCTCGCCGACGCGATCTGCAGCTATCTTAATGTTCCAGTCGGAAAAGCCAGTGTCAGGCGATTTGCAGACCAGGAAATCTTCGTTGAAATTCAGGAAAACGTGCGCGGCGAGGATGTCTTCATCATCCAGTCCACGTCTTTCCCGACCAACGACCACCTGATGGAACTGCTGATCATGATCGACGCCTTCCGTCGGTCGTCGGCCAAGCGCATCACCGCCGTTCTCCCCTATTTCGGTTACGCCCGCCAGGACCGAAAGGCCGGCCCGCGCACGCCGATCTCGGCAAAGCTCGTCGCCAACCTGATCACCGAGGCCGGTGCCGACCGCGTCCTGACGCTCGACCTGCATGCCGGGCAGATCCAGGGCTTTTTTGATATCCCGACCGACAATCTCTTTGCGGTTCCGGTTCTCGCCCGCGACGTGAAAGAGCACTACGACCTCAACAACGTCATGGTTGTCTCGCCCGACGTCGGCGGCGTGGTCCGCGCCCGGGCGCTCGCCAAGCGCATCGACTGTCAGCTCGCCATCGTCGACAAGCGCCGTGAACGCGCCGGCGAGTCCGAGGTGATGAACGTCATCGGCGAGGTCGACGGCAAGGATTGCCTGCTGATCGACGACATCGTCGATTCCGGCGGCACGCTCTGCAATGCGGCCGAAGCGCTTTTGAACAACGGCGCCACCAGCGTCACCGCCTACATCACCCATGGCGTGCTCTCCGGCGGCGCGGTCGCCCGCATCGCCGCCTCCAAGCTCAAGGAACTGGTGATCACCGACTCGATCCAGCCGACCACGGCTGTCCAGTCCGCCCACAATATCCGGGTCATCACCACCGCCAACCTGCTCGGCGAGGCGATCAACCGCACGGCGATGGAATCCTCCGTCTCAAGCCTGTTCGACTGACCTTCTTCTGTCACAAGTATTTGGATAGATTCACCTTCGAACGCAAACAGAGGGTGAGTCGTTATGTCTTCCTTGATCGGCCTGTCGAAGAAACTGGCCATTTTTCTTCTCATTCCGCTGCTGTCGGCCTGTGTCGATGGCGGCGGCAGGCCCGGCGGCTATTACCCGCCGGAACGGCCCCGGCCGGACTGGAACCGTCCCCAGAGGCCCGATCACCCCGATTGGAACCGCCCGGGTCGGCCTGACCGTCCCGACTGGGATCGCCCCCAAAGGCCGGACCGCCCGGATTGGGATCGCCCGCAGAGGCCTGACCGTCCCGACTGGAACCAGCCGGGCAGGCCCGATCGTCCGGATTGGAACCAGCCTGGCCGCCCCGGCCGGCCGGACCAGCCGGGTCGTCCCGGAAGGCCTGATCAGCCCGGTTTCTGCACGCGCGAATACCGTCCCGTCTGCGGCCAGCAGGGCGGGCGCACCCAGACTTTCCCGAACGCCTGCGAGGCGGCGAATGCCGGCTTCGGCGTCGTCGCCTCCGGCGAGTGCCGCCGCTAAACTGCGGCCTTGAGGTACGACAGATCACCAACGGAAAACGCCGGAACCCTGGTTCCGGCGTTTTGCTTTGTGTCGCGGCTTCCGCTAGAAGGCCCCCGAATAAGGAGACAAGCATGGCCGCACGCGACCGCTATTCCCGAAAACTCGAATGTTCCCAATGCGGCAATGTCGGTTTCGCCGAGGTTTCCGAAACCGACGACAGGCGGCAGGGCAATCGCGACTTCCGCATCGATGAACTGCCGAGAGGTTTCCTCACCGAGTTCGCTTCGACCGATCCGCGCAAATACATGATCCGCTGCGGCCAGTGCGCCCACAAATTCCGTTTCGAACAGAAGACCGTCTATGCACCGGGGGGCGAACCCCGGCGCTGACCGGCGCGGGGTCAGGCGACCTTGGAAGCCGGCGGGATAATCTCGTCCACCGTCTCGCCGTTGACGATATGCTCGATGCCGGCCCGTGGACCGGGCTTGCCGAACAGGTAGCCCTGGACCTGCATGCAGCCTTCCTTGCGCAGGAAGGCGATATGTGCGTCGGTCTCCACCCCTTCCGCAAGCACCGGAATGTGGAGGCTCGATGCAAGGATCAGCGTCGAGCGCACGATCGCCGCCGACTGTTCGTTGTTGGAAAGCCCGTCGACGAAGGTTCGGTCGATCTTGATCTTGTCGAACGGAAAGGACATCAGCGTCGAAAGCGACGAATAGCCGGTGCCATAGTCGTCCATGGCGATCTTGACGCCAAGGCTCTTGAGGTGGCGGACGGCCTGAAGCGCCCGCTGATGGTCGGCGATGATGCCGGATTCGGTGATCTCCAGTTCGAGCCGGTCGGCGCTGAGCCCTGTCTGCTTGAGGATATCGTGAACCCTCGCCGGGAATTTCGGGTCGGCAAGCTGCTGCGCGGCCACGTTGACGGCAATGCCAAACGGCTTTTTCCAGCTCGTCGCCTCCGCGCAGGCAGTCCGCAGCACCCATTCGCCGAGCTCGACGATGAAGCCGGTGCGCTCGGCGATCGGGATGAACTCGCCGGGAGAGACCAGTCCCCGGACCGGATGGTTCCAGCGCAGCAGAACCTCGAAGCCGACCACCTCTCCCGAAAACGTATCGTTCTGCAGCTGGTAATAGAGTTCGAACTGCCCTGCCACGAGCCCGGAGCGCATGTCCATGGCGAGCGCGTTGCGTTCGCGGGCCGCCTGGTCCATCGAGGAATCGTAGAAGCAGATCACGTTGTCGCCAGATTGCTTGGCGCGGTACATGGCCACATCCGCCTGGGCCACGAGATCGTCGACCGTCTTTGCTTCCCCGGGATAGAGCGCAATGCCGACGCTCGAGCCGACCGTAAGCGTATTGCCGCTCCATTCGATCGGCTTGCAGATTTCGGCAAGCAGCCGGTTGGCAAGCACCATCGCGTCGGAACGCTTGTAGTACATATGTTTCAGCGCGACGAACTCGTCGCCGCCGACGCGGGCGATGAACTCGCCCTCACCGGCCGCCTTGGCAAGCCGGCTGCCGATCACCCGCAGCACCTCATCGCCGGCGGCATGGCCGTGAACGTCGTTGACCTCCTTGAAGCGGTTGAGATCGAATGAGAGCACCGCGATGCGGCCGGCCAGGTCCGCCGGACGCGCGGCGATATCGGCGAGCTGCTCGTTGAAGGCGGCCCGGTTGGCAAGTCCCGTCAGCGCGTCATGCAGCGAAAGGTGGCGATACTGTTCGACGGCAGCTTGCGTCGTTCGGGCATCGATCAGGTAGGTGACCGCCGTCAGTGCCAGCAGGATGAGCATCTGCGACAAGACGCCGAAGCCGAGCACGGCTGGCGGAAGGGCCTCGTTAAGCGGCACGACACGGGGATCGAAGATGAGGTCGATCGCGCCCATGGCAGTGAAATGGGTGGTGGCGATCGCCAGGATCAGCGCCAGTACGGAGCTGTATTTGCAAAACCGGGTGGCCGGACGCACGACGCGATTGATCGTCAAGGCGCCGAACAGGCTGGCAAAGATGAGGGAGGCAATCACGTAGGAGCGATCCCAGCCGATGACGCCCTGCACCTCGTAGGCGGCCATGCCGGTATAATGCATCGCGGCGATACCGAGCCCGATGACCACCCCGCCGGCTTCGGCAAGCATGGAACGACCGCCATAAGCCGCAATGCCGAGACCGGCCGTGGCGGTCACCACCGCGATCACGAAAGACAGGAGCGTCTGGGCCGGTTCATATCCTGCCTGCCCGCCCGACAGATAACCGAGCATGGCCAGAAAATGCGTCGTCCAGGTGGTCGATCCACCCATGAAACCGGCCAGGAAAAGCCAGATGATCTTCTCGAGCCCGCTTCCCCTCCGCGCCCGGGAAAAAAGCCGTATCGTCAGGAAGGATCCGGCCATGCAGATGAGCACGGCGCAGGCGATATAGCGAAGGTCGTGCTCGACAAAAATACAGGAGAGAACGCGAAACATGAAGCCTGTTACTTTTCAACGGGTTTGGTTGAAAAGTTTTAGCACTGAAACATGTTTGAAACGTTCCCTTTGATGGTAAACGGCCCCTGATTGGCAAAAACGAAGGCGGGGTCAAAAGGCACAGACGATCCGTCGGATCACTGGATCGGCTGGCCGTTGACGCTGAAGTTCTTGCCGTCCTCGAACTTGATGTCCCAGCGCAGGCGGCCGTCCGGCTCCGTCTTCGCCATGCCCTTCGCCATCATCATGGCGAAAGAAACCTGGTTGAACTCGGGGTCGCTCTTGGCAGCATTCTGGAAATACTGAATCAGCTTGTCGATATCGCGGGCGAGGATCGAGGTTTCGAGCGTGTAGCGATCCTTCTCTTCCGGATTGCCCTTGACCTTGCCGGAGGCTTCGACATCGTAGAGCGCGGATTTTGCCGCGACCCGCGGGAAGTCGACTGTCAGCTGGCCGTCGTCGAGGAAGGCCTTGCCGAGGCGCTCGCCCTCTTCATCCGGCAGCGGACCGGGTTTTGAAAAGTCCATTTCCATCAAGGTATCGACGAAGCGCTGGAAGTTGAGGTCGGCCACCCCGACCTCCATCTCCGCCATGTCGGGCACCAGCTTGGCGTAGAGCGGCGGGATGATGCCGTCAGGCGTCGAGATGTTCTCGACGCGCGCACCGAAGCCGATCCGCGTCGCTTCCGCGGGCTCGCTCATCGTGAACGTGTAGTCGAGCTTGTGGACGCCGAAATCGCCGATCGGGCTCGCCACGGTGAACTGGTTGAAGGTAATCTTTTCCGAAAGCGCCGTGAAGAACGGCATTGCGCCCCGGAAAAGTTCCTTGAGCTTGGCGATCTCGGCCTGCGAGGGCTTTTCGTCCTCGACGAGCTCCAGCACGAACATGACGAGATCGCGGATCTTCTCGGCCACGACGCCCTGCACGCCCACGTCGAAATCGAGGCTTTCGGCACGGATCTGCACCGGTGGGGTTTGCGGCGTCGCAACCCGTTCGTAGAAGCGCGAGAACGAACCCTTGCCCGTGAAATCGGTGCCTCCGGCAGTCGCACTCGCTGCGGACGCGAGGGAATAGTTCATGCCGGCGAAACTTGCCTCGACCTCTTCCGGACCGCTCTTCGAAACCATGCGGATCGGGCCGGAGGTCGCTTCGCCCGAGCGCAGATAGCTGATCGCGGGGTCGAATATGCCCGAAAACACCATGTCGGTGACGGAATAGCTGAGGTTCGTCGGCTTGCCGTCGGGCATCTTGCCCTGCACGGTGAAGGACATGTCGCTGTCGCTATTGAGCTTCCACTGGCCATTGTCGAGCGGCGCGGCAAACACCGAAACCGGCTTCAGCCCGGAGACCTTGAAGTTCTTCTTGTCGATGGACTTGAGAAGCTTGGCGAAATCGTAGCTGATCTCGTAGCGTCCGCCGGCCGGCTTGACGGTCAGGAAACCCGCCGACTTGACCGTATCGGGCAGAAAGTAGCTGAGGCTTTCCTTGAGGCTGCGAGCCCCCTTGTCGTTGATCTCAGCCGCCGCAACCGGATATACGCAGGACGCAGCCATCAGTCCGGCCGCGATCAAAGTCCGTTTCATGAATCAAGCCCTTCCCTCGTTCGACGGGCACTATTTGGAAGATGGACCAGCGAAGTCAAGCGGAAGCCCTTGTTTTGCGGGCCGAAAAGCTTGCACATCCTCGATCGTTGTATTATAGCCCGCCCGTCCGCGTAGACACCCTTGGAGGCAACGCGGATGAAGCGCATCGGACGGTGCCCTTCGGTTTGACGCCAGCGGCCATCGCTTGCGGAAAACTCTCCAAACAACCTCGAAAGGATATGCCATGAGCCACGCATCTTACGAGCTCAAGGCCGAGGCGCGCGAACGGGTAGGTAAGGGGTCCTCCCGTGAACTTCGCCGCAACGGTTTCATTCCTGCTGTCATCTACGGTGACAAGCAGTCCCCCCTCGCGATCGCTCTGTCGACCAACGAAGTCACGAAGCGCATCCATGCCGGCGGTTTCATGACCACGGTTGCCACGATCGACGTCAACGGCGAGAAGATCCAGGTCCTCCCGAAGGACTATCAGCTCGATCCGGTCCGCGACTTCACCATGCACGTGGATTTTCTGCGCGTCTCGGGCAACACGGAAGTTTCCGTTGAAGTTCCGGTTCACTTCGTCAACGAAGAGAAGTCCCCGGGCATCAAGGTCGGCGGCGTTCTCAACATCGTCCGTCACGAAGTCGAGCTGCTCTGCCCGGCCAACGACATTCCGGAATTCCTGACCGTCGACCTAACGGGCGCGAAGATCGGCGACAGCCTCCACATCTCTGCCGTCAAGCTGCCGGCTGGCGTCCGTCCGGTCATCTCCGACCGCGACTTCACCATCGCGACGATCGTCGCCCCGGCTGCAGGCGTTGCCGAAGAAGAACCGGCTTCTGCTGAATAAACAGACCGAAATTCTTGAAATGAAACCCGCTTTCGCAAGAAAGCGGGTTTTTTATTGTTTGCTGGATACAATTTCGTAACCCTGCTTCCGTAATTCGTTCGAATCTTGGCACCGTCGTTTCAGTGAAGTTTAATGAATAGATGAAACGATGCACGCTACTTCAGCATGACGGGGAATAGTCCGGCTGCCGCCGGACGATGAATGCGGGGAGACGGATGACTCATTCCGTTGAGAGTCGTTTTATAGCGATTATTTCAGGCGCCCTTCTGGTCGTCGTCGCTCCGCTGTTCACGCTGTTTCTGGCGCTTTCCTCCCAGCAGGCCGCCAAGAACCTCAGCGAACACGTCAATGTCGTGCTGGTGACCAATTCCCAGGCGCTCGGCAAGCCGCTCTGGGATCTCGACACCGACAGCATCCATCAGGTCGCCTCGATGTTGATCGCCGATCCGGCGATCAACGGCGTCCAGATCAGCGACAATACCGGCAAGCTGAATATTTCCGAGGTCGACGTCAATCCCGCCGATTTCCGGGGGCTGGACTCGATCTCCGAGCCGATCTTCTACAAGTCGCAGCAGGGCGTCCGCAATGTCGGCAGCATCACCGTCTACGTGCCCAAGCTCGGCTGGTTCTCCGCCCTGCACCAGATGGAAATGGCCTTCATCTCCATCTTCATCATCACCGTCCTGACGGTCTTCGGCGCGGCCATCCTCGGCAACCGCGTCATGGTCATCAAGCCGCTGATGCGGCTGACCGCAGCCATCGAGGCAACCCGCAGGCTCGGCTCGCGCCACCATGTCGACTGGCGCTCGAACGACGAAATGGGACGCCTGGCGAAGAGCTTCAACGAAATGCAGACGCTCTTGGAACGCGAGGAGCGCGAGCTCAAGCGCGCCCATCAGCAGACCACCGAAATCTACAACCTGACGCCGGCCATGCTGTTCTCGCTCACCGCAGGCGACCAGATCGCAGCCGTCAGCGACTACTGGCTGCTGGCGACCGGTTACCGCCGTGAGGATATCATCGGACACGCGTTCTCCGAGCTCGTCGCCCCCGCCGACCGCCAGATCTATGCAAGGCGCAAGCAGCAGGCGAAATCGAGCGGTCCGGCCATCGAGGTCACGGTCCGGTTCCTGTGCGCCGACAGCCGCCTGATGGACGTTTTGATCGTCGAGACCGAACTCGGCACGGCCGGTGGCAGCATCCCCGGCTCGCTCAGCGTCATGACCGACGTCACGGAACTCAGGCAATCGGAACTTCGTAACCACCAGCAGGCGATTTCCGACCACCTGACCGGGCTCCTGAACCGTCAGGGCTTCGAAGCAGCCCTGGACCAGAAGATCGCCGAGGCCGACAAGGCGCGCACCGAAGTCGCCTGCCTGTTCGTCGATCTCGACCGCTTCAAGGCAATCAACGACAATCTCGGCCACGCCGCCGGCGACACCGTGCTCTGCCAGTTCGTCGAACGGACGCGGCCGATGCTCGGCGACGGCGATATCGCCTCGCGCCTCGGCGGCGACGAATTTGCGATCCTGATCACCGGGGACGGCGCCGAGCGCCGCGCGACCGAACTCAGCCAGAAGATCGTCGACATGTTCGAGGTCCCCTTCCGGGTCCAGGGCACCGGCGTGCGGCTCAGCGCCAGTATCGGTCTTGCCTTCTATCCGAGCCATGCCGCCAGCGCCGCCGAACTGCTGCAGAAGTCCGACATGGCCATGTATGCCCGCAAACGCGACGGCAAGAACGGCGCGCAGGTCTACGATCCCGCCATTCTCGACCAGACGCGGGAAAGGGCCGAGATCGAGAGCGACATCGAGGTCGGGATCGCCGCAAGCTGGTTCGAGGCGCATTTCCAGCCGATCGTCGACATTGAGACCGGCATTCCGTCGGGCTTCGAAGCCCTGATGCGCATGCGCCACCCGCGGAAGGGAGTGATGTCGCCGGCCGGCATCATCAGCGTCGCCGAGGAGACTGGCACGATCGGCCAGATCGGCAACCTCATCCTGGAAGACGCGATGGCGAACCTCGCCCGCATCTCCCGCCTGCCCGGCATGGGCCAAACCTATGTCGCCGTCAATTTCTCGCCGCTGCAATTCGAACCCGGCCTGCCCGCCCGTCTCGCCGGCCTGCTCGGCCGCTACGGCATCGATCCCTCGCGCCTTGTGGTGGAAATCACCGAAGCGGTGCTGATGCACGACAATCCCGAGATCCGCACCATCCTCAACGAGATCCATCGCTTCGGCTGCCGCATCGCGCTCGACGATTTCGGCACCGGTTATTCGTCGCTGAGCTACATGAGCCGGTTCCCGGTCGATATCGTCAAGATCGACCAGTCCTTCATCCGTTCACTTACCGAGCAGACCGGCGATATAGGCAGTAAGAACAGGATGCTTGTCGAAGGCATCAGTGCTATTTCTCACAAGATGAACTGCAAGGTCGTCGCCGAAGGCGTCGAGACGGAAGAACAGCGCTCGTTGCTGCAGCAGATAGGCATCGACTACGCCCAGGGCTATCATTTCTCGAAGCCCCGCGAAATCTCCGAACTGATCTCGGCCCTCTCCGCCCGGCAGGCCGAAATCAAGTCCATGGCGAGCTGACAAAGCCCTCACCTCCGGACCAGATGCTGGGTCAGAAATGACAACATGCGCGTTTGGAAGGGGGACAGATGAAAATCGCAGCGCCGCTTCTTGCCAGCCTCAGCCTCGCGGCAGGCGCCCATGCCCAGCAGCCGATCGCCTTTTCGACCGAGTCCTACCCGCCCTTCAGCTATCAGGAGCCGGGCGGCAGGTATCGCGGCGTCGGCATCGATCAGGTCGAGATCATCATGCGTGACGCAGGCACGCCCTACACGATGGAGATCATGCCCTGGGCCCGCGCCATCGCCATGGCCGAGACACAGTCCAAGCACTGCGTCTTCGCCGCCGCCCGCACACCGGAGCGCGAGCACCGTTTCAAATGGGTCGTGCCGCTGTTCATCGACCGCAGCATCCTTGTCCGTCACGCGGGTGCCAAAATCACCGCCGCCACCCTGGACGAGGCCAAGAAATATACGGTTGGCACCCATCGCGCCGACTATACCGAAGGGCTCTTGAAGAGCTTCGGTTTCCCGAAGATCGATCTCAGCGCCGACGTCGACACGACGCTGCGAAAGCTGCTGCAGGACCGTATCGACATGATGCCCATGTCGGAAGGCGTCTACCAGAAGCTGAAGGCGGACGGAACGCCGATCGAAAAGGTCGTCCTGTTCTCCGAACAGCATCTCGGCATTGCCTGCAACCTCGATGTGCCGGACGAACTGGTCGCCAGAATGCAGGCCGGCCTCGACCGCCTCATCAAGGACGGCGTCCAGAACGCAATTCTCAATCGCTACGGCATCAACGAGGCCCAATAGCGGCTCCGGTGTTGAAACCGGTTGACTTTGGCGGCATTTCGCGGTGGTGAAGGCCAGCAGTCAAGGATGGACGTCTCCATGCTCATCATCGCCGGCCTCGGCAATCCCGGTTCCCAATATGCGGGCAACCGCCACAATATCGGCTTCATGGCGGTGGATGCGATCCAGCGCCGGCCCGGCTTTTCACCCTGGTCGAAGAAATTCAAGGCGCTCATCTCGGAAGGCGAGCTCGCCGGCGAAAAGGTGCTGCTGATCAAGCCGCAGACCTTTATGAACCTCTCCGGCGAAGCGGTCGGCGAAGCCATGCGCTTCTACAAGCTTGGCCCCGAAAACATCATCGCCATCTATGACGAACTCGACTTGGCCGCGGCCAAGGCCCGCATCAAGACCGGCGGCGGCCATGGCGGCCATAACGGCGTCAAATCGCTCGACGCCCATTGCGGCCGCGAATATCGCAGGCTTCGCCTCGGCATCGGCCATCCGGGCGCCAAGGAACTCGTCCACAACCACGTGCTCGGAGACTTCGCCAAGGTCGACCAGACCTGGCTCTCCCCTCTCCTCGACGCGCTCGCCGACAACGCCGAGATGCTGGTGAAGGGGGAAGACTCGCAACTGATGAACAAGCTGGCGCTCGCCGTCGGCGGCAAGCCGGACGATGAAAAGCCGGCCAAGGCCAAACCGGCAAAAGACGGGCCAAATGCGGAAAAGAAGCCGGTCACCAGGCCGACCGGCCAATCCCACATCCACCAGGCCCGCGGAGGCGGCAAGCCGAACCTGCCGACATCGGGCCCGATGGCCGAGATGCTGAAGAAGATGTTCGGCGGCAAGGGCGAATGACGGGCGCGACACCCGTAGAAATGACACACCGGAATCAGAAGCGCGACATGACCAAAATCTCGAATATCGATGCAATCACCGGCGAACTCGTCACCCTTCGCGACTACTGGCGTTATGCCATCTCCCGCTTCAATGCTGCAAACCTCAGCTACGGCCACGGCACGACGACCGCGGGCGACGACGCCGCCTTCCTGATCCTCGACAGCCTCGATCTGCCGATCGATGCGCTCGATCCGTTTCTCGACGCCCGCCTTCTGCCGGCCGAACGGCGGCTGCTGGCCGAGCGGATCGACGCGCGCGTCACCACCCGCAAGCCCACCTCCTATCTGACCGGCCACGCCTATATCCAGGGCGTCCGCTTTCTCGTCGACGAGCGGGTGATCGTGCCCCGCTCCCATATCGGCGAGATCCTGTTTTCCGAATATCTGGGCGAAAGCGGCTCGTCCTTCCTCCCCGATCCGCTGAGCGTCGAAAGCGCCGTCGACATTTGCACGGGCTCCGGGTGCCTCGCTATCCTTGCCGCCAAGTTCTTCCCGAATGCCGCTGTCGATGCGGTCGATCTGTCGCCCGATGCACTGGAGGTCGCGAGGCTCAACGTCGCCGAGCACGGCGTGGAAGACCAGTTGGCGCTCCACGAAGGCGATCTCTTCGCGCCGCTCGGCAAGCGGAAATACGATCTGATCATCACCAATCCGCCCTATGTGGATCACGAGGCGATGGAGGGCTTCCCGGAGGAATTCCGGTCCGAGCCGGCCATGGCCTTCGACGGTGGCGTCGACGGTCTCGACCTCGTCCGCCGGCTGCTCGCCGAAGCCCCGGCGCATCTCAATCCGGAGGGCGGGATGATCTGCGAAATCGGCTCGGGCCGCGAAATTCTCGAAGAAGAATTCCCCGACCTCGATTTCCTCTGGCTGGAAACGGCGGAATCGCAGGACGCCGTGTTCTGGATCAGCGCCGAAGCACTCGGGGTCAAGGCCGGGAAAAAGAGGAAGTAAGCCTTGTTCGCCGTGCTGGCTACTCTTCCGGCTCGGTCGTGAACATCAGCGGAAAGCCGGCCTCCTTGGCGAGGTCGATCGCTTCCTTCGCCTTGGTCTCGGCAATGTCCCTGGTGCAGACAACGACGACCGCGGTGCCCATCCGGTGGGCGGTCAGCATCACACGATAGCCGGTCTCCTCGCTCATCCGGAACACGGCTTTCAGCACCATGGTCACGAATTCGCGCGGCGTATAATCGTCGTTGACGAGAATGACCTTGTAGAGCTTCGGCCGCTCGACTTTGGGCTTGGAGATTGTCTTCGGTTTTAAGCTGGTATCTTCGGCCATCGGCCTCTCCTGACGATGCAATCCTATCGGGAGAACATGCCGGCTATATCGCACCGCAACCGGTATTTTTCAAGCAACTCATCGGAGTGGAATGAGGTCAAACGGCGTCGAGCAGGAGGCATTCGCGGCCTTTTGCACGCACGATAGAGGCGGCACGCTTGTCGAAGGTCGCGAACGTGTCGCCGCCGAGCTTGCGCCCCTCGAATTCGATCACACCATCCGCGAAATCTCCTCCGGCCTCCAAGAATGTGAGACCGGCTTCGACCGCAGCGCGATCAAGCGCGACGGTCTTGACGCTCATCCAAGTCTGAATTGCTGCGACGAGATCGCTCTGGCTTCTTTTATAGAGCCGACGAAGAACCCATACCATTTCACATAGGGTCTGGTTCGAAATGGTCACCTCGTTCGAAGCCAACAGGGCCTGGGCTTTCGGGCTTTCGACTTCGTGATCGAAGATCATTGCCCTCAAAAGGATATTGGTATCGACGATGAGGCTCATTGCTCCGCCTCGCCAGCATAGCTTGCAGCAATTGCCTCGTTGATCTCATCGATCGAATAGCTCTTGCCCGTCGTATTCTTGAACATTCCGAAGACGCTTTCGATCGGCAGTTTGCCGGAAATCGGATGGATCATAGCCTGCCGCTTCGGCCGGAGATCGACATCGATCTCGTCGCCGGGTTTGATGCCAAGGTGATCAAGAACCTCCTTTTTCAAGGTAACCTGCCCTTTTGCGGTGACTTTCAATCTAACCATGACCATTCTCCGTTGATTTAAAGTAAGGCGAATATGCCTTACGCGCAAGGATCGGTAGCGGAGCCTTGACCGCCCGGGCACTTTCCCCCATAGCCACAACAACGAAATTTCTTACAATACAGGGTCCGGACCCATGGGTTTCAAATGCGGTATCGTGGGCCTGCCGAATGTCGGCAAGTCCACTCTCTTCAATGCGCTCACCAAGACGGCGGCGGCCCAGGCGGCCAACTATCCGTTCTGCACGATCGAACCGAACACCGGCGAAGTGGCGGTCCCCGATCCGCGGATGCAGAAGCTGGCGGCGATCGCCGGCTCCAAGGAAATCATCCCGACCCGCATCTCCTTTGTCGATATCGCCGGCCTCGTGCGCGGCGCCTCGAAGGGTGAAGGCCTCGGCAACAAGTTCCTCGCCAATATCCGCGAAGTCGATGCGGTCGTGCACGTGCTGCGCTGCTTCGAGGACGACGACATCACCCATGTCGAAGGCCGCATCAACCCGGTCGGCGATGCCGACACGATCGAGACCGAGCTGATGCTCGCCGACCTCGAAAGCCTCGAGCGCCGCGTCGAACAGACCCGCAAGCGCGCCACCGGCAAGGACAAGGATTCGATCGCGCAGCTCCCTGTCATGGAAGCCGTCATCAAGCTGCTGAACGACGGCAAGCCGGCCCGCCTGCTCCTAAAGACGCTGGCGCCCGAAGAGATCGAGATCCTCAAAAGCCTCAACCTCCTGACCTCGCACCCGGTTCTCTATGTCTGCAACGTCGCGGAAGCCGATGCCTCGACCGGCAACCAGCATACGGAAGCCGTCGCCGCCATGGCCAGGGAACAGGGCGCCGAATGCGTGATCATCTCGGCTGCCATCGAGTCCGAAGTGGCGCAGCTTCCGGAAGAGGAATCCAAGGAATTCCTGTCGGCCCTCGGTCTTGAGGAAGCCGGCCTCGACCGGCTGATCCGCGCCGGTTACCACCTGCTCGACCTGATCACCTATTTCACCGTCGGCCCCAAGGAAACCCGCGCCTGGACGATCGTGCGCGGCACCAAGGCGCCCGCGGCCGCCGGCGTCATCCATACGGATTTCGAACGCGGCTTCATCCGCGCCTTCACCATCTCCTATGACGACTACATCACCTTCAAGGGTGAAGTCGGCGCCAAGGAAGCCGGCAAAGGCCGCGACGAAGGCAAGGAATACGTCGTCCAGGATGGCGACGTCATCCACTTCCGCTTCAACACCTGATCGTGCGGACGGGAGGCCACATGACGCGAGCCGAATACTATTTCGAAGACTTTTCGATCGGGCGGGTTTTCCCGCTCGCTTCCAAATCGGTGACCGCCGACGAGATCGTCGAATTCGCCGCCGAGTTCGACCCGCAGCCCATGCATCTCGACGAGGCTGCCGGCAAGGCGAGCATCCTCGGCGGGCTCTCGGCCTCCGGCTGGCACACGGCAAGCATGTTCATGCGCATGATGTTCGACGGCTGGCTTTCGGCGTCCTCGTCGGAGGGTTCGCCAGGCATCGAGTTTATGGAATGGAAGAAGCCGGTTCTGGCCGGCGACACGCTGTCCGGCCGCTCGACGGTCATGGAATCCCGCACGCTGCGCTCCCGGCCCGGCATCGGCATCGTGAAATTTCTGCACGAGGTGGAGAACCAGCGGGGTGAGGTCGTCATGCGCGGCGAGAACCCGATCATGATGCGGCTGCGCGACGCCGAGGAGAATGCCGCATGAGGCTGGCCGAACTCCGCCCGCCGGGCACCAAGGTCATCACCGGCACGCTTCTCTTCACCGCAGAGGACATCGTCCGCTACGCAAAGAAATTCGATCCGCAGCCCTTCCACGTGGATCCGGAAGCCGCGAAGAACTATGTCTTCGGGGCGCTCTGCGCCTCAGGCTGGCACACCTGCGCCGGCTGGATGAAAACCTATATCGCCTATTGGAAAGCCGAGGTGGCGCGCCTCGAAAGCGAGGGCATCACCGCCCCGAAGCTCGGCCCCTCGGCTGGCTTCAAGAAACTGCAATGGCTGAAGCCGGTCTATGCGGGTGACAGCATCACCTATTCCGTCACGCTGACCGAAAGCCGGCCGCTTGCCTCGCGTGCCGGCACCTTCATCAACCTGACCGTATGCGACGGCGTGAACCAGCATGGCGAGGTGGTGATGCGCTACGAAGGCACGGTGCTGGAATTCGCGTGAGGCATGGATGCTGGCGCGGTGTCCTTGCTCCCCTCACTCCCGTGCTTGTCACAGAAATCCAGCCGGCCCAAGTCCTTGGGCTGAAAAGACCCCTCCGCGCCGCAGACGCGGCGCTGCTGGATTCCTGTGACCAGCACAGGGATAAGGATGGCGCGAGGCGGTCCCTCTCAGTGACCTGAAAACTCGACCAGCGTCCTGACTTCAACGCCGAGCGCTTCAAGCTTCTTGCGGCCCCCGATATCCGGCAGGTCGATGACGAAGCAGGCCGAGACGATCTCGGCGCCGAGCTGGCGCAGCAGCTTCACCGCACCTTCCGCCGTGCCGCCGGTCGCAATCAGGTCGTCGGTCAGGATTACCTTCTCGCCGGCCTTTACCGCGTCCACATGGATCTCCATCTCGTCGGTGCCGTATTCGAGGCTGTAGGCCATCCGTACGGTCTGGTGCGGCAGCTTGCCCTTCTTGCGGATCGGCACGAACCCGGCCTTCAGCTGATGCGCCAGCGCGCCGCCGAGGATGAAGCCGCGTGCCTCGATACCGGCGATCTTGTCGACGCCCATGCCCGCGTAAGGCCGCACCAGTTCGTCCACCGCCTGCCCGAAGGCGACGGCGTCGCCGAGCAGCGTGGTGATATCGCGGAAGATGATACCGGGCTTGGGATAGTCCGGAATGGAACGGATAGCGGTGGAGAGCGTGGTTTTGGACGACATGGGACCCAGATATTTGGCGGCAGGAACAGGAAACGAGCCTATCAACTGAAGGGCGTCCTCCCAACAAAAAAGGCGGTCACAGACCGCCTTTTCATGTCACGAGGTAAAAACCTCAGTGTTCCTTGTTCGCATAGACGGACTTCTTGGTCAGGTAGATCAGGCCGGTGAAGATCACCAGGAAGACCATGACCATGAAGCCGGTACGCTTGCGCTCTTCGAGATGCGGCTCGGCGGCCCACATCAGGAAGGCCGAGACGTCCTTGGCATACTGATCGACCGTCTGCGGCGAGCCGTCCTCGTAGGTGACCTGGTCGCCGCTGAGCGGCGGAGCCATTGCGAGCGCGGCAGCGCTGGCGAAATACGGATTATAGTGGGTGCCCGGAGCAACCTCGACGCCGGCAGGCGGTTCCTGGTACCCGGTCAGCAGCGAATGGATGTAATCCGGGCCGCCCGACTGGTACTGGGTGAACATGTCGAAGATGAACTGCGGGAAGCCGCGGGTGACGCCGCGCGCCTTGGCGAGCAGCGACATGTCCGGTGGTGCTGCGCCGTTATTGGCGGCAGCGGCAGCCTGGGCGTTGGCGAACGGCGACGGGAAGTAGTCGGACGGAACGGCGGCGCGTTCGAACATTTCGCCTTCGTCGTTCGGGCCGTCCTGAACCTTGTAGTTGGCGGCGAACGCCTTCACCTGGGCTTCCGAATAACCGAGACCTTCCAACGTGCGGAAGGAGACGAGGCGCATCGAATGGCAGGCGGAACAGACTTCCGTGTAGACCTTCAAGCCGCGCTGCAGCTGACCCTTGTCATAGTGGCCGAACGGACCCGCGAAGCTCCAGTCGGTTTCCTTGGGGTGGTGGATCGGAAAATGCGGCGTTTCCGAATGTTCGGCAGCCGGTGCCGCAGCATGGTTTTCCTGTGCAATCGCCGAGGCAACGCCCATTCCCGCCAGGAAGGCCAGCGAGACGAGGCTTGTAACAAGCTTGTTCATAATTCTAATCCCTCTCGGTCGCAGGCGTCAGGCGCGGGCTTCGGCGGATTTGCCGTTCTTCTTTTCAAGAACCGCTTCCGTGATGGAGTTCGGAATGCGCCTCGGCGTTTCGAACAGGCCGAGCAACGGCATGATCACCAGGAAGAAGCCGAAGTAGTAGACGGTTCCGAACTGCGACATGAGCGTGAACACGCCTTCCGCCGGCTGGGATCCGAGCCAGCCGAGCATGATCGCATTGGCGACGAACAGCCAGAAGAACAGCTTGTACCAGGGACGATAGACTGCCGAGCGGACCTTCGACGTGTCGAGCCAGGGCAGGAAGAACAGGATGATGATCGAGCCGAACATCACCAGCACGCCGCCGAGCTTGGAGTCGATCGGGCCAACGTTGAAGGTGATGGCGCGCAGCATCGCGTAGAACGGCAGGTAGTACCATTCCGGCACGATGTGGGCCGGGGTCTTCAGGGCGTCAGCCGGAATGTAGTTGTCCGGATGGCCGAGGAAGTTCGGCATGTAGAAGACGAACCAGGCATAGACGATCAGGAAGACGGAGACGCCGAGCGCGTCCTTCATGGTCGCATAGGGCGTAAACGCGACGGTGTCGGTCTTGGTCTTGACTTCGACGCCGGTCGGGTTGGTCTGGCCCGTGACGTGCAGCGCCCAGATGTGCAGCACGACGACGCCGGCGATCATGAAAGGCAGCAGGTAGTGCAGCGAGAAGAAGCGGTTCAGCGTCGGCTGGTCGACGGCAAAGCCGCCGAGCAGGAACTGCTGTATCCATTCGCCGACCAGCGGGAAGGCCGAGAAGAAGCCGGTGATAACGGTAGCACCCCAGAAGGACATCTGACCCCAGGGCAGAACATAGCCCATGAAGCCGGTCGCCATCATCAGGAGGTAGATCACCACGCCGAGGATCCAGAGGATTTCGCGGGGCGCCTTGTAGGAGCCGTAGTAAAGGCCGCGGGCGATGTGGAGATAGACGGCAACGAAGAAGAACGACGCGCCGTTGGCATGCATGTAGCGCAGCAGCCAGCCGTGGTTGACGTCGCGCATGATCTTTTCGACCGAGTCGAAGGCGGCGCCGGTCGAGGCGACATAGTGCATGGCGAGCACGACGCCGGTGAGAATCTGGACGATCAGCATCACCGACAGCATGGCGCCGAAGGTGTAGGCATAGTTCAGATTGCGGGGAACGGGGTAGGAAACGAAGCTGTCATGGATCATGCGCGGCAGCGGAAGCCGCGAATCGATCCACTTCTCGATGCCGGTCGACGGCTGGTATGTGGAATGACCGCTCATAAGTATGTATCCCCTCACCCGATCTGGATAACTGTATCGGACTTAAAACTGAAAGTCGGAATGGCGAGGTTCTCCGGAGCCGGACCTTTGCGGATACGGCCGGCCGTATCGTAGACCGACCCGTGGCACGGACAGAACCATCCATTGTATTCGCCGGACTGGCCGAGCGGCACGCAGCCGAGATGGGTGCAGGAGCCGATCATCACGATCCAGTTTTCCTTGCCGGCGCCGCCCGAACGGTCGATGCCGGTCGCCTTCGCATCGGCCGCCAGGTTGGCGTTGCGGGCAACCGGATCCTTGAGCTCGGCCATCGGCACGTCGGCCGCCGCCTTGACTTCTTCCGGGGTACGGTTGCGGATGAAGACCGGCTTGCCGCGCCACTTGACCGTCAGCGACATGCCCGGCTGCAGGGCCGCGACATTGACCTCGATCGAGGCGAGCGCGAGCGTCGAAGCGTCCGGGCGCATCTGGTCGATAAAGGGCCATGCCACGGAAACAGCGCCGACAGCGCCGGCCATACCGGTCGTCAGGTAAAGGAAATCACGGCGAGTGGGCTCGCCCAGTGTTTCGCTATGTGTGTCGTGCTCGCTCACGGCTCAATCATCCTTCTCACGCAATTCGCGGAAACCGCCCTGCCCCCGTCCCGGGCGAATCTCGGTTGAACACAATTCGACCACAGATTCCCCAGCAATCCGGCGCGTTCTATGCTTGATCGCAAAATATGTCCAGCCTTGGCAAGGGGCTGGGACCAGTTTGTCGCGGGAAAACCCGAAGGGTTGCGGGCTACCGTGTCAGGCAGAGCACAGGCCCGGGAAACCTGGCGCGGAACCCGAGCTCCAGCCCGGGAAAATCACGTCTTTTCCGAAGGAAATGACGGGGATGGCGCGCTTCCCGTTAACCGCCCTGCCGGGTGCCGCATTGCAACAAATCCGACCGCATGTTAGGCCAAGCGCACGACAGAAGGCGGCCGCCCCGGACATACCCGAATGAGACAAACACTATCGGTTGCCATCTGCGTCATCGTGTCGCTCGTACTGATGGCGATTGGGACGCGTTACCTACACCCACACTGGATCCTGGGAACGCTCTACAGCCTGCAGCTGCATGCGGCAGCAGCCTGCGTACTGGCCATGATCGTCGCGCTTCTCGTCAAGCGCCACTTCGTCGTCTGGCTGCTGTTTGCCGTCTCGCTGCTGTTCACAGGCCACGCGGTGCTGATGGGCCGCGAGTTCGTCGCGCCGCTGACGGCAGCGGATGCCGGCGCACCGACCTTCCGGCTGATGTCCTTCAACATCCTCAACGACAACTTCGAGAATGCGGAAGACATCGTCGTAACGATCCGGTCTTCCGGCGCCGACCTCGTCAACATCATGGAAGCCGCCCCGCTCAGGGTCTACATGGACGAGCTCGCCAAAACCTATCCCTACCGGGTCGGCTGCGGCGTGCTGATCGAGGACTGCGACCAGCTGATGCTCTCCAGGGTGCCGATCGAAGCGCCCGTCGTGCAGTCGCTGAGCGATATCTTCCCGGATCGCTTCATCCTGGCGAAGGTGACGGTCGCCGGCCGGCCGATCCATTTTGTCGGCATGCATACGACCAAGCCCTATTTCGACAATTTCCATTCGCTGGAACTGAACCGCGCGGCGCTGGCAATCAGCGAGACCACAGGCCCCCTGCTTCTTTCAGGCGATTTCAACGCCTCCAGCATCGCGCCGAACATGCGGCGTTTCCTGAACAATACCGATCTGGCGACGGCCGAGGTCGAGCCGGCGACCTGGCCGATCCGGGCCGGCGTGTTTGGCCTGCCGATCGACCATGTCTATGCCAGGGCGCCGCTGAAGATAAAGTCGCTGACGCGCATTCCCACGGCGCACGGCTCGAACCACTACGGGCTGATTGCCGAGATCGCGATCACCGGGCAGTAAGCCCGAAAGATTATTGGGCGGCGTCCGCGGCAAGGAACCCGCCGGACTGCCGCGCCCAGAGCTCGGAATAAAGCCCTCCCCGCGCGATCAGTTCGTTATGGGTGCCGTCCTCGATGATCCGGCCCTTGTCCATGACAATCAGGCGGTCGAGGGCCGCGATGGTCGAAAGACGGTGGGCGATGGCGAGCACCGTCTTGCCCTGCATCAGCCGCTCCAGGTTCGACTGGATCGCCGCCTCCACCTCCGAATCCAGCGCCGATGTGGCCTCGTCGAGCACCAGGATCGGCGCATCCTTGATCATCACCCGTGCGATCGCCACACGCTGGCGCTGGCCGCCGGAAAGCTTGACGCCGCGTTCGCCCACATGCGCGTCGAACCCCTTGCGGCCGCGCTGGTCCTCGAGGCTGGCGATGAACGCATCCGCTTCCGCCTTGCGCGCCGCCTCGACGAGCTGCGCCTCGGTCGCATCCGGCCGGCCGAACAGGATATTGTCGCGGATAGACCGGTGCAGCAGCGACGTATCCTGTGTCACCATGCCGATCTGGGCGCGCAGCGATTCCTGTGTCGCCTTGGCAATGTCCTGCCCGTCGATCAGGATACGTCCGCCTTCGAGATCGTAGAACCGCAGGAGCAGGTTGACGAGCGTCGACTTGCCGGCGCCCGAACGCCCGACGATGCCGAGTTTTTCGCCCGGCCGGATCGTGAGCGACAGGTTGTCGATGACGCCCTTCGTCTTGCCGTAGTGGAAACTGACATTCTCGAAGCGGATCTCCGGACGCTTCACCACCAGCTGCGTGGCGCCCGGCGCATCCACCAGCCCGATCGGCTGCGAGATCAGCTCGGCCGAATTCTGGATCGTGCCGATATTGCGCATGATGCCGTTGAGCTGCGTCATCAGCCGGCCGAGCAGGAAGTTGAGCCGCAGCATCAGCGCCATGGTGAAGGCGACCGCGCCGGACGAGATCAGGCCGGAGAGCCACAGATGCACGCTCATCGCCGCCATGGTGACGATCATCGTGCCGGAGAGGAAGGCCATCGAGGCGCGCACGCTGGTGAGCAGCCGCGTGAACGCGATGATCGTGTCCTGAAAGCTCTCGAAGCCCGACAGCATGTATCGGTCGTTCGCCTCGTCGCGGCCGAAGAGGCGAAGCGTCTGGATGTTCGAATAGGCGTCCACCATGCGTCCGGAAATCATCGAACCGGCCTCGGCGGACGCCTTCGAATGTTCGCGGATGCGCGGCACGTAATATCGGGCCAGCATCGCGAAGATGGCAAGCCAGGCGACGACCACGATCGCCAGCCGCCAGTCGAGGCCTGCGACGAGCGCGATGGTCGAGACCGAGTAGATGCCGACGAACCAGACGCTTTCCATGAACGAGGTCAAGACGTCGCCGGTCGCCTGCCCCGCCGACCAGACTTTCGTGACGATCCGGCCGGAAAAGTCGTTCTGGAAGAAGGAGAGCGACTGGCGCGACACGTGGATATACGACTGCCAGCGCACCAGGTTGTAGAAACCGGGCGTGATGATCTGCTGGTCGACCAGCGCCGTCAGAAAGCCGATCAGGAAGCGGCCGATGCCGACCACCAGCGCCATGACCACCAGCTCGGTCCCGTGATTGGCCAAAAGCCCCGCCCAGCCGTCGGCGGGTTCGGTCGTGTCGAGGATATCGACCAGCCGTCCGACATACCAGAACATCGCCGCCTCGACGCCGGCCGCAAGCCCGCCGAGCACCAGCATGGCGAAGAACGGAAGCTTTGCCTGGCTGACATAGAACCAGACGAAGCCGATGAGACCAGCCGGGGGCTTCAGGTCGTCCCGCCTCGCAAACGGCTTGATAAAGCTCTCGAAGATGCGGAAGACCGGTTTCAACATGCTCCGGATATAGGCGGATTCTGATCGGCGGCAAAGCAAAAGCGGCCGGGCGGCGGCTTACATTTTCTTAATGATCGGCATCGGGGTCATCGTCGAATATTCCTTCCACGTCCCGCCGACCATGAAGAACGCGCAAGACGATCAACCGATCGCTCTGCGGAATATAGTAGATACGGAATGCCTCAAAAGACCTTACCGGCCAGGATCTTAGACCCAGAAGTTCCTCATCAGCGAAGTATCGGGGCGAGCCGCCTAAAGGTGTTCTTGTGAGGACATCGATCGATGACTAAACGGAAGAGAGGAACCTTTCCCCGATATCTCGCAGACCGATGTCCGCATAATAATCGACCTGCCGCAAGATGTCGGATCTGGCCGCGGGTTTGACGATGACTATCAAGGCGAAGACTTCTTGGTTTTCCTGTCGAGAAGGATCGCCGCCTCTGCCTTTAGATCGTTCCAGAACTCAGGCGCGGCGACACGCCCTTCTCCGGACGAAAGCCCCTCCAGCAACAAAGCCTTCAAGCGTTCGTCATTCTCTTTCTGTTGCGCGTCGCGCAACAGCGTACGGAAATATTCGCTGACATTGCCGTAGCCTTTCGTCGCCATCTGAAGTTGGACGAAGTCCTTCAGCGTATCGGGAAGAGAAATGGTAATCGTAGCCATGGCGCACCTGAATTCATTCACGCCCCTAAATTATCTTATCTATTGAGAATTTTTAAGAGCCTTGACTCTGCAAGAATAACTGCAGGCAAGATAATGAAAGCCCCCAAGCACACTCGGGGGCTTTCACTGCTTACTCCGCCGCCTCTTCTTCGATCACGTCGTCATGGCCGATGAAGCCGCCCGACTGGCGGTTCCAGAGGTCGGCATAGATGCCGCCCGAGGCCACGAGCTCGCGATGCGTGCCGGCCTCGATGATCCGGCCGCGGTCAAGCACGATCAGCCGGTCCATTTCGGTCAGCGTCGACAGCCGGTGGGCAATCGCGATCACCGTCTTGCCCTGCATCAACGAGAACAGGTTCTCCTGGATCGCCGCCTCGACTTCACTGTCGAGCGCCGAAGTCGCCTCGTCGAGCACCAGGATCGGCGCGTCCTTCAGGAAGACGCGGGCGATCGCGATGCGCTGCCGCTGGCCGCCCGACAGTTTCACGCCGCGTTCGCCCACATGCGCATCGAGACCTTTTCGTCCCTGCAGGTCGGCAAGCCCGTCGATGAAGTCCCAGGCATTCGCGCGCTTGGCCGCCTCGATGATATCCGCGTCACTCGCATCCGGCTTGCCGTAGGCGATGTTGTCGCGGATCGACCGGTGCAGCAGCGAGGTATCCTGGGTGACGACGCCGATCAGCGAACGCAGGCTGTCCTGCGTGACGCCGGAGATATCCTGGCCGTCGATGGTGATGCGGCCGCCTTCCAGATCGTAGAAGCGCAGCAGCAGGTTCATCAGCGTCGTCTTGCCGGCACCGGAGCGACCGACCAGGCCGACCTTCTGGCCGGCCGGGATATCGAGCGTCAGGCCTTCGATGACGCCCTTGCCCTTGCCGTAGTGGAAGTGGACGTTGTCGTAGCGGATATGGCCCTTTTTCGCGGTCAGCGTCGAAGCGCTCTTCTGGTCCACCACGTCATGCGCCTTGGTCATCATCGACATGCCGTCATAGACGGTGCCGATGTTTTCAAACAGCGCCGAGACTTCCCACATCACCCATTGCGACATGCCGTTGATGCGCATCGCAAGGCCGATGGCGATTGCGATCGCCCCGATCGAGATGGCGCTGTCCAGCCAGAACCAGATCGACAATGCACCGACGGCAAACAGCGCCGCACAGTTGTAGAAGTAGACCAGCACCTGGAAGGCGGTCACCTTGCGCATCTGCGCATGCACGGTCTTCAGGAAGATATCCATCGCGTCGCGCGCATAGGTCTCTTCCCTGCCGGCATGCGAAAACAGCTTGACGGTGGCGATGTTCGTATAGCTGTCGACCACGCGGCCGGTCATCATCGAACGCGCATCCGCCTGTTCCGCCGAGATTTTTCTCAGGCGCGGCACGTAATAGGCGACCGTGCTCGAGTAGAAGACGATCCAGAGAACGAGCGGCACCGCAAGACGCAGATCCGCCGCCGCCACGACCGCGATCATCGAGATGAAATAGGTGAAGACGTAGACGAACACGTCGAGCACCTTCATCACCGTTTCGCGGATGGCGAGCGATGTCTGCATCACCTTGGTCGAGACGCGGCCGGCGAACTCGTTGGCGAAAAACGTCATCGAGTGCCGCAGCAGGAAGCGGTGCATCTGCCAGCGGGCGATCATCGGGAAATTGCCCATCAGGATCTGGTGCATGATCAGCGAATTGAGCGTCGCCACCAACGGCAGGCCGACCAGCACCACGAAGGCCATGAAGAACAGCTTCGGCCCCTCCGTCGCAAGGAAGGTCGCCCGGTCGGCATGGGTCAGCCAATCGACGATATCGCCGAGGAACTGGAACAGCGCCACTTCGCCGACGGCGATCAACATCGTGCAGGTCGACATGATGACGACCCACGGCCAGACCGGCTTGGTATAGTGCCACAGGAAGGCCGCAAGGCCGGAGGGCGGTAGTGCGGGCGCTTCGTCCGGATAGGGATCAACGCGCCGTTCGAACCACGAGAACATGAAAAAAGCTCCGTAAATCGGATTGCCGCGCCGGTTCGGCACGCAAGGCGGCCGGAAGCGGGCGACGAAAACTTAAGATATCGAGGCCGCATGTCGGCCGCGTAACGGATCAGGAAAGGAAAAGTTTGCGAGAAACCGCGGAACGCCTAGGCCAGAAAGACAACAATTCGGCTGTGGAGGCGCGAAAGCACGGTCATATCCATGTAGGCCTCCTTGAGTAGGCGTTGAGTTACAGAAGTCTTCTAACCTTTCGGACACAAATTGCAAAGAGCAAATCGCCGCGCCCGGCCACCCGGGAATTTTCTGTTGCACGATCGTCACAGCCATGCCGTGCATGGAAAAAGCTTGAGATCGGACACCGGTTTCCCGTAAGGACCGCCTATGAGCGACATTTCCTCCGGCCTGCGCATCGCCCTCTACCAGCCGGATATCGCCGGCAATACCGGCACGATCCTGAGGCTCGCCGCCTGCCTTGGTCTTTCGGTCGACATTATCGAGCCGGCCGGCTTCGACATTTCCGACCGGAACCTGAAGCGGTCGGGCATGGACTATCTGGAGAGCGTCACGCTCGCCCGCCACGTCAACTGGCAGCGCTTCGACGCATGGCGCAAGGAGAACGGCCGGCGCGTCGTGCTTGCCTCCACCAAGGCCGCCCTGCCCTATACGAGCTTCGCGTTCCGGCCAGACGATATCCTGCTCTTCGGTCGCGAAAGCGCCGGCGTGCCGGATCATGTGCATGAGGCCGCCGACGGCCGCATTCTGATCCCCATGGTGAACGGCCAGCGCTCCATCAATGTCGCCATGTCGGCGGCAATGATATCGGGCGAGGCATTGCGGCAGACGGGCTTTGCCTGAGCTTCCTTTCCTCATGTCGCGGCATCCCGCGGCCGCGGGCTGAGCCTGACGGCAAGCGAACCGAAAGCGAAGACCAGCAGCATGAGGCCGGCCATGCCGTAGGTCGCAGCGTAACCTTTTACGGCGATCAGAGGCTGGGAGAGGAGCGGCGACAGGAATTGTCCGGTAAAGATGCTTGCCACCAGCAGGCCGGAAATGCGTCCCCTGAGGGCCGGCGATGCAAGCAGCATCGCAGCACCGGCGAAATTCGGCATGATCGTTCCCATGCCGATGCCGGATACCGCCATCGCAAGCAGGATGCCCGGATAGGTCCCGGCAACCGAGAGCAGCACGAAGGCTGCACCCATCGATCCGAAGGCCAGCGCAAAGACGCCCATGACCCCGAGCATCTGCCGGAAACGGGCAAAGACCAGTGAACTGGCGATGCCGACCAGCTGGCCGAGGCCGATGGCCATGCCGGCAAGGCTCGGTGCCTCAAGGCCGAGCGATCTCAGATAGAAGGGAAGCTGTGTCGGGATCATGTAGAAGGCGACCATGTTGAGGACCGCCCCGATGAGCAGGGCGAGAAGAAGCAGCTTGCCTTGCGTGCCGAGGCCGTTGGGCGCCGCCCTCGTCTGTATCGCTGCCGGACGTGCCGGCTCGCGGATGAACACCAGCGCGGCCGGCACGAGCAGGAAGGCGAGCGCATAAATAAGGAAAGGCGCCCGCCAATGGAGTTCCGCCATGAACCCGCCGCCGGTCAGGAAGATCGTTCCGCCGACGCCGACGAAGGCCTGCTGTAGCCCCATGTAGCGGTCGCGCTCCGTGCCGGCAAAGAAGTCGCCGACCAGTGCGGTCGCGGTGGTCATGATGCCGCCCACGGCGATGCCGAGTACCGCACGGCCGGCCAGCAGGCCGAAAAGACTGTCGGCGAACAGGCCGGAGCATCCGGCCATTGCGAAAAGCAGCAGCATGACGATGAGAAGCGGCTTGCGGCCATAGCGATCGATGACCAGACCGGCCACCGGCGCGAAGACGGCGATGAACAGGGCCGGCAGCGTCAAGACCAACCGACTGAGGAGCTCGACATTCGGCAGGCCGGCAAAACGCGCCGCGATCCCGGGCAAGGAGGCCGAGATCGTCGCACCCGACATGATGGTCAGCGTGCTGACCGACAGAAGGGTCATGTTGCGGGAAAAATGCGACGCAGGAGATGGGGTGCCGGCCCGAACGAGCGATACGCTGCGGGGCAGCGGCGGCAGGGCGTTTTTCGTCTCCATGGAACTGGGCTCCGGTTTTCTTTCTGGGAGCCTCTGCTATAGAACCTCAAGCAATATTGAGGTCAATGGTGAATGAAAAAAGATTCCGAAGGACGCATGCCGCTGGAATTGACGGTCGGCGAAGTGGCGCAGCGCAGCGGCGTCGCGGTATCGACGCTGCATTTCTACGAAACCAAGGGATTGATCAGGAGTTGGCGTAACCGCGGCAACCAGAGGCGATATCCCCGCGTGGTGCTGCGCCGGGTCGCGGTCATCAAGGTTGCCCAGAAGACCGGCATACCGCTCGCCGATATCGCCGAGGCGCTCTCCGTCCTGCCGCACGACCGGCCGTTGACGGCAAGGGACTGGCAACGCCTTTCGCAAACCTGGAAACGCCAGCTCGACGCACGGATCGCCAGTCTCACGTCGCTGCGCGACCACCTGACCGGCTGCATCGGCTGCGGCTGCCTCTCGATGGAAGAATGCCCGCTGAGGAATCCGCAGGATATGCTCGGCGAAAAGGGTGCCGGGCCCATCCTGCTGGAGGCGGAAGAGCAGGTGGACGTCGGTTGATTGCGCGGATAGGTTTAGTTTAAGTTGACCGCCGTCCCTGCTGAACAACATCGCGAGATGCCTCGGCATCGTCGCGCGACGATGCCGAGGGTGAACCGAAAGGCGCTCTATACCGCCCTGAGCGGTGAAGGAAACCCGGAATTCGCCACGATCCTGAAGGTGATGAAAGCTCTCGGCCTCGAACTCACGCAGGTTCTCGTCAAGGCGGGGGATGCCGCCTGAGCGCGGTCGGCAGCTGGCGGATCACCCGTCTCCCGCCCGTTTAGCATCTTTTGAAAAACACATGTCAAACCGGTCGAAGCCCATGGGCCAAACATCGGAGATCGCATATGTTTCGGCAATCGAGCTTCATATTTCCCTGCCCCCAAAGGATCGAGATGCGCAATCTGCTCTGCCGCCCCATGACCGTTGCCGCCCTCGCCCTGATGGCTTCGTCAGCCTGTGCCCAGGAGGCTGACCACTATACCGCTGTCAGCAAGACGGCGATGAGCGTTACCGGCGATGTGTGGCTGGATGATTTCGGCATCACCTTCGAGAACGAGGAAACCCTCGAATTCTCCGACCTTGTCGCCGACAATTTCCGCGTCGATGGCAGGAGGGTCCCGGCTTCGGTCTACCGCGTCGCGGAACCGGCCGATCCGGAGCTCGAAAACGGCAACCAGCTCTGCGGATCGGGCGACGTGACCTATGTCGCGAACTGGGCATCGGGAAACGGCATGTCCGCGATCGCCGTATTTACGGGGAGAAATCCGCCAAGGAGCAGCGACGAGATGTGTGCGCTCTATACCTACGAGGATCCGAAGTGACGGGTCGGATCAATCCGCGGTCGGCAGCCGGCGCATCGTGAATTCGATACGGTCGCCTTCGAGCTGACGCCAGCTTTCCACTTCGGTCCAGTAGGCAGCCTTCGGATAGTCGTGAAACCATTCGCGCGCCTTTTGCCGCGCTTCTTCCCGCGAGAGCTCGAAAGTCTGCCGCACGAACATGCCCTGTCGCTCGCCGGCCTTTTCCTGCCGGTGGCGGTCGATCCTGCGTTTCAGCCCGTCGAGCGGCGGGGGTGTGAACTTTGCCATGAAAGCCTCTGATCAGCACCTGTTTATGGGGTAAAGATAGTGTGCGGCGACACGCTTTGCGAGTCTCATTTTCCACCCGCGACAACCGATGGAATGGTACGCGAAAGCCAGAACTGCTAATCCCCGATCGGAAAAATGCGAATCGCGCCAAGGGGATGGCGAGAGGAATAACGACATGGAACGGCCGGTACTGCCAAAGGGGCTGCCCGAGGACATCGAAGACAAGAAGGCGACGGCGCGCGCCTGGTTCGAAAGCCTGCGCGACACGATCTGCGCTTCGCTGGAAGGCCTCGAGGACGAGCTGACCGGCCCCCTCGCCGATCAGGAGCCGGGCCGCTTCAAGCCCAAGGACTGGCTGCGCGACGGCGGAGCCGGCGGCGGTGGCAGGATGTCGATGATGGAGGGCCGCGTCTTCGAAAAGGTCGGCGTCCACACCTCGACCGTCCATGGCGAGTTTTCCGCCGATTTCCGCAGCCAGATGCCGGGAGCCGAGGAAGACCCGCGCTTCTGGGCGTCGGGCATTTCGCTGATCGCCCATCCGGTCAATCCGAACGTGCCGACCGTGCACATGAACACCCGCATGGTGGTGACGTCGAGCCAGTGGTTCGGCGGCGGCGCCGACCTCACCCCGGTTCTCGACCGCAGGCGCACCCAGACGGATCCCGACAGCACGCTCTTCCACCGGGTCATGGAAATCACCTGCAAGCGCCACGAGGCGGTGGCCGACTACGGTCGCTACAAGGCCTGGTGCGACGATTATTTCTTCCTGAAGCACCGCAACGAAGCGCGCGGCATCGGTGGCATTTTCTTCGACTGGCTGCATCCCGTCGAGGAAAAAGGCGGCTGGGATGCGGATTTCGCCTTCGTCCAGGATGTCGGACGCGCGTTCAACCTCGTCTATCCGAAAATCGTCCGGGCCAATTTCAACAGGCCGTGGACGGAGCATGATCGCGACGAGCAACTGATCCGCCGCGGCCGCTACGTGGAGTTCAACCTGCTCTACGACCGGGGCACGATTTTCGGGTTGAAGACCGGCGGCAACGTCGAGTCCATCCTGTCGTCACTGCCTCCGGTTGTAAGGTGGCCTTAGATCGAAACCATGAAATTAACGATTTTCGGGTAAAAACCGGCCCCAATATATCGCCCTTAACAAATGCGATATCAGAATCGATTCGGTGGTGGTAGCGTCCCCTTGGTTGTACCGGAGGAGGATCGCCATGATGGCACAGAATAGCATGCCCATGCCGCAAGCGTCTGAGGACAAGGACGCCCGGTCCATTGACACGATTGAAATGATCGACCGCCTCGCGACGGAAATGCGTGCGAGAACCGGCGGCGAACTCCCGCATTCCTTCTATGTGGACCAGGTAAAGCGCCAGCTTGCCGGCAAGTCCGTCGCCGTATCGGCTGCCAATGACGAACCGGCGCAGGGAAAGGCTGCCGAACAGGCCTCCGTCTTCCACGCCTGGGCGCTTTCCGAATAAACGCCTGGAACGGTCGTTGCAGTTTCCGAGTTATCGGGGTTGGCGCCGGCGGATATGAGGAGATGTCCGCCGCCTCCAGCCCCAACGACCACAGGAGGAAAAGTCATGCGATTGTTCGAATGCGGTACGCTTGTACCCGGCTGCCAGTGGCATACACGAGCCGATGAGGATGCTGAAGTGGTCCGCCGCGCAGTGGAACATCTCCGCACGGTTCACGGCGAAGAGATCATCCGCGAAAACATGGTCGAGAACATCAAGGCGCGCATTCGTGACGAAAACGGCGCTGAGGCGGCCTGATGGCCGAGCGTGAAGGTAGCCGTTCCGCCTAGAAGCGCTCTGCCCGGCTTACCGGTGCCTCTTGATACCAGAGCGGTAAGCGGCCTGATGTAAGCGTGGCAGACCGCCTGATGTCAGAGCGAACTGCGGATCATATTCTCCAGCCGGGCGGTCAGCGCCGCCCGGTCGAGAGCGAAATTGCGCTCCACCCAGAAGTCTTCCAGCTCCTTCAGGATTTCTCCGACCCGCTTGCCGGCCGGCACGCCGGCTGCGACGATATCGGCGCCGCTGAGTGGAAAGGCCGGCCTGTCGTAGCTCTCCGCCCTCTTCAAGAGCACCGACAGCCGTGCGGATCTGCGCATCGCTGCCGGATCTCCTTCGGCCGCCGTCCGCGCGGATGCAAGGGCGAGCCTCAGCCGCAGGACCAGGCCTTCCGCGCCGTGGCGATAGAGCAGCCGGTCGAAGCCGACATCCGTCACCTCGTCGGGCGGCACCGGGGCATTTGCCCAGGTGGCGAGCCGCGCGGCTTCCGCATTCGACATCCTGAGCCGCTTGGCGAGCGCATCGAGCCGCTCGGCATCCGGGGGCACGATCGCCGCCAGCCGCAGAAGCGGGTCGGGCGCCCAGCCGAGCGATTTTTCGGCGGCCACGAGGCCGTGGATGCCGTCGATACCCCATTTTTCGGTCTCGGGCAGTATTTCGGAAAGCACGCCCGCCTGCCGCATCCACAGCAGCGCGCGGGAAGGATCGGCGGCCGACAGCAGCTTCCGGGTTTCCGCCCAGACGCGCTCGGCCGACAGCGTCGAAAGCTTGCCCTTGGCCCGTGCGCAGGCCCTCAAACCCTCCGCATCCGGCCGGCCGGAACCGTAGTAGGCGAAGAAGCGGAAGAAACGCAGGATGCGCAGGTAATCCTCGGCAATCCGCTCGGCCGCCTCGCCGATGAAGCGGACGGTGCGGGTTTCGATATCCGGCAGGCCGTTCACGAGGTCGATCACCTCGCCTTGAGCATCCGCATAAAGCGCGTTGATCGTCAGGTCCCGCCGTTCGGCGTCCGCCTGCCAGTCGGTGCCGAAGGCAACCTTGGCGCGTCGGCCGTCGGTCTCGACATCGCGTCGAAGCGTCGTCACCTCGAAACCATGGCCGTCGATGACCAGCGTCACCGTGCCGTGCTCGATGCCGGTCGGCACGGCCCTGATACCGGACGTCACCGCCCGCTCGACCACCTTTTCCGGGCGAAGCGTGGTCGCGACATCGATGTCGGCGACGGGAAGCCCCATCAGCGCATTGCGCACCGCGCCACCCGCCACCCGCGCCTCGCCGCCGTCGGCATTGAGCAGCGTCAGGATGCGCTGCAGCGCCGGATCCTTGAACCAGGCCTCGTCGGCTACACTGGTCATGCATAAAGCCTTTCATAGAGCGTGCGCAGAATGCCCGCGGTAATGCCCCAGATGTTTCGTTCCTCATAGGGCATGACGTAGAAATGCCGCTCCTTGCCGTCCCATTCGCGGCTGCCGCGCTGGTGGTTCGCCTCGTTCATCAGGAAGGACAGCGGCACTTCGAAGACCTCGTCCACCTCGGCCGGGTTGGGCCTGATCTCGAAACCGCGCCTGACCACCGAGAGCACCGGCGTGATACGAAAGCCTGTCGCCGCATAATAGGTCGGCAGCCGCGACAGCGTTTCGACGAAGGAACGGTCGAGGCCGATCTCCTCCTCCGCCTCGCGCAGCGCCGCCTGTTCCGGCGACCGGTCTTCCGGATCGATGCCGCCGCCCGGAAAGGCGATCTGGCCGGAATGCTTGCGCATCGTCGAGGTGCGTTGCGTCAGGATCACCTTGGCTTCGTCGCCGTCGTCGACGACCGGCACCAGCACCGCCGCGTCCTTCAGCTTCAGCCCGGCCGCGAAATCGACCAGCGTCGGGTTGAGCAGATGGTCGCCATGGTCGCGCCAGGCCCGATCGACCGGCCCGCCGTTCTGGTTCAGCGCCCGGCGGCGGAAATCGCCGGCCGAAAAAAGGGGATAGTCACTCATTGCGATAAGGCGTCCAGTTCGGCCTTGGGCATCACGGGAAAGACCTCCGTTCCGGAGCGGACGGAGAACATCGAGACCCCGTCTATCACGATCGCCTCGCCGAGTTCCACGAGATCGTACATCACCGCGCGCGAGACCAGCGCCTCCAGCCGGCCGCGCACCAGGAGATAGGGTTTCAGCTCGCGGTTCTCGCCTGAAATCTCGAAGCGCAGGGGAGATTGCGGGCCCGCCTCCACCACGTCACCGACATTTGTCCTGAACGTGAGCACCTGGCGGCCCTCACGCTGCGTGACCTGCATCTCGACCGCCAGAAAGGGTGCGTCCACGACCCGGATGCCGACTTTTTCCACAGGTGTTACGAGGTAGGTCCGGCCATCCTCGCCCTTGCGCAGCACGGTCGAAAACAGCCGCACAAGCGGCGCGCGGCCGATCGGCGTGCCCATGTAGAACCACGTGCCGTCGGCACGGATTTCCATGTCGATATCGCCGCAAAAGGGCGGATTCCATCGCTCGACAGGCGGCAAACCGCGCTTTCCGTCACCCGTCTGCTCGGAAGCGCGCGAAATCAGGGCCGCAAGGCCTGCGGCATCGGCTGCCGATTTTATCGTTTGCGCTGCCATCTTTCAGTCCCGGTTCATCCGTAAGCATTGGCGAAAGCAATTGTTCCTCACGAGATAGTCATTCAATACGTGCTTGTCAGCCATGTTTCGGGGAATAAGTTTGATCGGATAAGCCGGATGCTGCGACGCAGCGATTCGCCGCCGGGACATGAACGAGTCCGGCCTTGAAAAGCCTGCCGGTTCTGGATGCATGGAGAACGACATGGGCCTGATGAATTCCACCGATACCGTCCTCGATGAAAAAGCCATCATCGCCTCCGCCGAAATGGCCCTGTCCGACATCGCCGCCATCCGCACCGAAATCGCCAAGGTGATCTTCGGCCAGGAGAAGGTGGTAGAAAACACGCTGCTGGCTGTCCTCTCCGGCGGCCACGCGCTGCTCGTCGGCGTTCCCGGCCTTGCCAAGACCAAGCTCGTCACCACGCTCGGCACGGTGCTCGGCCTCGGCGCCAACCGCATCCAGTTCACCCCCGACCTGATGCCCTCGGACATTCTCGGCTCCGAAGTGATGGATACGGACGATGCCGGCCGCCGGTCCTTCCGCTTCATCAAGGGCCCGGTTTTCGCACAGCTCCTGATGGCCGACGAAATCAACCGCGCCTCGCCGCGTACCCAGTCGGCGCTCTTGCAGTCCATGCAGGAATACCACATCACCGTTGCCGGCCAGCGTTACGATCTGCCCGCCCCCTTCCACGTGCTCGCGACCCAGAACCCGCTGGAGCAGGAAGGCACCTATCCGCTGCCCGAAGCGCAGCTCGACCGCTTCCTGCTGCAGGTCGACGTGCTTTATCCTGAACTAGCCGCCGAGCGTCAGATCCTGCTCGAAACCACCGGCCTTTCGGAATCCAAGGCGCGCGGCGTCATCGACTCTGCCCGCCTTCAGGAAATCCAGACCCTGATCCGCCAGATGCCGGTGAGCGACAAGGTGGTCGACGCCATCCTCTCGCTGGTACGCTCCGCCCGCCCCGGCCACGGCAATGCCAGCACCGACAAGCACGTCGCCTGGGGCCCCGGCCCGCGCGCCGGCCAGTCGCTGATGCTGACGGCCCGCGCCCGCGCCCTTTACGAAGGCCGCCTCGCCCCGTCGCTGGACGACGTCTATGCGCTTGCCGAACCGGTGCTCGAACACCGCATGGCGCTGACCTTTGCCGCCCGTGCCGAAGGCATGTCGGTGCGCGACGTCATCGCCAGCCTGGTGAAGCAGGCCCGCGGCTAAGGCTGCGACGGCTTAGAAAGGAACCTGCGTGGCATCCACCATTGGCCAGATCGTAGAGCAGACACCGAGTAGCGAAGTCCTCTCCCGAGCCCAGGCCCGCGCGACGCTTGTGCCGGATTGCATGGTGGAAGCAAAGCGCATCGCCAACACGGTGATCGCCGGCTGGCACGGGCGCCGCAAGCGCGGCATCGGCGAGAATTTCTGGCAGTTCCGCCCTTACGCGGAGGGCGAAAGCCTGTCGCGCATCGACTGGCGCCGTTCCGCCCGCGACGACCATACCTATGTCCGCGACCGCGAATGGGAGGCAGCGCACACCGTCTGGCTGTGGGCCGACATGTCGCCGTCGATGATGTACAAGTCGACGCTCGCCATCGCCTCCAAGGAAAGCCGCGCGCTGGTGCTGATGCTGGCGCTGGCCGAAATCCTCGCGCGCTCCGGCGAGCGCATCGGCTGCCCCGGCATCATGGAGCCGGTCTCGGCCCGCAATGCCGCCGAGCGGCTCGCAGCCTCGATCATGCACGCGCCGCTGACCACCGGCCTGCCGGATACCGCAATGATCCGCGGCCATAGCGACATCGTGCTGATCGGCGACTTCCTCGACGATGCCGACCGCGTGATGGAGCGCATCGCCCCGCTCGGCCGCCGCGGCCTGCGCGGCCACGTGGTCGAGATCGCCGACCCGGCCGAGGAGACCTTCCCCTATACCGGCCGCACCGAATTCACCGATCCCGAAACCGGCGAAAAGCTCGTTTCCGGCCGCGCCGAGATGATCCGCGAGGATTACCAGCGCGCCTATTTCGCCCGCCGCGATGCGCTCGGTGAATCGCTGCGCCGTCTCGGCTGGAGTTTTGTCTTCCACCGGACCGATCATCTCGCCTCCGAGGCGCTTGTCGCCGTGCATGGTTATCTCTCCGGCCTGCCGGCGCCGAAACCGGCTGGAGAGCGATCATGAGCGCGTTGATTTTCGCCAATCCCGCCATTCTTTTCGGCCTGATCGCGCTGCCGGTGATCTGGTGGCTGCTCAGGCTCACCCCGCCGCGTCCGAAAACGGAAGTCTTCCCGCCGCTCCGCATTCTCGCAACGGTGCTGAAGCGCGAGGAAACACCCTCGAAAAGCCCCTGGTGGCTGACGCTGCTGCGCATGCTGCTTGCCGCCGCAGTGATCCTCGCCATCGCCGATCCGGTGATGAACCCGCGCGCCAATTCGCTGAATGCCGGCGGGCCGCTGGTGCTCGTCGTCGACAACGGCTGGGCGACCGCCACCGACTGGGAACGCCGCGTCCAGACCGCCAGGCTGCTGATCGACGATGCCGAAAGCGCCGATGTGCCGGTTTCGATCACCTTTACCGCCAATGCCAGCCACGAGGCCGTACCCGGCACCGCCGCTGCGGCCCGCGACAAACTGAAGGCCGCCAATCCCAGGCCGCTGGTTCCTGACCGGGCCCGCACCGCCCAGGCGATCAGGGAGGCGATGAACGGCACCCGCCCCGGCACGCTCGCCATCCTTTCCGACGGCATGGCCGCCGCCAGCGACAACGACGCGATGTCGGCGTTTGCCGCGCTTTCGCCTGCCGAGATGCGGCTTGTCGAAGGCGACGGGCACAGCGCAGTGGCGCTGACCGACGCAGTCAACAATGCCGCCGCCATGACGGTTACCGCCACCCGCCTTTCGACCGCATCGGCGCAGCAGATGAACGTCAACGCGCTCGACGCGCAGGGCCGCGCGCTCGCCTCCGGCACGCTGCAGTTTGCCGCGGGCTCGGGAACCGCCACCGCCGAGATCGCCTCCCCGTTCGAACTGCGCAACGATTTCGCGCGGCTGAACATCGACGGGCTGGCGACGGCCGGCGCCGCGCACCTGCTCGACGACGGCTTCAAGCGCCGCCGCATCGCACTGCTCGCCGGTGAAAGCGGAAGCGACTTCCAGCCGCTGCTGCAGCCGCTCTATTACATCAGCCGCGCGCTCTTGCCCTATGCGGATGTCATCCAGCCGAACACCGCCGATCTTGCGGTCGCCATCCCGCAGATCTTGCAGGGCAATCCGTCCGCGATCATCCTCGCCGATGTCGGTCGCCTGCCGGCGGAAACCTATGCGCCGCTGCAGCGATGGATCGCCCAAGGCGGCACGCTGATCCGCTTTGCCGGGCCGCGCCTCGCCGCAGCCCCCGCCGACGATCCGCTGGTGCCGGTCATCCTGCGCCAGGGCGAACGGGCACTCGGCGGCGCCATGTCCTGGTCCGAGCCGCAGTCGCTCGCCGATTTCCCGAGTTTTGGGCCCTTCGCCGGCATGCCGCGCGCCGCCGACATCACCGTCACCCGCCAGGTTCTCGCCGAACCGACGCCGGATCTTGCCGAGCGCACCTGGGCGAGCCTTGCCGACGGCACGCCTCTCGTCACCGAAAAGGAAGTCGATGCCGGCCGCATCGTGCTCTTCCACACCAGCGCCGAAGCGACATGGTCGAACCTGCCGCTATCGGGCAATTTCGTCGAAATGCTCCGCCGCCTCGTCCAGCTCGCCCGCGCCGGCGGCGCCGCCTCGTCCGGCTCTGCCGCCGAGGGAGCCACCGCGACGCTCGCCCCCTATCGTCTTCTGACCGCCGACGGCGTCCTGACCACCGAGACCGGCACGGCGCGGCCGATCGCGATTGCCGCCAACCAGGTGCCGGTCGCAAGCTTCGATCATCCGCCCGGCCTCTACGGCACCGAGGACGGTTTCACCGCCGTCAACCTGCTGGCGCCGAAGACGGTGATCGCCCGCTTCGACCCGACCGCAGCCGGCCGTCCGATCGTCCGCGAAGGCCTTGCGGGCGGTGAAGCCGTGTCGCTGCGCCCGGCGCTCTTTGCAGCCGCCTTCGCGCTGCTGATCCTCGACAGTATCGTGGTGCTGTTCATGAACGGAGCCTTCTCCCGCGTTCCCGGCCGCCGCCGGACAGCCGGCGGGGTCGCGGCGGTGATCGCCGCCCTCGCCTTCGGCCTCTTCGCCTTGTTGCCGGGCCAGCCGCAGGCGCAGGAAATGGCGCCCGGCGCCGGCGCCAAACCCGGCGACGAACAGATCCTCGAACGGCTCGACACCACCCACCTCGCCTATGTCGTCACCGGCGAACGGGACGTCGACAGCATTTCCGAACAGGGTCTGGAAGGCCTGAGCCAGTTCCTCACCTACCGCACGACGCTCGAACCCGGCGCCCCGGTCGGCCTCGACATCACCAAGGACGAGCTGTCCTTCTACCCGATCATCTACTGGCCGATCTCCGCTACCGCGCCGATGCCCTCGCCGGCGGCGATCTCGCGTATCGACGCCTATATGCGCAATGGCGGCACGGTGCTTTTCGATACCCGCGACCAGTATTCCTCGCTCGATGGCGGCGGCACCACGCCGAACGGCGAGCGGCTGCAGGCGATCCTTGCCAATATCGACATCCCGCCGCTGGAACCGACGCCGACGGATCACGTGCTGACCCGCTCCTTCTACCTGCTCACCAATTTCCCCGGCCGCTATACCGGAAGCCCCCTCTGGGTCGAGGCACGGCAGGAAGCGAAGAGCACCGGCGCCCAGCTTTCCTCGAGCGGCGACGGCGTCACCCCGCTCCTGATCACAGGCAACGACTTTGCCGGCGCCTGGGCTGTGGATTCGCAGGGCGCTGCCGTGCTGCCGACCGTCCCCCCGGACGAGATGCAGCGCGAATACGCCTACCGCTCCGGCGTCAACATCATGATGTACATGCTGACCGGCAACTATAAGGCCGACCAGGTGCACGTGCCGGCCCTGCTCGAGCGGCTTGGGCAGTGAGGGGATAAGTCACCATGGTCCATCGCCCCTCATCTGGCTGCCGCCACCTTCTCCCCGCACGCGGGGAGAAGGGATATGCCGCACCGTCGCCGTTCCCCCTCGCCCCGCCTGCGGGGAGAGGGTGCGCCGAGCGAAGCGGAGGCGGGGTGAGGGGCGAACCTTGCACAACGCTCCTGGCCCATAGAGGGAAATCCTCATGACCATCGAATTCGCACCCTTCTTCTCCTGGCCGATCCTTGCTGCGCTTGGCGTGTTCGCCATGATCCTCGCCGGCCTCGCCTTCTGGCGCGGCATTCGCGGCGCCACCCTGCGCACGCTGGCGCTGGCGGCGCTGCTTCTGGCGCTCGCCAACCCGACGCTGCTGCAGGAGGACCGCGACCAGCTTTCGACCGTGGTGCCGATCATCGTCGACCGCTCGCAGAGCCAGGATACCGCCCAGCGCAAGCAACAGACCGACCAGGCGCTCGCCAGCCTTGAGGACCGTTTCTCCCGCTACCCGCGCATCGAGACCCGCGTTGTCGAGGTCAATGACGACGGCGAGTCCGATACGCCCTCCACCAAGCTGTTCACCGCCCTGCGCTCGGCGATCTCGGACGTCCCCCCCGCCCGCATCGGCGGTGCGGTTTTCCTGACCGACGGCCAGATCCACGACCTGCCCGGGATCAACCAGGACCTCGGCTTCAACGCCCCCGTCCACGGCCTGATCACCGGCAAGCCCGACGAGTTCGACCGCCGTGTAGAGGTCGTCCGCGCCCCACGCTTTGGCATCGTCGGCGAGGAACAGGAACTGACGCTGCGGGTGTTCGACGACGGCCGCACTGGCGGCGGCACTGCCCAGGTCACCGTGCGCATGAACGGCCAGCAGACCGCGACGCTGCGCGCCACGCCCGGCCAGGAGACGCCCTTCTCCTTCACGGTTCCGCGCGGCGGCAACAACGTCATGGAATTTTCGGTCGCCGAGCTTCCGGGCGAAGTGACGACCGCCAACAACCGTGCCGTCCACGTCATCGACGGCATCCGCCAGAACCTGCGCGTCCTGCTCGTCTCCGGCGAACCACATGCCGGCGAGCGCGCCTGGCGCAACCTGTTGAAATCAGATGCCTCGGTCGACCTCGTCCACTTCACCATCCTGCGGCCGCCGGAAAAGCAGGACGGCACGCCGATCAACGAACTGTCGCTGATCGCCTTCCCGACCCGCGAACTGTTCGTCGAGAAGATCAAGGATTTCGACCTGATCATCTTCGACCGCTACAAGCATCGCGGCGTGCTGCCGATCCTCTATTACGATTACATCGCCCAATACGTGAACAATGGCGGCGCGCTCTTGATCGCCGCCGGTCCCGAGCATGCCGGCGAGGATTCGATCGCGTCCACGCCGCTCGAACAGGTCCTGCCGGCCGCACCGACCGGCGAGGTCCACAGCGCCGCCTTCTATCCGCACCTCTCGCCGGAGGGCGAAAAGCATCCGGTGACCCGCGGGCTCGACGGCTCCAACGCCAACCCGCCCGCCTGGGGCCGCTGGTTCCGCACCATCGATGTCGATACGCCGCAGGGCCAGACTGTCATGGAAGGCGACGGCGACCGTCCCCTGCTCGTGCTCAACCGCCAGGGCGAAGGCCGCGTCGCCATGCTGCTCTCCGACCAGGGTTGGCTCTGGGCCCGCGGTTTCGAAGGCGGCGGCCCGCATGTGTCGCTCTATCGCCGCATCGCCCACTGGCTGATGAAGGAACCGGAGCTCGAGGAAGAGGCGCTGACCGCCCGCGCCGTCGGCCGCACGCTGGAAGCCACCCGCCAGACGATCGGCGACGACCCCGGCCCGGCAACCATCAAATACCCGTCCGGCCGCACCGAGACCGTGCCGATGACATCAGCCGGCCCCGGCCAGTACCGCGTGGAACGCCGCATGGAGGAGACCGGCCTGTTCGAGGTCACCAACGGCCAGTTCTCGACACTGGTGCATGTAGGGACCGTCGATGCCCCGGAATTCAAGGCGATGATCTCGACCGAGGCGACGCTGAAGCCTTATGCCGACAAGACCCGCGGCCTCGTCACCCGCGTCGCATCCGGAGACGGTATCTCGCTGCCGGATATCCTGCCGGTGCGCGGCGAAGTGCGCGTCAACGATCGCGACCGCATGGTCATCCGCCTCACCGACGAGACGGTACTGCGCGGCATCAATACGCTGCCGCTGTTTGCCGGTTTCGCCGGCTTGTCCGCCCTGCTCTTTGCGGTCGCGGCGATGTGGTGGCGCGAGGGGCGCTGAGGAATGACGCAGCTTGACATAACCGCCTCGCCCTTGCCCGAGGAGCTGGCCGCGATCGGCGAAGGCCTGACCGCCTTCAACGACGCGGATGTCGGCCCATCCGAGCGCAAGCCGCTCGCCGTTCTGATCCGCGACGCCGAGGACAAGGTGATTGGCGGGCTTTCGGGCTATACCGCCTGGGGCTGGCTCTTCACCCAATGGCTGTTCATCCCCGACGCGTTGCGGGGTGAAGGCATGGCCGGCAAGCTGCTGGCCCAAGCCGAGGAGGAAGCCCGCGCCCGCGGCTGCCACGGCGCCTGGATCGACACCTTCAGCCCGGTCGCCCGCAAGGCTTACATGCGCCAGGGTTACGAGATTTTCGGCGAACTGCCCGAGTTTCCGAAGGGGCGCACCCGCACCTTCCTCAGGAAAGCTCTGTAGCTTATCCATTCGCTCCGAAAATGGGGACGAAGAATCGCCGCATGGATATCGACCTGACACTGACCGAGGGCATGAGCGCCGACGAGGAGGACTTTATCCTCGAACGGCTGAGGACCCACAACGTCATGGCCTTCGGCCCGAGCAACCGGCAGGAACTGGCAGTGCCGCTGCGGGACGAGGGCGGCAATCTCATCGGCGGGTTGACCGGCTATACGGGCCGGGGCTGGCTCTATGTTTCGATGCTTTACATTCCGGATGCCCTGCGAGGCCGCGGCCTCGCAGCCCGCATGCTCGACATGGCCGAGGCAGAAGCCCGCGCCCGCGGCGCGATCGGCGCCTATATCGACACCATGAACCCGGCGGCCCTCAAGCTTTATCTCAAGCAGGGTTATACCGAGATCGGCAGCCTGAAAGGCCTCGAAGGAGGCCATTCGGTGACATGGCTGCAAAAGCGCTTCTGACTTTCCGCGATCTTAGGCGAGAGAAACCTGACGCGTTTCCGCATTGATCATCGTGGCGGCAATCGCCGCGATCACCAGCAGGCCGGCAAAGATGCCGATCGTCAGCCCGAGCCCCTGCACGACGACATAACCGACCAGCGAGGGCGCCAGCAGCCCGCCGAGGCGTGCCATGGCGCCGGCCGCACCCATGCCGGTAGCGCGCGACGCCGTCGGATAGAGTTCCGGCGTATAGGCATAAAGCGCACCCCAGGTGCCGAGCAGCGCAAAGCTCATGATCAGCAGCGCAGCGCCGACCAGCGTGGCGCTGGGCGCGACGACGAACATCAGGCAGCCGAGGGCCGAAAGCAGGCAGAAGCCGATCAGCGTCGGCTTGCGGCCCCATTTTTCGACCCCGTAAGCCGCGAGCGCATAACCCGGGATCTGGGCGATGGCGACCAGAACCAGGAAACCGTAGCCGCGCACGAAACCAAAGCCTTCGCCGGCAAGCTTCGCGGGCATCCAGGTGAAGACGCCATAATAGGAGACCGAGACAAGGAACCAGATCGCCAGGATCATGATGCTCCGCTGGCGCAGTTCCCCTGAAAAGATGCCGGTCGCCGCGACCGGCTGCGGCTGGACGAGGCTCGTATCGGCGCCGAGCGGCCGATGGCCGTTGACGGCGAGTATCCGGTCGACGATCGCCTTGGCCTCCTCGGCGCGGCCGGAGCGCAGCAGGTAGAGCGGCGATTCCGGCACCAGGAAACGCAGGCCGATGCCGGCGACGGCCGGGATGGCGGTGACCGCGAAGATATAGCGCCAGGCATCCGCGACGCCGGCAAGGCTCGCGGCCCAGGCGGCGAGTGCCACGATCAGCGTTCCGACCGCCCAGAAGCCTTCGAGCAGGACCAGCCAGCGCCCGCGGTTCCTGGCCGGCAGGAATTCAGCCATCATCGCATAATCGACCGGCAGCGTGCCGCCGACAGCGGCGCCCGTGAGGAACCGCAGCAGAAGCAGGATGGTGAAATCGGGCGCGAAGATCGACAGCGTGCCGAACACCGCGTCGCAAGCGACGGTGACGATCAACACGCGCCGGCGGCCGATCCGGTCGGCGAGCCTGCCGAAACCGAGCGCGCCGAGAAGCATGCCGAGGAAAAACGCGGTCCCGGTCTGCAGCGCCTGCGGCACGGTGAGGCCGAAGGTCGCCGCGATCGAGGCGGCGGTGAAGCCGACCGCCAGGACCTGCATGGCGTCAGCCGTCCAGACGAGGCCGAAAATGCCCATCAGCCGCCGCTGATAGGTGCCTGCCCCGGCGCGGTCGAGCGCCTCGTCCATGGTGATTGCTGCCATCGGCCTGTCCCTCGCGCTATCCGAATCGTTCGGCCGGCATGGCCGACCGATCCTCGAAAGGATTAGAGGAATTGGCCTATTCGCGCCAGCCGATGACGCCTTTCAGACGCGGATGGACGTCCTCGCCGATCGGCACGACCAGAACCCGGCCGGGATCGACGGGGCCCGGGAACTCCAGCGCGTTATAGGCGACCTTCTCGAAGCCGAGCGGGCCGTAATAGGGCGGGTCGCCGACCAGGATCACCGCTTCTGAACCCTTGCGTTTCGCCGCCTCGATGGCGATCCGCACCAGTTCGCGGCCGATGCCCTGGTTCTTGTGCGACGGCCGCACCGCAAGCGGCCCGAGCAGATGGCCCTTCACCGTGCCGGCCAGAACCGGCGTCATCCTGACCGAGGCGATCGTTTCGCCATCGTCGGCGCAGACGAAGGAAAGCGCGCGGTCATGCGGCCCCTGCTCGCGGATGCGGGCGGCGGCGCGGGTATGCCGGCCGGGGCCGAAGGCTTCCGCGTTGATAAGTTCGATGACCTCGTCATGGGACGAGTCTTCCGTGAGGTAAACGAGGTCGTGCTTGTAGAGAACGTTGTGCTGGGACATAGGGGTACCGAAGCCGTAGGATAAAGAGCGGACAGGACAAGGGATATCGATGACGCCTTTGCTCGGCGTCTTGGTCGATGATCAGCGTCGTCGCAGTGCCCGTACTTCGGTCATTGAAAGTTGGTATCCCGAAAAAATGTGAAAAGCGACCTAGCAGGAAATTTTCAGCTCGTCCAACGCAAAAACACAGCGTTCATAAAATCCTGTCTCGCATTCGCGGGTCGGTGCCGTATCTATGGCCTCAAGGAAACTCCAAGGAGATCGCCATGGGCAGGCTCGTCGAAGGAAAGTGGCAGGACGTCTGGTACGACACCAAGGAAACCAAAGGCCATTTCAAAAGGGCCGAATCGCAGTTCCGCAACTGGGTGACTGCTGACGGCTCAGCCGGTCCCTCCGGCAGGCAAGGTTTCAAGGCCGAAGCCGGGCGTTATCACCTCTACGTCTCCTATGCCTGTCCCTGGGCGCACCGCACCCTGATCTTCCGCAAGCTGAAGAAGCTCGAAGACCTGATCTCCGTCTCGGTCGTCGATTACCTGATGCTGGAGAACGGCTGGGAGTTCAAGAAACGCGACGGCGCCACCGGCGACCACCTGTTCGGCTCGGACTATCTCTACCAGGTCTACCTCAAGGCGGACCCGAACTATTCGGGCCGCGTCACCGTGCCGGTTCTCTGGGACAAGCATCAGAATACGATCGTCTCCAACGAGAGTTCGGAAATCATCCGCATGATGAACAGCGCCTTCGACGGGCTGACCGGCTCGACGGTTGATTTCTATCCCGAACCGCTGCGCGGTGAGATCGACGAACTCAACAAGGTCATCTACGACACCGTCAACAACGGCGTCTACAAGGCCGGTTTCGCCACCGCCCAGGACGCCTACGAGGGTGCCGTCACCCGCCTGTTCGAGACATTGGACATGCTGGAAAAACGCCTCGCCGGCAGCCGCTACCTGTTCGGCGACACGACGACCGAGGCCGACTGGCGGCTGTTCACCACGCTCTTACGCTTCGACCCGGTCTATGTCGGCCACTTCAAGTGCAACATCCGCCGCATCGCGGATTACCCGAACCTGTCCGGCTATCTTGCTGATCTCTATCAGCAACCGGGCGTTGCCGGGACCTGCAACCTGTTCCACATCAAGCACCACTATTATGAGAGCCACAAGACCATCAACCCGACCGGCATCGTCCCCGCCGGCCCGATCTTCGATCTCGATGCGCCACATGGGCGGGAGAAGGTGAAGCGGGCGGCGTGATTTGACGCATCCGCCCCTCCTCCGCCTGCCGGCACCTTCTCCCCGCACGCGGCGAGAAGGACGCAAGTGGCGCGCTCCCTGCCTCCAAAACCAAAGCTTGAGGTCGGCGAAGAACAGCGCGGCATCTGTCCTTCTCCCCGTCAGAACGGGGAGAAGGTGCCCGGCAGGGCGGATGAGGGGCAGCCCTTGCTCAACGCCTCAACACACCCCCTCACCAGTAATCCGCCCTCTCCGCCTCCCCGCTCAATTCCCTCAAGCGCCTCAGCGTCGCCGCGGTCGTGTCCTGCGGCAGCGCGTCCAGCGCAAAGAACCCGCTTTCGGCGATCTCTCGGTCCGGCACGCGCGGCGCGGTCTGCTCCACCGTCACCCGATACATCAGCACATGGTCACGCCGGCTGGCGTTGCGGTTGTAGTAGGCGTGGAAAAGCTCGATTCCGCCGACAATCTCCAGATTGCCTTCCTCGCGCAATTCCTTGCGCAACGCGTCGAGCGCCGTTTCCCCGCGTTCGACCCCGCCACCCGGCATGTACCAGCCGGGCACATAGGTGTGGCGGACGAGGAATATGCGGCCCTCGCGGTCGAAACAGGCAGCGCGCACGCCAAGCGTCATGCCGCGCGTCATCATGAAGAAGCGGTGCAGAAACCACACGACGACCCGGGTACGGAGCCCGCGTATTTCAGGCGCGCCCTGCCCGCTCATTCATAACTCCGGGAGCCGCCAGAAAATCGATAACGATTCTCACGTTCATGCGTTATGTGTGCGCCATGTTCAAATTCGCGCATATTTCCGACATCCATCTGGGGCCGCTTCCAAAACTCACGCTTCGCGAGCTTTTCTCGAAGCGGATCACCGGGTTTGTGAACTGGCACCGCAATCGGCGCAAGCACCTTTTCGTCAACACGCTCGACCTGCTTTTGAGCGATTTGAAGACGCGCGAACCGGATCAGCTTGTCATCACCGGCGATCTCGTCAACCTGGCGACCAGGATCGAGACGCGGCTCGCCGGCGAGTGGCTGCGCACCATCGGCGACCCTTATGACACGACGGTCGTGCCCGGCAATCACGATGCCTATGTGCCGGGCGCCCACGACAAGTCGGTCAACGAATGGTACCCCTTCATCAAGAGCGACGACGACCCGCCCGAATGGCCGGAAGACGACCATATCTTCCCGACGATGCGCCGGCGCGGCCCGCTCGCCATCATCGGCTGCTCGACCTCCAATGCCACCCTGCCCTTTTCCGCCTCGGGTTATTACGGCTCGCGGCAGGCCCGCGAAACCGTCAACCTGCTGAAGAAGGCGGGGGACGAAGGCCTCTTCCGTGTCGTGCTGATCCACCATCCGCCGATCCGCGGCGCCGCCTCCTCGCACAAACGCATGCTCGGGATAAGGCGTTTCGCCGCTGCGATCTCGACCGGCGGCGCGGAACTGGTGCTGCACGGCCATACCCATCTCAACACGCTCTATTGGCTGCGAAGCCACAGCGGCAACGTGCCGGTTGTCGGCATCGCCTCCGCTTCACAGGGGCCTGGCGGACACAAGCCGCGCGCCGCCTACAACCTCTTCACGCTTTCCGGCAAGGCCGGGGCCTGGAACCTGCTCTGCGAGCGTTATGGCCTGACCGAACGGGGCGACGGAGTGGCGCTCGACAACAGCCGGCTGCTCTACGGTGAAGAACCCGCGGCGATGTCGATTCCCCAGGTCGCAAGAATGTTGTAGAAACAATGCCGTGATTGTTGCGGAATCGCCACAATCTCGTCATAGCTAATAGCTCGTTCTGGTTATCGCAGTATAGCACTAGGTAAATCGTCCCTATTCATGACCCAACCGAGCCCATCGTCCGATATCCGGCGCGATCTCGTAGCGCTCCTGCCGCGCCTGCGCCGTTTTGCGCTGACGCTGACGGGAAGTGCTGCCGAGGCCGATGACCTGGTGCGCGAAGCGGCCGGCCGGGCAATCCAGAAGAGCCATCACTGGAAGGGCGAAGGCCGGCTGGAAAGCTGGCTTTTCAGCATGATCCGCAGCACCTTCGCCGACGAGGCCAAGAAGCGCCGGCGCGCCGACGC
>UCEY01000028.1 GCA_900471605.1 Hyphomicrobiales bacterium | reverse complement strand
GGCCGCGACCGACGGCGCCGGCGCCTGCTCGACGGGTTGCGTCGGAGCCGGCGATCACCGCCAACCACCTCACCGATCCGCGGCCCGCATCGGGCGCGCCGTCGATCATGGAACAGCCCGGCACCGCGCCGACGGCTTCGAACACGTTCGCGGCCGCTCCCAAGGCAACGGCTCCGGCCGCGATCGTGGTGCCCGTCGGCATCGAACCGAAATCGCTTGCCGACGCTGCCGCTGCCGGCGACGCGAACGCGCTCTTCGAAATCGGCGCCCGCTTCACCGACGGAAAGGGCGTCAAGAGCGATCTCTCGGAAGCCGCCAACTGGTACAAGCTCGCCGCCGACCGCGGCCTGGCGCCGGCGCAGTACCGGCTCGCCAATCTCTTCGAAAAGGGCACGGGCGTTTCCCGCGACCTTTCAAAGGCGATGACCTATTACAAGCAGGCCGCAGACGCCGGCAATGCCAGCGCCATGCACAATCTCGCCGTGCTCTACGCCTCGGGCGCCGCCGGCCAGCCGGATTATGCCGCGGCCGTTTCCTGGTTCGCCAAGGCCGCCGATTTCGGCGTCGCCGACAGCCAGTTCAATCTCGCCATCCTCCTGGCACGCGGCAACGGCGTGAAGCAGGATCTCGAGGAATCCTACAAGTGGTTTGCGGTCGCTGCCAAGGAAGGCGACAAGGACGCCGCCCAGAAGCGCGACGAAGTGGGCAACGCCATGCGCAAGGAACAGCTCGAAAGCGCCAAGGCCAAGGTGGACCGGTGGAAGGTGAAGCCGCTCGACCCGAAGGCCAATGCCGTCAACCTGCCGGACGAATGGGCTTCCGGCAAGCCGCTGACCACCGCTTCGGTCGATATGGAAAAGGCGATCCGCAACATCCAGGCGATCCTGAACAAGAGCGGCTTCGACGCCGGCACCGCCGACGGCAAGATGGGTGCAAAGACGGTAACGGCGATCAAGGCCTTCCAGACCTCGGTCGGCCAGGAGCCGACCGGCAAGATCACCGACGCGCTGGTCAAGGAACTGCTCGCCAAGAACAAGTAAGTCTATCTGCCCGATCGTTAAGTCTACTTACCCGACCGATCTAGGCGAGTTGGGGGATATTAATCACGCCCCCAGAAAAACGGCGAAATTGCCGCATTATCCGGCACTTGCGAATTGACTTCACGGTACGCACGGGCGCATGACGGATGAGGTCCTTCATGCCCTGTTCACATAGCATGTGAGATCACGTTCCCATACCCGCGCCGGGCGGATAACTCATCGCGAACCGCCCGCGAGGGCATCGCTTTTTGCCGTGTCGAGGTTCTGCCGTGACTGTCTACCTGCCGATCGCAGAGCTGTCGGTGAACATCTTCATCATTCTGGGCATGGGCGCGGCCGTGGGCTTCCTCTCGGGCATGTTCGGTGTCGGCGGCGGCTTCCTGATCACGCCGCTTCTGATCTTCTACAACATCCCGCCGGTCGTGGCGGTCGCCACCGGCGCCAACCAGGTCGTCGCCTCGTCGATCTCGGGAGCGATCACCCATTTCAGGCGCGGCACGCTCGACATGAAGCTTGGCTCGGTCCTGCTTGTCGGCGGTCTGGCGGGCGCCACCGCGGGCGTCTGGGTGTTCTCGTGGCTGCGGCGCATCGGCCAGCTCGACCTGTTCATCTCTGTCCTCTACGTCGTCCTGCTCGGCTCGATCGGCACGCTGATGCTGCAGGAGAGCGTGCGCGCCATGCGGCGGGCGAAAAACAACCAGCCCTTGCCCTTGAAGCGGCCGGGCCAGCACAACTGGGTGCACCGGCTGCCGCTGAAGATGCGCTTCAAGAAATCGAAGATCTATCTGTCCGCCATCCCGATCGTCGGGCTTGGCTTCGGCATCGGCGTCCTGACCTCGATCATGGGTGTCGGTGGCGGCTTCATCATGGTGCCGGCGATGATCTATCTCCTGCGCATCCCGACCAACGTGGTCGTCGGCACCTCGCTGTTCCAGATCATCTTCGTCACCGCCTACACGACCATGGTGCAGGCGGCGACCAACTATTCGGTCGATATCGTGCTCGCCTCGATCCTGATGGTGGCCGGCGTGATCGGCGCGCAATATGGCGTGCGGGTCGGGCAGAAACTGCGCGGCGAGCAGCTGCGCGCGCTTCTGGCGCTCCTGGTCCTCGCCGTCGGCATCCGTCTGGCGATCGGGCTGATCGTCACGCCGGACGACGTCTATTCGGTCGCGGCCGGAGGGATGTCCTACTGATGCGCCGGCTTCTCCAGACCATCCTCCTGCTGCCGTTCCTGGCGCTCGGCTCGCCAGCCGCCGCGCAGGTTCCCTTCGGAGAGGCGTCGGGGGCGAAGGAAGGGCTGGAGATCGGCGCTTCGACCAGCGAAATCGCCATCACCTCGGATTTCCGCGGCGCGGATCTGACGATCTTCGGTGCGCTCACCAATGCCGACGAGCTGTTCCTGGCGATCGGCCAGTATGACGTGGTGGTGACGCTCGAAGGGCCGAAGGATTATGCAACGGTGCGCAAGAAGGAGCGCGTCTTCGGGATCTGGATGAATACCGAGGGCATGACCTTCGAACAGGTGCCGGAAAGCTATTCGCTGGCCAGCACAAGGATGATCGACAGTATCGACGAAGCCCCTAGCCTCAACAATATCGGCGTCGGCATCGACCACCTGGCGCTGAACCCGGTCGGCTACATCCCCGATTCCGGCATGATCGGCGAGTTTCGCGACGCCTATCGGCGCCTGAAGCTGACAAACGGGCTCTACCAGCGCGATACGAGCGGCGTGCGCTTCGTCTCGTCCAGCCTGTTCCGCGCCTCGCTGAAACTGCCAGCCAATATACCGGACGGGATGCACATGGTGCGTGCCTACCTGTTCAAGAGCGGCCAGCTGATCACCCAGCGGGAAATGCCGCTGCGCGTCGTCAAGACCGGCATCGAGCAGGCGATCACCGACGCTGCCCACGACCGGCCGCTCGCCTACGGTCTCCTCTGCGTGCTGATCGCCGTGATCACCGGCTGGGGCGCCAGCATCGTCTTCCGCAAGGACTGACGGTCCGTTCTCAGGCCGATTTGCGGAACCGGCGCGCCACGTAGACGACGCTGCCGCTTTTCAGCCCCTTGTAGAGGATCGAACCCTTGGCGCCGGCAAATTCGGACATGAAGCGCCGCATGAACCACGCCCGGTCGATACGCCGGCGCTTGCGATCCTCTGCCGCATCGAGCGCCCTGATGACCCCCGGCGACAGCTCGAGCCCGGCCACGCGTTCAAGCCCGGAAGCGTCAAGCTGACGATCGAGCTCGGCAAGTTTTCCCCTGGAGCGCATGTCGGCGAAGGTGAACCAGCCGCCGGGGGCCAGCACCCGCGAGACTTCCCGCACGAAGGCCGGGACATCCGCATAACAATGCGAGGACTCGATGTTGACGACCACGTCGAAGGATCCGTCGGCGAACGGCAGCCTCTCGGCATCGCCGGTCTGGAAGGAAAGCGCCGGGGCGTCGCCGTTCAACTTTCGCGCCAGGCGCACCGTCTCGGGAGAATAATCGAGGCCGACCACCGATGCGGGTTGGCAATAACGGGCGATATAGCGCGATCCGCCGCCGCGGCCGGAACCGATCTCCAGGACGCGTGCGCCGGCGACCGGCAGATCTTCCAGCGCCTGCTGGTACAGTCCGATGAAAGCCCGTTCGTCCTCGTCCTCGGCCTTCAGCGGAAACGGCGCGCCGTCCGCCACGAAGCCGTAATTCATGAAACGCCAGTCGTTATCGCGCCAGAACCGCGACAGGATGCTGTAGAGGCCGCGCCACGCCCATTTCTGCGTGCGCGGAAACGCGCCGCGTTCGACGGCATCGAGGACGCTGGAAAATATGTTGCGCGACATGATCAGCCCCTTCAGCCGGCAGAGCCGGAAGGCACGGGCCCCGAAGCCGGCGGCATTTCCTGTTCCAGCCATGCGCGCCCCTTGCGCACCAGTTCGGCATCATCGCTGTTTTTCGGATCGAAACCGGGAAGGTAGTAGCTGAGGAAGAGCGGAAAGCAGCGCCGCCAGAAGCCGGGAGCGACGGCCACGACCCACAGGAAGCGGAGCCAGAAGCGCGGTCCGGTCTTCACCCCGTCGGTATGGGCATAAAGGCGCGTGTTTCTGAGGAAGATGAACAGGAACGGGACGATCGTGGCATTCATGGCCGACACTCGCAGCAGATAGCGTTTCCAGCCTGCCAGGTTCGGCGTCACCGCCTTCAGCACGTCGAGCGCCACGGCCTTGTGCTCCAGCTCCTCCAGCGCATGCCACATCCACAGGCGCCGGTAGGGCGCTGCCGCGCCATCGAAAATCTCCGGCCGGCGCAGCGTCACCGACGACAATGTGGCGGTCAGGTGCTCGATCGCGCAGGTCACCGCCAGCCGGTGCAGGGGGTTCTTGGTAACACCCAGCGCAGCCTTGACCGGCTTTTCCATCTCTTCGACATCGTAGCCGAGCGAGGCCATGGCCCGGTTGTAGTCTTCATGCTCGCGCGTGTGATAGGCTTCCTGTACGGAATAGCCGTTGATCTCTTCCGCCAGCTCCCGGTCGCCGAGCTTGGATGCGTAGTGCTTCAGCGAGCGGATGAAATAGCGCTCGCCCTCCGGCAGGAAGATCGAAAGACCGTCGGCCATCAAGGTCTTGTGGATGTCGCCGCCATACCAGTGGCGCGTCGCGTTGCCCAATATCCCGAAGCGGATGTCGCGCGGAATGATATCCGCTTCGTCATTCGGAGCGTGCCCGTTCGATCCTGTCATATGTGCCATCCATTGTTTGGAACCGGTCGCCGCGACCTGCCGCACCATGAAACCAACGCCCATGCCCCGTCGCGGATCGACGATCGGCATCTCCACACCTTCGGGCAGATGCGTACTGAAACCAGGCGGGAGAAGCAATACGCGACGCGCCGGGATCGCCCATCGGATGCAGGGACGGCGCCGACTACTCGGCGGCCTCCGCTGCGGCGTTGCGGGCGACGACTTCGAGATAGGCCGCGCGCAGGCGGTCGAAGACGGATGGCTTGGCCGGATCGCGCAGGGCATGCAGATGCAGGACACGCAGCTCGTCCATGAAATCGTCCCAGAGTGGCCGGCCGCCTTCCTCCAGCAGCTGCGCGCGGATGGAAAGCTCTTCCGAAACCGGCATGAAGCGACGGCCCCAGGCGCCCATTTCCGCAAAAATCGGCACCAGCCGGATCGACATTTCCGTGAGGCTGTAGATGCCCTTCTGCTTGTGGCTCGGATCATCCTCGCGGGAAAGCAGGCCTCGTTCCACCAGGCGCTTCAGCCGGTCGGCGAGGATGTTGGAGGCGATCCCCTCCTCGGAATTCTGCAGCAGTTCGCGGAAGTGGCGGCGATTGCCGAACATGATGTCGCGGATGACGATCAGGCTCCAGCGATCGCCCAGAACTTCCAGCGTCAGATTGATCGGGCAGCCCGACCGATGTGTTTCCGTCATTTTTTTCTCCAAGACCACTTGCATTCTACAATCAGTTTAGCTAGCTTTCAACTGCTTGCTTTTTGCAACTGGTTTTAACGCGATGGAGGATGACATGAGAAAGCTGGTGGTCTGGAACCTGATGACGCTCGATGGCTATTTCGAGGGAGAGAAACCGTGGGACCTCTCCTTTCACAACCATGCCTGGGGACCGGAACTGGAAAAACTCTCCGAACAATTCGGCGAGGAGGGTGACCTTCTGGTGTTCGGCCGCAAGACCTACGAGGGCATGGCCGCCTATTGGCCGACCGCCGAGGAAGGCGGCAAGGTCAAGGACTATATGAACAATATCGCCAAGATCGCGGTCTCCAGGACGCTGAAGGACGCGCCGTGGAACAATACGCGGGTCGTCAGCGATCCGGTCGCCGAGCTCGCCAAGCTGAAGGGCGAGGACGGCAAGACGATCTTCATCTTCGGCAGCGCCGAACTGGTGGCCTCGCTGATGAGCCAGGGGCTCGTCGATGAATATCGGCTCTGCATCGTACCGGTGCTTCTGGGGTCCGGCAATCCGCTTTTCAAGAAGGCGAGCGAACAGACCGCGCTCAAGCTGGTCAGTTCCAGCACCGCGGCCAATGGTGCGGTGATCCTCACCTATTCGGTCGGCAAGACCGCGTAACTTTTTCGACATCGAGAAGAACCGGCGGGATTGATTATTGGCGGTAAGGGATATTTCCGTTAGGAACGCGCCACCTCGTTCCTTGTAAGACGCCATGTTCAGCCGGTTCCCTTCTCTCCAGCCCTTCGCCCGGGTTCTTCTCAATCCGGGCCAGTTGCGGGTGCTCGTCCGGCGCAGCGAATTCGGGCTCATCGCCGTTGCAGCCCTGCTCGGCGTGCTGTCGGGGCTCGCGATCGCCGGCATGAGTTTCATTTCCCAGGAAATGCACCGGCTCATCTTCGGATTGAGCGGCGACGAAAGGCTGAGTTCCGCGACCGGTACGGACCGGCTGACGATCCTGCTTGCCCCGATCGTCGGCGGCATCGTTCTCGGCCTGTTGTTCCTGATCCTCAGGCGCTGGCGCAAAAAGCCGATGGTCGATCCGATCGAGGCGAACGCTCTGCATGGCGGACGGCTGTCCTTGACCGACAGCATTCTCGTCGCCGTCCAGAACCTGATTTCCAACGGTTTTGGCGCCTCTGTCGGCCTGGAGGCCGGTTATACGCAGCTTTCTGCCGGGATCGCTTCGAAGATCGGCCTGCTGCTGCAATTGCGCCGGTCGGATCTGCGTATCCTGGTCGGCTGCGGCGCGGCGGGCGCCATTGCCGCCGCCTTCAACGCGCCGCTGACGGGCGCCTTTTATGCCTTCGAGCTGATCATCGGCACCTATACGATCATGAGCCTCACCCCGGTCGTCGTCTCGGCGCTGGTCGCGACGATCGTGACCCGATTGTTTTTCGGCGAGGAGTTCCTGATCGACGTTGGAAATTTCGGCGCCGTCGGGCCGGCCGACTATCTGCCGGCGATCCTGCTCGGGGCCTTTTGTGCCGGCGGCGGCATCCTGCTCATGAAAGGCGTCACCTTCGTCGAGGAGACGGCGCGCAAGAGTTCGCTTTCACCCGCCGTCCGGCCGGCGATCGGCGGGATCCTGATCGGGCTGCTGGCGCTTGTCGACCAGCAGGTGATGTCGGCCGGTCATGGGGCGCTGCATCTCAATCTCGGCCAGAACCTGACGATCCCGGCGCTGCTCGCCATCCTGGCGTTGAAATCGCTGGCATCGGCCGTATCGATCGGCTCCGGCTTTCGCGGCGGCCTGTTCTTCGCATCGCTGTTCATGGGCGCCCTGCTCGGCAAGATCTTCGCCTATTCGGCGCCTTATATCTTCGCCCAGGCAACGCTGACGCCGGTCATCTATGCGGTCGTCGGCATGAGCGCGATGGCGGTGGCGGTGATCGGCGGCCCGCTGACCATGACCTTCCTGGCGCTTGAAATCACCGGCGATTTTCCGATCACGGTACTGGCGCTTGCCGCGGTGATCACCTCGTCGCTCACCGTGCGCAGCACGTTCGGCTATTCGTTCGCAACATGGCGCTTCCATCTTCGCGGCGAAAGCATCCGCAGCGCCCACGATATCGGCTGGATCCGCAATCTGACCGTCGAGCGGATGATGCGCCCCGACATCCGCACGGCGCCGATTTCGATGAGCATCGAGGAATTCCGCAACCAATTCCCGCTCGGTTCGACGCAGCGGGTGATCCTGCTCGACGAGGCGGAGAAATATGCGGGCATGGTGCTTTTGCCGGACATCTATGCGGCACCAACCGAGGATGCGAAGGAAAAACCGACACTCGCCTCCTTCGTGAAATACAGGAACGACGTGCTGCTGCGGTCCATGAACGCCAAGCAGGCGGCGGCGATCTTCGACAGGCTGGAGGCGGAAGCACTTGCCGTCGTCAACAACCAGATCGAGCGCAAGGTCGTCGGGCAGCTCAGCGAAAGCCATACCCTGCGGCGCTACGCGGAAGAACTCGACCGGCGGCGACGCGAGGTTTCCGGCGAGATCTGATCCGCCTCCTCCCTTCGGCTAATTGCGCCTCAGGGGCCGCAATATATGGTCGTCCCTCCAGGGAGAAGGATGATGACCGAAACGCAATGCGAAGCGCCCGCGCGCGGGGCGAGCGACGGCAGCGCCGGATCGTCGCGTCCCACCGGACAGCCCGTCAGCTTGGCCTGCCGTGACGGCGTCGTTCTCCGTGGCCATATCTGGCCGGCCCGAACCGCGGCGGCCATCGGCAGCGTCATCATCAATCCGGCGACCGGGGTGCTCGCCCGCTACTATCATTATTACGCCGACTTCCTGGCCGGCCAAGGTTTCGACGTGCTGACCTATGACTATCGCGGCATCGGCCTGTCGCGTCCCGAAAGCCTGAGAGGTTGCGGTTATCGCTGGCGGGAATGGGGCGAGCAGGATTTCGACGCGGCACTCCGGCATATGGATGCCGCCCGCCCGGGGCAGCCGCTCTATGTGGTCGGCCACAGCATCGGCGGATACCTGCCCGGGCTTTCGCCGAAAGCCGGCCGCATCGACCGGATGCTGACCATGGGGGCGCAATATGCCTATTGGCCCGACTATGCCGGGGGCCACCGCTTGCGGCTGTTCCTCAAATGGCATGTGGCGATGCCGGCGCTCACCGCAATGTTCGGCTATTTTCCCGGCAAGCGCCTCGGCTGGCTGGAAGACCTGCCGGCGGGGGTTGCGAACGAATGGAGTTTTCGACGCGCGAGGATGGAGCGCACCCATCCGGCAGCGGAGCGTAGCGACGTGCTGCGCCGGTTCGAGGCGGTGACAGCACCGATACTGGCGGTCACCATGGCGGACGACGACATCGGCACGGTGGCGGCGATCCGGCGCACCCTCGATTATTACCGCAACGCCGGGGTGCAGCAGGTTCTTCTGGAGCCGGAAGACTATGGCCTGCCGGAGATCGGGCATTTCAGCCTGTTCCACTCCCGGCACAGGGAAGGTTTTTGGCGCGACAGCGTCAGCTGGCTGCGGGACGGCATCAATCCCTGGCCGGCGCACGTGCTGCCGCTCTAGACGCCCTGCCTTGCGGCTTGCGCTGGATCAATGAGCGGCGGCGTGTGATCGCCAATGATGTCGCGAGGTTAAAAGGAGGCAAAGATGTTCAAACACGTTCTCATTCCGACCGACGGCTCGCCGCTTTCGACCAGCGCACTCGAAAAGGCGCTCGATTTCGCGCATGAAATCGGCGCGGAAGCCACGGTTCTGGTGGTGATGGAACCGCTGCAGGTGTTCACGCTCAACCCGAGCGGCATGGAAATCGCCTATGCGGAATATAACCGCCAGAACAACGAGGCGGCCGACGGCATCCTCGCCGACGCGAAGGAAGCGGCGAAACAGCGGCTGGTCGCCTGCGAAACGGTGAAGCTCGGCAGCATCGATCCGGCCACCACCATCATCGAGACCGCCGGCACCTACAATTGCGACGTCATCGCCATGGCATCGCACGGCCGCTCGGGATTCAAGGCGTTCATGCTCGGCAGCGTGACGATGAAGGTGCTGGCCCATTCCAAGACGCCGGTGCTGGTTTATCGGTGAAGCATTGCCTCCCACCCGCGAGTGCGCTTTAAAGCATCGATGAGCAACGAACTGGCGGAACTGCGGGACATCGGCTGGTCCATATGGGACCCGATCAGCCTCAATACTGGCACCGGGCCACCGGAGGGCGCGGCCGATGAATATGACTGCTATCTCTTGCAGGCGCGCAGAATGTTGCGCGCCGGGCGGCCACAAAATCAGGTCGCGGACTTTCTCATGGAGATCGAAAGTGAGCACATGGCGCTCGGCCACGCGCCTGATGCACGCGATCGAGCGATGAGAACAGTCCAGGCGCTGCAGCGCGTCTTTATGATCAATCAGCCGATCAGATTGGCGTAACGGACGGAATAAATACGGTCGCGGCCGAGAAGGTGCGCGACCAGCGCCTCGCGGTCGAACAGGCCGTGCATGGCCCGGTGGCGCAGGTCGAGGCCGCCCGCGAGTACGCCGAAGGCCGGCATGAGGAGGCGGGTGCCGTCGCTGGCAAAGCAGGGACGGCGGACCGATTTTTCGCGGCGCCGGACGGTCGCTGACGGATGAAGATGGCCGGCGATCTCGCCTTTACCGGAAATCAGGCTCGGCTCGTGGCGGAAGACGAGGTCGCCATAAAAGAGTTCGTCGGTACAGGTGCCCGGCAGATCCACCGTGCCGTCCGGATCGTGATTGCCGTTGATCCAGATCCAGTCGCGGCCGCGCGCCATCGTCGCGATCAGCGAGCGCAGGTCGGCGGGCAGATGTTCCGAACCCTTGCGATCATGGAAATTGTCGCCGAGCGAAACGACCACTTTCGGGTCGTAGCGAGTGATGACGGCCGAGAGGATATTGAGCGTCGCGATCGTATCGTAGGGCGGCAGCATCATGCCACGACGGGCGAAGGCAGCGCCTTTTTCCAGATGCAGGTCCGAGACGACGAGCATGCCGGTTTCCGGCAGGTAGAGGCCGCCGAGCGGATCGCAGACGGCCAGCACACCGTTCACGACGATCTCTTCCGCACCGGTTGCGGCCTTTTCCCCTGAAATCGTTCGCGCCAAGGCGAGGCGGTGCATCAATTCAATATCTTCCAGTCCAGCGTACCGCATCAGCCGAGAGCCTCCGCGATCAGTTCGTCGGCGGCTTCCTGCAGCACCGCGTCATGGGCTTCGCCCGGCACCGGCTCCTTGCCGATCTCCAGCATGATGGGAACGGCGAGCGGCGAAACGCGGTCGAGATCACGGTGGGTGATATGCCCCCTGATTCGCGCCAGCATATCGCCTAATCGGGCAAGATCCAAAAGACCGGATGCCGCATCCCGCCGCGTCGCCTCCAGCAGGATGTGGTCCGGCTCGTGGCTGCGCAGCACGTCGTAGATGAGATCGGTGGAGACGGTGACCTGCCTTCCGGTCTTTTCCTTGCCGGGATGGCGGCGCTCGATCAGGCCGGAGATCACGGCGCAATTGCGGAAGGTGCGCTTGAGCATATAGGATTCATCAAGCCAGGCCTCGAGATCGTCGCCGAGCATGTCCTCGTCGAAGAGGTCCGAGAGGCTCAGGCGACCGGTGCGGATCATCGCGCCGATATCGTTGAGACCCCAGACGGCGAGCGAATAATCGGTGGCGACAAAGCCGAGGGGGTGGCTGCCTGCGCGCTCCAGCCGGCGGGTGAGCAGCATGCCGAGCGTCTGGTGCGCGAGCCTGCCCTCGAAACAATAGGCGATCATGAAGAACCGCTTGCCGCGCGGAAAAGTCTCGATCAGCAGCTCGTCCTTCTTCGGCAGCATGGAGCGTTCGAGCTGGATGTTCAGCCAGTCGCGCACCTGATCCGGCAGCACGCCCCAGCGGTCGGGATCGGCGAGCATGCCGCGCACCTGGTCGGCAAGATAGGTCGAGAGCGGGAATTTCCCGCCGGCATAGGCCGGGATTTTCGGATCGAGCGAAAAGGCGTTCGAGACGAGGCATTCGTTCTCGCGGATGCCCTCGAACCGAAGGACCTTGCCGGCGAACAGGAAAGTGTCGCCCTGCACGAGCTGTTCGAGGAAATATTCCTCGACCTTGCCGAGAGACATGCCACCGCGGCCGACCGTGCCCTTTGCCGGCCCTTGGGCATTGCGCTTGACCAGCCGGACATTGAGCTCGGTCGCCTCGACGATCGTGCCGAGGTTCAGGCGATATTGCTGGGCGACGGCCGGGTTGGAGACCCGCCAGCGGCCGTCCTTGGTCTTGCGGATCTTTGCGTAACGCTCGTAGGAGCGCAGCGCATATCCGCCGGTCGCGACGAAATCGACGACGCGCTCGAACATTTCCCAGGAGAGGGTGGCATAGGGTGAGGCCGAGGTGATCTCGTCGTAGAGCTCGACCGGGTCGAAGGGCTCGGCGCAGGCCATGCCGAGCACGTGCTGGGCGAGCACGTCGAGCGCCCCCTCGCCGACCGGCGGCGTATCCTGGGCGCCGAGATAATTGGCATCGAGCGCCGCCTGGCATTCCATCACCTCGAAACGGTTGGCCGGCACCAGGATCGCCTTGGACGGCTCGTCCATGCGGTGGTTGGAGCGGCCGATGCGCTGGGCGAGCCGCGAAGCACCTTTCGGCGCGCCGACATGCACGACCAGATCGACATCGCCCCAGTCCATGCCGAGATCGAGCGTCGAGGTGGCGACGACCGCCCGGAGCTTGTTGGCAGCCATGGCGGCCTCGACCTTGCGGCGCTGGCCGGCATCGAGCGAGCCGTGATGCAGGGCGATCGGCAGGTTGTCCTCGTTGATGGTCCACAGCGTCTGGAACAGCAGCTCCGCCTGGAAGCGGGTATTGACGAAGATCAGCGTCGTCTTGTGACGCTTGATCTCCTCGTAGACCTCCGGGATCGCATAGGTGGAGACATGGCCGGACCAGGGAATACGGTCCTCGGTGCGCATGATGGTGATGTCGGGTGGAGCACCGCCGGTGACATGCACGAGACCGGCGGGCGGGACCGGGTCTTCGCCTTCCGGGGCGTTCTGCGGGACCAGCCAGCGCTGCAGGTCCATCGGATCCGAGACGGTGGCCGACAGGCCGATGGTGCGCATGTGCGGCGCATGCCGGCGGATACGGGCAAGGCCGAGCGACAGGAGATGGCCGCGCTTGGAGGTGACCAGCGAATGCAGTTCGTCGAGGACCACGTATTTCAGGTCCTTGAAGAAACGTTCGGCCTCCTTGTTGGCGAGCAGCAGGGCCACCTGTTCGGGAGTGGTCAGCAGGATGTCGGGCGGATTGAGCTTCTGGCGCTGTCGCTTGGCCTGGGGCGTGTCGCCGGTGCGGTTCTCGATCGAGATGTCGAGGCCCATCTCGGAGACGGGCTTCATCAGGTTACGCTCGATATCGACAGCGAGCGCCTTCAGCGGCGAAATGTAGAGCGTGTGGATGCCGGTGAAGGCGGAGCCCGGCGGGATCTTGCCGCGGCGGGTGAGATCGGTCAGCGAGGGCAGGAATCCCGCAAGCGTCTTGCCCGCGCCGGTCGGCGCGATCAGGAGCATGTTTTCGCCCGATGTGGAGCGCGACAGCAATTCCAGCTGATGGGCGCGCGGCTGCCAGCCCTTCTCCGCGAACCATTTCTGGAACGGCCGGGGCAGAAGCGCGGCGTCACGGCCGGAGGAATGGGTTTCGACGATATCCACGCCGTTAAGTTAAGAGAAAGCGGGCGAAAAAGAAGGGGCTTGACGCTCGCGACAATCATAGATAAGTTTTATCCACGATTAGGAGGTGACCCATGAAACTCGGCGACGGCGTCGAACAGGCAATCCACAGCGTCAGCATGCTTTCCAGCCTTTCGGAAGGCGGCGTGCTGTCGGCAGCGGCGCTGGCGGAATTCCACGGCGTATCGACGAGCTACCTGCTGAAACATCTCCAGGCGTTGTCCGGCGCCGGACTGGTGGAAACGGTGCCGGGCCCGAAAGGCGGATATCGGCTGGCGAAAAAGCCGGCGGAGATCACGCTCCTCGATATCGTGCTCGCCGTCGAAGGACCTCAGCCTGCCTTCCGCTGCGCCGAAATCCGCCAGCGCGGGCCGAACCCGCTGCCCGGCCGCTACTTCACCAAGCCATGCGGTATCAACGCCGCGATGCTCAAGGCCGAAAAGGCCTATCGCGCCGAACTCGCCCGGGTGACGATCGCCGACATCCTGGCGGACCTCGGCGCAACCGACGACGGCGGCATCGCCGCCCGCGGCTGTGCCTTCCTAGAACTCAACGAACGCAGAACCAGCCGGAACGGCTGACAACCCAAGGAGAAGACCATGCATCCCCGTCTCAACATGATGAAAGCCGCCCCGGAAGCCATCAAGGCCGTGACCGCGCTCGAAAACTACGTTCAGGCTTCCGGCCTGGAGCGCCGCTTCATCCACCTCATCAAGCTGCGCGCGTCGCAGATCAACGGCTGCGCCTATTGCGTCGACATGCATGTGAAGGAATCACGGCATGACGGCCTTTCGGAACAATGGATCAACATGATGTGCGTCTGGTGGGAATCGCCGGTCTACGACGACAAGGAACGCGCCCTGCTCGGCTGGGTCGATGCCGTCACGCGCATCGCCGATACCGGCATTCCGGACAGCGCATTCGACGCGCTGAAGGCGCATTTCACCGAAGAGGAGATGGTCAAGATCACCGTCGCTCTCGGCGCCATCAATACCTGGAACCGGCTCGCCGTCGGCTTCCGCAACCAGCATCCGGTCGACAAGCCGGCCACCAAGGCCGCCTGAACCCGCCTCGGCCTGCGCCCTCGATCACCGCGCGACGATATACCGGTCGGAGCGGTGATTGATGGCCAGCACGAGGTTCAGCACGACGGCGCCCAGCACCGACCACGCGACGGTGAGGGGCGAAACGACCGCGAAAGCGCAGAGCATGACGCAGAGATCGAAGGCGAGCTGGATGAGACCCGCCTGCACGCCGAAACGTTCCTGAATATAGATCGCCAGGATGCCGACCCCGCCGAGCGAGGCCCGGTGGCGATAAAGCCCGAGCAGGCCGTAACCGAGCACGAGACCGCCGAGAAGCGCCGCCCAGAACGGATGCAGATACTGGATCAGGAAGAAGCGGCTCTCCACCTCGGTGATGACCGAGACCAGCGCGATGGCAATGAAGGTCTTCAGCGAAAAAGCCCAGCCGAGACGCCTGAACGACAGGTAGTAGAACGGCAGGTTGACGATGAAGAACAACAGGCCGAACGAGATCCCGAACGCATAGTGCAGCAGGAAGGCGACGCCGGCGGTGCCGCCAGTCAGAAGCCCGACCCGATTGAGGAAATAGAAGCCGAGGGCCGACACCATGGCGCCGATAAAAAGGCCCTGCGCGTCCTCCAGCAGCGTATGCTGCGACGGATCGGCGCTGTAAAATCCGAGACCGCGCCTCTGCTGTTCAGCCAATTTGAACCCCTTGGATCTGCGATGATATTGCACTGCAATAAAACCATCGGCAAGGGGCTTCAAGCCATCGGCGGCCTGCGCATGAAAAAGCAAGAAACGGCAGGTTCAGCCGGGCTTTCGCGACAGAAACAGAATGCCGTGAACAGGTTTCCCGGCATCCATGCGAATGACGGTGTTTTCGACCTTCATGAGATCGAAGCCGAAGCGGGAAAGCAACGCCCGGATATAGGCTTCCGAATGGGCGTAACGCAGGGAATCCCTGAGCCCGAAAACCTCCCCCTCGCCCGCATCCTCCACCGAGAATGCAAAGAAGCCGCCGGGTGAAAGCAGGTCCTGCACCAGCGGGAAGACGGTTTCGAGCGAGCCCAGATACATCAGCACGTCGGCAGCGGAAACCAGATCGCCGCGATGGAGCGGAAGTTCGCCGAACAGGCCGGAGGCATCCCGCGCGAGGCTGAGGTCAGACTGGCCGAGATGATCGTAGAGGCCTTTGGCCTGCGCCTTGGCCAGCATGTTGGTCGACAGGTCGAAACCTTCGAGACGCTCGGTCCTGCCCCGGATTTCGGCGCCGAACAGGCCGGTGCCACAGCCGAGGTCGACCGTATTTCGGAAAGGTCCGTGCGGCGCGACCAGGGCGGCCAGCTTGGCGGGCACGGAATAACCGAGCTTTTCAACGAGCGCCCTATCAAAACGGTCGGCATAGCCGTCGAACAGGCCTTCGACATAACGGCTCGGCGGCTGGGCGGGCGTTTCCTCCGCACCCAGCAATGCAAGCTTCAGACGGGCGCCGAAGACGTCGTCCGGCTGCAGGGCCAGAGCCTGCCGATAGGCTTCTATCGTGGCGCCGAGGCCGGCCTTTTCGCGATATTCTCCGAGCCGGAACCAGCCCGCTGCCCAGCCGGGCACCAGTTCGAGCGCCTGTTCGATCAGCTCCGCGGCGGCTGAAAAATCCGCGCCTTCCGCCAGCATGCGGGCGTAATCGGCGCGGCGGTCGGCGGTGGCATCGCCGGACGAAAATTGGCCTGTTGAAACGAGCTTGGGCGTCATGCAAGGTCCTCGAAGGTGGTGGTTCTTTGCCGAAGCCACAAAAAAACTCAAGTTCTATCTGAGGGGAGACGCTTGCGGCGCGACAGAGCCGCGGTTATGCCTTTCAAGCAATTCGGAGAAGGACAAGGATGGCGGACGGGGTCAACAGGTTCCTGGGCGATACGCCGGGTCGCACGATCGTCAAGCTGATCGTGGTGTGCCTGGTGGTGGGTTTCGTGCTGGCGTTCTTCGGCTTCACGCCGGACAATATCGTTAGCGAGATCCGCTACTGGTTCCTGGACCTCTGGTATAACGGTTTCCGGGCGCTTGGCCGGGTCGGCAACTACCTCGTGCTCGGCGCGATCATCGTCATCCCGATCTTCGTCCTCCTGCGCCTCATAAGCTATCGCCGCTGACATGACTTCGCTGATCAAACCCACGCGGCGGAACCTTCTCGTCTTTTCCGGCATGGCGCTGGTGCTGGCCGGCTGCTCCACCACGGCCGTGCTGACGCCGACGGCAGGTGCCGAGGACGAGACCCAGGCCGCGCTTCCCATGGTCAACAAGCTGCGCCAAAGCCGCGGCCTCGCGGCGCTTACGCTCGACATGCCGGCCCGCAAGGCGGCGGCCCGCCAGGCCGTTCGCATGGCCAAGGCCAACGAGATGAAGCACCTGATCGGCTTCGGCGACGATTTCGGCGCCCGGATGAAGAGCAGCGACGTGGCGTTGCCGGCGGCTGAAAACATCGCCAGCGGACAGGATACGGTCGCGGCGGCGGTACAGGCCTGGATCGATTCGCCGAAACATCTCGAAAACATGCTCGGATCCTATAAGGGGCTCGGCGTCGCCATGGCGCGAACCTCGGCCGGCGCCCGGCCCTATTGGGCCATGGTTCTCTCCGGCTGACCGATGGAAAGCGGGGAAGCGGGGCGCCATCGCGAGACTGAGGCGGTCAGGCCGTTCGACGTGACGCACCGGCTGGTGCTCGGCATCGCCATCCCGATGACGCTCGGATTTCTCACGACGCCTCTGCTGGGGCTGACCGATACCGCGGTGGTCGGGCAACTCGGCAAGGCGGAAGCCCTGGCCGGGCTGGCGATCGGCGCCATCCTTTTCGATCTCATTTATGGCAGTCTCAGCTTTTTCCGCACCTCGACCACCGGATTGGTGGCACAGGCCTTCGGCCGGGGAGACCGGCGCGAGCAGCAGGCGGTGTTCTGGCGGGCATTCCTGAGCGCGATCGGCCTCGGGGTGATCATGCTGTCGCTCTCGCCGCTGATCCTCAGGTTCGCGCCGGACCTGATGACCAGCGATCCCGCCGTCGCCGGAGTGACACGGCAATATTTCGGCATCCGGGTGCTGACGAGCCCCGCGACCTTTGCCAATTTCGCGATCCTCGGCTTCGTGCTCGGGCGCGGCCAGGGCATGCTGGGCCTCATGCTGCAGATCATCCTCAACGGCACCAATATCGTGCTCGCCATCCTGTTCGGCCTCGTGCTCGGCTGGGGCGTGGCAGGGGTCGCCTGGGCGACGGCTGCGGCGGAAGTGACCGCCGTGGTGATCGGCCTCGTCATTATCAGCCGGCAGTTTTCCGCCGCCTACAGGCCGACGCGGGAGGACATCTTCGATACCGCCAAGCTGCGGCAGCTCTTCCAGCTCAATGCCGATATCCTGATCCGCTCGCTGATATTGAACGGCGCCTTTGCGGTGCTCACCCGCGTCGGTTCGAGTTTCGGGGCGGTGACGCTGGCCGCCAATGCCGTGCTGATGAATATCTTCATGCTGTCGGCCTTTTTCCTCGACGGACTCGCAGGCGCGGCCGAACAGCTCGCCGGCCGGGCGGTCGGGGCGCGATACCGGCCGTCCTTCGACCGGGCGCTCAAGCTGACCAGGCTGTGGTCCTTCGTGATGGCGGGGGCGGTCGGGCTGTTCTTCATCGCCTTCGGCCAGCCTATCATCGAGCTTCTGACCACCTCGCAAGACGTCCGTCAGGCAGCCTATACCTATCTCGGCTGGGCGGCCGTGACAGGGCTCACCGGGGCGCTCGCCTTCCAGATGGACGGCGTGTTCATCGGCGCCACCTGGTCTCGCGAGATGCGCAACATGATGCTCATCTCATTTGCCGGTTATTGCGTCGGGCTTGCGGTGCTCGTGCCGGCGATGGGCAATCACGGGCTCTGGCTGTCGCTCAACCTGTTCCTCCTGATGCGCGGCTTCTTCCTGGCGGCTATGGTGCCGCGCAAGGCGCGTCAGAGCTTCGTCTCGGCCCATTGATCGAGGCGGGTATCGCGCAGCTCACGGATGGAGGAAACCTTTTCCCGGTCGAGAAGGCCCGACAGGCCCTTGACGATCGTGGCCGGCAGGCCGGGACCTTCATAGACCATGCAGGAATAAAGCTGCACGAGATCGGCACCGGCGCGGATTTTTTCGAGCGCGTCGGCCGCGCTCGAAACACCGCCGACCCCGATCACCGGCAAGTCCGGGCCGACACGCTTGCGAACCTTGGCGAGAATGGCGGTCGAGCGCCTGAAGAGCGGCGCGCCGGACAAGCCGCCCGCCTCCTTCGCCCGGACCTGGTCCTTCAGCCCGTCGCGGGAAAGCGTGGTGTTGGAGACGATCAGGCCGTCGAGCGGATGGGCGGTCGCCTCGGCCGCGATATCGTCGAGGCTCTCCTCGGTGAGATCGGGAGCGATCTTCAGGAAGACCGGCACGGTGCGGCCGTGGCGCAGCGCCTCTTCGGCACGGGCGGCGAGCACCGCTTCGAGCAGCGCCTTCAGGCTGTCGCGCGCCTGCAGGTCGCGCAGGCCCGGCGTATTGGGCGAGGAGATGTTGACGGTGAAATAGGTGGCGAGCGCATAGAATTTACGAATGCCGGCGACATAGTCGGCGACACGGTCGGCCGTATCCTTGTTGGCGCCGATATTGACGCCGACGATGCCGGACGCATTGCGCCGCGCGGTCAGGCGCACAAAGGCGGCCTCATGGCCCTCGTTGTTGAAACCGAGCCGGTTGACGACGCCGCGATCCTCCACAAGGCGGAAGATGCGCGGCTTGTCGTTGCCCGCCTGGGGCTTTGGAGTGACGGTGCCGATCTCGGTAAAGCCGAAGCCAAGCTTCAGCATTGCATCGGGCACTTCGGCATTCTTGTCGTAACCGGCGGCAAGCCCGATCGGATTCGCAAAGCGAATGCCGGCAACCGTCTGGGCAAGCCGTGGATCGGCGGGCAGCCGGCAGGCCGGCACGAGGCCGGTCTTCAGAGCGGCGATCGACAGGCCGTGGGCGGTTTCCGGATCGAAAACGAAAAGGCTGCGCGAGGCAAGCCCGGCAAAGGGGCCGATCATGGCATCTTCTCCGGGAACGCGTGCAGGCCATCGGCGCCGATCAAAAGCGGCATTTCCCAGAGCACCGAGGATATCCGCAGCGTATCGTAGAGATGCGGGAAAAGATCGCCGCCGCGCGAAGGTTCATATTTCAGCGCCTCGCCGAGCTGCGGTGCATTGACCGCGATCAGCATCAAACCGGCCATGCCGGCAAAATACAGCCTGGCGGTTTCCTTTGCCTGGGCGCCGGTCGAGAAATGGATATAGCCGTCCTTCAGGTCGATTTCGGCGCCTTCGAAGACACCTTTTTGCTTCGCCTGACGCCAGAGCGTTTCCGGCACGATCTTGTACACTATATCCGTCATCATCAACTCTCGGGGACCTGCTATTCTCCGACCGTTTGCCGCAAAGCCCGGCGCTTGTCCACCGTTACAGCAGGAGGACCACAACATGAGAACGCTCGCATTGACGACTTGCACGCTGCTCTTGCCGCTCGCCGCCTCGGCGCAGCAACCGCAGACCAACCGGTTCCAGCTTCAGCGCACCGAAACCGGCATCGTCCGGCTCGATACCGAAACCGGCGCGATGACGCTCTGCCGCGACGAGAACGGCACGCTCACTTGCCGCATGCAGCCCGACGAAAGGGCAGCCTACGAACAGGAACTCGACCGGCTGGCGAAACGCGTCACCGCACTCGAGGAGCGGCTCAGCCACACGCCGCCGGACGCCTTGAAGGCGCTGCCGAGCGATGCGGAGGTCGACCGTTCGCTGTCGATCATGGAGAAGTTCATGCGGCGCTTCATGGCGATCGTCGGCGAATTCGCGGACGAACGGGAGGCCAATAAACCACAACCCAATCGTACGTGATTTCCCGCACTTGTTTCGGGTCTGCGAGAGGTTTACAACTTCCTAAGATTCAAAGCACGACTATGCTCTTGGGAGGGGGCGTGGAAATGCAGACACTCACGATCATCATCGCAGACGACCACCCTCTGTTTCGCGGCGCGCTCAGCCATTCGGTGCGCGGCATTGCCGAACAGCTCGTCATCATCGAGGCCGGCGATTTCGACGCGGCGCGGCGGGCGGCCGAAAACAATCCCGATACCGACCTGATGCTGCTCGACCTTTCGATGCCGGGCGTCAGCGGCTTTTCCGGCCTGATGTCGCTCAGGGCCGAATTTTCCGGCCTGCCGATCGTCATCGTCTCGGCGAGCGACGATAGCGCCACCATCCGCCGGGCGCTGGAACTCGGTGCTTCCGGCTTCATCTCCAAATCCTCCGGGCTCGACGATATCCGCGCCGGCATCCAGGCGGTGCTGGAGGGCGACATCTGGGCGCCGAAGGGCGATCTGGCGGGACCGGAAGAAGATCCGGGCCTCACTGAGATCATCGAGCGGCTGCGGACGCTCACCCCCCAGCAGAACCGTGTGCTCTCCATGCTCGGCGAGGGGCTGCTCAACAAGCAGATCGCCTATGAGCTCGGCGTCTCCGAGGCGACCATCAAGGCGCATGTCTCGGCCATCCTCCTCAAGCTCAACGTCGATAGCCGCACCCAGGCGGTGATCAAGCTCGGCAAGATCAACATGGCGCTGGTGGCCTGATACGGGCCGCCACGGGAACAGGATTTTATTCCTCTCAATCCCTTTACGCGAGGCTGCGGTTCCGGTAAAATCCGGGGCGTGCGCGCGAGCTGGCAACCGCCGGGACGGAGCGTTCAAGAATCCGGTCGACAAAAGTCCGATCGGGAGGGGTTCTGATCGAGAGGTTCGCAGAGCGCTGGCTTGTCCGGCTTTGTCTCGCGCACCGGTCACGGGTACGGACGACGATGCTGTCACATGATACGATCTGGAGCGCGATCGATACGCTCGCCCAACGCCACCAGCTGACGCCTTCCGGGCTGGCGCGGCGCGCCGGGCTCGACCCCACCTCGTTCAACAAGTCGAAACGGCTCGGCCCGGACGGGCGGCTGCGCTGGCCTTCGACCGAATCGATCGCCAAGGTGCTGGAAGCGACGGGCGCGACGATCGACCAGTTCATGAGCTACCTGCCGGCGGTTCCCGGCCGCTCCTCGATGCCCGAAGGCAATTTCCCGCCGCAGAGCGGCTCCATCCCGCTGCTCGGGTTCGCGCAGGCCGGGGCCGGCGGCTTTTTCGACGATGGCGGCTTTCCGGCAGGCCAGGGCTGGGACGTTGTGGAATTCCCGGTCGATCCTTCCCGCAAGGCCGGCGTCTATGCGCTGGAAGTCCAGGGCGAATCGATGATGCCGCTCTACCGCGACGGCGACGTGCTGATCGTCGAGCCCGGCGCGCAGGTGCGCCGCGGCGACCGCGTGGTTCTCAAGACCAGGGAAGGCGAGGTGATGGCAAAAGTGCTCGCCCGCCAGAGCGCCCGGACGGTCGAACTCCTGTCGCTCAATCCCGACCACCCGAACCGAACCTTCGATCTTTCCGACGTGGAATGGATCGCGCGGATCATCTGGGCGAGCCAGTGAGCGCGGGTAGGAAATTGCTCCTACCTGCGGCCGATCAATAAAGCCCGTTCGGAAAATAGCGCAGGTAGATATCCTGCAGGCGGCCGTTGCGCGACAGGATGCTCAGCGCCTGGTCGAAGGCCGCTGTCAGGAGCGGATCGTTCTTGCGAAGCATGACCGAAAGACCTTCGCCGAGGAATTTTTCGGACAGATAAGGGCCGTCGAAGAGCGCGCAGCATTTTGCCGAGCTTTCGCCTGCGACCCAGAAGGGCAGCCTCAGCCCGTCGGAAAAGACGGCATCCACCTTGCCCGTCTTTAGCGCCTCCAGCATCGCCTCGTAGGTGTCGAAGGGCGTGGCGGCGACCTTCGGGAAAAACGCCGTCAGCATCAGTTCGTGGGCGGTGCCCCTGACGACGCCGACCGGCTTTCCGGAAAGTGCTGCCGCCGTATCACCGTCGATCCTGGCCTTGAGGTTGCGGACAAAACGGGCCGGCACGCCGAGATAGGGTCGTGAGAAGGCGAACCGCAGGCGCCGCTCCGGCGTGGCCGCGATGCCGGCCATCACCGCCTCGCCGGCACCGCCCTCAAGGGCTTTTTCCAGTTCGCCGAAGGGCAGTGCCTGGATCTGGCACTTTGCCTCGATCTTCAGTTCGGCGCAGATCTCGCGCGCAAGATCGACATTGAAGCCTGCAAGCCGGCCGGTCTGGTCGGCGAAATTGAACGGCGGGAAATCGACGCTGGTCAGGATCCGCACCCGGACAATGGTGGAGAGATCCGGGCGGGCAAGCCGCTCCTTGGCATCGAACATCAGCGGCAGCGGGCTGCCGCCTTCCCCTGCCTGGGCTGGCAGGGCGGCGGAAAAAATCCCCCCCGCCACAAGGCAAAGCTGCAGAAGGTTGAGAAACCCCTTGATTTTCGGGGATGCAATCATGGGATGCATCTCTATGATCCAGATCGGGACAGGTTGGGGCGTTCGCTTGCGGGCGGTGTAGCAGAATCATGCGCTTAGGGGAATATCCGCCAGCGGCGCTGTCGGTGCAAGGCGAAGCGCCGGTCAAGCCAGCCTCGTTCGGAAAACTGTCGGCAGATCCTGGCGCCGTTGCCGAGGATCCCGAATTCGCAGCCCTTGCCGCGCTGGGCTTCTCGAAACCGTTGCTTGCTACGCTCTCCGAGAGGTCGCGGCGCAACTGCACCAGCATCGAAAGCGAGCTGCTTCACTGCGGCCAGATCGACGAGGTAGCCTATTATGGAGCGATGGCTCGCTACCTCCGCCTGCCCTTCATGGCTGAGATCGATCCGGCCTCGATCAACGACATGCCAGGGCTGGATAGCCAGTTGCAGCGTCCGATCCAGATCCGGATCAACCACCGCTTCCTGCCGCCACAAGTGGCGATCGTGCCCGAAGCGACAAGGCTTTCCGATCTCCGGGCAAGCCTTTCCACCATGCCGCAGCTCGGACAGGGCCTTGCGATCACGACCCCTTCCGCGATCCGCCGGGCAGTCTGGCAAACCGGGGGGATGCGACGCGTGCGCGAGACGATCAGCGGACTGTTCGACCGTCACCCTGCTTTTTCGGCTCGCATCGTGCTTTCCGGCAACCAGGGATTTTATGCCGGGCTCTGGTTTGCCGCCCTCGTCTCGGCACTGATCGTCATGCCCGTCGAGACGCTGCTCGTCCTGCATATTCTCCTGTCGCTGATCTATTTCGCGTCGCTCGGGCTGCGTTTCGCCGCCTTTACCCGACAGCAATTCGCAGGTCCCGGCCCGGCGGCGCTTCAGCCTCCGGAGGATGGACTTCCCTGCTATACGGTGATGGTGGCGCTCTACCGCGAAGCGGCAGTGGCGGAACAGCTGATCGCCAGCCTCGTGCGGCTCGACTGGCCGCCCTCCCTGCTCGACATCAAGCTCGTCTGCGAGGCGGACGATCAGGAAACGATCGCCGCACTGAAGGCTCTGAAGCCTGCCCGACATTTCGAGATTGTCGAAGTGCCGCCCGCCGCACCGCGCACCAAGCCGAAGGCGCTCACCTATGCGCTGGCTGCCGCCCGCGGTGAATTTCTGGCTGTCTACGATGCCGAGGACAGGCCGCATCCGCAGCAATTGCGCGAAGCGCATGCGCGCTTTCGGGCCTCACCGCCCGAGCTCGCCTGCCTGCAGGCACCGCTGATCATCACCAATGCCCGGGACTCTTGGATCAGCGCGCTCTTCTCGCTCGAATATTCCGGCCTCTTCCGCGGGCTGCTACCGATGCTGGCCCGCCGGGAAATGCCGCTGCCGCTCGGCGGTACCTCCAATCATTTCCGTACGGACGCGCTGCGCAATGCCGGCGGATGGGATCCGTTCAACGTTACCGAGGACGCGGATCTCGGTTTTCGCCTTCATCGCCTCGGTTATCGCTCCGACGTCATCGCCCGCCAGACGCTCGAAGACGCGCCGACCACGATACGCGTGTGGTTGGGCCAGCGCAGCCGCTGGTTCAAGGGCTGGCTGCGCCTTTCGCTGCTTGTACTAAAGGCCCGAAATACCACATGATTTCACAGTTATATTTGGATGGCCCCGAGACATAGCAACGATGTAGCAACATTCCGGCTCCTGTGGAGGGAGCCGCCGTGTCCCAGACCACCGTGCCTAGGTCAACTGTCATGACGCTGTCTGGCAACCACTCCTTGCATCTCTGGAGATGCCTGAGATCGCGTAACGAGCAGACTGGTAACGCCGGAATCGTAGTGGCTTATCACCACTGCAATAAATCGCATCAGACACAGATTTCCACCTGTTCCTTCAATTTATGGAAGTCTGCAGTTTACAACGAACAAACAACATTGCTCGGAGCTCCGTGAAGCACGGCTGACAATCCTTGATTGATGATATATCGAGGTACCCTTCGCTGATATAGCTATTCTCAACATCGTAAATATGATTCGCGAGATAAGGAACGCTGGTCTTGACTCAGCCAGAATTCGAACTCACACGCCTCGATCCCAATACATTCGAGCATCTTGTGAACTCATTAGCTCTGCAGGTTCTCGGTGCGGGACATACTGGCTTTGGCCCTGGACCTGACGGCGGACGTGACGGCTACTTCGAAGGAAGCTCAAATTATCCGAGCGAGAAAGAAGCTTGGAAAGGAGCGTGGTATGTCCAATCGAAGTTTCATGCCCCAAGCCTGTCTAAGGACCATGGCAAGTGGTTTCTGGCCCAGTTGGAAGAAGAACTGAAGGCATTCGCGGCTCCAGAAACAAAACGGAAGTGGCCCGATAACTACATCGTTGCAACAAATATCGACCCGTCGGGAGTACCTGAGACTGGCGTCTTCGATCAGGCAAGAGCGCTGGTCAAAAAGTACCGCCCAAAACTCGCGAGACGCTTTCATATCTGGGGCGGCGCAAAAATCCTTAGCTTGCTCTACGCCCACGAAGCCGTTGTAGCGCAGTATGGAGAATTTATCACAGCAGGGCATGTGATCAGAAATATTTATAAGACCCTTAATGACACTGCCGCAGATGGAGACGAGATATTACGTCATTTTCTTGTAACGGATTTTCAAGATCAGCAGTATTCAAAGCTTGAGCAAGCCGGATCAGAGGAGGACGACAAGCCTCATTTGCAAGATATATTTACCGATCTTCCTTTCATAACTCCATTGGGCGGAAGCAACTGCGCTCGAACACTTGCAAAGGCGCTAGCATATCCCCAAGCTGTTCCAGACGAGGTAACAGATATCGACCTCTGGGAAAAGTGGCAACGTGACCCGGAGAGAGCTCGTATCTGGTTTATAAAGGGTGGACCGGGGCAAGGAAAATCCACAATCACCCAGTTCATTGCTCAGGTTCAACGCGCATGCCTGATACTCGCCGCGGATGGCCCCTCGGTCACTCCAAAGCAGAAAAAGCTAGCAAGGAGTATAAAGGAGGTAGGCGTTGGTTTGCGGCTATGGCCAATCGCCCCTAGAATCCCTGTCACAGTCGAGCTCAAAACATATGCGCAGTGGTTTGGCGAACAACCGGACAAATCCACACGATTACTTGCCTATCTCGAGCATTTTTTAACGGGAGAGCTTGGCCAGAAAGTCTTATCGGGAACGCTGAAGCGTCTGTTTTCGTCTGGACGATGGCTTTTCATTTTCGATGGCTTGGATGAAGTGCCCGGAGATATCAAAGATAAAGTTGCTCATGAAGTCGTTCACTTCGTCGACAACTTGCTGGTTGGCCTCAAGTGCGACGCATCGGTGGTCTGCACCTCGCGACCTCAAGGTTATGCTGGCCAGTTCGATGCGTTTCAATCAGCCAATATTACGTTGGCTAAGCTCTCTAAAGCAAAGGCACTTGCATGCGCGAAACCAATCTTGCGACACAAGCTGGCGGAAAAAGAAAGCGCCGCAAAGATCGCAATATTGGAGCAAGCCCTTCTTTCTGCAAGTGTGGCGTCTCTGATGACGACGCCACTGCAATCACATATTATGGCTATTATTGTACGCACAGGTGGGCGTCCTCCTGAGCGTAAGTGGAAGCTCTTTGACCGCTTCTATGAGGTGATCAAAAAGAGAGAGGCAGATAAAGACTTCCCTGACGAGCGGCTAAACAAGCTTCTGAATTCGCAAAACAAGTTAATTCGTGCTCTGCATAATCGGCTGGGTTTCGAATTGCACTCACGTGCTGAAACGAAAAGCGGAGCAACAACGGCGTTGTCTCGTGCGGATTTCGAGGTGGTTGTGAAGGAGGTAGTTTCCAGTCTGCAAGAAATCGACATCACCGAAACCGTAGCAACACTGATGGAAGCGGCTACGGAAAGGTTGGTCCTTGTTAATACCCCCGAGAATGGGGAAACGGTCCGCTTTGACATCCGGCAGCTGCAAGAATTCTTTGCCGCCGAAGAAATTGCCGCTGCCCCGCCTGATATTGTTGCTCAACGGTTCCAGACGATTGCAGGAGATTCACACTGGGCCGAAGTCGTCCACTTTATCTTAAGTGGCTTTGTCGAGAACGAACGTCGCCTCGAAATTTCGAGCGCAGTCTCATCATTGCTAGAACTAGACGAGGGCCAAACTTCTACGCGGGACCTATATCGTCGGCTAGCGAAGGGCGGGGTGATCGTGCGGCGTATCCTTGTCGAAGGCGTTCTTGAGCATGACCGGCGGGTTCGCAATCAATTTGGCAACTGCCTTTCGGCTCTGTTAACGACCCCGGAGGCGTCAAACTATTTAAGTTCCACTTCGGGAGATCATTCCAGAGCATGGCTGATAGAGCTCCTCCTCCGCTCCTTGCGGGAAAAATCTGAGGAGGAAATTCTCGGGGCGGCATCAACGTTGATGGACATGCTCGATGATCGGCACCCCTCGTCTGACGAAGCTTTCAGGCTAATTTCAGGCAAATCCATCGCATTTAGATATGCACTCTTTCGCGAGGATGCATTTCCTGCAGAGGAAAGAGAGATTTCCGCATGGATAGGCCGATTGGCTTGCGACATACTAAAAGAGCTTGATACATCTGTGCGGTTTGATGATGTAGTTGGTAGTCTTCTTTCCACGGTGGTTTCCGCTAATCAGTCGACGCAGGTTTTGCGTGGTCTGTTTAGCTCGGAGACCGCTACAATTGTCAGCCAGCTTTTTGACTATCGCCCTGCAGGCAATTCCAAACGAGAAACACGAGAGATAATCTGCGGGGGCAAGCTTGAGATTCACCATCTACCCTATGAGGGACCGAGTGATTGGACTAGTTGGCCTCCAACGGTAATCAACGAGCTCCGAAGCGCCGGTGGGTACTTCAAAGCGATAGGATTAGCCGTTGATTATCTTCAATCGCCCACTTGCGAAAAATACGAAGCCCTATTTTCAATAAGTTCGAACCTTGTGTGGCTACAGCGCCTTCCCAATTCAATAAGCCGATCTTTTAAGCAGAGTGAATTACGGACAGCAAAACCGTCAAATCACGCTGCCCTAGTAAGTGCTTCCTCGCAGACCGTTGGTCGTATGCGTGCGCTGTACCAAGTAAGTCCGAAAGAGCTAACTGCAAAAGATTGGGTTGAGATCCTTCGAAAAGTCCCAGAACATTTTTATCACCTACTCAATTTCGGAGATCGCTTTCCCGCAGACATATGGAATGAAGTGGAATTCGTTGACGCTATAGGCGGATTAGACTCCGCCCAACTCGGCTCACTCATCCCTTTACTGCCAAGTCCCTTACCGGAGGACCTGAGGGCGGTCATTTTCGAGAGGGTGCGTGAACTCGGTGACCCCGACCTTGATGTTTCGATGTACAGCCGCCGAGTGCATCCTTTCGAGTTGCGCCTGCCTGAAGAGGCGGCATTTCTCCCGTGGATTGCAAATATTCTAGCCATGAGGGCAAACATGGAAATCGGGATGGAAGGAGAGCCGTCACCAGACGAAGGGATCTCGCAACTCGTACAAGGTTATGTTCCTGAGATAAGCAAGCTCCGAGAGCTGATGTCTCAGGAAGACTTATCAATGGCGACCAAAGCTGCCGCAGCAATTCTCTCTTCCTTCCATCCGGCGCAGCCTGATTTATTGGGCGAGTATGACTGGACGGAGTGGTATAACCCTGAGGAGGTGCCGTGGCTTATACCTGCTCTCTGTCACGCGACTACGCGATACATGAAGACGCGAGACGAAGACCGCATGAGCAAGCTATCGGCTGTCCTAAGTCTTGCTCGCGGGGATTACCCCGCGAAGTTCGCATCGAGTTCAGTGATTCTAAGCTGGCGAGAGCTCGCGTATCAACCAACAGCGGCCTCACCGCCCAGTCTTTGGCAAGTACTTAGGAATTGAGCTTGGTGCCCAATACTCGATACACCTGCATTCGCGAGCATTTGACGGTGCTCGCGATTGCCATTATCCCCATGCCCGCGTCACGCAACTCCCGAATTTTTTGATGACTAATGCGAGATTTGCCTCCTTTGTAGACGCCCTCCGATTTCGCGCGCTCAATACCCTCACGCTGACGCTCCTTTATAAAGCGCCGCTCCATCTGCGCCACCATGCCTAGGACGGTTATAATAACGTGTCCCATTTCGCCGCGGGTCGATACATGAGGGTCAAGAACCGTTATGAAGGCTCCTCGTTGCTGACACTCATGCACGATATTGAGAACATCTCGCGTGTCGCGGCCAAGGCGGTCGAGCCGCGTAACGACAAGCTCGTCTCCCTCCCGCAAAAAGTCAATCACTGTGGCCAACTCGTTGCGCCCATCGCGACTGCTGCCGGAGACTTTCTCTGATCTTACGATCTCACAGCCTTCGTGCCGCAACCGGTCAAGTTGAACTTGTAGATCCTGATCGATTGTACTGACGCGGGCGTAACCTATGCGGGCCATGTGTAACCTCAAGCTTTAGGCCCAAGGCTACCTTGTCACAAATAGGCGCCGTCAACCTAGATGTTACATATAGGGAGGTAACTGCTGGAGCGTCACGCAAGGGTATACCCCGGCGTTACCAGCAAAACCCGGCGCCCTTATGCAAGAACATATGCCTCAATGGCTGCGGCTATAAACGCTTCGCGAGCTATAGAGCTCGAACGACTATGGAAGAGCGCAGCCTCACACGCTTGCTTCGCGGCCAGATAGTGTTTGTCGCGCTGATGCGGCCAACGTCTTTCAAGGAGTTCCAGCGCGTCCGCAGCATTCTCGATCAATTCGGACGAACCGTATCCGATCCGCACAACAACGGGCGTGCTCCATCGAACGCCCGGTTTGTAGGTCGTCAGTCGCTTCCATGCCATGGCGTTTCTCCTCCCGGCGCACGGCCGGAGATAACACCACGCGCTCTTTCCCATCAATTAGCAACACAATCGGAAGGTTGGGGAGACGGCCGGCGTTCGCCTAGGACGTTTCCCAAAGTGGGGCGTCCCAGGACCCTACCGACTTTGCGAGCCAGCCCACTCTCATCTGGTCGGCGACTGGTCGCGCCATCGTTTTGCGGTCGCGCGTCCAACTCCAATGACCAAGCGCGCCAAAACACCCGATAGTCTAATATGTGGGCAGGAGCCGGGTGGTGCGTCAGTTCGGCCGCTGCGAGCGCCACCAAAGCACGAATGACGCTGGCACTCTCGGCGAAAGACTGCTAAGTTGAATTATCGGGACTGGCCATTCGGCCGCGATCCCGTTGAGGAACCCCAAAATGATTAATACCATTTTCCGGCCGTTGCACGACCGCGTCGTCGTGCGCCGTATCGAGGCTGAAGCCAAGACCAAGGGCGGAATCATCATTCCGGACACAGCGAAGGAAAAGCCGCAGGAAGGCGAAATCGTCGCTGTCGGAGCCGGCGCGCGCGATGAGAGCGGCAAGCTTGTGCCTCTTGATGTCAAGGCGGGCGACCGCATCCTGTTCGGCAAATGGTCCGGCACCGAGATCAAGTTCAACGGTGAAGACCTGCTGATCATGAAGGAAGCTGATGTCATGGGCGTTATCGCCTGATCATCAGTCGCTTCTTCTATTTCTTCTCATGACGACCATTGGGCGATCAGCCCGGGAGTTTTCCCATGTCTGCCAAACAAATCAAATTCGGCCGTGATGCACGCGAAAAGCTGCTGCGCGGCGTCGATATTCTCGCTGACGCCGTGAAGGTCACACTCGGCCCCAAGGGCCGCAACGTCGTGATCGACAAGTCCTATGGGGCGCCGCGCATCACTAAGGACGGCGTCGCTGTGGCCAAGGAAATCGAACTGGACGACAAGTTCGAGAACATGGGCGCCCAGATGGTCCGCGAAGTCGCTTCGAAGACCAACGACGTCGCAGGCGACGGCACCACAACCGCGACCGTTCTCGCCCAAGCCATCGTTCGCGAAGGCGGCAAGGCCGTTGCTGCCGGCATGAACCCGATGGACCTGAAGCGCGGCATCGATCTCGCCGTTACCGCGGTCGTCAAGGACCTGCTGGCCAAGGCCAAGAAGATCAACACATCGGAAGAGATCGCTCAGGTGGGCATCATCTCTGCCAATGGCGAGAAGGAAATAGGCCAATACATCGCTGACGCGATGCAAAAGGTCGGCAACGAGGGTGTGATCACCGTCGAGGAAGCCAAGACCGCCGAAACCGAACTCGAAGTCGTCGAAGGCATGCAGTTCGATCGTGGCTACCTCAGCCCCTATTTCGTCACCAACGCCGAAAAGATGGTGGCTGAACTGGAAGATGCCTACGTGCTGTTGCACGAGAAGAAGCTGTCGAACCTGCAGGCGATGCTGCCTATCCTCGAAGCTGTCGTCCAGACCGGCAAGCCGCTGCTGATCATTTCCGAAGACGTCGAAGGCGAAGCTCTTGCAACGCTCGTCGTCAACAAGCTGCGTGGCGGCCTCAAGATCGCTGCCGTCAAGGCTCCGGGTTTCGGCGACCGCCGCAAGGCCATGCTTGAGGACCTCGCCATCCTGACCGGCGGCACCGTGATTTCCGAAGACCTCGGCATCAAGCTTGAAAACGTCACGCTTGAAATGCTCGGCCGTGCTAAGAAGGTGTCCATCACAAAGGAAAATACCACTGTTGTCGATGGTGCCGGCGCCAAGTCCGACATCGAAGGCCGCGTTGGTCAGATCAAGGCTCAGATCGAAGAAACCACCTCCGACTACGACCGCGAAAAGCTGCAGGAACGCCTTGCCAAGCTCGCTGGCGGCGTTGCCGTGATCCGCGTCGGCGGTTCGACGGAAGTCGAAGTCAAGGAAAAGAAGGACCGCATCGACGACGCTCTCAACGCGACGCGCGCTGCCGTTCAGGAAGGCATCGTACCGGGCGGCGGCACGGCCCTGCTGCGCTCCTCTATCGTCCTCGACATCAAGGGCGAGAATGACGACCAGAATGCCGGCGTCAGCATCATCCGCAAGGCCCTGCAGTCGCTGGTTCGCCAGATCGCTGAAAATGCCGGTGACGAAGGCTCCATCGTGGTCGGGAAGATCCTCGAAAGCAACACCGATAATTTCGGTTATAACGCTCAGACCGGCGAGTATGGCGACATGATCGCCATGGGTATCGTCGATCCGGTCAAGGTCGTGCGTACCGCCCTGCAGAACGCTGCCTCGGTTGCAGGCCTACTGGTGACCACAGAAGCCATGATTGCCGATCTGCCGAAGAAGGATGCTGCCGGCGGCGGCATGCCTGACATGGGCGGCATGGGCGGCATGATGTAGTCTTCCTTCGGGAAGCTCGCAGGTATTTGCGACATAGGGCTCCGATCTGTCGGAGCCCTTCATACCCCTGAGGCGACATAGATATTTATGTCTGGTGGTATCCTGTGCCTCCAGTTTTACGCGCTTGCGCGCATACTCCCGAACCAAAGGACCTGTCGGCCGATCAGCTTTGCTGTTCGCTGCCCGACGCGATTCTGAAAGGATCGATGCGATGATGTCCTATTTCCTTCCACGCCTTGAAATGCCCGTATCTGGCGGGGTCAACGCATGATTGGCTATTTGATCCTCGTTCACCGCTATCCCGACCAATTCAAGCGCCTGTTCAGGGCGATCTATAACGCCCAGAACCATTACGTCGTGCATGTTGACAAGAACTCGGGGGCCGATCTCGAAACCGAAATCCGGGACTTCCTGCGTCCCTATTCAAACGCGGATATGATCAGAAGCGAGAAGGCCATCTGGGGCGGCTACAGTCTGGTAGATGCAGAGCTGCGCGGCATGGAACGCCTGCTGGAAATGGGTGAGTGGAGCCACTTCATAAACCTCAGCGGCCAAGATTTCCCGCTGCAGCCTCAAAAGCAAATCATGGCGTTTCTAGAGGTCAACGCGGACCGCGAATTCATCAAGGTCCTCAATCAGGATATGGATCGCCCGGACACGATGCATCGCGTCAGCGAATATGTCATAGAACTGGACCAGAGCATCCAGCGGACGGCTCGTTCGCGGCCCTTTCTGACTGATGCCACACCCTATATCGGCAATCAGTGGATGATCGTCACGAGGGCGTTCTGCGAGTTTGTCTGCGGCGACCCGAGCGTGGACCGCTACAAGGTATTTTACGAAAACACGCTGATCGCCGACGAGGGGTTCTTCCAGACGGTGATGATGAATTGCGCGATCGAAAGCGAGATTATCAGCGACGATTTGCGGATGATCGACTGGATTGCCGATGGTGACATCAAGCTGCGCCCCAGAACTTATCAGCACACTGACGCTGCCGACCTTAAGGCAAGCACCAATCTCTTTGCCCGAAAATTCGACCAGACGGTCGATGGCGAGATTCTCGTCGTCCTTGAGCGGCATCTTGCCAAACAGGCCGCCACCCATGTTGACAGGCCGCGCGCCGTGCCGGCGAATGCTGCCGTGCCCGTCGCCCTGGAGGGGACCGCGGCGTGAGATGAGGAACACTATGTTGATATTGAACAAACCGCGGCAGGCCGGATCTTATCTCGACAGGGATATCGGCTGCCAGGAAGCTCTTGAGGAGGTCTTTCTGGAATTGGCCAAGGGGCTTAAGCCTGATGACATCACTGACGCGGCCGGCGGCAATCTGGCACCGGTGTTGGCGGGTCTTGCAAAACGCGCCGAAAGCGTCGGCTGGACGCTGGAGGAAGCAGAGGTGGCGATCAGCGAGCTGTCGCAAAACCTGTTGGATGACATGGCCGCTATGTAAATTGAGCTGAGGCTCCCTTTGAGCCGATGGTTCAACATAAACCTGCAAACTCAATGCCGTCGATCCCTTGGCCTATCTGACGAGTACACTCACCGCTATCACCAACGGCCACAAGCAAAGCCGGACAGACGCCATTCCGCCCGGCTTCGGGAAAGCCTTAGATCACCTGGCCTACATCGATACGATTCCCGTCCGGGTCCTCGAATACGAAAGCTCGCAGGCCGTAGTCCTTGTCCTGAAGGCTTTTAATGATCCTCGCCCCATGTAGCTTGCAAATAGCGTGAAGCGCATCGACGTCATCCACCATCAGGTGGGCAATATTGAAATCCGCAGCTTTGTGGCTTGGCTGTAGGGTCAAGTGCAATTCACCCTCGTCGCGCTTGAGGATCATGAAGCCGACGGGATTACCGTTCTCAAAAATCTTCTGGAATCCAAGAACTTTCGTATAAAAATCATGGGACTTGCCCATATCCCTTACGGGGAGCGTGGCGGCAATTCGTCCAAAACGGACACCGTGACCGGCGATATCGTTCATCGCGTAGCCTCTGATTGCAAAGTCGCGATCCCTCTCCAGGCCGTGCTGGTCGATATGACGCGCTTTGTTGTTTGAATCAGCAGGACGGTGCCTACAAAGAATATTTAACTTAGGTCGGCCCGAAGCGAAATAGCGAATCTGCCGCAAGTCTCCCAATTAAAGCGACATTTTTTCCTGATTTCTGCAACGTCCCAGAATAGGGCGTTTTGCGGCAGCCGCGTAATGTCCGGTGTTGGCGCATTCTTGCCATCGATGTGGCAGCAGTGATTATGGGGAACGCCTATCGAGCATTTGGTCAATGCGTGGAGAACACCGCTTACAGTGGAGGCGTATCAGCGACGCTGAACGCGCGCTACCAATTCTGTCAGTTAGGCCGCGCACGAAATGTGCTCAACTGCGGACATGACCAAGGATGAAGTGCGAGCATTCGTCGAAGCGATGATTGAGGCCGGAAGCAATATCGAGGCCGTCGGAAAGATCGGTTATGTCCTCGCCGAGCCAGTCGATCGCGATAACGCAGAAGCTTACGCCCGGATTGAGTTTCTCTCAGAGGCGTTTGGCGAGCGAGGCCCCCTCAAGGATGACATCATCGCTTACCTTCATGAGATAGGGCGGGTGGTCGAGATCCAAGAGGAGCCCGACACAGGCCTCGTGTGATTACTGCGCCGGGCGGCGGGGCGCGTGGATAGGAGAGTATCCAGCAACGCAACGCGCGGACGGTATGGCCTCCGACGTCAATGAGGGCGAGCTAATTAACTGTGGCGGATTGGCGCATCGAAGGGAAGGGCGTCGCGAGAGCGTGTTCGAGAAAGAATCGAACGATTCTGAAGGGGGACGGGGGATTCGCCCTCGCGACATCATAAAAATGCCCGGCGCTCCAGTTGGTTCTGCGACGAGACCCAACCCAGAACGGGGGTTGCCAAATCGACGCGCACGGTACGCAAGACGGGTCGGCAGCTTCGATACCAGTGAACAGCCAAGCGGAACCATCGCCACATAGGACGGTTTTGGCATCAGAAACGAGGAAACTCACGATGCGTATGTTCTCAATTGCGGCCTTGACCGCAGCTTCGCTTATTCCCGTCGGCGCGTTGGCCACCGAGGAAGATTTCCTGAAGTCTATCGAAGGTAACTGGACGGGCAGCGGCAAGGTGCTCCGAAAGCTCGGCGGTGAGAACGTCAGCGTGTCCTGCAATATGAAGTCCGAGGCTGATGCATCGAGCTTTTCCATGGATGGGTCATGCCGCGCCCTTGTTGTCGTTACGCGGGGCTTCAAAGCCAAGGTCAATACGTCCGGCAATTCCTATTCGGGTACTTATGTGGGGGTGTCGGGTAAGCCTTCCACCCTCGCGGGAAGTCGCGACGGCAACACGATCAACCTCGACGTGACGTGGGCCAATGAGATCTACGGGGACCGCAAGGCCACCATGTTAATTCAAAAGGTCGGCGAAACCGGCCTGCGTATCAAGACCGTAGACAAGGATCCTAGTTCTGGAGAGCAGATCGTAACCACCGAACTCGATTTGAAGCGCGAATAAAAGCTCGATGAGGTCGAGCATCGGATCGCAATTCGACGTCCCGCCACTCATCGCCAACCCACCGGGACCTCACCCAAGCTGCGGAAAGGAATGGGGAATGCATCTGGATGCTGGACGTTGTCTGGCACCGATAGCGGAGATGAAGAATGTTAGACCCTAAACGTTGGCGTCGACCGGTGGTCTACGAAGATGAAAATGGCCTACCGCACAAAGTCAGCAGCACTGAGCAGGCTTCAGACATCCTGAGTTCCTCTTGGCCCGTGAATTCCGGAGAAGAGTTTCTTCGAGCTAGCGAGATCTTCCTCGACGTGATGAGAGGTAGCCGCCCAGTAGCGGAAGCGCGGGCCGCGTTCCTCCGAGCGGCGGAGGAAGCCGATCTCGATATCAGTGGCAATTAAGTTGGAGGATAAGCTGTCCCCTTCATCGTGCAGACGCTGTCTCTCTAGGTCACTGATCTCCTCGGCAAAGTTCGCCGCCCGAATTATTTCCGCACTAAGTCGGTAATGGAGCTCAATGCAACGTATCCCCATCCGGCACCATACTCACCAAATTCATGAAGTCGACGAGGGTATCGGCGCTGTCGAGCGGCAGATCGCAATAGGGCTTACCCTCGACAACCACAGTTCGTCCGGTCGTGGTGTCGAATATCTCCCACGTGAATTCGCCGTCCTTGCGGAGGTCGAAGCGATGTTCGGGCTTGCTCATGTTCGGGAACCTGACAGCATGTGCGGCGGAGTCAAGAAGCGCAGCCGGGATGCCCGCCGATTTGGGTGGAACTACGTAGGTAGTTGCGCGTTCTGGTCCGCCTGCGGGACAACCGGTATGAGAGCTGAACATCTATAGGATTGACAGTGACCCCGCCATCCGACGCTCCCTTAATTCTTCTCGTGGAAGACGACCCGCTCGTGCTGCTGGCGGTGGAAGAAATGTTGTCAGGTGCCGGGTTCAAGGTTGTGACGGTGGACAACGGCGAAGATGCCTTCGCATTATTGGAACGCGACGCTGGATCTGTCTCCGCTCTTGTCACTGACATTCGTATAGGTTCCGGCCTCAGTGGCTGGGACGTTGGACGACGAGCCCGCGAATTAGTTTCGGCTATCCCCGTTATCTATATGAGCGGTGACAGCGCCCACCTCTGGACCGCCCATGGAGTGCCGGGCAGCATTCTTGTTCAGAAGCCATTCGTCGAGGCTCAACTGCTCACGGCCATCGCCACCTTGCTCAATCAATCGAGTGTCATCGGAGCTGCGCCTGAATGAAACCCTAGATTCTCGGGCGTCCGTGTCCCCCGGTGGGCGAGCAAGAGTTTCCCCACCGAATCTGCTAGTTGCGCCAATTACCGAATCTGCTCAACTGCAATCATGACCAAAGACGAAGTATCAGCATTTGTCATCGCCATGATCGAGGCCGGAAGCAACATTCAGGCCATCGGAAATATTGGATATGTCCTCGCAGAGCCGGTCGATCCGACTGACAAAGAAGCTTACCGCCGGATCGAACTTGTTTCCTCAGCATTTGGCGAACGTGACCACCTCAAGGACGAGATCATCGGCTACCTCCATGAGATCGGTCGTGTGGTCGAAATCCCAGAGGAGCCCGGCACAGACCTAATGTGATCCCTGCGCCGGGCGGCGGGCGCGTGGATAGGAGAGTATCCAGCAGCGCATCGCGGGGGCGGGTATAGGCCCCTTTTTCCATAAGGAGAAGCTAATTAACTGTGACGGATTGGCGCATCGGAGGGAAGGGCGTCGCGAGAGCGTGTTCGCGGGGAACGAACGATCGTTTCGAGGGGGACGGGGGATTTGCCCTCGCGACGACAATTCAATGGCCATCGCGCGAATCGGTTCCCTCCGAAAATTAAATCTGATCAGGGCGGCGACGCTGCTGGTTCCAATTCAAAGGTGCCGCGATTCAGGAGCGTATTTATCCCAGCAGACTTCAGGGTTCAGGCTGCAATATTGGGCTCGGTGCGCAGGGAGGCTTGGAGACTGGGGCCATCCCTGCTCCTTAAGGAACATTGGAAACCAGTGCGGAGGTCAGGGATTCGCGGGACCATGCCGCATGTCACAGAACGAGCACTATTGCCTAAATGGCGAAGTTCTGTCGCCATGCTTGCCGCCGCTGTCGCGCCTGAAGAAATCAGCCGCCTTGGCACGAAGGTCGGCTATACAACGGTTCAGCTTCGCGTTGACCTGATACGTTTCGAGCTGGCCCATCGGCGGAATATACCATTCCGGCTCATTCCCGGCGAACTTAATCCGCGTGCTGATGCCTGTTCGGCGTGAATCCAGCATGTAGGACAGCGCAACTTCGAGGTTGAAGGATTTTTCCTTGCCGACAACCTTTGGATCAGTCGAACCAGTCAGCGAGGTTGCGCTTTCTGCCGACAGTTCAAAGCCCAATGGTCCGGCAATAGTGATGAGATTGACGTCGGTCTTCTTCCCAATTGGGAGTTCCCAGTTCTCCGAATAGACGTGCAGCCATGGCTCGATATAGTCGACGCTCGTCAGAACATAGACGATGTTCAGCCCCCTGTTCGGCCACGTTTGAGTTCCCAGCGTGCAATGCGGCCTGTCGTCGGGATCGGCTTTTCCCGTCGTAGGAAGGTGCAGCGACACCCCCCACACGCTTCCTGTGAAATAGGAGAGGTCTTCGCTGCGAGAACTTCCCGCTCCCGCCAGAAGGCTGATCACGATCAAGGCGGCACGGGTGATACTACGCATTGTTCATCGCCGCCTTCGCCTTGCGGGCCGAACGCCACGTGAAAAAAGCGCCTACAGCGAGGATTATGGCGACCACGGCCCAAACTGTCATGTCGCTGAAGCTCCCGCTCGCACCAGCCGCGAAAGCCAGCAGCGAGGCAATCGCGAACACGACCATGGCCACCACCGGCAGGCCGAACGAAAAGGCCCCGCCGATGAAATAGAGAAGCCCGACGAGCATGCCGACCGCACCGGCATCGGCCGTGGCTTGCTCCCCCAGCATATGGGACGCGGTGCCAACCGTGCAGGACTGAAGCAGCACCAGCAGTCCCAAAAACATTGAAATTATTCCGATCGCGATTTTCATTGTTTCTCCAAAGTCATGAACTTTTTGAATTCTGATAATCAGGCGCCGCCCGGCGAGGACGGCGGCAGGGCGAAGATTCGCAGCGTCAGCGGACTGCGCCGTTCAGGACCTGGTCCTTCAACTGCGCATATTCGGCGTCATCGATAGCGCCAGAGGCGTGCAGCGAGGCGAGCTTCTCGATGCGATCGACCATTGACCCGCCTGCTGGCTGAGACGCTGCTGCCGGGGCTGCGGCGGTTGAATGCGAGTGGGGCTGAGGGGGTAGGCCATAGCGGTTCGGCCCCGGCGTCGGCGTGAAGCAGCCGATGGCGATGAAGGCGACGATCCCGACACCGGGGATCAGGCACAGCAACACCAGCCACCCGCTGCTGCCGGTATCATGCAGGCGTCTGACGATGATCGCCAGATACGGGATATAATGCCCGATCACCACTACCGCCGAGACGAGCGGCTGCGGTTCACGACCCCCGCTGATCACGATGTCGATGATGAACGTGCCCACCGCGATCCCGAGAAGAGCGAGGTGGTAGAACCAAAACTGCGCTCGGGTTGATCGGCCGGAGAAGTCGAAATAGCGGCGCATCGCATCAAGGTAGGCGTTCATTTCTTTTCCTCTGCCGCCGCCTCGTTGAGAGGGCGGGCTGCGCTTGCGGTTCTTGGAAGTGCTGGTCAATGACATAGGGTGATTGAATTATGTTGGATATATCCGATGGATAAAACAACGACAAGATGTTGCCCATGCAGGCATGAAGCTTCGCGCGCGTGTTGCATGGAATCTTCGGGCGATCAGAACCGCCCGGGCTGTCACCCAAGAAAATCTTGCGGTTGATGCTGACGTTGATCGCACGACGATCAGCGGGCTTGAGCGCGGAGATTTCAACGCCTCCCTCGACGTTATCGAACGCATTGCCGAGGCGCTTCAAGTCGATGTCGTCGATCTTCTGGCCGTACCTCCCGAGGGCGCTGATGAACCAGCCACCCTTAAACCGGGCAGAAAACCCAGCACCGCACGGCGTTGAGCTGCGGCCAAAAGAATAGCCGCGGGATGAGCGCGGCCTTAGCGTAAGATTGATAAGCAGGAGCGACTTCAATATTCATCCTCCCGCATGATCGCCATGACGCGGGTGGTCACCGCCGCATCGGCGGGGTCGGGCGACAGGTACTGCAGATCAACGTCGTAGTAGTCGATCTTCCAAAAGTATCCTTGGCCTGCGACCAAGACGCGGCCGAAGTCATGTTCGCCGTGCGGGTCGTTGGCCGTATCGAAGGCCTCGAACTCGCGAACGGCGCGCAACAGCTGCGCTCGCTCATCATCGGGGAGAGCTTGTACACCACGCGTCATCATCACGCGCCCGCCGCTGAACGTTTCTCGCAGCTGATCGTTGAGGTCGCTGATCAACCGCTTCCTATCGAGGTTCATGGGCGTGAGCTGCCGAAGGTTGCTGAGGGCGGCCGGGCCGATGTCGATCATCGGCAATATCGTGACGGTCTTCATGATCGGCCTCACGCGGCAACGTGCTTGGGATGCAGCAGGGCGATATCGGTGACGCTGCGAGTGAACTCGGGAAGGTCAGCGTAGTCGCGCCACCGCAGCCGAAAACGATCCTCGGCGACAACCTCGATCACCTGCGCCGCGTACCAGCCGTCCTCCGGGTCATCGGTTGCCAGCACGAGATCACCGACCATCAGCTTCGACCAGTCCTCCGGTTGACGCAGTGGCACCTCGCCCTTGCTGGCCTTGGCATATCCTTGGGTAGCGGCCGCCCGCGCAGCTTCAACCCGAACCCGAGCAGCACTCGAGACTACGAACTCCTCGTTGAAGTGCTTGGCGAGCTGATCGTAGACGCTGCGCTTGACGAAAGGTACGAACGCCTTGCCGCTCTCGAACAGCTTGCCTCGCGGCAGCTTCGCCGCAACTGCGGCCAGCTCCTCGGTGCTGATGTCGATCACCGCGAAACCCATCAGGTCGGCAGCCACAGCGGCAGCATCCGCCTGCTCTTCCCCGAACCACGACGCGTGCGGCTTTCCCTGATCATCAAGACCGGCGAGCAGGACATTCGGTACGCCGTCAGCTTTTGGCGGCATCGTCGGCTTCAAATTGGATCTCGCGACGGCCGCTGATGGTCGAGGGCCGTTGAGGATCGATATGTGCGGCATCGATACGTTTCGGGAATTTTGAACTGCGGGGGCTGTTGACGGCATTTGCATCGGTGCTCCTAAACGAAGAAGAGCGCCACAGGGGCGCTCATCGGTTACTTTCATCGGCTGCTCGGCGAGCCTGAGTTAAGTCAGCGCAGCGCCGAACAGCCGCCATCATACACATTTGTTAAGAAAAATCAATGGCTTACGATTTTCGCGCTGCTTCACTCACTCCTTAAATGGCGTTCGAGAGGAGACTGCTGTTAGCCTGAAGACGTAGAAAACGTCGCGCTTTTCATCATTCCCGACCCTGCGCAATCGCAGCTTGCTTTGAAGGTTCCCCCCGGCCCGGAGAATCTCGTCTTTTTTGAGCTGCTTGAGCTTCGCTGCAGAGTACTTCAGCTTGGCCATGGCATGGACGGGTACTGCGAGGCACGGTTTATTGTCCTTCCCCGTGAACACGATCCCGTCGATCTTTTTGAATGCTTTGTCCGAGATCTCGGGTTTTCCGCTCCCTCGCGCATCGGCGAAGACGTGAGACGGATCGGTCATGTAGTCGTTGAAGCGAGGATCGCCATCGGTCTTCTGCGCGTTGGCATGCTCGTTCCAAGCTCGCAGAAGGGTGCGCTTGACGCGACCCCAATGCTTTTTGTGGAGGGTCTTCGTTTTGAACGCAACCACCGCAGTGGCGTATGCCAGAGCGAATGACTGCACCCGCCGATAGGGCAACGTCGCCATGTCAGCTTCGCTTTGGCCTGCGGCTCTCATGAATTTGTCGAACGCTGTCTTTATCACTTCGACCAAGCCATCATGATCTCGGCGAACATAGCCGAGAACTTCAAGGATCAACTTCCGTGCCAGCAGCCCATGGTTTGTTTGGGTGGTCGCGAAGATCTGATTCATAGCTGCACCTATCGATGAAAACTCCTCCGGAACGCTGTCAAAAAAGCCCGTCTCGCGAGTCGGTAGCTTGAAGGATATCAAACGGACTTCCAGCGCCTCGATTACATCCTCACCTGCGGCTAAGATTGTCCTCATCGGCTCGTTCGAATTCGACAACATCGTCAGCGAATGTCCTGTGACGGCCTCGCCAGTTCTGGCACGGCTCTCGCCGGATGAAAGGCGATGGACAACATTCAAGATGACGTCACCCCGCTTTTTCGGATCCTTGTCAGCGAGAGTTGCCTCATCGAGGATCAGCAGGTGATTATTGTGGTCCTTGAAGAACTCCTCGATCTTCTGCGCGGACATATTCCATCTGTGGGAATAGCCGCCCACCCTATCAGGCTTACCCCAGATTGAGCCGGCGACAGTGGACGTGAGAGCAGTTTTATAGTTCGTGCTCTTGCCTACGAGGTCCATCATCATGTTTTCGGCGTTGATTCCGGCGGCTTGTGCAAATGGCTTGATCACCTGCGACAACCCGAAGAAAAATACAGTCAGAGGGATGGCTTGATTGCGTAAAACAGGCGCGACACCAGTTTCATAGGCCTCGAGGCTGCCAGCTCTCTCGAAAGTCTGGTTGCCGGAAGTGCGAGGGTGGATTCTAAGCAGACGCTCGCCGAGAATCACATGACCGTCACCGTAGACAAAGTATCGGGGGCGGGTAGCTCGCTCATAGCCCGGGATCGTCGCAACAGTTGATGTACCCGACTTGGCCGCCTCGATTTTTGCTTTGATTTCGTCCCGGTCCTTTCTCGCGCTTGCCACAATCCTGATCTTTGTCAGCTCAGCGAAAACTTTCTGCTGGGGACCGACGACATCGGTAGCGGGGAGCACAAGCTCCTCGCCTTTTGCGGTGAATAGGTAGTAGATCAGGCCATCATCGCCACCTACGCACTCGATGACCAAGTCTTTTACCGACGCCCGGCTAGCGCTTTCCACCTCGTTGGAAACTGGGCCTAGGCCCGACTTTTTTGTGGGTAGGCCGGTGGCCTTAAGAGCCGCGCTTGCTTTCTTCGATGGCTCAGAAATTGGGCCTAGGCCCACTTTCCCTGAAGGGCGGGATTTCGCATTGCCATGAGGTGCAGTTGTCAACCCCTTTTTGACACCGCCCCTTAATCCCCGCTTAATCTGCCGTTCAAAGCGTTCAACATCGGATTCCGTTACAGTTTTCATTCCATTTCTCCGATCATGGTTGCCATTTGGCGATGAGTGAAGCGCGATGTGATCGACTCGGTGAAGCCGCCGAATTGGATCACCTGCGTAATCGGCATCGCCGCCATGCAGCGAAGCCAAAGGATTTCTTGTTCGAGAGGCATGCGGTTTGGTGCGCGGTCACGACGTCCGTCGGAACGGACGAATTCGACTCGATCTTGGGCTTTCATTTTGGTGAGGTAGCCGAGGATATTTCCGATCTCAGAAGCCGGAACCGATGGTGCTTTGACCGGTTTGTCGCGGCCACGAGCAGCGCGCGGGAGCCGCACGCGAAATGCAGCTTTCAAGGCCGATTTAGGGACGCCACCTATCAAGACATGGGCATGCGGTTCGAAGGCGTAATTTCCGTCGAGATTGCGGTCGCCGGACATTTCGTAAGCGACAACAAATACGGGCTTGAACCCTTGGTCCCGAAGTGACTGGATCGCTGCGCGGAACTTCCGACGAGGACGAACGAAGGCATTGCCGGCCGCCGTCGGCGCTACTCGCCAGCGCTTATCAGCAAGCGTCAGAAAGAATAGATCGGTACCCAGTTCATGGAGACGCGGAAGGACTTCGGCTGCCATGAATATCTGAAGCCGTGCCCACTCGAAGCGGCATGCCGCACTGCGGCGACCGCGATCCAGGCTACTCCACGCAGGGTGAAGCGCAGATCCACGGTAGGCGAGAAGCCGTAAACGACGCACCTGCTGGCGTGGAATCGATTTGGCATCAAAGTCAGATTTTGGAAGGCGTCGTTTTACCAACCGGTTGATGTAGACGGATGTTACCGTCATCCGTTGGGTAATCGTTAGTCGGGTCTTCAAGGGGACCATAATCTCTCCGTTGGGCACAGTTCCGCGATCAGAGGCCGAAGGCTCTCTGGCGGGGCGGTGTCAAAAAGGGGTTGAGGGTGTAAGCTCGGGAAAACGGGGCAGACGGGCTGCGCCTCAAGGCTTAGCCCACCTGCTCCTTCGCAAGCCGATCAAAGGTAGGTATGCGTTTTGGTGGCTAGACTTCGCCCTGCTCGATCTTGGCCAGCAGGGCGTGGATGTCTTCGGCGCGCCATACCGTCACCCTCGCCGATATTTTACGGGGTTTCGGAAACTTGCCGTCCTTCACCCCAGCCCAAAAGCCTGACCGACTGATAGGCAGGGGGCCGTTGGGGCCAAGGATTTGCTTCAAGCGAACATAGCCGGTAGCGGGAAATTCCGCTGCTTGGGCAGAATGCCCGCCACCCTTCATTGCGTCGATTAAGATGTATGTCATTGTTGTTTCTCCGTGGTGTGTGTTGAACACGACGAAGAAAATGGCTGCATCCGAGACTGTTTAAAATAATCTGCTTGTACATAAACAAGCGGGTGTTTTTCGGATAAGTAATTCTCAATAAATTCAACTAGTTGGAAGAGGAATTTTTGAACTTCTTGCGGAACTGAGATGTCAGAATTTTCGTTTCGAGCAGTGGTAAGGCGGCAGCCTTGAAAGGCAGGGGTTGGATTTCAGGAAGGAGCTTTTCGGTCTCCATTTGGAGTTCCCAATCGCCCATTTTGCTAAAGACATGATCGGAAACATACCTTGCCCGCCCGACCCAAACTTGAAGAAACTTAAAGTGCGCACTGTATGAGAACTGCAGGTTCAAAATGATTTGCAGTAAACTCGTCCTGCCGACCTTTATTGTCGATGCTGCATACACCAACGCCAAAGTCTGCTTCGTCTCGCTCCAGCGCCTATGGAGCAGCGAACGCGATACAAAATGATCCTTATATGTAAATGCCTCGGGAGCCCGTTTTAAATGAGCGAATATAGTCACAGCACGATTCAGGCTTGGTGCAAAATCATACTCTGGATCTCGATATAAATCGGCCTCATGGTGAAGATATAGAAGCGCGCGCACGGTGGTTTCCACCGTCTTTTTTTCAACACTAATAATGGAATTCATTGTTTCGATATTATTTATGCGTGTAAATGCTTCATATCCGCCAAACTCGCTGTATATTTCTTTAAGAAAATCAAAACTCGTTACGACATATCTTGCGACAATGTCGCGTTCTATGCTCAGTTTTTCCGTTAAGAGCCCCGCCTTTCTTTCTGCTCCATCCAAGTGCCACAGCACTTCCTGAATCATCAGCACATTCCGTATTTCTTTGAGATCAGGGAAAAGTACCCAGCCCACAAAACCCGCTGCCAGCACCTCCCGTAAGCCCGGATATACAGGATGCTCAGCGAGTATGATTCTAAGAATCTCCGAAGCATGAAACCGGTTGCCTAGGGCAAGCTCTCTAAAGGCTTTTTGATCCGGCGCCCCACGTACAAGGTTTCCCTTTCTGATCAGATTTTCGATCGCTTTTACCGCATGATGTAATTCGTCGGATTCGAAAATGTCACGTACGTCAGCCATTCGCCTGTCATCTCCGGCGTTTTTCAAGAAGATCGCCGCGACGATAAGCTGCTTCCACTTTGTTTTCGATAGTTATCGTCAGCTCAGGATATCAGCAGCTGATCAATATGCTGATCCCAGATCAACAGTGCCGCCTCGATGCGGTTATCGAGATTAGGTCGGCTGTAGTGCTTGATGAGTGTCCTTGTCTCATTTCCTCCACGCCGATGCCCGACCACAGCTGCGATCGTTTCAAGCGAAACGCCGAGTTCATCCAGGCCCGAGACAACTGTGCGCCTGAGGTCGTGGGTCGTGAAATGCGGGATCGGGCGTGTTCGGTGGTTCAGCGCGAGACCAATATCGTCAGATCGAAGTGCTCGACTTTTATCCAACACGCGGAACAGTGCGCCCTTAGGTTCGGGTTCAAGGACGCCTTCAACAATTGCCTTAGCCCGCCCAACCAGTGGTCGAGTATGGGATTTCTTGTTTTTTGACCGCTCTTCCGGAAGGGTCCAGAATAAGCGAGCTCCCTCAAACCAAATCTCGGACCTCTCGATTCCCGCGATTTCGCCAACACGGGCGCCGGTCAGAAGTTGCAACTTCAAAACTCTAATGGTGTCCGCTGTCATGTTATCGGCGCCATCTTCTAACCAAAGCCAGAGCTTTTTGATCTCATCGCGGCTCAACACTCGGTCACGCGGAGAGCCCGTGCCATAGGACGGCAATCCTTGGACAGGGTTCGTCTCCACATATCCCTTGGCAACGCCCCATCTGAACATCGCATCTATTACCTGTCGACGTTTTTCAGCCTCCCTTGGAAACTCGGCTGCCACCGGGTCCAGAAGGGAAGAAATATCACGCCGAGTTATCGATTGTGCCGGGCTAGTCAACTTCGTCGCAAGTGCGCGCTTGAGACGCCGACGAATCTCAGCTGCTGTGCGGAGCGCTCCTCCCTTACGATTTGGATTGGCGATGTCGTTTCCATAGCTATCGATCAAGGCCGATGTTTTGGTTAGCTTTTCGCGCTCCTCCCGGTTGGCACGCTCCTCCGCTATCAGGTTTGTGCCTAGTCTCGCCGCTTTAACGATCGCAGCGGCTCGCTCTCTTGCGCCAACTAGGTCGAGGCCATTTCGGCCTTCATGGTCACATCGCCCGAGAGACGTGCTTAGCAGCTTTCCGTGCTTGATGCGGACGGTGACGTTCCATGTGAGTTTCCCGTCCGGCGCTACACGTAAACGGAGTCCGTCTTGCTTAGCGTCGCCGACATAATAAGCCGTTGCTGTTGGCTTCAAGGCGGCGATCGTTAATGCTGTGAGAGCCTTTTTCATATTTTCTCCATGCGCGCCAATTCAATATAGCAACACCATAGCAACAAATCGAGTGGATCTGGTCGGACAAACGTGGTCGAACAGAGCGCCCGCGCGTCTCGAAAGTCCGATAACATATTGATTTTTCAAATGCATGTGAAATTATTCTGGATCAACGTGTGCGTCGTGCACATTTGACCAAAAGGCTGGCTGCAGACCTGGCTGGTGCTGATGCGGGATCCGCGCCGGCTCCTCGACGAGATCGGCTTTCCGGCCTTCTTTGTCTTCCAGTTGATGATCGGTGGTATGCTCGTCTCTTCGCTCCTGCATCCGCTGATCATCAGCTTCATGGCAGTCGGCACCTATTCCGTGCTGGAAGCGACGTCGGAAGGGATTCCGGCCGGCGTGCTCTCGCTCTTCATCATCGACACAATCAACATCCTCGGAAGTTACCTGATCTTCCTGGGCATGGGGATCGGACCGATGATCGAGCATGAAAGACGGATGATCGGCTGGCGCTGGATCGGCGTGCCGCTCTACTGGATGATGACGTCGGTCGCCGCCTGGCGGGCGGTGATCGAGTTGCGTTCAAAACCATTCTTCTGGAACAAGACGCCGCATCGGCCGACCGGCAAAAGAAGCTGATCCGACATCGTCGTCAGCGGTGTTCCGGCCTGAGGAACCTTTCTACGCGCCGGGCGTCAGGTAGACAGCTCTGACGACGGAGGAAAACCATGAACACCTATTACCGCTATCTCGGCGCGGCTCCTGCCCCCGGTGCCCTGATCATCAAGTTTTACCATTCCGGCAACCAAGTGCGGGGCTTCATCCGCAGGGTTGCCGACGCCTCCGAAGACGACGGCATTTTTCCCGGCGAGGAGATGGAGCCCGAAGCCGCCGTCCGGATGGCTGAAAACAAGAACAGCGGGCCGGACCAGCGGCCGATCTTCCTAGAACTTTCCGAAGGGGTTCAGTGGGATCCGGCCTGGGGACGATTGATGTAAAGTAATGTGAGGTGGCTGACGCATTCGCATGGGCAACGAACGGTGCAGGACTTCAACGCGCAGTTCGTGCGCAAAGGTCTTTCTACGGCTCACAGTGACAGACCCAGGGGCGCGCTCAGGTAACCTGGGCCTGATTGTTTTTCGCGTCCGGGCTGATATCGATGCGGTCTCGGTCGAGGCGGGCAGGATCAATCGGAAGCCATTGTGTCTGCGCTCGTTGCTCATTGGACTATTCACAATGGTGGACCTTCCGTCGTATCCACCCCGTTCGGGAGATGACGCACCGGAGCATAGCTGAGCACGTGCTGTGATCCCCTGCTGTGCGTCCAGAGGAAAAGGCACAAGTGGAAAATACTCAATCGAATATCAGGGCGGCGGCCTGGATGATGGCGTCCATTGCGCTGCTCCTGCTGATGGCCGTCTCGGGCCGCTCGCTGACCCGCGAGATCGACGTCTTTCAGGTGATGGAGATGCGCTCCGTCATCGCCTTTTTCATGCTCCTGCCGCTCGTTCATCGTGAAGGCGGCTTCAAGTCCATGCGGACCGGCATTCTGCCGGCGCATATAGGCCGCAACCTTGCCCACTATATCGGGCAGTTCGCCTGGCTGATGGGCCTCACGCTGATCCCCATGGCGCAGGTGATCGCCATCGAGTTCACCGCTCCGATCTGGGCGGCTCTGATGGCGGCGGCGTTTCTGGGAGAGCGGCTGACATGGCGCAAGGGCGTTGCGATCCTGTTCGGCCTCGCCGGTGTCATGCTGATCCTGCGGCCGGGCTCGGCAGCGCTCAACCCCGGCCACATCATCGTGCTGGGAGCTGCCTTTGTCTTCGCCATATCCTTCATCGCAACAAAATTCCTCACCCGTTCGGACAGCGCGACCAAAATCATCTTCTGGATGCTCATCATCCAATCCGTGGTCGGCCTGGTCCCAGCCTTGAGGGTGTGGGTTTGGCCGTCTCCCGCGCTCTGGCCGTGGATCCTCCTCATCGCCTTTTCAGGCACATTCGCGCACTACTGCATTGCCAAGGCCCTGTTCCATGCCGACGCAACGGTTGTGATGCCGATGGACTATCTTCGTGTCCCGCTATCGGCTCTGCTGGGCTACCTGCTCTATGCGGAGGGCATCGACAGCTTCACAGCCGCCGGGGCCGGACTTATCCTGGCGGGTAACCTTTTCAATCTGCGCAGACCGGGCACGAACCGGATCGAAGCTCCGACGACCTGACGGCCGGCGAGATCATCCATTGCCATACGAGCGGTTTCAGAGGGATTTAATGCGCAAAACCGCACGCCCTGTCGGCGCTGAAAATGGGAGTTTTGGCTTCTCTTTCATCGTTTCTAGCCTGCCTGTCGCTCATCAGGAGCGCGGCCCCTCGCAAGCGCCATCAACATCGGACCTATCGCGAACTCACCTCGCACGGTTCGCCTCGTCAGATCGCGAAGATAGCCGCCCGCCGAATTGATATGCCCTCCCCTTTCGAGAATGCAGGCGATGACGGTCGCGGCGTTCTCCGGCCCCATGGCCATCGACGCCTCTTCGTGGGCCGACGCGCTTACTCCGAGCATCATTCGAACCACGACAGCGGCGGCCATCAGGTCGCGCCAGCTGCCGATCCTGCCGCCTGGCCCGTAATCGGCGATTTGCGGGCAGGCCTGCAGGACGAGCGCGAGCGGGAAGGATTGCAGCGGCTTTGCGGTAGTGGCGTGTTCGCTGCGGAAGGTTTTCCGGGGCTGAAGTGCTTCGGTTGGCTCGCTCGGCAATTCCAGGCGATTTGGCTGGAAAGCCACCAGCGGCGTTTCAACACGCGGTTCAGATTCATAATTGTAGTTAGGATTCGAATTCTGTTTGTGGCGCTCAGTGTGGGACTCACTGGCGTCTATTTTTTGTGTTTTTACGCGCATTTCCAACAAGTTGATGATTTCCGAGCGCAGCATGGCCATCTCTTCCAGGATCGGCGAGAGGTTCTGGACGGTTACGACACGGGGAATCCGCCCGACCAGCGCTCTGTACATGTCCATGATCGTTTCCCAATCGCCCGGGACCGCTTCTTCGAAGGCTGCAGCAATCAGCTTGGCGACGTCACGCCGGCAGATGGTCAGCCGGTCGCGGGTAATGCGCAACAGATGCCGTTCAGCGACCACCTGAGCGGCCAGACTTTCGATCTCGCAGGCCCGAGCCAGAAGCGGTGCGAGGCTGAAACCGAAAGCCTCGTCGATCTCCCCTACCCTGTCGCGGCGTGCATAACGCTTGCCGTTGGGGCTATCCTTGCGCAGGATCAGGCCGGCATTCACGAGAACGGCAAGGTGCCGCCTCAGGGTCGCGGCCGTCATGCCTCGGGCGCGAAGGGAAAGCTGAGCATTCGAGGGAAAGACGACCAGCCCCCTCGCCTGGGAAAGCTCGTCGTCGGGATAAAACGTCAGAAGCGCGTCGAGGACGGTCAGCGCGCGATCGGTCATACCCAGCAATGGGCGCGCCTCGCAGACAGCTCTGAACAGTTTCCACTTGTTGCGGGTAGTTCCAGGCTCGATCGCCACGGCCAGCTGTTGATTTGCCAACATGCCAAGCGACATCGCCCGCCGCCCAAAGGGCGTCGTCACATATCCACTCTCCATTTGCCTTCACTTTCGCTAAGGCAAAAGAAATCCGCTCGCCCAAACGGCGCCTAAACTCTTGACAGTGATTCGAGGAAATGCGATTCTAGATTTGCTAAGATCTGAGAAGGGCTTCCACGACTATGTCGCTTGGGGGCCTTTTTCTTTTGCGGTTTACGCTCCTTTGTTTTGCTTGAATTCTGCAAAGAGGCCTTCGAGCCTCTCTTGCACGAACTGATCGAAACCGGGCGCTGCCTTGTTGTCGAAAACAAAGGTCGCGCTGGATGCGGTCTTCTTGAACTGAACCGGAACGCCGGAGATCTGCCCCTTCGGAGCCGGGGCTTTTGGCGCTGCAGGCCTTTTCGAGGCAAGCGCAAGCGCCCGGTGAAACCGCTCATCGCTCGACAGTTCCCGGGAGTTGTCCGCGGACAACTCCGCCAGAATGAGGTCGGGTTCGACGCTTTCGAGGCGTTCACCCAATTCCAGCCAGCGCCTGCGGCCGATCTCCGGCGCCGCTCCGATGGCTGTGATCAGGGTGATTGGTACCTGCCGTGTCACGATCAACATCTTGGAAAGCGCGGCCTTGTCCACACCGAGAGCCGCCATGATGATATCCCGGGTGAAACCGCGCTGCTCCAATCGCAGGGCAAAAAGAGCCCGCTCGACATAGGACAGATTGGTCCGGGCGCTGTTTTCCTGGCCCTGGCTGACCACCAGCTGGTCGTCTGTCAGTTCGCGGACGACAGCCCGAACGTTGATGCCAAGCCTTTTGACGGCTGCAAGCCGCCGATGGCCGTAGGCGACCTGATACCGCCCTTTCGTCTGCGGATGCGGGCGCACCAGGATAGGCACCTGCTGGCCGTGTTCGCGGATCTGCTCCACCAGTTCATTCAGCTGAACCGGGTCGATCTCCAGGCGATCCTCGACGAAGGAAGCGTCGATAAGGCCAGGCTCGATTTCGACGACGATCTGCCCCTTGGCGAGCTGTCGCTCAAGATCGTTCGCCCGCTCGACTTTCTCGGTGATGTTGCCAAGTGTCTTGGTGATCCCGCCAACCGGGGCCGGATTACGGGTCTGCGGCACGAAACCGGCGATTGGGCGGTTGTCCCTCGGCGGAGCCGGCTCGAGGCGGGCCGAGGGTGAAGAGGAGATCTCGATGAGGTTCTTTCGGGCCATCTAACTACTTCCTTCCCCATGTGGAACGGATATGGGCTTCGATCTCAGCGTTCACGAGATTGAGCGATTCCCAGGCCCGATCGTAAGTGCCGCGCACGAAGAGCGACCGTTCCACTTCATAGAGCGTCTGCTTGGTCACCCCGGCATCGGCAACGGCTGTTGATTTCAACATCGCGTTGTGAAGCATTCGGTTGCCAAAGATCGCGCGCATGAAGCCCGTCATCTGGCTCTGCGGTCCGTCATTGGGTTCAAATCGCGTTACGAGATACCGCATCCAGTCATAGCTGGTCCTGCCCCCTGCCCGTTCGACTACGGACATGAGCTCGCTCGTCATGGTCAGGAACTGGGACATCGACATGACGTCGAGCATTTGCGGATGTACGGTGATCAATACGGATGTCGCGGCGCAAAGCGCCGACATCGTCAAAAATCCGAGCTGTGGCGGGCAATCGACCACCACGACATCGTAGAGGCTTTCGATCTCGGTCAACGCCTCGCCTATGCGAGCGAAGAACATCGTCTCGGCCGTGCCGGATGCCATGGCCTTGGGGGTCTCGTGCTCGAACTCCATAAGTTCGAGATTTCCGGGGATCAGATGCAGATTGGGCGTATAGGTGGCGCGTACGATATCGGAGATCGGCCGGGGATCCTCATAGCGGATCGCGCCGTAAAGCGTCTCGCCCTCTCCGACATCCAGTTCCGGCTGATGGCCGAAAAGCGCGGAGAGAGAGGCCTGCGGATCGAGATCGACCGCCAGGACGCGGTAGCCCCTCAAGGCCAGATACTGCGCCAGATGGGCCGCCGTGGTCGTCTTTCCAGATCCGCCCTTGAAATTCATGACCGAGACGATCTGGAGCTTGTCGGCGCCTCTTCGGCCCGGCACATATTTCGGGGTCCCGTTCCGCTCATCGAGCACGCGGCGGATGCGGTCCATGTCGTCGGCGCTATAGAGGCGGCGCCCGTTCGCCAGAGGATCGGGCCCGTGGCCTTCGGCGGCCACCTGGCGAAGATAACCTTCGCCGATGCCTATGAACCCTGCGGCTTCGGCAGGGGAAAAGAACCGCATCGTCTTTTGAGAAAGCGGCGGGAAGATTTTCGCTTGATGCTGCTGGAGCTGATAGGACAGTTCCTGCGCGTCTGTTGCCAGAAGTGAAGGAAGATGCTCTTGATCGTCGTGGATAACGAGACTCGGCTGCATTGGTGGGTTTCCCGTTTAACTGCGCAATTTTTACAGAAAGCGCTCTAACTGCGCAGTTATATTATGCGCCGATTCGTTACCGATTTACAAACGCTTAACCAAACGGTCATTTTGGGCTCAAAATCTGCCGAGGCGCGGCTTTTGGAGCGGTGTTTGTTCTCTGAATTCCGGCCGCTTATCCCTCAAGCCGGACGATTGCGATCGAGACGAGTAGTCCGCGGACTACTCGTGATATGGTGATTATGTGGTGGGCCAAAGGAGCGGGTGTGTCAGCGTCTATTTCTCTCTTCGGGTAAGGTAGTCCGCGGACTACCGTGATGACTTAAGGTCGGGTGGGCGGCGATCTCCAGGAACGCCTCGCCCTGTTCATCTGAGGATGAGTCGGACGTTCCGGTTTTCCCCGCCGACCTTCGCGATGGGTTCGGAATTGGGGCGGATCCACTGGCGTGGCAGGCATGTGAGCAGGGGCGTCATCTTGACGGGGCTCTATCGTGCCACGTTGGCGCGGTTCATTCGATCTGCCTCGGTCGCTTCTCGAGCAAATAACGGTTGCTAGGGGAGGGGCTTCGTTCCGTCAGCACTCACCGAGCAGAGCGGAGTTCCGACGCCTTTCGAGTTTCTCATGCCCTTTCTCAATATGGCGCCTGGCGCGATCTGATTGACGGGATCGGTGCGTTGGTTCCACACATCGTCCGTGTTCGGCAAGGCATGGCTGCGCGGAGGTGAGTCCGCGGGGCAGCTGGCAAGCGGCCGCCTCCGCGGGACTGTCCGCCGGCCGCATGATCGAGGCGGTGGGCCAACCGGAGCGGCCGACACATGCGCCAAACGAATGCAGCGGGCAGCGCTATCATATCGCGGTGTTGGCTCGACCGGTTTGGGGGCCGGGGGACTAACTTGCGGGACATCGATTTCGGCGGTCGGTGCAGCGGTCAGCTTTTAACGCAAACCACGGTGCAAAATAATTGAGAGCAAAACGGCCCGGAGGCAGGTAGTGGGGGTGCTTGACTCGATCCGGCAGTTCTGATGCCAGCGATGTGGCGCATGCGGCAGGCTGAAGAGCCGCCGGCGTTTAAAGCGAAAGTCTCACTTCATTCCATGTAGCGAGCATGGGCGAGTAAGATCTTCGATCTCCGACGAATTATGGGCGGGCCGTGAATGCTCGATAGATGGCCTACGGACGGGAGAGTTATTATTGGAGAACGTGCGGTAGCGTTGGCTGCAAGTTAACCAATCGTTACCACGAAGGCGAGACGGCCATCTGGCTATGGGGATGGACCAGAGGTAATCACCCGTTCGCGAGAAGCGGCTATCCGCAGCCAGACTGCCGCTCGATCGGGGTGCCGTGGGCGCGAGTTTTGTTGTGGCTGCCGTTGCGATCGAAGGCTCTATCATGAAAAGGATCGGGAGCGTCCCGAGTCGCTCGGTATAGGGCCAGCAAGCATGGGGGTGGTTTCGCCGGTTCATGATGGTTTGGTCAGACTCGCGATTTTCATAAACCCGACCGATGGGCGGAACGGCAAGAGCACGGATTCGCTCGTCGTGATCGGCGGATGGATGAACGGCCGAACCGATGGCGTATGGCGGAAATCGCGTCTTCGCTCATGCGGATGAAAGCCCTTGCCCGCGCTTGCGGGGACGACGCTTCTCATTTGCACCATACCGCTGCGCGTCCTTCATGGACAGGGCGGTGGTCTTCCTCGGCGAAGGACGAAACAATCGGTCGGCCGTTGCGCGATAGTTTTTAGATCGAAGCCTGCTTTCGTCCCCGGCCGAGCCGGATCGGCGGGCGGGTTTCGTGGGATCGTTTGAGGTTCACCCTAGTTCGGCAGTCGGAGGCGGGGAGGGCTAAGGTCGCTCGTCTGGATGATATTCGGGCCCGTCACGGGTTGACGACTCTGGCCGGACAGATCAGAAGAACAGGACGAGCGGGCGGATGAAACGAAAAAATCGCCCGCCAGGTGGCCGGCCCAAAGCCTCTAAGCGCTCCTCGATCTGGTTTTCGGCATGGCGTCGACGTTTTTGCAGGATTTTCCAGCTTTTTTTGGTCGACAATCGGTGCGGTTTGGCGAACTTTTTCAGTCAAAACCGCACATGTGGCGCGGGCCTCTTGGGCTTGGCTTTCTCGTAACCATGCCGCAGACAATCGAAATCTGCTTCGCCCGGATAATAAGGCCCGGGCACGGACGAGTCCAAAGGCGGGACGACTCCGTCAAGTGCGCGTCCTATTTGAATTCCTGAAATGTGGCTGTGCCCAGACCCCCAACGGCGGTGAGAATTCGGCTTCCCGGCGCTATGCCAGCGTCGGTTTCGCTACCTCCGGATATCTGCACATATCACCAGCTATTTGAGCAGGAGAATGAGGAGCGGCCCTCCAACCAGCGCGCCCACGATGACGGCTGAAAGGATATATCTGGCGAGGATGCGGAAAATGGCTCGAACCCAGGTCATTGTGTCGGCAGGCCCGCGCCGTGTTCGGCATTCGATCCCGGATGGGGTCGTCCGGAATTGCTCCCGATGGCCCCGATCCCGGCATCCTCCCGCCTCTCTGATGATTTGGCGGCACTTGGGAAGACCCGGCGCGTCAGGCCGTCCAGGTAGGACAGGATCACGGGCACCACGACCAGGGTAAGAAGGGTGGAACTGACGAGACCGCCAATGACCGCATGTGCCATTGGAGCGCGTTGCGCGCCGCCGCCGGAAGCTGCCATAGCAAGCGGGATCATGCCGAATATCATCGCAAGCGTCGTCATCATGATCGGGCGGAAGCGGGTCGCACCCGCGTTGACCAGTGCCTCGGAGAGCAAAAGACCGCGCCGGCGCTCCCGGTTGGCAAAGTCGACCAGCAGAATGCCATTCTTGGTAACGAGCCCCATCAGCATGATGAAGCCGATCATCGAGAACATGTTGATGGTGCTTCCCGCCACCAGCAAGCCAAGGATCACGCCCACCAGCGACAGCGGAAGCGCAGCCATGATGGCGATCGGCTGGGTAAAGCTTCCGAACTGGGACGCCAGCACGACATAGATGAAGACCACCGCCATGATCAGCGCCCTGAACATGTTGCCTGTGGCGTCCGCGATGTCTTCGGCATCGCCTCCGAACTTTATGCGATAGCCCGCAGGAAGATCCTGCCTGGCAATCCTGGCCTCCAGTTCGACCGTGACATCCCCTACGGCTCTACCGGACACAGCAGCCGAGATCAGAACCTCTCTCGACATGTCGAGACGCCGGATTTCGGAGGCGGCCGGGACGACCGTAATGTCAGCGACCTGATCGAGCCGGATCATATGCGGGCTGCCACTCGCCTCGTCGCCTGAAGCCTTCAGCATCAATTCCCCGATGGCGGCAGCATCTGTGCGCTGGTCCTGTGGAAGCCGGACGACGACATCGTAGGTTTGTCCATCTGCGTCGGTCCAGGTGGAGACGTTTTCGCCGCCGATCAGCGGCGAGAGCAGGCCGGCCAGTTCGGAGATGCCGACACCCAGATCGCTTGCCTGCTCACGCTTGAGCCGAACGGAAAGGATCGGCTTCGTATCGCCGGCGGTCGCATTGACGTCCACCAGGCCGGGGACCCGGCGCATGTCGGCGATCAGATCCGCGGCGATCTTTTCCAGCACCGCCCGGTCGTCTCCCAGAACGCTGAGCTGAATCGGACTGGCGCCGCCACCCAGGCCCTCCTGGATGATGGCGATCTCGATGCCCGCTATGACGGACAGGCGCTCGCGGATCGGATCCGCGATGGCGGCAGGCGTTCGTTGGCGTTTTTCCAGCGGCACGAGGCTGACGAGAATGGCGGCTTTGTGTTTGCCCATGCTACTGCCGGTATTGATCGTCGAGTAGATCGAAGCGACCTCCTGAAACTCGCGCAGCGCCTTCTCGATCTGCCCGACCTTGGTGCGGGTGTAATCCAGCGAGGAACCGGCCGGCGTCGTCACGTGGATCTGGAAGCGCCCCTCGTCCGCATCGGGGATGAATTCGACGCCCACCAGGGGAACCATCAGAATGCTGCCGGCGAAAATGCCGCAGGTCGTCACGAGCGTGATGAGGCGATGTCGCAGCGTCCAGCGGATGATCTTTCGATAACGCATGGTGAGCCTTTCGAACCCGGCATCGAAGCGGGCAATCAGCCGTCCGACCGGGCCGCGTCTTGCATCGGGCTCCGCATCGGGATCGTGCCAGACGCTGGAGAGCATCGGGTCGAGCGTGAAGGCGACGAAGAGCGAGATCAGCACGGCAGCGGAAACCGTAACCCCGAACTCATAGAAGAAGCGGCCAACCATGCCTTCCATGAACGCGACAGGAAGGAAGACCGCGATGATCGTGGCGGTCGTCGCCGTCACCGCCAGCCCGATCTCGTTCGTGCCGTCGAGAGCCGCCCTGAGATGCGACTTGCCCATATGAAGATGGCGCGTGATGTTCTCTCGCACGACGATCGCATCATCGACGAGAATTCCGATCGAAAGCGTCAATGCCAGCAGGCTGAGCATGTTGAGCGTGAAGCCGAGAAAATCGATGACGGCGAGCGTGCCGATCATGGCGATCGGAAGCGTCAGCCCCGTGATCACCGTGCTTCGCCACGAGTTGAGGAACAGGAAGACGATGACGACCGCCAGCGCTGCTCCCTCGACCAGGGTCGATTGCACCTGAGCGAGCGACTCCTGAATGGGCATCGAGGCATCCGTGATGATCTGGAGCCGCACATCCCGGGCGCTCAATTCGGCGTTCAGCTGATCGAGCCGCCGGCGGACATCGCTTACCACCTGCACGGTATTGGCGTCCCGGACCTTGACGACGGCAATGGCGAGCGCCGTTTCGCCGTTGTAGATCGCCCGGCTTTCAGGGTCTGCCGCGCCATCCTTCACGGTGGCGACATCGCGGATATAGACGGGCCCGCCGCCACGGCGGGCGACAATCATGTCCAGAAAGTCGCGCGGTTCCGCAATCCGACCCTGGACCTGAATGGTACGTTCGGAAATACCGCTGACGAAGCTTCCGGCGGGGCTGTTCCTGTTGGTGGTTCGCAGCGCCTTGACGACCTCGTCAATGCCGATGCCCAGGGCACGCAGCCGCGTCTCGTCGATGCTGATGTCCACCTGCCGCTTCTGACCGCCGATCAGCGTCGCCTGCCCGACGCCGGACACTGCCGTCAGCTGGCGCAGCACGCGCTGGTCGGCGACAGCGGTGAGTTCCGGCATCCCGAGGGAGGACGAACTGACCGCCACCGAAAGTATCGGCTCGTCGGATGGGTTGAACCGCGCCACGACAGGCTTGTCGGTATCTTCCGGAAGATCTGCCTCGAGTGCCGCTATCTTGTCGCGGACATCCTGCGCCGCGGTCGTGCTTTCGACCTCCAGCTTGAATTGGGCAATGACCACCGACCGTCCTTCGTAGGAGGTCGATGTTATTTCATCGAGGCCGCTGACCGTATTGAGTGCCTCCTCGATGGGTCTGGTCACCTCAGTCTCGACGGTTTCGGGCGTGGCGCCCGGGTAGGTCGTCGTGACCACGACAACCGGGACGTCGACATTCGGGAATTGGTCGATGCCGAGGCGCCCGTAGGAAAAGGCGCCGAGCACGAGCAGCACCACCATCATCATGGTGGCGAAGACGGGATGGGTGACGGAAATGCGCGTGAGAAACATGTCAGCCCGCCTTCGGGATCGTAACGGCGACGTCCGGCTTCAGGCGAGGCAGCGGCACGGTCACGATCGTGTCGCCGTAAGCCAGGCCCCTGGAAATCTCGACACTGTCCTTTCCGCCCCAGCCCGATCCGACGGTCACGGGCTGGCGAACGAGACGGCCTCTTTTCAGCTTGAGGACGTAGTCTCCCGTCTCGTCCCTGCGCAGCGAGATCGCCGGGATCACGATCGCGTCTTCATTTTGCCGGACCAGGATCGAGCCGGTCGCGAACATTCCGCCCCGCAGACGGGCGTCATTGTCGGAAAGCCGGATATAGACCGGGATGAACCGTGTACCGGGATCGGCGATGGGGCCGATACGATCCACGCGTCCGAAAACGGTTTGCCCGTCCAGCCCGTCGATGTGAAGTTCTGCCCGTTGACCGATGGCGATGCGGGGCACATCGCGCGTCGAGACCAGGACTTTTGCTTCGAGAACACTTGTATCGACGAGGGTGAAAAGCTCGGCACCGGCTGCGACGCGGGAGCCCGGATCGATCGCCCGCTTTGAGATCACGCCGTCGAACGGCGCCAGGATTTCCGCGTCCCGCAGGCCGGTGCGCGCGATGTCCGCCTGGGCCGAAAGGCTCTTCAGTCTGGCCGTCGTGGCGGTTACCTCGCTTCGCGCCTTGTCGAGCTGCTCCTGGCTTGCGATGTTCTTTACCGCGAGCTGTTCGATCCGGTTGAGCGACTGCATGGCAAGCAGCATTTCCGCCATGGCGACATCGCGATCCCCTTCACGCTGCCTGAGGATCGAGCGGAGATCGTCCGTCTCGAAACGGACCAGCACGTCTCCCGCCTTGACCGCCTGTCCCGCAACGGCGCGAACCTCCACGATCCTCCCTCCATCCTTGGCATGCAGGACGGCACGATTGATCGGCTCGAGGTCCCCGCTGACCCGCAGCCGCTCCGCCATGGACGTGGGCCGGATGTCGGCAATCTCCGAAGAGGCCAGTTCCAGCGGTTTATCGATCTGACCCGCCGCCACCGCCTGCACGACCTCTTTCACCCGCTCATTCGCATCGATCGTTCCGCGTGCGGGATCGATAAGCACGACAGCGACATAGACGCCTCCCAGAAGCAGCCCCGCCTGGGTCAATCTCATCGTCCATTTCAAAGCCATAAGCGACATTCCCTGGATGTGAAGCACGGCCACCCACGGGCGGCGTCTCGCATTTCGCGACTGGATGGTTCCGGTTGCTAGGCTTCGACAATTGCAGCAGCATTACCTGCCGGCTCTCCCGTCCTCGTAATGCTGCCGCAATCTTCGCGGCGGAGAAGGAGGAGACCGGAGAACGAAGCGGCGATGAGACTTCTTTTGATTGAGGACGAGAGGGAGCTGGCGGACGCGCTGTCGGCGGCGCTGAGCAAGCATGGCATCGTTACCGATCACACCATGCATCTTGCCGACGCTTTCGAGCTGACTCGCCAGAACACCTACGATGCGATCCTGCTGGATCGGCGTTTGCCTGATGGCGAAGGGCTGAGCTTCATTCCGATGTTGAGGCGGTCGGGCGCCGACACGCCGATCATCGTGCTGACGGCCCGCAATGAGCCCTTGGAGCGTGTCGAGGGTTTGGATGTCGGCGCGGACGATTATCTGGGCAAGCCGTTTCTTGTCGACGAGCTGATGGCTCGATTGCGGGCAGTTCTGCGACGGCCGCCAAGTCTGACGGAACTTCAGATCACGGTCGGCCGTATGGTGATCGATCCCCTGCATCTGAGCGTGACCGTCGAATCGGCCCCGCTCGACCTGCCCCGGCGCGAACTTCTTGTCCTGGCGGCGCTCGCCAAGCGCAAAGACAAGACCGTCCTTCGGTCGACGCTTGAGGCGGCGGTCTATAATTATGAAGAAGAGATCCAGTCGAACGCGCTCGATGCGCATATTTCCAGGCTGCGCAAGCGACTGACGGATGCCGGTGCCGGCGTCGCAGTCCATAACATCCGGGGTGTCGGATATCTCCTGAAGGAAGAATGATGCACGAGGCGAACAAGTCGAACCCGTCGCTTTGGTGGAGGCTGAGTTGGCGGCTTAGCCTCGTGATCGTCGCCGTGGTTGCTGTCGTGATCATCGGGCTTTGCGTATGGGCTACCACGAGAATGTCGCCGAACATTTTCGTGGAGGACAAAATCAGTGCCGCGGTGGCGACGGCAGTGAAACGCGATCCGCAGGGAAAGTTCCAACTGCGCGATACGCCGGAACTGCTATCGCTTAAAATGCAGAACAAGGGGCTTTGGTATGTCGCGGCCACGACGGACGGTGCTTCGGTATCCTATGGCGCCATACCTGCGCCCTATGCCGGGATTGCTCCTGTGGCGCACCTGTTCCAGGACGCGGACATACGGGGATCGGCGGGTACAAACGAGGTTGCGTCGATCGAACGCGTAGAAACTGCGGTGGGGGAAGTCCGCATTCTGTCCGGCGGTTTTGCGGACAAAGGCTGGCCCGTTCTCACCCTTCTGGGCGGCACTTACCCGATTTATATTACTTTGATCGTCGTGGCCCTGCCGGCGATCTTCCTTACCGTTCCCCGAATCGTGCGGCGCGCGCTCGCAAGGGTGAGCGATGTCGCTGACAAAGCATCGCAGATCGAACCCCGCCAGCATGGAGCACGCCTGCCGGTAGAGGGGATTCCCAAGGAAGTCGCTCCGCTGGTGATCGCATTCAACGGAACACTCGAGCGGCTCGAGAACGAGTTCAGGAAACGCCAGCGCTTCCTGATCGACGCGGCACATGAGCTCCGCACGCCGATCGCCATCATGCAGACGCGGATCGACGGAATGGCCGAGGGCCACGAACGCAGCCGATTGTTGAGCGACGTCGCGCGCCTGGCCGAGACGGCCGAACAGCTCCTCGATTTTGAGCGCAACGACCAGGCGACGGATGTCGGCGGGGCGGTCGATCTCGTCGATCTCGCCCGAACGGTGGTTGCCGACCTTGCGCCCCTGGCGATTGCGGCGGGTTACCAGATCTCATTTGAAAGCGAGGTGGAAAGCCTCGAACGCCGCGGCAGCCCCTCCGCCCTGCCGAGAGCGATCAGCAACCTGGTGCGCAACGCGATCGACCACGGCGGCAATCGCGGGATGATCACCATCTCGGTTTCGGCGGGCGGGCGCATCAACGTGGCCGACGAAGGGCCCGGCATACCGGCCGAACATCAGGACCTGGTTTTCGAACCCTTCTATCGCGTCACCCCGAAAAGCAGGGGCGCCGGCCTCGGTCTGAGCCTGGTGAAACAGATCGTCGCGAACCATCGGGGGCAGGTCAGCCTCAAAAGCGGTTCTGCTGGAACGCAGGTCGCGATCGAGCTCCGATAGGCTGCCTGCGACCGGAATGCACTAAATCGCGCAGTCGATTTTTTGCCGTGACCGCGCATAAGAGGGGGCCGGGCCGAGGCTTCATTGTTTCAGCAGGCCATGCAGTATCAGCTCGAGGTGGGTATTGAGGATGGTGCGCTTGTCGATGAGCCGCCGGTCGTCGAAAATCAACCGGAAGACCAGCGTCCCGGCAAGAGGCGACATAACAACTTTTGCAAGCTCGGCGAGTTTGGCCCGGAAACGTCCCTTGGCAACGCCTTCTTCGAGGATCTCGTCTATCCTCGATATAACGGGCTCTATGAAGACATCATGGTGGCGATCAATCAGCTCCGGGAATTTTGGACCTTCAGCGACGACCAACCTGAAAAGCTCGCGCATCTTCCTGTCGTCGACCAGTCGGTCGAATAGAAACTCGAGAAAAGACCGCAGCTCTTCCACCGGATCTCCGGTGCCGCGGGGGTAATCCCTGAGCGCTTCCTGGAAAGGCGCCGATATGTATTCGACCGTGGACTCAAACAGCTTTTCCTTGGTCTCGAAATATACGTAAATCGTACCCTTCGTCACGCCGATCCGCTCGGCTATGTCTTCCACCCTGGACGCCGCGTAGCCCTTCTTGACGAATTCCTCGAAGGCGGCCTCTAGGATTTGCGCGGGCCGTTGCGCCTTCTGCTCCGCGCGAGTCAGCTTTCTAAGATTAGGCATCTCTACTACACTCCATCATGCGCTTCCCCTGATTTCCAGAAGCAAAAAGTTTCATTGACTAATGCGTCAGTCAATTATATGGACGAGACCAAGGACAGCAAGGGGTAATCCCATGAAACGCATTCTTGCCTCAACGATGTTCATCGGCATCGCTTTACTATCATCATGCAGCGACCGGCAGGAGGCGGAGGAGACTACACCCAAACGCGTTGCAGTTGTCGTCGCCTCGAAGCAGCCGCTGGTGCAGGGCGGAACGATCACCGGCGAAGTGCAGGCGCGCGTGCGAAGCGACCTCTCTTTCCGGGTGAGCGGCAAGATTGTCGAGCGCCTGGTGGATGTTGGAGCGTCGGTCAAGGCCGGGCAGCTCCTTGCCCGTATCGATGCCGAAGAGCAAAGGGCCGACCTCGAGGTAGCCATCGCGAACCTGCAGGCCACCGAGGCGCAACAGACCCAGGCCCAGCTCGCGTTCGATCGTCAACGGAACCTGTTCCAGACGCAGGTCACCACCCGCGCCGCGCTCGACCAGGCCCAGGAAGCCCTGCTGACGGCGCAGGGCAGCGCCAAGTCGGCGCAGGCGCAGTTGGAAACCGCGAAGGATGCGCTGTCCTTTACAGAACTCCGTGCCGATGCCGAGGGCATCATCACCGCCCGTAATGTCGAGATCGGCCAGGTGGCCCAGGCTGCCCAGGTGATCTTCACGCTCGCGCATAGCGGTCCTCGCGATGCCGTCTTCGATGTCGTCGAGACACTCTTCCTGGGACGCGAGATCGATCCATCCGTGACAGTCAATCTGCTCTCCGATCCATCCCGGAAGGTCGAAGCCAGGGTACGGGAAATCTCCCCGACGATCGATTCCTCCACCGGGACGATCAAGGTCAAGCTCGGCCTGAACGGAGACACATCCATGCCACTCGGTGCTCCTATCGCCGGGTCCTTCCGATACAAGCCCCTCGACATGATCGAGCTCCCCTGGTCGGCGATGGCCTCGAAAGGCGGGGCGCCGGCAGTCTGGGTGGTGGATCCCACATCGTCCAAGACCACGCTGCGACAGATCCAGGTCAAAGGATACGAGACGCACAGTTTCACGATAGAATCGGGCGTATCGTCGGGAGATATCGTCGTCTCGGACGGGACCAAGTTTTTGAGGCCGGGTGAAATCGTTTCCTACGACAAAGGGGCCACGAAATGAGCATCAGCATCAAAATGACCGCTCTGCTGCTCGGCGCAACGGTCCTTGCTTCATGTCAGAAACAGGAGGAAACCGCGCAGGAAGCTCCTCGCCCTGTGCTGTCCGTCATCGCCCGGCAGACACCGGCTGCCTCGCTTCGCCTGACCGGTATGGTTGAACCGAAAATAAAAACCGAGCTTGGCTTTCGGGTACTCGGCCGGGTCATAGCTCGCAATGTCGGTGTCGGAGATCTTGTAAAAAAAGGGGACGTCGTCGCGGCGGTCGATCCCTTAGCGCTCGAGCTTGCGGTTCGGAGCGCGCAGTCAGATCTCTCGAATGCGCAAGCGCAACTCCTCAATGCCACCACTACGGAACAACGCCAGCGCACCTTGACCGAAGCCCGTTCCGGAACCGAAGCGGCGCTCGAAGAGGCCGAGCAGGGGCGAAGAAGCGCGACCGCCAGCGTTGCGAGAGCGCAGGCCAACCTGAACAAGGCAGAAGAGCAATTGGGCTACACCCAGCTGCGCGCCGATTTCGACGGCGTGGTTACCGCCACGTCCGCGGAAGTCGGCCAGGTCGTGTCCGCCGGGCAGGCTATCGTGACGATCGCGCGTCCGGACGAGCGCGACGCCGTCGTCGACGTTCCTCAGGGTACGGCTGAACGTCTGAAGCCCGGTGCCCCCTTCGACGTGACCCTGCAGCTTGATCCGACGATCCGGACAAGCGGTGTGGTACGGGAGATCGCTCCAGAGGCTGAGACGGCGACGCGCACGAGCAGGACCAGGATCACCCTCACGGCACCGCCGACCGCTTTCAGGTTGGGCTCGGTCATCACGGCCACGGCGATAATCTCCGCAAAACCGCAGATTCTTCTCCCGGCTTCGGCCTTACTGCAGAGGGATGGCGCCACGAGCGTATGGTTCGTCGACACGGCGGCCAGAAAGGTGACGCTGCGGCCGGTGAAGGTCGAGGGCGAGATCGTCGAGGGCGGTACGGCACAGGTGACGGAAGGCGTTGCTCCTGGAGATCGCATCGTTGTTGCCGGGATCCACAAATTGAAAGATGGCCAAACCATCAGGATTGACCAGGAGGTCAGCGAGTGAAGAAGTTCAACCTCTCGGACTGGGCGCTCGAGCATCGTTCGCTCGTCTGGTATTTCATGCTCGTCTTCGTTCTTGCCGGAACGTTCTCCTATCTCAATCTTGGACGAGAGGAAGACCCCAACTTCACCATCAAGACGATGGTGATCAATGCGCGGTGGCCGGGCGCGCCGGCGGAAGAAGTTGCGCGTCAGATCACCGACAGGATCGAGAAGAAGCTCGAGGAGCTGGACAATCTCGACTACGTCCGGAGCCAAACCGTTGCCGGCCAGACGACCATCTTTGTGGAATTGCTTCCCACGACCAAAGCACGGGACGTCAACCCCACATGGGTGCGCGTTCGCAACATGATCGGGGATATCAAGGGCGATTTTCCAACCGGAGTGGTCGGACCATTTTTTAATGACCGCTTTGGCGATGTCTTTGGCAATATCTACGCCTTCACCAGCGACGGCCTGACGCAACGGCAACTCCGCGATCTGGTCGAGGATGCTCGCGCCAAGGTGCTGACGATTGAAAATGTCGGGAAGGTAGACATAATCGGGGCACAGGACGAGGCCATCTATCTCGAATTCTCGACGCGCCAGATCGCAGCTCTCGGAATCGATCGCCAAGCGGTCATTCAAACGCTTCAGGCCCAGAACGCGGTGACACAGTCGGGTTTTGTCAATGCGGGACCGGAGCGGATCGCCCTGCGCGTCGGGGGCCAATTCACATCGGAGGAGAGCCTGAAGGCGATCAACCTGCGCGTCAACGACCGTTTCTTCCCACTGACGGACGTCGCCACGATCAGGCGCGGTTATGTGGACCCGCCTTCGTCACTGTTCCGGTTCAACGGTCAGCCGGCGATCGGATTGGCCATCGGCATGAAGGCCGGCGCCAACCTTCTTGAGTTCGGCGAAGCGCTCGATGTCCAGATGCAGCGGATCGTGGCGGACCTCCCCATCGGCGTGGACGTCAGCCGGGTATCAGACCAGCCGGCAGTCGTCGACGAGGCGGTTTCGGGTTTCACGCGCGCCCTGTTCGAGGCAATCGCCATTGTTCTCGTCATCAGTTTCATCAGCCTCGGGCTTCGGGCCGGCATGGTTGTGGCGATCTCCATTCCGCTCGTGCTCGCCATCACGTTTGTCTACATGGAATATTCCGGGATCTCGCTGCAGCGCATTTCGCTCGGTGCGCTGATCATCGCCCTTGGCCTTCTCGTCGACGATGCCATGATCGCGGTCGAGATGATGGTCGCGCGCCTGGAGGCAGGCGACGATCTCAGAAAAGCGGCCACCCATGTTTACACCTCGACGGCCTTTCCAATGCTGACGGGGACTTTGGTGACCGTTGCCGGTTTTATTCCCGTCGGCCTGAACAACAGTGCTGCAGGCGAGTTCACCTTCACGCTATTTGTCGTCATTGCTGTATCGCTCATCGTATCCTGGATCGTGGCTGTCCTGTTTACGCCTCTTCTCGGCGTGTCGATCCTCCCTAAAACCATGAAATCCCACCACGAGGAGAAGGGCCGTTTCGCCTCGGCATTCTCCTGGCTTCTGCGATTGGCCATGCGGTGGCGATGGGCCACGATCGTACTCACCATTGCCGTGTTTGGTGGATCTGTTGGCGGCCTGGGACTGGTGCAGCAGCAGTTCTTCCCGGCATCCGACCGTGTGGAATTAATCGTCGACTGGAACCTTCCGCAGAACGGCTCGATCGCCGAAACCAACCAACAAATGGCCAAGTTCGAACAGGAGATGTTGGCCAAGAACCAGGACATTGATCACTGGACGAGCTACGTGGGACAAGGCGCACCGCGCTTCATCCTGTCCTTCGACGTTCAGACCCCTGACGTCACGTTCGGTCAGACAGTCATCGTCACGAAAGGCCTGGACGTCCGTGACAAAGTGCGGACAGAGCTGCAGGACTATCTGACCAAGACCTTCCCGGGAAGCGATGCCTTCGTGAAGCTGCTGGATATCGGCCCGCCGGTCGGAAAGCCTGTACAATACCGTGTCAGCGGGCCGGACATCCAGAAGCTCCGCGAACTCTCCCAGCAGTTCGCCTCGATCCTCGGCAGCCATCCGCTCCTTTCCAACATGGTCTTCGACTGGAACGAGCCATCGAGGGTGGTCAAGGTCGATGTGCTCCAGGACAAGGCGCGCCAACTTGGCGTTTCCTCTGAAGATATCGCAACGGTGCTGAACAGCATCGTGGAAGGGGCCTCTGCCACGCAGGTGCGTGACAACATCTATCTGATCGACGTGATCGGCCGGGCGGCCGCGTCCGAACGCGGGTCCATCGAAACCCTGCAGAACCTGCAATTGCCGGGATCCAACGGAAAATCCGTGCCGCTGTCGGCGGTTGCCAACTTCCGCTACGAACTTGAGCAGCCGACCATCTGGCGCCGCGATCGGATCCCGACCATCACCCTCAAGGCAGCCGTCGTCGGCCCGACCCAACCCGCCACAATCGTCGAGCAGCTGCGGCCGCAGGTGGAGGCATTCCAGAAGCGGCTTCCGGTCGGATATACCGTGGAGATTGGCGGCTCGGTGGAATCGAGCGCAGACGCCCAGGGGCCGATCGTTGCGGTTGCCCCGCTGATGCTGTTCGCCATGGCGACGATCCTCATGATCCAGCTGCAGAGTTTCAGCCGGCTGTTCCTGGTGTTTGCGGTCGCACCAACGGCGCTCATTGGCGTGGTCGCCGCGCTGCTTCTCTCCAATGCACCGATGGGCTTTGTCGCGATCCTTGGCGTTCTTGCGCTGATCGGCATCCTGATCCGAAACTCGGTCATCCTGGTCGTCCAGATCGAGACGCTTCGAAGCGAGGGCGTACCGGCATGGCGGGCGGTCATCGAGGCGACCGAGCACCGGATGCGTCCGATCATGCTGACCGCTGCCGCCGCGACGCTTGCGCTGATCCCGATCTCCCGTGAGATCTTCTGGGGTCCGATGGCCTATGCCATGATGGGGGGCATCGTCGTGGGCACGGCTCTGACGCTCCTCTTCCTGCCCGCGCTCTATGTCGCATGGTTCCGGATTCCCAGGGATGAACGCGTTCAAACCGATGGCGGTGCGGTGACAGAAGGATAAACGCCGCGAAGACTATGTCATCTCATCCGACCGTCGTGACAGTGATTGCAGCGCACGGACTTGCAAGGCGCACCTGATGGCGGTCGGTGCCCCGATCCGGAGAGCGGCGAGCTGAACCGCGATCGCGATCTTGTCTTCAGCCACCGCCCGCATCGGTGATGTGCTCGCAACCGTTGTTGCAGACGGTATCGACGAGTGGATTTGCACCGCAGGATATCAGCGCTGTATCGCCGATCTCCATCAGGGAGACCGAATGCCTCGAAACAGCCGATCCCCTTGGCTTCACGGAAGTGAGAATTCATGACAAAGCGTTTTTCAAAAACGAAGCCCTACATCATGATCGTAGTGGGCATGGTTTTCCTGGCGGGTTGCGCCAGTAGGCCATCCCCCGATGTTTTGAATCCGGTTCATGTAGATCAAGGCACCTCGCAGGCGGTCACCATTTTGACTGCGACCAACAGAAAAGGAGACACCACGCGAGGCGGATTCGGGAGCGCCTGGGCAGAGGACATGACATACGAGCAATATGCCTTTTCTGTTCCTCTCAATAGAAAAAGCACGATCATCACCTATCCCACATCGAAACCGAACCCCGAGCGAGAGTTTCTGGTGACCGGACGGAAGCAGCTTCAAAAAGATGGGTTCGTGCAGGAGGCGATACGTTCGGCGCAGTTTGACGGCACGGTCGGAATTTTCGTGCACGGTTACAACTACAGCTATCAGGAAGCCCTGTTCAGGACGGCGCAAATAGCCGCCGATGCGAAAATGCCGACTGCTCCGATCCTGTTCTCCTGGCCTTCGGCGGCGGCGGTCGCCGGATATGTCGCCGACCGAGACGCAGCCCTATACTCGCGTAGCGAGCTCGATTCCCTGGTTAAATTGCTCTCGGCTCCCGGCAAGGTGAAGCGCATCGTTCTTTTCGGACACAGCATGGGCGGGTTCCTGGTCATGGAAACGGTACGCCAACTCAAACTGCAGCACCGCGACGATGTCCTCGACAAGCTCACGGTCATACTCGCCGCCCCTGATATCGATGTCGATGTATTCCGGTCTCAACTGAGCGACATCGGCAGAATGACGACCCCTATATCTCTTCTCGTTTCGAAGGACGACCGCGCCCTTGTGGCTTCGAGTTTTATAGCGGGGGAGCGACCGCGCGTAGGACGTGTCGACATCGACGATCCCATTATCCGGGAGGCCGCCTTGAAAGGGGGGCTGCGGGTCATCGACATTACCTCGGTCCCCGGCTCGGATGGACTGGGCCATGACCGCTACGCATCTCTCGCCAAGTTTGGTGCACAGCTTGCCAACTTCGAAACCGACCGGCGATCGAGTGCCGCTGATGTCGGTGCCTTTGTGTTTGGCGCAGCCGGTACTGTTGTCGCCAGCCCGTTTCGCGTGGCGGGAAGCGTAATCGGCTCGCCGTGATAGCCGCCGTCCCCAGCTCCGCCGATCGCCCCAACGAGATGAATTGTCCCGTCAAAAGCGACTCAAAGAAGAGCCTCGGCCAAGCCACATGTCGGATCGACCGGGCTCTTTCCGGCGAAGGGAATGTCGCCGAGCAGCGCCGCCACCAGCGCTTTCTGGACCGGCGGCACCGCAGCGTAGCCGTTTACGAAGGTCTTGCATTCCGGCATGTGGTAGAGAAGGAAAGGCGTGCCGAGCGAAACATAGAGCGTCGGGAGATAATCCCAGAGCCGGTCCATCGAATGCGGGAAAAGACCGTGGAGGTCTTCCCAGTGCGGTCCGAGGTTTTCCTTGGCGGACACGCCTTCCTCGGCCATCAGATAGATGCCGATGTCGTGGGCGGCCGGATCGATCTCTTCGCCTTTTTTGTAAAGGGTCACGTCGAAGCCGCGTTCGCGCATGAGGTCGGCGAACTGGAGCTGTGGCAGGGGGCCGGACGGGCTCATCCGGCTATCGAGTTGCGCCAGCAGGATGCGTTTGTGGTGGCCGGGGTCAAGGGGCAGCAGCGCCTGTGTATCTTTGACCAGCGTGATGCCGGCTTCGGCTGCCGAGTTCGACCATCCGGCATGTTCGGAAGCGCCCAGGAAACGGGAGCGATCCGCCTCGGACGGCAGAAGGCCACCCGTCCGGTGCAGCTTCAGCGATGCCTTGAGGGCGAGGACGCGCAGGACGGCCTCGTCGACACGCGCCTGAGTCAGGGAGCCGTTTTGGAGGCCTGACTTCAGATGGTCAAGGTCTTCGTCGAGATCGTCGGGAAAGAGGAGGATATCGCAACCGGCTGCGATGCAGAGCGGCACGAGTTCACGGCGGGCGCCCCGGGCATTGAAACCGACCATGCCGGACGCGTCTGAAACGACGAGCCCATTGAAGCCCAATTCGTCCCGAAGCAGGGTGGTGCAAAGATCGAAGTTGAGCGTTGCCGGCATATGGGCGGGGCTGCGGGCCGCCGCGCCAAGCTCGGCGGTATAGGCGGGAAGCGTGATGTGGCCGGCCATGACCACCTGCACGCCCTTGGCGATGGTATCGGCGTAGATCTTCCCGAACGTGTCGCGCCACTCGGCCATCGACATCGTGTTGTGGGTCGTCGCGAAATGCTGGTCGCGATCGTCTAGTCCGTCGCCTGGCCAGTGCTTGACGCAGCTCGCAAATCCCGCCGAGCGTGCGCCCTGCTGGTAGGCAGCTGTCATAGCCATGACGGTCGGGACATCCGATCCGAACGAGCGGGTATTGACCACGTTCGAGCGAAAATTGACGGCGAGATCCGCAACCGGTGTCCAGGAGGCGTTGAAGCCGAGGTAACCGCCCTCGCTGCCCGCGACCGCGCCCATGCGGCGGGCCTGTTCGGGATCGCCCGTGGCGGCGATGGTCATCTGGTTAGGGTAGGAAGTTCCAGCCGCGACGCTGCTCTTTTCGGAAAACTCGATGTCGCAGGTCATCAGTAGCGGGATCGCAGTGCGCGACTGCAGGAATTCGGCGCTTGCCCGAAGTTCCTGCTCCGAACGCGACGGCATGCGGTGGACGCCGCCGACATGGTGCGAAAGCGGGACGGACAGACTTTCAGCGGACAGGTCGCGGCAGAGCGGCAGCACGATCTGGCCAAGCTTTTCGTGCAGCGACAATGCGTCGAAGGTCGACTGGACCCAGGCGATGCCTTCGTCATCCAGATGGAAGGGATGACCCGCAAGCTTCTCTAGAATATGTCCGGTCATCAGATGCGCTTTCCAGTTTCCTTGTCGAAGATGTGAAGCTTTTCCTCTGCGAGGCGCAGCCGCACCCGGTCGCCCGGCATTACGCTGATGGAGGAGGGCGCCTTTACGGAAAGGCCGATATCGCCCTGCTTGCACCAGACGAGCTTTTCCGGACCCATCGGCTCGACGACGTCGATCTCGACCGCCAGGCCGGAGCCGCTGTCATCCGTATGGATTGTCATGTCCTCAGGGCGAATGCCGACAATCACCGGCCGACTGTCGGAGAGCGGTGCGGAGATGGCTGCGGCAATAGGGATGGCCTGTCTATCGATGATCGCATGACCGCCGCCGATCGCACCGTCCAGGAAATTCATCGCGGGCGAACCCACGAAGCGGGCGACGAACGTGTTCGCCGGCCTGTTGTAGATTTCGTCGGGCGGGCCCTGCTGCTGAATGATACGGTCCTTCATCACCACGATGCGGTCGGCCAGCGTCATCGCCTCGATCTGGTCGTGGGTAACGTAGACCATGGTGGACTTGAGACGCTGGTGAAGCCGCTTGATCTCGACGCGCAGGTCCGAACGAAGCTGGGCGTCGAGGTTGGAGAGCGGCTCGTCGAACAGGAAGACGCCGGCATCGCGCACCACGGCACGGCCGATCGCGACGCGCTGGCGCTGGCCGCCGGACAGTTCGGCTGGCTTGCGGTCGAGCAAAGGCTCTATCTGCAGCATTTTCGCGACATTTGCGACGCGCTTTTCGATCTCCGGCTTTGCAATCTTGGCCACCTTGAGGCCGAAGCTGAGATTGCCGCGCACGCTCATGCGGGGATAGAGCGCATAGGACTGGAAGACCATGGCGATGCCGCGGTTCTTCGGTTCGACATTGGTCATGTCGTGGCCGCCGATCAGGATCTGCCCTTCGGCGACATCCTGGAGGCCGGCGATCGCGTTCAGGAGCGTGGACTTGCCGCAGCCGGAAGGGCCGAGCAGCACGATGAATTCCGATGCGGGAATGTCGAGGTCAATGCCTTTCAGCACCTCGACCTGCCCGTAGCGGATACCGAGGTTTCGAAGGTGTACGCCTGTCATGATTAGCCTTTCACGGCGCCGGATGCCACGCCGCGAACAAACCAGCGGCCCGACGTGAAGTAGACGAGAAGGGGGATGATCGAGGTGAGAAGCGTCGCCGCCATCTCGACGTTGTATTCTCGTTCCCCGTAGGTGGAGTGCACGATATTGTTGAGCTGGACGGTCATCGGTGCATAGTTGATGCCGCCGAACACGAGACCGACGATGTAGTCGTTCCAGATGAAGGTGACCTGCAGGATGCCGGCTACGGCAATCATCGGAACCGACATCGGCAGCAGGATGGAGAAGAAGAACCGCCAGTAACCTGCACCATCGACGCGAGCGGCCTTGAAGAGATCGATCGGAATGGACGCGAAATAGTTGCGAAACAGCAGCGTCACGACCGGCAGCGCGAATACGACATGCACGAAGATCACGCCGGCGAGCGAATTGAACAGGCCGACGGTCGAGGTGATGCGGACAAGCGGATAGATCAGCACCTGGTAAGGGAAGAACCCGCCGATCAGCATGACGGTGAACAGCACGTTGGCGAAACGCACCCGCCAGAAGCTCAGCGCGTAACCGGTCACCGCGCCGGCGGCGATCGCCAGCACCACGCTTGGAACGGTGATCAGGAAGGAATTCACGAAACCGACCTTCAGACCTTCGCAACGCAGGCCCGTGCAGGCCGAATTCCACGCCTTCCACCAGTGCTCGAAGCCGAAAGCACGCGGCAGGGAGAGAAGAGTGCCTGAACGGATCTCTTCCATCGACTTGAACGCCGTGACGATCATCACATAGAGCGGCAGGAGCGCCACGATCGCGATGACGATCAGCAGCAGGTAGACCAGCACGCGGGAAAGCGGCGCTGCGAGCGCATTGCGGCGGGCGGGAGCGTTTGCAGGGTTCATCGTGCGCCTCCCTTGCGGTGGTTCTTGAGAATGAGAAGCGGCACGGCGACGGCGAGAACGAGAAGAAGCAGCGTCGTGGCGGCGGCGGAGGCGAGGCCGACCTGCTGGCGTTCGAACATGTGGTCGATGATGAATTTGGCCGGTACGTCCGTGGCGATGCCCGGACCGCCGCCGGTCATGGCGACGACGACATCGAACAGGCGCACGACCGTGAGCGACATCAGCACCAAGGCTGTCGCAATGCTTGTACCGATACTCGGCACGATAATGTAGAGATGCGCCTTCCAGGCGGGTATGCCTTCGATCCGGATCGCCTTCCACAGGTCGTCGTCGACGCCGCGCAGGCCCGCGAGCAGCACGACCATGACGAGGCCGGCCGAATGCCATACCGCCGCGATGATGATGGTGAAGATCGCCATGTCCGCATTGACGATCCAGTCGAACGAGGCATTCTCGAAACCGAGCTTGCGCGCCACGTCGGCAATACCGAAATTCGGATCGAGCAGCCAGCGCCAGACGAGGCCGGTGACGATGAAGGACATGGCGAACGGGTAGAGGTAGATCGTCCGCAAGGCATTTTCACCGCGCACGCCGCGGTTGATCATCGCGGCCATCGAATAGCCGATCAGCAGGGTGACCGGAATGAAGATCGACGCGAACAGCACCATGTTGCCGAGCGAGACCTGCCAGCGGGCATTCGCGAATAGGTTGATATACTGCGTAAGGCCCGCGAACCTGTAGTTCGGCAGCATCGAGGACCGGGTAAAGGATATTCCCGCCGCCCACAGAACGCCGCCCACATAAACGGACAAGACGACGAATGCGACGGGGACAAGCGTCAGCGTCGCCTGAAGGCGGCTGCTTGAAGGCGACCTCACGAACACGAAAGAGACTCCGAATATCTGGTCATTCGGGGGGCGCCGAGACGCGCTCCCCCGATCGTTGGGATCAGCTCGCGGAGAGCCCCTTTGCATAGGCCTCGATGAACTGCTCGGCGGTCAGACCGCCCTTGGTCGAGAAGCGAGTGATGGCATCTTCGACGGCCCCGACGATCGCCGGCGTGAACATCATCTGGTCACTGCCGGTGGACAGCTTGGGATCGTTGAAGAAGCGCGATGCTTCCGCAATGCACGGGTTGAGCTTGGACGTATCTGCGCCCTTAAGGATCGGGATCGTGCCGTTGGCGACTGCAAACGCCGTCTGGGTCGGAACGTCAGCAAAGGCCTTGAGGAGCAGGTCCTGTGCCCTGGTCATCGCCGCATTCTTCGGTTCAGGGAAGAGGAACACGTCACCTGAAATCACCATGCCCTGATCGGGGTTGATGATGGCGCATTCGTAATCCGTGCCGGCCGTCTTTCCAGCGGCCGCAAAGGCACCGTTCAGCCAGGTGCCGCCCTGCGTCATCAGGGCCTTGCCGGAAATCACCAGATTGGTCGAATCCGGCCAGGAACGTCCCGGGGTGCCGGCATCGGCGTAATCCCTGAGCTTTTCGAAGACCTTGACGGCGGCCTTGAACTTCTCCCCACGAACGGCGGAAGCGTCGCGTTTGTAGATGACGGCGTCATAGGTATCGCGCCCCGCGACCCCCAGAACGACGGCATTGAACATCAGGCGCTGCCAGCGCGGCTCGCCGGACGGCGTGAATGGTGTAAGACCAGCAGCCTTCGCCTTGTCGAGCGCGGCAAAAACCTCGTCCCAGGTTTTGGGTTTCGCGACGCCGATCTTGTCGAGGATCGGCTTGTTGAACCAGAACCAATTGGCGCCGTTGCCGGAGATCGGAAGCGCCCAGATCTCGCCATCGACGATACCCGAATTCAGGAGCGCCGCCGGCATTTTGTTCTGCCAATTGTCAGCCTTTGCAGTCGCCGTCAGATCGCGCAGCAATGCGTTGGTCTGCAGTTCCACGAACTGGGCGCCGGTGTTGAACAGCATGGCGGCTGGCGGATTGCCGCCGACGACGCGGTTGACGGCCGTCGAACGGGCGTTCGGGCCGCCGGAAATGGCATTGTCGACCCATGTTCCGCCGAGTTCGGTGAATTTCTGGGCCAGAACCTTGACGCCGGCGGATTCGGCCGCCGAGGTCCATTGGTGGATCACTTCGCCCTTCACCTCCTGTGCGCTCGCGGATGCTGCGATGCAGAGTGCCGTGGCGGTGGTCGCTGCGAGAAGCAATTTGGAAATCAATGTCGCTCCCTCCTCCTGAAATCCAGGCAGAACCCTATCGTCGCAACATTCAATTCGTCAAATAATGGAATTAACGATGCATATAATTTCAGATTATGGATATTGCGGCTGCTTTTGCGGTTCCCGGGCCAGCGTGTGGACTGCATTTCATTCCGCGTCGGTCTCCGTGGCCAGATCCCGGGCGGCAGAGACGAAACGCTGTCCGAGCAGATTAAGCTGCCGGCCGGCAATTTTCTGCATCGCGAACTGTCGCGTGGCGATATGCTCCACCAGCGGAATTGCGGTGAGTATGCCGCGCCGGATTTCGTCGCGCAGAAACTGGTCCGAAAGAATGCTGACGCCGTCGGATCGCTCGACGATCGCCTTCAGCACACTGAAAGGCGCCGCCTCGACGAGATTGGCGGGGAAGGGGACCCCGTTGGTCGTGAACAGGGCTTCGATCTGCTTGCGGAAGGCGCCGCCCGGTGGGGGCATGACCCAGGTGGAGCCGGTCAGATCGACAAGCGAAACCTTGTCCCTGCCCGCCAGCGGATGCCCCGCCCTGACCACGATGACGGAGCGTGCGGTGAAGAGCGGAATCTCTTCCACGCCTTCGGGTGTCGGCCTCTGCCCGACATTGGAGATGACCAGATCGAGTTCATGCGTGAGAAGCCGCGCCATGAGTTCTTCGTCGGTGCCCTCGGTGACTGTTACCGCAGCACTACCGCTCTCCTTGAGGACGTGGGCGATGACTCTGGGGAGGATGCTGCCCGTCGCAAGAGGCGTTCCGCCGACGCGCAAAGGGCCTTCGGCGCCGCGCCGGCGCGCTTCGAGTTCCTTTTGGGCAAGCTGCAGAATGGCCTCGATGCTCTCGGCGTGACGGATCAGAATCCTGCCCGTATCCGTCAGTATGGCGCCGAACCGGCCGCGGTCGACGAGATGCATGCGGGTGATGTCTTCGAGCCGCGCGATGCTGACAGACAGCGCCGGCTGCGATATGCCAAGCGCCTCCGCGGCCTTCTGGAAAGACCCTGCGCGGTCTATGGCAAGCAGGTAGCGAAGCAGTCGCGGTTCAAGATCCATGATATCCAGATAGGCAGCTCGGTTTTCAGAACCTGTTATAGCCTGGGGCCGGCGGCGACAACTACGCCTGGGTTAGGCTGAGCCCGAAGTCATTTGCCGAGAAACGTCGCTTCCCACCGGCCCGACCTGATGTTCTCCTTCGTGGAGGCCAGCAGCATTTCCACGAAGCGCCTGGCTGCCAGCGACCGCTCCGAATTCTGCAGCAACGCAATCAGCCAGGTGACGGAAAGTCCCTCTATCGGCGCCCAGGCAAGTTTGGTCAGCGGTGAATTGACCATCCCGCAGAAGGGCATGATCGTAAAGCCCACCCGGCGGCGGATGAGGTCGTCCATCGGCGCATATTCGGTTTCCACTGCCACCCTTGCGCGGCGACCGATGCGCGCGAACTCCGTTTCGATCAAGGTTCGCAGGCCGTCGGGACGCGGCGTCAGGATCAGCGGCCGGTCGGCCACCATGTCCAGACTGATCGGCCGCTCGGGCGTCAGGTCGCTGCCGGCCGGTCCGACCAGGTAGAGCTGTTCCTGCAGGAGGGGTTCGGTGTGCAGGTCCGGCTCGGTCAGCGGCGCAGCTAGAATGCCGATATCGATGTCGCGGAAGAAGATCGCCTCACGTAGCTGGAAGGAATGGGCACCCCGCACGCGCAGTCGTACATGCGGAAAGGCTTCGACGTAGTTTGCCACCAATTCGCCGGTCAGCACCCGCCCCATGAACGGCGGCGCTCCGAAGGCGAGCCGGCCCGATGGCGTGTCGGCCGCATGCATTACTTCTTCCGGAACACGTTCGATCTCTTCCATGATCGCTTCGGCCCTGACCCGGAAGATTTCGCCGGCCGGCGTCAACGTCAGGCCGCGGCCGGTGCGCTGGAACAGCGCCGTGCCTATTTCCTGCTCCAGCGCGGCGATCTGGCGGCTCAGCGCCGGTTGCGAGATATCCAGCTTTTCGGCGACGCGCGAAAGGTTGCCGAATTCGGCGGCCTTCAAAAAATATTCCCACTTCCGGAGGTTCATCGTCTCGCCTCCCGTTCCGATGAGATATGCATTCCAGGTTATATCTGAACTGCCATCCTGTCTATTGATGAAGATCTACGCAGTTGGAATAGTCGCGATGGGTTGAGGAGCCATATTGGAGGAGGTATTCATGCTCAAACGCGCAATTCTCATCGCCAGTGTCGTCATCGCCGGAGCGGCCCCGTCCTGGGCCCAGACCAGGATCGCCGTCGGCACGCCGCCGATCGCCGAAGTGGAAGCCGCCTTCGTGGCGAAGGACGAGGGCATGTTCGAGAAGAACGGCCTGAATGTCGAATTCCTGCCGACCGGCTCCAACCAGACCTTGGTGACGGCGCTGGTGGCCGGCTCGCACCAGATCGTCGCCGTCTCGCCGACCGTGCTGCTGCAGGCCGTCGATAGCGGCATCGATCTCGTCGTCGTCGCAAATTGCGGCGTCACCGCTCCCCGCACGGCAACCAATGTCGGCCTTGCAGTACGCGGCGGGGTCGAGATCACCAAGCCCGAGGATATCAAGGGCAAGAAGGTCGGCACGCCGAGCATCGGCGGCACGCTGGACATTCTTTTCCGCCAGTGGCTGAAGCAGAAGAACGTGCCGGAAAAGAGCGTTACCTTCATAGAGGTGCCGATCCCGAACACGGCAGACGTCCTGAAGGGCGGCACGATCGATGCGATCATCGCCGGCGAGCCTTCGCTCGGCCGCGCGGTCAGCCAGTCGAACGGCAAGGTCGCCTTCAACTACATGTCGGAAATCCCGGAAAACCTGCCCTACACGACTTTCGTCGCCACCCGGGAATGGGCGAAGGCGAATGCCGGTACGATCAAGTCCTTCCGCACGGCCTTCGCCGAGGCGGCAGGCTATGTGGCGGCCAACCAGGGCAAAACCCGCGAAATCGTCTCCAAATATACCCGCCTGCCGGTGGAGGTCCTGAACAAGATCGAACTGCCGGAATGCAAGGTCGTACCGAGCAAGGCCGCCCTCGACTATTTCGACAAGGCCATGCGCGAAGGCGGCATGCTGACCGGCAAGATCGATACCGCCGGGCTGATCGCGCCCTGAGCCGAAAGGGCCGGGGTGCACGGTGATGTTCCCCGGCCATGCTTCCAGTTTTTACAGGTGACATCATGGTCCAGATGACCGGCGCCGAGGCGCTGACCCGTTTGCTCGTTCCGGAAGCCGTTCCGTTTGTCTTCGGCATCGCTGGCGGCAAGTTGAACCCCCTTCTCCATGCGATTTCCCGCGAGCCGTCGATCCGCTATCTCGGTGTGCGCCACGAGGCATGCGGTCCCCTGATGGGGGCAGCCGTCGCGGCGGCCAACGGGCGGATCTGCGTGGCGCTCGGCGAGATGGGGCCGGGTTCTTCCAACTTGGTCGGTGGCCTCGGCACGGCCTTCAACAACAACCTGCCGCTTCTGCTCGTCACCTCGAACAACCACCAGGCCGCATCCTATCCGAACCGCGGCATGTTCATGGATCTCGATACGCACGCGCTGCTGAAGCCGCTCACCAAGTGGAGCGCTGTCGTCCATGACGGGCGCCGCCTGCCGGATCTCGTCCGCGACGCATTCCGCCAGGCGCTGACGGGGCGACGCGGACCTGTCCATCTCGACGTGCCGCAGGAAATCTTCACCGCTCGGTTCGATTTCGATGAAGACGCACTTTCCGTGATCCCGGAGGGCTATCGTGCCGTTGAAGGCCCCCGCGCGTCTGCGGCACAGATCGCCCAGGCGGGGGAGATGCTGGCTTCCGCGAAACGCCCGGTTCTGGTGGCGGGCGGCGGCGTCGTCTCCGCGAATGGCGGCGACCTGTTCCGCGAACTCATCGCCGAAATGAAGGCGCCGGCGTTCGCCACGCAAATGGGGATCGGAACGGTCCCGTCGGATTCTCCCTTCTTCATCGGCCACGGCGGCATCATCGGCGGAGACGCCATTCCGGCGGCTTTCGCGGAGGCGGACGTCGTGCTGGCGGTGGGCTGCCGCTTCTCGTCCTGGCTCTGGGATGAGGGCGGGGCGCTCGCCAAGGGTGGGGCGCGACTCATCAATATCAATATCGATCCGATGAGCCTCGGCGCGAATGCGCCGCA
>UCEY01000085.1 GCA_900471605.1 Hyphomicrobiales bacterium | reverse complement strand
GGCAGGCGGATGAGGGGCAGTTCCAACACATAAGGTCCCGTGCCTTGACCGTCGTCATCCTCACCGGAATGGCCGTCACCGTTTTCCTGACATCGCTGCTTTCGGGAATCTTCGGCATGGCGGGCGGACTGATCCTGCTCTGGGTGCTGCTTTTTCTCTTTCCCGTCGGCACCGCGATCGCCATCCACGGCGTCATCCAGATGGTATCGAACGGGTCGCGCGCCTGGTTTTCCCGCGCCTATATCGACTACCGCATTCTCGGCATCCTCTGCCTTGGTCTCATCATCTCCAGCGTCATCCTGCTGATCGTCGACTACCAGCCGGACCTGATCGTCGTGTCGATCGCGATCGGGCTGATGCCGATCCTTGTCTGGATGCCGGTGTCGAAGCTGAGGCTCGATGCCTCGAAGCCGCTGCATGCGCTGGTCTGCGGGTTGATCGCCGGGGCGCTGACGGTCGGCGTCGGCGTGTCGGGGCCGACGATCGACATCTTCTTCATCCGCACCACGATGGACCGGCGCAAGGTGATCGCCACCAAGGCGGCGGTACAGGTCGCCTCGCATGCGACGAAGGTGGTGTTCTACTGGAACGCTGCCTCGCAGCTGCCGACCACCGAGTGGATCGCGGTGCTGGTGGCGGCGCCGGTTGCCATCCTCGGGGCGCGGGCGGGCAATGACATCCTGCAGAGGATGACCGACCAGAATTTCCGCGCCTGGACGCGCTGGATCGTCACCGGTGTCGGTGCCGTTTATTTTACTCAAGGGTTGCTCAAACTGATTTGATCCGGGCGCGTTTTTCGCAAAATTTGGCACCCGACGAAACGCATTCGGGAAACCGATCAATTATCCGCTCTTCACCCCTTCGTGACTTTCTCTTGAAGGTTCCCGGTGGTTACTTTCCGCCATCCAGTGCGTTAGGCCCTTGATCGCCGCGAGCAATCGTGGATAACAGTTGCCCTGATAAAAAGGTCTGCCACCCATGCCCTTTCGTTTTCGCTCCGTAATCCTCGTTGCGGGCCTGGTCTATGCCGGCGCCGCATTTGCGGGGGAGGTCAGGGCGCCGAAGGGCGTGATCGAGCTTTTCACGTCTCAAGGATGCTCCTCCTGTCCGCCGGCCGATGCTGCGCTGGGCGAGCTTGTGGCCCAGGGCGACATGGTCGTGCTGTCCTATCACGTCGATTACTGGAACTACCTCGGCTGGACCGACACGCTGAGCTCGAAGGAGAATACGGAGCGGCAATATGGTTATGCCAAGTCGCTCGGGCGCAGCGGCGTCTACACTCCCCAGGTCGTCATCAACGGCCGCGACCACGTCAAGGGCACCGATCTCGCCGTCATCAACGACAAGGTGAAGACGCTTAGCCAGAACGGCAAGGGGCTCGACGTTCCGGTCACCGCGGCGATGCGCGGCGACGAGATCGAGATCGAGATCGACGCGGGCAAGGGACAGGCGGACGTCGTCGTCGCCTATTTCACCAAGCGCCAGCAGGTGGATGTCACCAAGGGCGAAAACAGCGGCAAGACAATGGAATACTGGCACGCCGTTTACGACGTGCAGTCGGTCGGCACATGGAACGGCCAGAGCATGAAGCTGACCTTGCCGGGCAAGCTGATGGGCAAGTCGAAGAAGGATGGCTGCGCGATCCTGCTGCAGGCGTCGGGGCCGGGCGGCGAGCCGGGCGCCATCCTCGGCGCCACCGTGCTGATGGCGGGCCGCAAGAAATACTGANNGCGGCCCGATCCAATAACATTGGGGGGCTGGGGGTAAGGGTCAATGCGACCAGACCGGGCCATATGGCGCAGAAAAACGGCGCCAACCAACGCCATCAATCTCGCTTCGAAATCGGGCGCTCTTTTGTTCGAAATGGGGCAAGAATAAAATCGTCCGGTTCACCGCCGGCGGGATTGCGGGGTTGATTTTTACCGCCTCTCGGGCACACTGTCATATCTCTGACATTTGACGATTTGGGAGTCTTGATGACAGATCAGCCGGATTTGCCGGGGGGACAGAGACCCCAGGACACAGCCGTTGTCGTCGATCTCAGTGATTATCGGCAAAACCGCGATCCAGCACCGGTCACCTTCCACCGGCGGGAACTCGATGCGATATTAAGGATTTACGGCCGCATGGTCGGCGAAGGGGAGTGGAAGGACTACGCGATCGATCACCTGAAGGATCGGGCGGTGTTCTCCATCTTCAAGCGCTCCGGCGAAGCGCCGCTTTTCCGGATCGAGAAGGACCCGAAACTCGCCGCCAGGCAGGGCGCCTATTCGGTGATAAACACTCACGGGATGATCCTGAAGCGCGGCCACGAGCTGCCGCAGGTGCTGAAAGTGTTCGACAAGGTGCTGAAGCTGATCGACTGAGGCGGCCCGTTATCCGCCGATCCGCTATTCGGTAAACAGCGAGCCGGGATAGGCTGCCGGATCCGGATCGGTTTCATTGCCTTCGCCAAGGGTTGCCTGCATCAGCACCGTATCCTGCCATTTTCCGTGCTTGAAGCCGGTGCCTTTCAACGTGCCGGTCAGCTCGAAGCCGAGGCCGCGGTGGAGCGCCACGGAGGCCGGGCTCGCGCCGCCGATGACGGCGACCNNGGGCGCCAGGTAGATCGAATCCTCGACCAGCCAGCGATAGGCGGGGCGGGTGCGGAAGGCCGACGCGTAGGCGTAACCGAGAAGCGTGCCGTCTTCCTGTTCCGCCGCGATATAGGGATAGCCCTTGGCCCGTATCGCCTCGAAACGGCCGGTCATCTCGATCTCGTCCGGCGGGGTGATCTCGTAGCTTGCGGTGCCGTTCAGCACGCTGTCGCGATAGATTTCGGTGATAGTGGGAAGATCGGCGGGGGATGCGTCGCGCAGATGAAATGTCATTGATATTGAGGCCTTCGAAAGAATGGCCAAGCCTATGCTGCGGCGCGAAGCGGGGCAACAAAAAAGGCGGCCCGGAGGCCGCCTTTTCCTGTTCGTATTCCTCGAATTAGTTGTTCCGGTTGCCCAGGAACTGCAGGAGGAACGTGAAGAGGTTGATGAAGTCGAGGTAGAGGGTCAGTGCACCCATGATGGCCTTGCGGCCAGCAACCGCGACGTCGTCGCCGTCAAAATACATTTCCTTGATCTTCTGCGTGTCGTAGGCGGTGAGGCCTGCGAAGATCAGAACGCCGATGACCGAGATCGCCCAGGCGAGCGGGGCGGAACCCAGGAAGATGTTGACGATCGAGGCGATGATCAGGCCGAACAGGCCCATGATCAGGAACGAACCCATGCCCGACAGGCTTCTCTTCGTGGTGTAGCCGTAAAGCGACAGCGCGCCGAAGGACGCAGCGGTGATGAAGAACGTCTGCACGATGCTCTGGGCGGTGTAGACCAGGAAGATCGACGACAGCGAGAGACCCATCAGAGCGGCATAGCCCCAGAAGGTGGCCTGTGCCGAGCTGACGCTCATCTTATGAACGCGGAAGCTCAGGAAGAACACCACTGCGAGCGGTGCGAGCATGACGACCCAGCGAAGCGGCGAACCGTAGATCGCAGCGCCGAGGCTGGTCAACAGGATGCCGTTCGGAAGCCGGGCGACAGCTGCGGCTGCATCCGTCGTCGTTGCGAGGGCCGAGATACCATAGGCGGCGATACCGGTGATGGCCAAGCCGACAGCCATCAGGTTGTAGACCTTGAGCATATAGGCGCGCAGGCCTTCATCGATCATCGCGCCGGACTGGGCGCGACCCTGCGCCGCCCGGGTCTGGTAGTTGTTAAAGTCAGCCATTGTTTCCTCTTTAAGCTCCGGAATTATTCACGGTGTCGGGCCCCCTTTTTTACGGACCCAGGCGCCGCTGCGGAGCTCCAGCAAGCCTGCGCATAAATATGATGCGAGATCGCTTGACATACAAGAGGTGCGGCAAGCGAAAAACGCAAGCCATGGGCGCTATTTAGCAACCTATGGGACGCTCTGACGGGAATTTGATCCGTGAGTTAACGCAAAATACCACCTTCGCGCGAATTAGAGCTCGCGGAGCACCGGTGCGGCTTTCTGGCCCAATATCCGCCAGGTGCCGGCAAGGCCTATCCCGACCGTCAGGACCAGCGAAACGGCGAGTGTCAGCACCGCCACATCGGGCAGAAAGACCGATTGCAGCCGCATGATCCGGCTGACGATGAACCAGGCGGAGAGGCCTCCGGCGACGAGCGCAAAGAGCGCGGTCGCCGCACCGAGGATCAGGTATTCGTAGCTGAAGGCGCGCATCAGCATGCTGCGCGTGCCGCCGAGCGTCTTCAGGATCACCGCGTCATGAGTGCGTGCCCGGTTGCCGGCCGCAAGCGCGCCGGCGAGCACCAGCACGGAGGCGATCAGCGCAACCGCGGCCGCGGCCCGGATCGCCGTCGCGAGCTGGCCGACGAGCTGGTCGACGATGTCGATCGCGTCCTTCACTCTGACGCTGGTGATGGTCGGATAGGCGTTGGTGACGGCGCGCAGGATCGAGGCTTCCTGCGGGGCGGTGGCCTTGGGATCGCTCAGCGTCGCCAGCCAGGCATGCGGCGCGCCGCGGAAAGTGTTGGGCGAAAAGATCATCACGAAATTGATCGACAGCGATTCCCACTGCACCGTGCGGAAATTGGCGATGCGGGCGGTGATGTTGCGGCCGAGCACGTTGACGGTGACGGTGTCGCCGAGTTTCAGGCCGAGCTCGCCGGCCTCGTTCGCCGAGAAGGATACGAGCGGTTCGCCGGTATAGTTGTCGCCCCACCACTGGCCCGCTGTCAGCGTCGAGTTGGAAGGCAGCTTGTCCTCGTAGGTGATGCCGCGGTCGCCGCGCAACACCCAGCGGCCGGCCGGCGGCACGCTCATCTGGGTCACGTCCTTACCGTTGAAGGCAAGAATTCGTCCGCGCAGCATCG
>UCEY01000029.1 GCA_900471605.1 Hyphomicrobiales bacterium | reverse complement strand
ATACGTTCGTCAGCGACGGGTCCGCCCACTCGTTCAACGGCGGTAGCGGCACCGACACGGTCGACTATTCCGGCTCGGCTGCGGCCGTCAGCATTAACCTGAATACCGGCACGGGTTCGGGCGGCGATGCGCAGGGCGATACCTTTTCCAACATCGAAACGGTGATTGGCTCGGCCTTCAACGATACCCTGACGTCGTCGATATCGTCGGTTCTTCAAGGTGGTGCTGGCAATGACGTGTATGTCGTTGGCGCCAATGTCGTGACGATTGCCGAAGCAGCCGGCGGCGGCGACGACGAAATCCAGACATCGCTCGGCAGCTATTCGATCGCAAGCTTTACGCAGGTCGAGCGTCTGACCTACACCTCGACCGGCAACTCGGTTCTGACCGCCAACACCGGCGACAACGTCGTCACCGGTAATATCGGCAATGACACGCTGATCGGTGGTCTCGGCGCCGACCAGTTGATTGGCGGAGCCGGCACGGATACTGCCAGCTACCAGAACGGTGGTGCCATGACGCTGAACTTCAAGACAGGCGTCCACACCGGCGAGGCGGCCGGCGACACCTTCAACAGCATCGAGACTTTCCTGGGTAGCACCCAGAACGACACATTCATCAGCGACGCGATGGCGCATTCCTTCAACGGCAATACTGGCACCGACACCGTCGACTACTCAGGTTCGGGTTCGGCTGTCACCGTCAACCTAACGACCGGTCTCGGCTCGGGTGGAGATGCCCAAGGTGATGCATTTTTCGCTATTGAGGCTGTTATCGGTTCGGCGTTTGCCGATACGTTGACATCTTCGATCGCCTCGACCCTGCAGGGCGGTGACGGCAACGACATTTACGTTGTCGCCAACCAGAACACCACCATCGTCGAGGCAGTAGGCGCTGGTGACGACGAGGTACAATCTTCATTTGTGCTTGCCACCATCGCTGGCTTCACAAATGTTGAGCGCTTGACCTACACGAGCACCGGAAACGCGCAACTGACGGGCAATGCCGGCGACAACGTAATCACCGGCAATATCGGCAATGACACGCTGATCGGTGGTCTCGGCGCCGACCAATTGATCGGCGGAGCCGGCACGGATACTGCCAGCTACCAGAACGCGGCGGCGGGCGTGACACTGAATTTCAAGACCGGGGTCCATACAGGCGAGGCGGCTGGCGACACGTTCAACAGCATCGAGACTTTCCTTGGCAGCAATCTCGGCGATACATTCATCAGTGACACGACAGCGCATTCGTTCAACGGCGGCGGCGGCATCGATACTGTCGACTATTCGGGATCAGCCTCAGCAGTGACCGTCAACCTGGTGACCGGCACCGGCATGGGGGGCGATGCTCAGGGCGATACTTACAGTGCGATCGAGACAGTCATTGGTTCTGCCCTCGCGGATACGTTAATTTCCTCGACCAGCGGCCATATCCTCCAGGGCGGCGCCGGAAACGACCTCTATGTCGCCGGCAACCAAGCGGTATCGATCGTCGAAGCCGCAGGCGGCGGTGATGATGAAGTCCAGACCGCGCTTGCAAGCTACTCGATCGCGAGCTTTGCCAATGTCGAGCGGCTGACCTACACCAGCACAGGCAATTCTGTGCTTACCGGCAATGCGGGCAACAACATCATCACCGGCAATATCGGCAATGACACCCTGATCGGCGGCGCGGGTGCCGACCAGTTGATCGGCGGCGCGGGCACCAGCGACTTTGCAAGCTATGTCGGATCGCTAGCAGTTATCCTTAATCTCAAGACCGGGATCCATACGGCCGACGCGACCGGCGACACATTTGTGGATATCGAGGGATTCATAGGTTCGACGTCGAACGACACCTTCATCGACAGCGATGCCTTTACCGGCCGTTTTGATGGCGGTGTCGGAACCGCAGACACGGTGGATTACTCTACCTCGTCGGCAGCGATCGAGGTCAATCTGACGAGCGGGATCGGAATTGGCGGCGATGCCCAGGGCAACACCTATATCAACGTTGAGCGTGTGATCGGCTCGGCTCTCGCCGACACACTGACATCCTCGACCGCCGGTCATATCCTGGAGGGCGGAGCTGGCAACGACGTCTATATCGTCGGCAACCAGGGTGTTTCTATCGTGGAAGGTGCCGCCGGTGGTGATGACGAGGTGAAGACTGCGTTGAGCACCTTGAGCATTTCCGGTTATGCAAACGTCGAACGTTTGACCTATACCGGTACGACAAGCGCGACATTGACCGGCAATTCCGGTGACAACATCATCACCGGCAATATCGGCAATGACACGCTCGTCGGTGGGGCCGGTGCCGACCAGCTCGTTGGCGGAGCAGGGACGAGCGATTTCGCCAGTTATGCCGGTTCGGCGGCGGTCACTCTCAACCTGAAAACCGGGGTCCACACCGCCGACGCCGCGGGTGACACTTTCGTGGATATCGAGGGTTTCATAGGCTCGACCTCGAACGACACCTTCATCGATAGCGTTGCATTCAACGGTCGCTTCGATGGTGGCGCGGGAACTGCCGATACGATGGACTATTCGACGTCGTCGGCCGCCGTAACCGTCAATCTGACGGCCGGCACTGGCTCGGGTGGAGATGCGCAGGGCAATACTTATGTCAATGTGGAAAAGGTCATTGGCACGTCCTTTGCGGATACGCTTGCCTCGTCGACGTCGGGGCACACGCTTGAAGGCGGAGCCGGGGACGATATTTACCTGGCCGACCATCAGGGCGTCGTGATCTCTGAAGCAGCAGGTGGCGGGGACGATGAGATCAGGACCACCGCCAACCTCTATTCCATACTAAACAACGCAAACATCGAGAGGCTCACGTTCGTCGGTGCTTCGAACAGCCTTCTGACCGGAAACTCTGGTGACAACATCATCACCGGCGGGGATTTAAATGACACCATCATCGGCGGCGCTGGCGCCGACGAGATCATTGGCGGAGCGGGAACGGCAGATGTCGCAAGCTACGGAGGTACCGGTCCCGTTACGGTGAACCTGAAAACGGGAATTCACACGGGCGACGCAGCGGGCGACACGTTCTCGGGCATCGAGCAGTTCCTCGGCTCCTCTGGAAATGACACTTTCATCGACAGCAGCACCTTCACCGGCCGCTTCGATGGCGGGGGCGGCACTGTTGACACGATGGATTATTCGACTTCCTCGGCAGCCGTGACAATCAACCTGACCTCGGGCACCGGGGCGGGCGGTGACGCCCAAGGCGACATTTATGTGAATTTCGAAAGAGTCGTGGGCTCGGCTTTCGCGGATTCGCTGACATCCACGACGTCCGGTCATGTGCTGGAGGGTGGGGCCGGTGACGACGTCTATATCGTCGGGAACCAGAGCGTCTCCGTGGTGGAGGCCGGCAGCGGCGGCGATGACGAGATCCGCACCAGTCTCAACGCCTTTTCGATGGTGGCCGCTGCAAATGTCGAGCGTTTGACCTTCACCGGTACGGGCAATGCCACGATGACGGGGAATACAAACAACAACATCATAACCGGAGGTATCGGCAATGACACACTACTAGGTGGAGGCGGTGCGGACCACCTCGTTGGCGGGAGTGGCGACGACACCGCTAGCTATACCGACAGCACAGTCGCGGTCACTTTCGACCTTGTCGCGGGGACGGTCAGTGGCTTTGGGATTGGGGACACTTTCGATAGTATTGAAATCCTCGCCGGCTCGAATCTGGGCGACAAATTCATCGCAAACGCTGATGCGAACCGCCTCGTCGGGAATGGCGGCAATGACGTCGTAAGCTACGAAGCGTCTACGGTCGGCGTCTCAGTCAATCTCAGCACGGGCATCCACACAGGTCTTGCTGCCGGAGACACCTTCAACACGATTGAGGTGATCCAGGGATCCTCGTTCAACGACATTTTTGTCGGAGACGCTACGAACAACCACTTCATCGGCGGAGCTGGAGCGGATTCCTTCACAGGCGGAAGCGGCATCGATCTTGTCTGGTACGTGAATAACTCCTCGGGCGTGACGGTTGATATGGTGACCGGTATCATGACGGGAGGGGACGCGGATGGGGACACCTTCAATAGCATCGAAGGCTTCATAGGATCGAATTTCGTTGACGAGCTCACAGGCGGCACGGGCAGCGATCGGCTTGAAGGTGCAGGAGGTAATGACACGATCTACGGAGGAGACGGAAGTGACATCATCTTCGGCGACGTGTCCACGGACGTGACTGCTGCTGGAGGCTCAACAGGCGACTCTCAGGCGGATACGATCTATGGTGGAGCCGGAGTTGACATAATCACCGCGGCGGCAAATGACATCGGAACCGTCATCGAGGGTGGAGCTGACGGCGATACCATAACGGTTAATCAAGGCACGGCGTTTGGTGGCTCCGAGGGCGATACAATTAACGTTCGTGGCTCCGGCATTGGTTGGGGAGGGAGCGGCAATGACACCCTCTATGGTGAAATCGATGTTGATTATCAGCTGTTCGGCGAGGATGGCAATGATACCTTCAACATGGGCAGGACCGGCTTTGCTGACGGCGGTGCCGGAAGTGATATCTATAACGTCGCGTCATTGTTCCAGGTCACGATAAGCGATACCGGGATCAGTGGTACGGATCGAATTGTGCTTAAGCTAGTCAATGGGAGAGATGAATTTCTAGCCGTGAGAGAGGGAAATGATCTCGTTGTGACCAGCATCCTTGATCTGGGCGATGGTACTATCAACTCTGGTGCTCGCATTGAAGATTGGTACGCGGGAGCAAATACCATCGAGGTATTCCAGCTCGCCGATGGATCCATTGTTGATGTATTGTAGGAATTCATTGGATCTGCCGCGCCCTCGTTTAGGGCGCGGCGATAACGTAGCTACGACCACAATCTTCGGGCAAGCTACCACAGGTAGAAGGACTGAAATTTGGCTGGAGTGTAAATGATGGAAATTAATTCGGGCATGCCCCACCCTAAGGTCTCATCAACTCAATCCTCCCGCAGCCGACAGGTTGGGTCGCCAGAAGAAGCGGCCAATCGCATTCCCCGTTACTCCCCAGAAGAAATGCAATCTCTTTCCGAGCGATTGATGAAGGGAACGCCAGTAAAGGATGTAATCATTCTCGATAAAAGCCAATATACGTTCCGCGACGCAACGCCGGAGGAAATGGCGGCTTTCACTGCTGGCCAGGCAGCCTATGCAAAATCAAAGGCGGATCAAGCGGCATGGGAAAAGGAGATCTCCAATATCGAAAGCAACGAGGTCTATTTCAGCAATGTCGCGGTTATGGATCTCGATGCAGCACGTAACGAGGCGAATGTCGTTAAAATCTTCGTGGAAAACGGTATGTTGGACGGTCGCCATGTGAACGCGTTTAACGGCGATCAGAAGACGTCGTCTCCGCAGGAATATTTGTCCTGGATCTATCAGCGGATTGAAGCCCTGGAGGCGCAGACGCCAAAAGCACAATGACGCGTTGGGATTGTCATGGTTTGCACTCGCATTGACGCGGTGAAACAGTGCCGACCGCCGAGCTCTATTGGGGCACTCATCGTGCCTGCCATTCGGTGTCGTCCTTTGCTTTATCTTGCGGAGGCTGAGCTTCCCGTCGATCGGCATGGCCTTCAGGGTGGTGTTGAAGCCTTCGCCGTCATCATGCGACAAGGCGGCGCCGATCTTGGTCCAGAAGGCGTTGTCAAGGCCAAGGTTCCCTCCTTGGACAGTCGCCGCTGCGGCCAAATTTCAATCACTGTTGTCAAACCCTCGGCAGTTGCCCTGCCAAAATGAGCGCGGCGAGATTCTCGTTAGAAATCAATGCGTGGTCCGCTAAACCATGCGTCGGCAGTTCGAATTGGTTCAAGGCGGGCCATAGCCATTGGGAAAGTCTATGGCAAGACTATGCGTCACCTTGAACCGCAAGGACTATCAGCAGAAACCGTTGAGCTTCAGGATCCTGTGCGCCTCTATGGATGCTTGTAGCTGCGATTCGGCGTTACGGTCTCCCTGATTGACGTCAGGATGGTACATTTTGAGCCTCTGCTTGTAGCGTTGCTTGATTTCATCGGGGGTCGCATCCGGTGGCAGACCAAGCGTCTCGAACGCCTTGGCTTCAAGAACCTTGAGCTTTCGGGATTGAACGGCGCTCTTGTCGGCCTGCCGTTGTGCGGCTGTCTTGCGGGCGTTCCAAACTTTGGCAGAGCCGGAGCGCGCGGTGGAGGGGAGGGGCATCTCACTCGCTTGAGGTGCGGCGCTTCCAGCAGTCGCGCGGAGCCCAGTCGCTGCTACTCGTTGATAGCCGGCAACCTCAGGCGTCGAAAGGGCGGCCGAGTAATTGTAGCCGCTATTGTATCGTCTCACATGCTCCAGGCAGAACTGGAGAAAGAGGCCCTCGGCTTCCTGTCCAACGGGAGCGCGATGGCTGCCGGTCTTATCGCAACCTTCCCACTGACATTTGGGGCCACTGGGATCGATTTTGGGGACAGGTGGCTTACGCGCGGATCTGAGCCCGACGAATATTTTTGTGTCTTTCATGATTGCGCCTGTATGGCGCCTCAGTTGGGCTACCGCAAGGCGTTCATTGGACATTTGAAGCTGCTGCCCTCCACCCGGAAAGGCTCAGCGGCCTTAATATGGGCTCTTCGTCGGCCGTTTGGCGAAACGACGGGCCGCCAGATGGGTCACGTGTGTCGATCGGCGGAGAATCAAGGAGCCTGTCAGCCTGAGCGGGATTTATGGCCGATTTTCTCATTCGGTAGCAAGCTTAAGAACTCAAGCTCCCGTCCTTATAGCAGGTTATCGGAAATGGGATTTTAACGCATGGCCGCCTTCCCAACTGGATGGCCAAATGCTTAACCATCCAGTCGAAGATTTGAGGAGCTGAACTGCCCCCCATTTCGACCGGATAGTCGGCATAAGCAGAAAGGCTCAAGCACAGGCTTGAGGACAGGCTTATGTCTAACGAGTATCGACATGTTGAATTACTGACGGGTGATGTCCGCCGCAGGCGGTGGACAACCGAGCAGAAGCTGACAGTCATTGAGCAGAGTTTCGAACCAGGCGAGACGGTATCTTCGACCGCTCGCCGCCATGGCGTTGCGCCCAATCTGCTTTACCGGTGGCGCAGGCTTCTGAGCGAGGGAGGTGCTGCAGCTGTGGATTCTGACGAGCCGGTTGTCGGCAATTCGGAAGTTAAGAAGCTGGAAGATCGCGTCCGGGAGCTGGAGCGCATGCTCGGCCGCAAGACGATGGAGGTCGAGATACTCCGCGAAGCACTTTCGAAAGCAGACTCAAAAAAACGGATATCGCGGCCGATCTTGTTGCCGAAGGACGGTTCCCGATGAAAGCCGTCGCAGACACGCTGGGCGTCTCCCGTTCCAACCTCGTGGAGCGGTTGAAAGACAGATCAAAGCCGCGCGGGTCCTATCGAAAGGCTGAGGATGCGGAGCTTCTGCCAATCATTCGCAGGCTGGTGGATCAGAGGCCAACCTATGGCTATCGGCGGATCGCCGCGCTCCTCAATCGCGAAGGCGAGCCGCCGATAAGCCTGTCGTCAACGCCAAGCGGGTTCATCGCATCATGCGCAACCACGCCATGCTGTTGGAGAAGCATACGGCCGTTCGCAAGGGCCGTATGCATGACGGCAAGGTCATGGTCATGCGCTCGAACCTGCGCTGGTGCTCCGATGGTCTGGAGTTCACCTGCTGGAATGGCGAGGTCATTCGTCTCGCCTTCATCATTGATGCCTTCGACCGCGAGATCATTGCCTGGACGGCGGTCGCCAATGCAGGCATCTCCGGCTCGGATGTGCGCGACATGATGCTGGAGGCGGTCGAGAAGCGATTTGGAGCAACGCGGGCTCCGCATGCTATCGAGCATCTCTCTGACAATGGCTCGCCCTATACCGCGCGGGACACGAGGCTGTTTGCCCAGGCGCTCAATCTGACGCCCTGCTTCACGCCGGTCGCCAGCCCCCAGTCGAACGGCATGTCCGAGGCATTCGTCAAAACCCTGAAACGGGATTACATCCGCATTTCAGCTCTGCCAGACGCTGAGACGGCGCTCCGGCTCATCGACGGATGGATCGAAGACTACAACGAAATCCATCCTCATTCCGCGCTCAAGATGGCTTCCCCCAGACAGTTCATCAGGGCTAAATCAAACTAGCCGATATGTCCGGTGAAATCGGGAGCACTCCAGGAGCCGGCGTCGGATGCTATAGAGGGGTCACTGGACCATGACGCGCAACGTGAGCAGCCTAGTCTCCTGGGCTTTCTCGGAGATAGGGCGCTCCTGTACAAGCAGGCTTAACAACGGTTGCCTCGGCGAGCGATCCGGATGGCGGGATGTCATATTCGATCGTTGCGGGTATATCGCTTCGATCTTCCAAAGGCCGAGAAGATGAAAAAGTCCGGGGTCGATAACCCCTCCGACAAGGGCCCGCGGTTCCGCGTATCCGCAGGGAGCGTCGAACTGGGCGCCGCCTGGCAGAAGACCTCCGAGAAAGGCCGCGACTACCTCTCGGTCAAGCTTGACGATCCGAGCTTCCCGGCTCCGATATACGCAACGCTCGCTGAAGTCGAAGGCGAGGACGGCCTCCAGTTCATCTGGTCCCGCCCGAACCGGGATTGATTGACATCACGAGGCTCCGCCCCACCGGCGGAGCCTTTCCCGTATCGGAACGGCGGCGCGCAATTAGCGCCCGTCGAACCTGGTGAGCATCTTGCGCAACTGCGCGTTCTGCTCGATGAGCTTCTTTGCAAGCTGGCGCCGGAGCGCAGCAACCTCCACATCCAGGTTAGCCATTTCATCCGCGAACGATTTCGGGCCGGCAGCGACAGCAGGGGTGACCTCGTCGATCTGGGTGGTGGAAACCACAGGCTCCACGGCTGGATTGATCTTGTTTCGACGTGCCGGCGCTCGCTTCACCAGCGTTTCGGCAGCTTCGGTCAGCGTGGGAGAAGGCGACTTTTCCTCAGCTTGTTGCGGGGAGAGAAAAACAGGCTCCTCGTCATCGACCTGGCCAGCAGGAGCGTCCGCTGCAACTGGGGCCGCCGTTTCGATGTCCGTCGAGCCAGCATCTGGTTCGAGCGGGCTTGCCTCGACTTGCGCCTCGGACTCAGCGGAGCGGTCGACTGCCGTCTCGTCGTGGGAAGGTTTTTCCTCTTCGGGTGAGGGCTTATATTCGAGAGCAATGGTCGTCAGCGCGACCGCGGGGCTCTCCTCATAGCTATCTGGTTTCGGTTTACGCGACACCAGGTCAGCCACAAATCTCCATGGTGTTCTCATTGCATTTACCTTCAAGCATGGCGGCGGGGACATTGCCGCAGTCATTCATTGTCACCAAACCGCATTGATTCAGGCTCAATCATAGGAAAGATCGACGGCGCCATCGCATGGAAACGCGTGGCGCCGCTCAAAACCAGAATTCAGGCCTTGCCAAGGCGCTTGCGCAGATCCGCATTTTCGGCGCGCAGCTTTTCCGAGAGCTCTTTGCGAAGCTGTCTGTTCTCTTCCTCAAGCTTGATGAGGTCGGCGATATCGTCGAGGACGTCAACAGGGGTGGCGACGGGAGCGGAAGCAGCAGCTCCGACGCGGCGCGCGCGAGCAGCGGTCGCCTTGGGTGCGGGAACGGCCTTTTCAGCCTTGACCGGAGCCGCCTTGGAGCCACGCTTCGCGCGCGTCTTCTTGGCCAGCTTTTCGGCAGGTGCAGCAGTAGTGTCGACGGTAGCGGTCTCGGCAGCTTTCGGCGTCCTAGGCTTGCGGGTCTTCTTTTCAACGGCAGCTATGGCCGGCGCTTCGGTCGTAGCAGTTGTCTCAATCGTGGTGTCGTCGGCCATCAGTGTTCTCCTCTGTTAGGCGGTCAACCTTTTGATATGCCTTTACTCAAAGTCAATGTGGGGAGCCGTGTTTTCGCCTGCATAAGGCGTTTGCTATGCCGCCATCGGCGATGCCTTCTCCTCGACCAGGGAAGCCGGACCAGGCATCGATTTCCTGAAAGAGGCTTTTCCCAAGGGAACACCCGAAGAATTGGCCGCCTACATTGGCGGGTAAGGGTCGGACGCTTTAAGCCGCAGCAGCAACTGCGCGCGAATAGGCGCCGGGCGGCATTCCCACATGCCGATTGAAGGCCACGCTGAAGGCGCTTGTCGAACTATAGCCGACACGTTGGGCGATGTCGGCTATGGCCATATCTTCACGTAGGAACTCTTTTGCCAGTGCCATGCGCCATCCCGTCGCGTACTCCATCGGCGCGACCCCAACTTCCTTGCGGAATCGATCGAAGAAAGTCGAACGGGACATGGCGGCTTCGCGAGCAAGTGTTTCCACTGTCATGCTGCGACCCGGATCTGCGTGGATCCGGCGCAAGGTCGGCGCCAGCAGCGGATCGGCCATACCACGCAGGAGGCCCGGCGGCGCCTTGGCACTTGCGGCCGATCGTAATGCGTCGATGAACAACACTTCGAGCAAACGGTGAAGAACCATCTCACGCGCGACCCGGTCTGCCCTCGTCTCCTCGTTTATCATCTGGACCAGAGCCGTCAGTCGCTCTTCACCGTGAACATGGATGACTTCTGGCAGCAGCGATACGAGAAGAGCCTTGTCATCCGAACCGAACCCACAATGCCCGACCAGTGCCTTGATCTCCGCCGGCACTCCCGGGTCGCCTAGGCGAAAGACGCCAGGGCTGGTCTCAAGTCGTTGCGCAAGGGCGCCGCGTGGCGGCGGCTTCATGCTGCTCATCGTGAACGAGAAGATCTTTGGGACCAGGACGAAGTCACCCGCGGTGAGCACCATTGGCTCGCGTCCGGCGATCGTCATCAGGCATCGGCCTTCAACGACAGCGCAGTAGAATGGGCTTCCGAGCTCCATTCGCTCGACCAGCCACTCACCACCGCCCGTGACCAGCTTTGAGATCGACGGGCTCGGCTTCAACAAAGAAACTACTTCGGCAACCGGATCGGCCATCATTCGGACTTCCGCTAAACACCCTTGGACGTACGCATATAGCAAGTCCGGGTGGTCAGGTCCATCTTTAGCCTAGTTGAATGTCAGGAGACGGAACATGCCAAAGATCCTCATCACCGGTTGCTCGTCCGGTTTCGGCCCCGCCATCGCTCAGAAATTCTTGAACGCCGGGTGGGACGTCGTCGCGACCATGCGCACGCCGCGAAACGACCTGCTTCCTTCGAACGACAGGCTCGAAATCCTGCCACTGGATGTCACGAGTGCCGACAGTATCGCGAACGCGGTCGAAGCCGCCGGCACGATCGATGCGCTGGTCAACAATGCCGGCGTCGGCATGCTCAATGTCCTTGAAGGCACAGAGATGTCGAAGATCCGTGAGCTGTTCGAAACCAACGTCTTCGGCGCAATGGCGATGGCCAAAGCTGTGCTTCCGCAAATGCGGTCCCGTCGCTCAGGCGTCATCGTCAATGTCAGCTCCGCCGTCACGCTAAGGCCGTTGCCCGCGCTCTCGGTCTACAGCGCCAGCAAGGCGGCCCTCAATGCTTTTACGGAGAGCCTCGCGCTCGAAGCGGCTCTATTCGGCATCCGCGCCAAACTTGTTTTGCCTGGCTCGGCGCCGACGACCGGCTTCGGCAAGAACGCTGTCTCGCGCATGGGCATGGAAATTCCCGAGCCATATACCGCCTTCGTCCACGACTACATGACGAAGCTGCGTTCGGGCACTGAGGTTACCACGGCGGATGCGGTTGCAGAGGCCGTCTGGCGGTCTGTGACAGAGATTGACGCGCCGATGCAGATCCCAGCCGGCGCCGACGCGGAAACCTCATTCCGCGAAGCGGGCCATTTGCTCGGCTGAACATACCATCCGAAATCTACCTTTAAAGGTCCAGACCTATGAACAATCTGATCAATATCGCGAAGCATATTCCGACGCCTGAAGCCGCTCTCACCGTGGCCTACACGCCGATCCGTCTCTCGATGCCGGGCCGCCAGCCACTGGAGCTGCGTCTGACCGCGCCCGCTACCGGAACTAACCTTCCTATCCTGCTGCTGTCGCATGGCTACGGCCCATCCAACTATGTCCCTTCAAAGGACGGTTACGCTCCTCTTGTCCAGTTCTGGGCGGAGAGGGGGTTCGTCGTGATCCAGCCGACGCATGCGAGTTCACGCGTCGGTGGCCTGCCGTCAGATTCACCCGGCGCGCCGTTCTTCTGGCGCGAGCGTGTCGAGGAGATGAAGGCTATCCTTGACCAGCTGGCTAAGATTGAAAGGCAGGCGCCGGCCGTTGCCGGCCGGATGGATCATGCACGCATCGGCGCGGTAGGCCATTCCTTTGGCGGTCACACGGTTGGGCTCCTGCTCGGCGTACAGGTGGACGGTGAGGATTTTTCCGACCCTCGCATCTCGGCGGGCGTTCTCCTGACAACGCCGGGACGCGGCGGCAAGGATATGACGCCTGAGAGCGCTGCCCGGTTTCCGTTCTTTGATGTAGACTTCTCGACGCTCTCGACACGCAGCCTGGTCGTTTGCGGTGATATGGACAACCCGCATTTTACAACTCGCGGCCCTGAATGGCATGCAGATGCGTTCCATGACGCGCCAGGCGCCAAGGCAATGTTGATGATGCATGGAGTCGGGCATGGCCTTGGTGGGATCGCTGCGCTTGACGCAAAGGAAACGGAGACTGAGTCACCAGACGTGCTGGAAGCGACACGGCGTCTGACGCTAGCCTGGCTGCAAACGGCGCTCGGCGCGGACGGGGGGGCTTGGCGGCAAGCGTGCCTTGCGCTTGAGCGTGAGGCCGCGCCGCTTGCGACTGTCACAGAGAAGATCTGAACTGTTGAGGGCCTCGGGCGCCCGATGCTAGGCCGTGGCGTTCGAGGCAATCTGGATCGAGGGTGCCACTTGCGACCGCGGCCTGGACGGCGCATCCCGGTTCATGTGCACGGGTACAGTCGCGAAACCGGCAAAGCGGTGTCAGGTCGCTGATCTCGGCGAAAAGCGTGTCTATTCCGTTGGTGATGTCCGCTAACATAGAGCGTTCTGATCCCCGGTGTATCGATCACCCATCCACCGCCTGGATTGGCATGCAGAGACCGTGCGGTAGTGGTGTGACGTCCTTGCCCATCATATTCGCGGATGGTGCCGGTCTTCTGATTGGTGTCAGATCCCGACAGCGTATTCACCAGTCGACTTTCCGACTCCTACCAACGCAACGGTCTGGCCAATCCCCAACCAGGGTTTCAACAAGGAGATCGCATCGGTAGAGCGTCCGTTCAGCGCGACCACCGGCAGGTCGCGTTGCAATGCCTCCGCCTGCGCCCTTCAAGGGACAAAGGAGTTGGGTCCGCCGCCGGACGCGGGTTTTTCGCAAACACACAATCAGAAGACGAATAAAACGATCCTCGAAAACTAATCGTTGACGAACCCGTTCCCCTGCCGTACACATGGCTCATCGATCTTTTGCTTGCCGAGCTTTGTCTACCGCGCGATTGGCACCGCGCTTTAAGCGAACTTCCCTTTCAAAAATAGTCGGTTTTCGTCTGCGGAGCACCTGCTTCGCGGTTCCTCACTCTATGCTTTGAAAGGGTTCATCATGACCACTGGCACAGTAAAATGGTTCAATTCCACCAAGGGCTTCGGCTTCATCCAGCCCGACAACGGCGGCGCTGACGCCTTCGTTCACATCTCTGCCGTCGAGCGCGCCGGAATGCGCGAAATCGTCGAAGGCCAGAAGATTGGCTATGATCTCGAGCGCGACATGAAGTCGGGCAAGATGTCGGCCTGCAATTTGCAGTCCGCTTAATCGATATTCTGCTTCCCTTTGACCACGGATGTACTGGCACTGCCGGAAGTAATTATCAGTGAGGCCAGGCAGTTCGCCTGGCCTTTTTCGTTTTGGCCTCACAGCCAAGATCGAGGACATTCTATGACAGAGACATATAGTAAATCTCGCCAGCAGGCCGAGACCGCCTTCGGCAGTCTTCAGACGGAGTTCTTCGCCAAGAACAATGCGGCGGAAGAGCTCCGTTCCGTAGCCCAGGCGCGCGATGCCAAAACTGTCAGGCTGCGCGAAGCGCGGCTCGCCAAGGAGCAAGCCGACCGGATATCTGTACCATCCGCGCTGCTTGCCAAACGATCCAAGGCCGGCTGATCATCCCAAGTACAAATATCAGGATAAATTTGAGACACGCCAGAAACAACGAACTCACCGACCGACGCTCCGCTGCTGCAGACGCCAAGGCATCTCTTCTCACGGCTTACCGAGCTGCAAAGACGGCGGCCGAGCCGTCACAAGCCACCAGACAGGCCGAGCGCATCTCCCTTGTTGAAGCGCGCGAGGCGCGCCGTGCGGAACGGGAACGACTGAAGCATGAGGAGCGCACTCGGGTGGAGACCCTTGTGGCTCAAGAACAGGCGGCCATAGAGGCAGCAGCCGCGGCCGAGACCGAGGCGCGACAGTCCGCCGAGAATGCCCGGATATCGAGGGTCGTTCAAGATGAGGCCGCTCGCAAGGCTGAACGCGACAGACGTTATGCCGCCCGCAAGGCCCGGCAGGCTTAGTATCCAGGCGCCCACCTTCTATTGGATGGGTCCGTGAATAGACCAGGGGGTGACGCCGTCATGCCCGAACTTACTCAGTCTCGAGGAGCCAACCATCGCACCGGATACGAACGAACTCCAGGCAATCAACACCTCTTGGCAAATTGCTATCCAGGAAATCCTGCGCATGGTCATCAGAGACATGTATCATGCCGGCGGCGAGGCGTCATTTAATACGCATATCAAGCGCATCGAGGAAGCCGCGGTGGACAGCATCTACACAGATTTGAGGCTTCGCGGCACCGACGAGTGGACGGAGCTGCTGGTCAAGGAACGGGCCAGCAACTTCGTCACGACCCTCTTAACATCCTTTACCTACGACCGTGCCTGACCACGATATACGCTCATCGGAGCGCTGGTAGGCTCAGTGGTACCGTGCCTGAACTTTCTTATGGTTTGCGAGGTTGATCTGTCAGGCTCCTGCCTAAATCACACCGAAGTATGCATCAGCAAGCCAATCGGTCGGGCATGGATGAACACAGCGCAGAGCGCCTAGCAGCCATCGTAGAGTCTTCTTTCGACGCGATCATTAGTAAGAATCTTTCCGGCACGATCGTCAGCTGGAATAAGGCGGCCGAACGCATGTTCGGCTATGCGGAAACCGAGGTGGTCGGAAAGCCGATCTATCTGATTATACCGGACGACAAACGGGATGAGGAGGCGGACATCCTGCGTCGGCTGAAGCTGGGAGAGCGGATCGAACCGTTCCAGACGACCCGGCGCCATCGTAACGGCCGGATCGTCCCGATCTCGATCACTATTTCTCCGATCAAAAGTCGTAGCGGGAAACTCATCGGTGCATCGAGCATCGCCCGGGACATCTCGGAGACACGCGAGAGCGACCGCCGGCTTCGCCTTTTGATGCGGGAGATCAATCACCGCGTCAAAAATCAGTACGCCATTGTGCTGGCCGTTATCAGGCAGACCGCGACACGCTCCCGCTCGATCGAAGAATTTGAGAAGCGGGTCCGCGAACGTATCATGGCGCTGTCTCATTCCCATGATCTGCTGTCGCAGGTCGATTGGGCAGGGGTGAGGCTTGCCGATCTCGTGGCGCATCAACTCCAACCCTTTGAGGCTCTACAGCCTGTGCAAATTCTGGGCCCGGAGATCGTACTTGACGCCAATGCTGTCCTTAATCTTGGCATGGCCTTCCACGAACTGATCATGAATGCGATGCGCTTCGGGCTCACAGATGTTGGCGGAATATCCGTCACTTGGGGGCTGACGAGCGAAAAAGGCGGCGACATATTCGAGCTGGTCTGGTCTGAGCCGGCAGTCGCTTACGCCGATCTACTGGCGCAGGAGGAGGGCTTCGGCGCCCTGGTTCTCGGTAAGCTGGTGCCATCCGCCTTGTCCGGCCAAGCGAAATGGAGTTTCACCGACGGGCTGATCGTCTGGAAGCTGACAGCGCCGCTTGCACGCATCCAGATCGGGCTGGGACCTTCGGCTTTGCTCTGACTATTCCCAGGGAGCAAGCCGACCAGATGTCTGCAACATCCGCGCAGCTTGCCGAACGATCCAAGCCCACTTAACGATTTGGGACACGCCAAAGCGGCTCGCCGACAGACGCTTTCCGGCTGCGGACTACAAGGCGTCTCCTCTCACTGGCACCGGGCTGCAAAGATGGCGGTAGAGCCATCACGATTAGCAACGCGAGCGCATCTCTCTTGTCGAAGCTCGAGAAGCGGGCCGGGCGGAGCGGGAACAATTGAAGTTCGCAGAGCGCCAAAAGCCGGTCAAAGACTGCTTCACTGGCATGGCGTTCCAAAAAATCGGAATCCCTTAGCTCCGCGCCATAGGCATGATAAGCAGCGCAGGATAAATGGTTGCGGGTTGGAAATGACTGAAACTGAAGAATCACCGATGAGCCCTGAAACAGTGGCGGGCCTTCCCCATCTTGATGAGGCGTTGGACGATCACCGTTTCCGCCAATTCCTCCACCACGTCCCGTTCGGAGTGGCCGTGGCGGAACTAGCGTCGAACGAGGTGCTTGTATACGCCAATATCGAATTCGAGCGTTTGATGGCGGTCTCAGCAGAGAAACTGCAGGGCAAGCCATGGTCATCGCTTCCGCTGGTGCGCTCGGTGAGTGGAGACCAAGACCTCGCAACCGCCATTGTGGCCGGCGAGGAGTATCTGGGGACGTTTGCGACATCTTCCGGGACGGAGCCGCAGTCGCATATTGACGCCTGGTCGAATACAATCGTCAATGACGCTGGCACCCCTCTCTTTCGTCTTGTCGCAATCGCGACCACGAATAGTGGCCAGACCGGGACTGACCTGGCCACCACGCTGGCGGAAAAGGACGTGCGGCTCAAGGAGTTGCAGCACAGGGTCAAAAACAATCTTCAGATGATCACTGCGCTGATCCGTATGGAAGCCCGGAACGCGCAGCATCCGGATGAAGGCGAGCGCTTCAACCGACTTGCAGGCAGGGTAGACGCGCTGACAATCCTCTACCGTTCCCTTTCCGATACCAACGCGGATGAGACTGTCGATCTCGGGACGTATGTGAGCCAGATTGCTTCTGCGGTTATGGCCGCGCATGCGGTTCAGGGTATTCGGCTTGATATGAAAGTCGACACCTGGCCCGTCTCCGTAAATATTGCGATGCCGGTCGGTTTGGTCGTCAACGAGCTGATGACGAACGCGCTCAAACATGCATTCAGGGATCGCGAGAGCGGCGAGATCGTCCTGCGCTGCGTCGTGGATAATGCGGGCTGCAGGATCTCGGTTGCAGACAATGGCATCGGTCTCAGCAATCCTTCCGACTGGCCACAGCGCGGTAAACTCAGCGCGATGATCGTGCAATCGATCAAGCAGAACACCAAGGCGGATGTTAAGGTCGATTCAACGCCTGGCATTGGCATGAAGGTCGCCATCGTTTTTGAAAAGCGGGACACAGATCGGCCTTAGATCGGCATATACGCACCGGGACGAACTGAATAATGGCGCCCTGGAAGGACTTGTAAGCCAGGGACGAGCGTTACGGCCTCGCGGATCACCCGATCCACACCTTCTCCCTCGCCACCTTCTGGTGACCAAGGCCTTGGCGGGCCGTGTCATCGGGTCCAGGGGTATACGGTCGGCGCTTTGTCCGGTTCCGCTGCTGGTTGAGCATCTCCTCCATCTTCGAGGCCGCTGGGTTCGGCAAGGGCGCTGCGCAGAGCATCACCTTGGGGGTGATCGCCCGCGATCTTTAGAAAGTCGTCCGCTGACCACCTCGTTTCAGCGCCCCCGGATGCAGGGTTCGCGCGGTGGATGACGGTGGGCTCACTTGCGCTTCCGTCCTGCTCCAGAAACCACTTGTCTCCGTTGGCGCTTGCAAAAAACGCTGAATTCGTTCCGTTCATTGCCTTCTCCTGTGGACTCAACGCAATGCAGCCATCCGATTGAGTTCAGCTGTCACAGCGTCAACATCGTACGGTTTCGGAAAAAAGACCGCACGTGCGGGGAGGTCATCATCGACGGGACGCTTATGGCCAGACACGATAATGATTCCGATGGGTGGCCATCTGTCACGAACAGCTCGTGCGAGCTTCATTCCGTCCATACTCCCTGGCATGTCTATGTCGGTAAACACGATCCGTATATCGGTGTGGGCCTCCAGGATAGCGACTGCCTGATTTGCATCGGCCGCTTCCACGACATCAAAGCCGGCATCCTCAACAAAATCGACTGCGAACATCCGTACCAGTGGCTCATCCTCGGCGACGAGCACAAGGCCTTTGCTTCGTCCAAGATCTTTGCCCATTCACCCCTACTCACGAAACAGACGTAAGGCCATATAAGCCGATTGCTCGAAACGCGGCGATGGCAGCGAATGTTCCGATGCGACACATGATGAATGAGTTTCATCCTGCCGCTGTCTCCAAGTCATCGAGAGCTTGCCCAGTCGGAAATGCGAAGATCTAGTTGTTGAGTTTTTCGCCCTTCAGCTTCAGCGTCACGATGATACCTTCCAGCGACCACTGATAGTCGATCGTCCCTCCAAGGTGGCCAGCGACACTTCGCCGGACGAGCTTGCTTCCGTAACCCTCCGCGGCTGCAGGCGGCTCGACCTTTGGTCCGCCACGTTCCAGCCAGACCAGTTCCAGATCCGCGCCTGTTGTGGATCCAGAGACGTCGAGCGTCCCGGTATCGGCGGAAAGCGCCCCATACTTTACCGAGTTTGTCGCGAGCTCATGGATAATGAGGGATAATGCAGTGGCCGCTGCATCACCCACCCCGATCCGAGGGACGGCCACACGAATGCGACCACTGAACGCTCCCAGATCTTCATAGGGAGACAGCAGAACCGAAAGCAGGTCCCCGAGCAAGGCAGCGCGGCCCTGACTTCCGGGAAGCGGCCGCACCAGATCGTGGGCACGCCCAAGGGCCGCCAGGCGCCCGGTCAGCTCCTTGGCCATTTCTTTAGCGGTGGTTGTCGACTGTGACGTGATGTTGGTCAGACCTGTCGCAATCGCCAGCAGATTTTTGACGCGGTGGCTCATTTCGCCTGCAAGCAGCTCGTGCCCTTCTTCGGCCTGCTTGCGGTCCGTCACATTCAAAAAGATCCCGAACATTTGACGGTCGTGGATAGCGCTGTCGTCGCCAATACCCCGCGCCGAAATCCAGCGAATTTCCTCTCCCAACATGATCCGGAAGTCGATCTCGTACGATCCGACGACGCCGCGCGTTGCAACGAAGGCAGCACGCACACGATCCCGGTCGGCGGGATGGATATGGGCAGACAGGTCCTCGAAGCTGACCTCGCCGGTTTTAGTCAAACCCCAAAGGCTGAAGCCCTGCTCATCCATGGCGAAACGGTCGTCGTCCACGTTCCACGCCCAAAGGGCGACACCGGCGGCCTGAATGGCACGGCGTAGATTTTCGGGTTTCCAAAGGGGATGAAGGGGGTTGCTGAGCGGCATTTGACTTCACCTGGCTTCTTCGATTGCTACAAGCCTTCGTGGGCTTGCGCGGACCTACGCACTTTAATCACCCGGCGCTAATGGAACAATGCGCTTCGATAGACTAATCCCGCATAAAAAGGCGACGTCGTCTCGGCGATGGGAAGCTCGTCAGAGTTCGGAACGCGAATGCGTTTGTATTTCCCCATAGCGGTCCAGAGATGCGTTAGAACGATCCGCTATCAGACTGGCGCAGGCCCGCCTCAACAAGCTCATCGAAGAAATCAACAATCAGATCAGTCACTTTCTCCGCTTCGCGTTCAGTCATGTAAGGGGTGATCTCGACAGCGACACGTTCGATGTCATCACGGTCCGGTCCGATATGGTCGAGGATTCTGGCGAATTTGATCCTCAGTTCCGTGTCACCGTCGAACTCGTCGATAGTCACCAACGAAATGCTCGTTGTCGCCTCGAGCAAGCGTGATTGGATACTGTCTGAGGATGTTGCCAACTCTCTAATCGCAGCCAAAAAATGCTCCCGAGGTGCTGCATACTTCTGGACCATTTTTTGTTGATTCCTTGCGGCTCGCGCTGGATGCTGAGCTCCAGGATGGTCTAGGCTCGGGGCAAGGAAAGGTTAAGGAATGCGCCATGCGTCACCGCACAAACGGCAGGACGCGCCGCTGTAAGGTAGCGCACCGGCGTTCCATGGAACATTGGGCAAAATCCCAGGTGTGCAAATTAGAATTACAAATACCGGCGATGTTAGGCGTTCAGCAAACGCCTGTACTGCGTCAAGAGGTCAATGGGCAGCCGTCAGCAACGCACGCCTAGCTTCGGCGCTCGAAAGCCGACCATCCGCCGCAGCCGAACATTTATCGAGCGCTTCCCTCCACGCCGGCCCCGACTTGCGCGCATGTCGCAACCATGTCCGCGCCTGCGCCGGCGTTTCGATCGTGATCAGCAAACCGTCTTCTTTCAGCCGCACCGGTTCCTTCCATTGGTCAGTCAACGTCTTCTCCCGTTTTAAATCAGAGCGAAATAATCCGTGAGAATTTGGCGCAAAAATGACGATCGTCAAGCAGCTATTCGACGAGCGGCTTTATGAACGGCCTTGGCATCGCCACCATGCTCGGCCACGATCGCCTTGGCGTCTTCCAATGCAATCCGGTACTTCTTTGCGACTGACACGGCGTTTAGAGGCGCGCCTGCGCCTTTTTCGTTGGCCATTATAAATCTCCTGAGAAAATTGAACGTGCCCGGCTGCTATAAGCGGCTGGCACCATCTCTATCTAAAAGGGGACGCCGGGCGGCGATTTTCCACACCCAATCCGCAAACTATCGCTTCCTCCGGTCGCGGTTGCGAGTTCCAGCCTCCCCCAGACGCTTCTGCCACCACAACGGGTGGTTGAGCGCTCAACAAGATCCGGTGTAAGCGCCGTCGTGATGGCTGATGGCGGCTACACGGCGCTTTGAAAAGCAAAGGAGTAAAACCGATGAAGTCTATATTGATCGTCGCCGCCGAACGCGGCCTGGGTCTGGGTCTTGCCGAGCAATTCTTTAAGCGAGGCTGAGCGGTTGTCGGCACGGCCCGTCCAGGAGCGGACACTTCGGAGTTACGCAGCATCGGAGCCTCTGATACTGCCCGCCTCGATGTTCTTGAAATTGATGTCACGAAGAAGGAGCAAATCGCCCCATTCGTGCAAAAACTCGGTGAGAGAACCTTTGATGTTCTCTTCATGAATGCCGGTATCTTTGGTCCTGTTCCTCAGAGCGTTGAGAATGCTACTGATGAACAGTTCGCGGAGATCATGCTGACGAACTGCTTCGGCCCGATCAGGCTCGCTCGCAACCTTCTAGCGAAGCCGAAGCTACCCGGCGGAACCTTGTGCTTCATGTCCTCGCATCGTGGCAGTATCGAGATGAATGACGAGGCCGGGCTAACGCTTGACTTATATCGCGCGAGCAAGGTCGCCACGAACATGCTATCTCGTACGATCTATGCCGATAACCGAGACAAGGGGTTGACTGTCTTGTCGATTCATCCCGGTTGGGCAGCAACCACGATGGGAACGCTGGATGGTACCGTCGAGGCTGAGATCTCGGTTGAAGAGAGTGTTATAGGGGTAGCCTCTGTCGTCGAGGGGAACATGGGCAGCGGGAGGAACCTTTATCTCGACTATAAGAGTGACCGTCTGCCTTGGTAGCTGCCGGGTTCTAGACGCCGGCCGCTTGCGCCGACGTGTAAAAGCCTGGAACCGTGGCGGCGAGAGAGCTATCGAGATGGCGGAAGGCCCAATTAGTACTTCATACCGTTGTACCAGTGTTCCGTAGCGATCGAAAGTGATTACAGAAACCCACCGAGGACGCCGATCTCTGCTCCCCATGATCCAGATGCGACGATCAGCTGCCGGGAACCACAGCCGGTCTCGATCGAGTAAGTGCCAATCTGCACTCAACGAACTCAATTGGCGCTACGGCAGTTGACGAGGCGGGTACGCAAGCGGTCCCTTTAGTCTTTCGAGGATCTGTGTGAAGGGTATCGGTTTGCCATAGCGGTAACCCTGCCCGGATGGACAGCCCAACGCAAGCAGTGCTTGTTCCTGCTCGCGGGTCTCGATGCCTTCTGCAATGACATCCAGTCCCAAGTCGGTGCCCAAACCGATCAGCGCCTTCGTGATCGCCGTATGGCTCGAACTGCTGGTGATGTGCTGGATGAAGCCACGGTCGATTTTCAGCGTGGTGAGGGGATAGCGCTGCAGCGAACTCAACGATGCAAAGCCCGTTCCAAAGTCGTCGAATGCTATTCCAACCCCAAGCTTGCGGGCCGCCATAATTGCCTCGATGGAGCGATCGTCGTTGGCAAGCGCGATTTTCTCCGTGACCTCCAGTTCAAGTCTATCCGGTCGAAGCGAGTGTCTTTGGAGCACGTTGGCGACCTTGTGAATGAGGTTAAGCGCGCGCAGCTGCTCCGGAAACAGGTTGACGCCGACCTTGATAGGATAGCCCGCGCGCTGCAGCTCACTTGCGTGTTTTGCGGCTTCGTCAAGAGTCCACCAGCCAATCTCCAACGCCAGCGCGCTTTGCTCGAGGGCCGGCAGAAATGCGCCGGGAGGCAACAGCCCCCGGACCGGATGATGCCAACGGATCAATGCCTCAAGACCAACGATGCTACCATCGATAAGGCTCACCTGAGGCTGATAGAAAAGTTCGAGCTCGCCGCGACGCAGGCCTTTCAGTAATTCGTCGCGCATTTCGCGACGCGCGGACGTTTCGCTGCGCATGCTGTGGTCGTACATGCGGATTGCGTTGCCACCTGCCGTTTTCGCCCGATACAGCGCAAAGTCAGCACTTGCGATCAGCGCTTCGCCATCCACGCCATGTGTGGGAGAAAGGGCAAAGCCGATACTCGCCCCGAGGTCGAGAATATGCCCGCTGACTTCGTAGGGCTTCGCGAAGGCTTCGATGATGGCGCTTGCTTGGGAACTGGCTTCGAGAGGACCACTCACGTCCTGCAGCAACACGGCGAACTCATCGCCTCCGATCCGCGCTATATGGGCATCGGGGCGAAGAGCATAGGGAAGCCTTACTCCGATCGCCTGAAGGAGAGAGTCGCCGACCAGATGGCCGTGTGTGTCGTTTATGTCTTTAAAGCCATCCAGATCGAGAAGGATAACGGTTGCTTGTCTTCCCTCATTGAGCGTTTCCTCGAGAAGGGCGGTGAAGCGGTGACGGTTGAGCAACCCCGTCAGGGTGTCCTGACTTGCCAGCCGAAGAAGCCGGCCTTCGCGTTCACGCCGTTCCGAAATATCGGTGATCACGGCGCCGGCGCAAAAGCCCTGCTTGTCACGCCAGACCGACAGCGTGATTTCGATCGGAACTTCCGAGCCGTCCCTTTTGAGAGCAGAAACTTCGACGGTTTTTCCGGCCAGATTGAGCCGATGCCCCTCAGACGCGTTCTGCAGCCCCGCCATATGGGCACCCCGCATTCGCTCGGGAATGATGATCGTGATCGGCTGTCCGATCATTTCACTGCGACTGTATCCGAACAGGCGGCATGCGGACGGATTGGCAAACTCAATATTGCCACGGCTATCGATGGAGATGAGGGCCAGGTTCGTGGCGTCGGCAAATCTTGCGACCTTAAACGGCATCCGCCGCGCCAATCCGACCCCTGGAGATGATGCTTTCACGAAAGATGCCCCCTGCGTCGCGCGCGTCTCAAACACACACCATTCCGTCACGGGGTTTAAGGTCGCCGATATGGATGAAAATACTTTAAATACGGCCGTGAGTTGGCCCTCTTTTTGAGGATGCGTCGCTTATCTTCCAGTGTTAATCGCAAGACCTGCACGTGCCATCAAAGCCGTCATGGCTTGTCTTGTCGGGCTGGCGACAGATGCAGGCCTAATCGAGCACTCGGCGGGTAAGGGGTGGTTCAGAATTCCATAGGACGTTTCCGATGCGGTGCAGATGACCTGGCAGTGGCTCACCGGACTGGCATCGCCGGGCCCACGCTTTCGTTGTGCCGAAGGGCGTTATCCACCGCCCGCGCCGAGAAAGAGGTCAAGGTCCTGTTGATAGCCCAAGGGTGAGCCGAACTCGGGTGATTCTGATAGGGAACCGTCCCCAAAACCGCGCATCTAAACGCACGTCGGGCGGCGAACATCGTGCCACGACGCGGTCTAGCTACTGACATACCCGTCCGGGTCGAGCATATAGATCGCGTAATCGGTGATGGCATCCACAAGCAGCCGGTATCGGCCCTCCATTGTGGAATTTTGCAACGTCGTAACAGCAGCGGTCATGTCCCGTTGTATCCCCAGACTTCCTGTGGCGGTCGCTCGAAAGAGCAACCAATCGAAACGCCCCAAGCCGCGATTGGTTCACCTCGCGATGCCTTTTCGGGGGATGTCATTGATGTTTTGAGAAAGCCAAATATAACAACAGCGCGGCTTCTTCCAAGGACGATGCGCGCCATCGACCTCAATGTGCACCCAGCATTACAGCGGAAGACAAGATGCCGAAAAGAAAACAACCCTCCATCGTCAGCACCGGAATCGAGGGGCTGAACGAGATCCTGCGCGGCGGGTTGCCGGCATCGAACCTCTATATGCTCCAGGGTGCACCAGGCTCCGGCAAAACCACGGCAGCGCTCCAGTTCTTGCGCGCCGGCGTCGAGGCCGGCGAAAGCTGCATTTACGTCACGCTATCCCAGTCAGCCGCCGAGCTCGAGGCTATTGCGCAGTCACACGGCTGGACGCTGGATGGTATCCGTATCGAAGAACTATCGACGTCAGGTACGGTCAACGAAGCGGACGACCAAAGCATCTTCCTGACGGCAGATCTCAAGCTCGACGAGACGCGCAAGGCGATCGAAGCCGCAATCGAAGAGCACAAGCCTCGCCGGCTGGTCTACGACTCCCTGCTGGAGATCCGGCTGATCACCGGTGACTCTCCACGGTTCCGCCGCGAGTTGATTGGCTTTAAATCGTTTCTGGCAAAGCAGGATGTCGTTGCGCTTCTCCTCGACACCCAGAACTCGACCTACGACCGCAGCGGTGAGGAGGTCGAGGGGCTGGCCCACGGGGTGATCCGCTTCGATAAATCCCTGGAGGAATATGGTGGCGTTCGCCGCCGCGTCGAGGTTTCAAAAATGCGCGGCGTGCCGGTGGCTGACGGCTACCACGATATGGCCATTCGCGAGAGCGAGGGTGTGGTGGTGTTTCCGCGCATCATGCCGAGCATGGCCTCTGAGAGCTCGAAACCGCAGCTGATCAAATCCGGTGTCGCCGAACTCGACGATATGTTTGGCGGTGGTCAGGAAGCCGGCACCACGACCTTGGTGATCGGCCAGTCGGGCACCGGCAAGTCGACGATGTCGTCGCTCTACGCGACCGCAGCTCTCGAACGTGGCGAGGGCGTTGCGCTGTTCCTGTTCGAGGAGCGTTTGGAGACCTTCTTCCGCCGGTCCGAGGGACTGGGTATGGAGTTGAGGCAGTTCCATAAAGATGGTAAGCTGATCCTGCGCGATTTCAATCCGAACGAAATCTCCCCAGGAGAATTTGGCCAAATCGTCCAGGATGCGGTCACGCAGAACAAAGTCCGGGTCGTGGTCATCGACAGCCTCACGGGCTATCTCAATTCGCTCCCCCACCGCGAAAAAGCCGTCCGCGATATCCAGTCGCTTCTTAAATATCTCGCGCGCTCCGGCGTTCTTACCATGCTGATCGTCGCCCAACATGGATTGCTCGGGCAAAATGTCGGCATCGACGTCGATGTGAGTTTCCTTGGGGATACCGTGCTGCTCTTGCGGATCGTCGAGCATGAAGGCCGTCTCCGCCGCAATATCACTGTCGTCAAGAAGCGCCACGGCCCGCATGACCTGAATGTCCAGGAGCTGCTGATTCAGAGCGGCAGTGTCACCGTCGTTCCTTACAATCCACTTCCCGATCCGAAATGACCGGTGGAGCCGAAAGTGAACTGGACTGGGTGCTGGTCATAGCTCCCTTTCGCAAGGATTCTGATTACATCGCTACGTTCCTTGGCGAGCAAAAGGTTGCTGTCAAAGCCGCCAAGCTTGACGACGATGTGGATCTCCTCCTCAGCCAATCACCGGGTATCATCGCCATTACGCACGAGGCTCTCAATGCGGGTGTGATGGACCGGGTCGGCAGACATCTTGCCGAACAACCTGACTGGTCCGAGGTCCCGATCATCGTCTTGCTAGAACGGGCAGCGCCGATTGCGCGAATTCGCGATCAGCTTGAGCGCGCGTGGCCGGGCGCCCGGCTTCTGTTCCATACCCGGCCCATCACACCGCTGGAGCTGGTCAACGCCATCCAGTCAAACCTGCTGGTGCGGCTTCGGCAGCGTCAGGTCCGCGATGCCCTCGAGCGTGAGCGCGAGGTTCGGCTGGAACTCAATCACCGCGTCAAGAATATCCTGGCCAGCGTGACGTCGATTTTTCAGATGACCAGACGTGGTGCCGCAACTGTCGAGGACTTGGCAGGCGACTTTTCGAGCCGCCTGCAGGCGCTGGCCAACGTTCACTCGGCGGTTTTCGAGGCTGGCGGGGAGGAGGTCGCGTTTTTGCCCGTTGTTGAGCTGACGGTGTCGCCATACACAAGCGGTGGTACTAGCCGCATTTCGGTGCAGGGTCCGGAACTCGTCGTCAGCCGCGATGCCGCGACGACGATTGCGCTCTGTCTGCACGAGCTGATCACCAACGCGATTAAGTATGGGGCGCTCTCTCAGCCGGATGGGGCCGTCAATCTGACCTGGACAGTCAACGATACCGGGGAGGGTAGCCAGTTTTCGATAAGCTGGGTCGAAACCGGGGGCCCGAGGGTGCGGGAACCGACCCGGCAGGGCTACGGCACGCGATACATTCGTTCGGCTCTCGGCTCGCTGCTCGGCTCAACTCCTGAAATTATCTATGCTTCCCACGGGTTTCGCTTCCAGGCAGGGGGCAAGCTTTCGCGGATCACCCGTGCACATTGATCAGGCGCAACAACGAATATCCACCCTCGGCTTGTTGCAGATCCCCTGGATCAAAGGGTCTGCAAACGCGTTAGGCGATTGCGAAGCAGCTCGAGTGGAGTGGGGGAGGATCATGACGACGCGGAATACTATCATGGTCCTCGTTGTTGAAGATGAAGTTCTCGTGCGAATGGATATCGTCATGTCACTTGAGGAGCAGGGCTTCAATGTTCTTGAAGCAGCCAATGCTGATGAGGCCATCGATCTTCTGAATGCCCATTCCCATATCTGCATCATGTTCACCGACATCGACATGCCTGGCAGCATGGACGGCCTGAAACTTGCCGCTGCGGTGAGGGATCGATGGCAACCAGTCAAAAATTATTGTGACCTCGGCTCACCGGCAGATGAGTGATGACATGCTCCCAGTGAAAGGAAGGTTTTTTGGCAAACCCTACGACCACTTGGAGATCATCAAAACTATCCGCGAGATGGTAGCAGGTGCTGGTTCACATTCCTTCAAGGCGAGGCAGCGAGCCGCCCTTTATCCGAGCATCCAGCAAACCGATCGGCGTATCTTCGTTTTGCGGGACACGAGGATTTTGCTACTCCATTGGCATGAAGGAAAAGCGCGCCGGCAGGACCGTAAAGCCCGCAAATCGCAACGCTTATTGCAAAGGCTTGCTGCGACGCCGGATCAGCTCTTCAATGGCATGTTCCGCCAGCAATTCGGGGCCTTGTGTTTTCGCCGCCAACCGGCAAACGACGCCATACCTCGTCGCCGATAACGGCGGCTGGGTGATCCCGAGGGGATGGCCGATGAAGGGGCGCAAGCCAAAGGAAGCCGCGGCGATAGAGGCCTGGCAGGAAGCCGGGTGCGCGGCGATGTGCGCAAGGTTGGCCGTTACACGGATATCAAAGAGCTGGAGAATGGCGACGTGGCCCTGCATCGTGGACGTATTCGAAATCGCTCTCACCGAAACCTCGACCGATTTCAAGGAGCACGCCCAACGTCACCTCCACTGGGTCAGTCCCGACGAAGCCGCGCGACGTGTTCGCGAGGTGGAACTGAAATCGATGCTCGTCGAGTTCAAACCACATGACAAGAAGAAGCGGCGATGGAGCGACCAATCTTCTTCAAGTCCAGGGGATGCCACCCTGCCGCATGGAGCACCGCTCAGCAACCAAGCTGTCATACTTCTCCTGCTTATCCCGCTAACCAAACACACGCTCGTACGCGCGTTACGGGAATTCAGTAGGGTATAATTCAACCATGAACATCAGCGTGCCGGATCAGGTCGTAGGAGTTGCATTCGATCCATCCGTTCGCCGAGGAGTGCAAAGCCTCCCTCAGCATCAGCCTATTAATTCGGACGACCGCTTCGATGATCTGCTCAGCCGTCTTGCGCAATCTGAACGTGAGAGCGCAGCACTGTATGTCTCTCAGGGTCCTGCCGCCTCCGCCGCATTGCATCAAATCGTCCCCTCATCACTTGTCGACCGTTGAGGCCTCGAAGCGCGAGAGCGAAGTGGAGCGGCGACGAGACCTTCCGATGCACCCCCGCCCCTCAGCCAAAGCTCTCTCTTCGGCTACTTGAGTCTAGTCGCCGACGATCTATATGCTTCTCACCTCCTACTCTCGCTCACAGGTAGATAATGTCTCAAAGATCCGATGAAGTGGAGATGATCGACGCGCCGCGAATTTCCAGCGGGGTCGGGGGCCTTGATGTCATTCTCAACGGCGGCGTGGACGAAAACCGGCTTTACCTCTACGAGGGCCGACCCGGTACAGGCAAGACCACGATAGCTCTGCAATTCCTCCTAGAAGGCGTTCGGCAGGGGGAGCGGGTGCTATACATTACGCTCTCGGAGACGGAGCGCGAACTTCAGCTTGTCGCTAAACGCCATGGCTGGTCCCTCGACGGCGTCAGCCTCTTCGAACTCGTTCCTCCGGAAACGACACTCGATCCAGACCGCGAACTGACGGTCTTTCACCCGGCGGAAATGGAGTTGAACGAGACGACGAAGCTGATTCTGGACCAGGTCTCAGAGCTCAATCCGAAGCGTGTCGTCATCGACAGCCTTTCCGAGTTGCGCCTGCTCGCCCACAGTCCTCTGCGTTACCGGCGGCAAGTGCTGGCGTTGAAGCACTATTTCACTAGCAGACAGTGCACGGTCATTCTTCTTGATGACCTGTCGTCTCAGCAAAACGACCTTCAGCTTCATTCCATTGCGCATGGTATCGTCCTGCTGGAGCAGAGCGCGATCGACTATGGCGCCGAGCGTCGGCGCCTGCGAGTGGTAAAAATGCGCGGCATCAAGTTTCGCGGCGGTTACCATGATTTTATCATCGAGAAGGGAGGGCTTAGGGTTTTCCCCCGGCTGATCGCCGCGGACCATCATCAGGCTTTCGACGAGGAGTTTGCCTCGAGTGGAATCAAGGCGCTCGATCAGATGCTGGGTGGCGGGCTGGAGCGCGGGACAAACGCCTTGTTTTTGGGCGCATCCGGGGTGGGAAAATCTTCGCTCGCGCTCACCTATGCTCTGGCGGCCGCGGATCGGGGCGAGCATGCCGTCATCTACGCCTTCGACGAAGGTCGGGGAACGCTGCAAGCACGCGCCAAAACTCTTGGCTTTGATCTGCAAAAACACCTGCGAAACGGGATGATCCGCTTGCAGCAGATCGATCCGGCGGAAATGTCACCCGGCGAGTTCGCGGCCAACGTCCAGCGAAGCGTCGAGAGCGACGGCGCCCGCGTCATCGTCATCGACAGCCTGAACGGCTATATGAATGCAATGCCAGACGAGCGTTTTCTGATCCTGCAGATGCACGAGCTATTGAGCTATCTCGGTCAGCGCGGTGCGATAACGATCCTGGTTCTCGCTCAACACGGGCTCGTCGGCCCGCTGGAAGCACCGCTTGACTTGAGCTACCTCAGCGATGCTGTCGTGATGCTGCGTTATTTCGAGCTGCACGGCACGGTCCGCCGGGCCATCTCAGTGGTCAAGAAGCGAAGCGGTAAGCACGAGCAGAGCGTTCGTGAATTCAGTCTGTCGGATAAAGGCATTCAACTTGGGCCACCAACCGCCGGCTTCATCGGCGTGCTCGCGGGATCGCCTCATTTCACCGCGGCTCCAGCAATAAAATCAGTTGACGGGCATGGTGCCGTTAACTGAGCTCCAGCCTGAGCCCGTTCTCGTGTTGCTCCGGTGGGCAGGGATGCGGCCGCTTCTGTCGACTTGCTCATGCGCAATGGGATCGCTTTAAAAGCATGCGGCGATCTTTCTGCGTTTGTCAGAGAACTTGAAGCCGGCGCATCAGCAGCGTGTCTGTCAGGTTTACGCCATCCCCATGTCCTTGGGTGCCAGTTTAGGATAAGTGTCCAGATGAAGGGTCGAGCTTATGGTGTCGTCTCTAAGTCGAGCAGCGGCAGAGCCTCGGATTTCCGCCAAGCCCGCGCAGGAGGCATGCGCGGGCTTGGTGGTCACGTCCAAGTTCTTACGGGGGGGCTTGGAACTCCTGCAACCGCCTCTAGTTCTTCGACATGGTTCTGATTGACGCACAGCGAAAGAAGATCTTCGAGGAAGGGAAGCAGGCGGCGATGCTCGGACTGGGCATGCGAGTTTGCCCCTATCTCGCAGATGAGTGCCCGGAGCGCATTTACATCTGGATGGGTGGATTTAACTCCGTTTGGAGATAGAACTATCGGCTGGGGCGGGTGGCGAAACTAAATCGGACTCTCTGGCAAAGGGCATGGTATCTTGGAGCTGACGGGTGACGTTTGGTTTGCCTGCTCGAAGGGAAACCAGCGTGGATTCCGTCGTTAAGGTAGGCTTCCGCCTCGAATGGGAATTCGCGGTTATCGTCAGAAATGGCCTCGAAGACAAGCCGATCACAGGGCCTCGTGAAGCCCTCAAATTCCTTCAAAAGGATTTTGCAGTGCGCTCCGGGCATCAATATTGGCAGGCAATCTCCGCATGTAACGGGGCACTGAAATTTCGGTGCGAACTGGACACCGCTAGAACGTGCTTCGTAGTTGCTTATGCTCACTGGAAAGCTAATTTCGACCATTAGCGGCCGCCGTCCGTCGCAGTTGCCGCAGGGCCGAAAGCCGTAAGGTCAGGTTTCTCGGCGATTCCTCGCGCTGCTCATTTGGCGTCACGCCCAATCATTTTCGCGGTCCGGGCCCATCACACCGGATAGTGCGTTGTGGCTCTTTGCTTGTAATGACCTCATCGCATTCCATATCAACTAATAATCGCAGCCGTGAAACGGGTGCTGCCATTGAGGGAGTTTTCCTTGCCCAAAGAGAGGAGGACGACATGTCTTCCGAAACCGCCTATCTGAGATTCGGGCGGTGCGAACCTTCAACGATCGGTCCTTGCAAAAAATCCCGGGTGTGGTCAGGCCATACCCGGGATTGCCTATGCGTGGATACCGCCTGCTTCTAAGGCAGATGCGGAATAATCCCAGATAAGACGGTCTTCTTCCCTTGCCGGCAGCGAACGGCGACGCGCGCCGTCCGCTGCCGATTTCTTATGTCCTTCGACAGCGGCCTCTCGGATGTCGTCGAAGCGGTTTTTTTCGATCTCCGGCGACAGGGATGCTACAGCTGTTTTCTTTTCGAAACGG
>UCEY01000004.1 GCA_900471605.1 Hyphomicrobiales bacterium | reverse complement strand
ACCTCACAAGGCGGCCCTCACCGTGGGCTTACGGTACATTTGCGGTTTTCTGGATTGGAGAACCTGAACCGCACCGGGTTTGCCGGAGGCCATTTGGTTTGAGTTATGCGGCCATGGCTGGTTCGTCCAGCATGGCGTAGTAGCGTTCTTCACCGGACGAGTGTAGAATTGTCCCATGGGCCGCAATAGGCAATTCGATCGGTTGCTTTCCCGAGCCAGTCTCTCTGCATGCCGGCTCGACAGCTGCCTCCGTAGTGCCGGGCATTCAGCGTCCCCCCCGACCCTCAGGACGTTTGGACAGCCCTCGCAATTCCCAGCTATCAACAGGATCCTTGACAGAGGTTTCGGAGCGAAGCAATTGATCTTCATCAGACCTCGCTGCTGATAAGGCGCCCAACCTTTGGATTTTTGATGTTCCAGGAGTTCTCTGCAAAGGCGACCCAGGTCGTTTTATGCTGGTGCCACCTGTTTCTGTTGTAGAAGCCTGTTCTCCGGAGAATGTCTTTTCATTATCCAAGTTGGCAAAAAATTTCTCTATCTCCGTTATACGATCCTCTTGCGCCTGAAGAGACGCAGGTTTTTCTCGGACGGGGCTCTGCAGCTCCGCTGCCGACTGGTGTCTTACGAGAGGCTCTGCATCGCGATTTTCCAGACTATCAACAAACCGATCCGTCTCCTTCAGAAAATGATCGTTTGCCCCATCTTCCCTCAACGAGTGCGTGCTGGGATCAATCGCCGCCTGAAGCGAGGCGTGCGTGGGTGTGGCGTCATAGCCGAGGCTGGCCGCAGAGAAAAGGTCAGAATCCCCTAACTCTTTAGGCCAGGGCTTGGGCAGACCGTGCGTGTACACCTCAGAGTTATAGCCTGAAATGTCATTCTCGCCGGAAGCTGAAATGTCATTAGGTGGTCCTGGCGAATAGCTCCCTCGAGCACATAAATCGCTATCTAATTGAGCAGGATCGAGCTGAGGCGAAGTGCGGGCAGCAGTGTTGCCAGCAAGTGACGCAAAATGTGGGTTCGAAACTACGGAAAATTTCTCTGGCTGGGACACAAATTGTTCTAAGTCAATCCCGCACTCTTTAAGCTTTTCCTTTATCGCATTGAGAGTTTCCTTGGCTTTATCAAGGTCCTGTTCCAAAGAAGCTAATCTGTCAACTTTTCGTTGTCTACTTCTACGTGCAGCGAGTGTATTTCGCAAACGCCTATCTAGCTTTTTTCCTAGACTTAGGTCTTGTTTTTGGGCGACTTCCTCATTTCCTTCCAATGAAACCTCCATAGATGAACAAATGTGTCATCCTAGGAGACCAGGCAGAATACTCAAATGCATATCTGTTTCAAAAGTAATAGCATACCGGACGCACTTTTTTGAGCCGCAAAGGCGGACCGCGCCCACCACGCCGGTTTCTCGCGCTCATGCATAACCAATGAGGCGAAAACGGGTTGATCCTTCGATCGATTTGTGAACTAGGTTTGAGGAACGCAGCCAATATGACCTTGGCACAGAGACTCTGTCATTGATCAGAACCCTTGTGCCCATTGTCGGCGGCCGATTGACATGATCTTCCATGGCCGCTCCTGCAGGGTTCTCCATGCGTAGCAGCAGTGATCGACGATATCCTCGTAGGATTTGAAGACGCGGTTGGAGAGCCAGTTTTCCCTCATGAACTGCCAGATGTTTTCGACAGGGTTCAACTCGGGCGATTTGGGCGGCAATGGCAGGATTGTGATGTTTTCGGGGACAGCCAGGTTGTTGGACACGTGCCACCCGGCCTGATCCATCATGAGGACGGCGTGGGCGTCGTCAGCGACAGTACGGGATATCTCGATCAGATGCTGGTTCATGGCATGGGTGTCACACCACGGCATGACGAGAGCGGCGACTTTGCCATGCCTGGGGCAGATCGCGCCGAATATGTATGCCGAGCGTGTGCGCTGGTCGTGAGGGGCGAATGGTCTTGATCCCCGCTCCGCCCAGCGGCGCGTGATCTTGTTTTTTTTGACCTATTCGGGCTTCGTCCTGATACCAGATTTCGATCGTCCTGCCTTTGGCCGGGCCGGCAGAGATTTCTGCCACTGCAGTGGGGAAGTTTTTTAAACGCTTCTGCTGCTTCGGCATCCTGAGCATGATCTCGGGGGCGGGCCGAAAGCTTGCGATACCCCAACTGACGGATCGCTGCATTCGCCCGTTTGCTGAGCTTGATATAGAGCTGCACGGCCCCGTGCCGTGGCCGATGCCCGGCCGCTCTCCGCAAAGCTTTCTGGACAATCCGCAGCTTCTCATCCTCGGTAAAGCGACGCGCCGACCGGTGTTGATCACCTCGATACGACTCACCCGAGATCCGCTGTCCCCTTCAAAAATCTCCATCTGTCCAACTGTCCTTATGCATGGGAATAAGGGACAGGATCTGAACAGTTTTACTCAATATTCACAGGCGGCCTCGTTCGGACGGATACCCGGGACGGGGCCACCTGCATAGTCTATGGTTCCGAAGAACCGGCCGACTTCTCGGCTTTGAGCGCCTGATAGAACGGGGTTTTACCGACCTTTAGGCGGGAGGCAGCTTCGCGAACGTTAAGTCCGGCCGCCAGATGCTGGCGGGCCCTTGCCAGTTTATCTGGGGTCACGACCGCTCAACGACCGCCGTGCCGGCCCCATTCCTCTGCCGCTTGCAGACCGGCACGGGTTCTCTCCCGGATAAGGTCGCATAGGTCTCATTAGATACCGTCGCGGCTCTGGGAGCGAGACCGTAAGGGCTGACTGCGGTTCCCCGCTTCCGGCTGGTGCTGACGCCGAGTGGACGGATCGGGGTCAGATTCGAAGCGCGGGCCGTGGTTCTCCTGATCCTTAAGCGCACGTAACGATTCAATCCTCTGCTGCCCAGCCGTCGTGAACGAGTGCCCATGGGTCTCGGCTGCGGCATGTATTTCAGGCCCGTCCTCGTAGATAGTGAAAGGCGCCCCACGCGAGGCCGAATGTCGGCCCAAGGGTTCCGTGGCCTTTCGCTTTACTCCTCGAGCGGCAGGAAGAAGCGAGCTTGCGGCGGCGGGGACGGGCGTGGCTACCGGCCCGTCAGGGATGGCCCCTAAGCTAAGGGTGCGCGACGACATCCGAGTGTCTGGAACCTGAGAGGCCGTGTGCGGAGGCGGCGTCGGCAGATCATCACTACCTTCGCTGAGAGTGGTCGAGGTCGACCGAGACCAGGTGCGGAAGATCGAATCGCGCTGTTGATCCGCACCGAAAACTGAAGTCAACTGCCGGGCATGGCCTTCCAGAACCGATCTTAGTCCTTTCAGCTCTGTTACTAGTCTCTCGGCATCCGCCGCTCTGAACGGTTGCCGCACAACAGTTCGCGCAACGGGACGACCGCGAAGTTGGAGTACTCCACCGGCTTGCGCCAAGTTCAGCTGCATCGCGACCTCCTCGTAATCCGGCGACGTATCGTCGCGATGTGCTTTCGTATGTTCGTCGACTGAATTCAGCAGCGCAACGCGTTGCTGGCTAAGGGCAGGACCGGCGCCGACATGCCTGTCGAGAACCTCGCCGACGCGCATCAACCCATCACGAACATCCGATGCCAGATCATCCCCCCGTTGTTTGACCACTTCTCGGCCTAGAAGTTCCGTTGAATAATCGGCCAATTTCTCAGCGGCCTTGCCGGCCGCATCGTGTTCACGACCGTGAGTCAAAATGTCAGTTGGCGTAGCGCGGTTGGCCATTCGCCTTGCGTTTTGAGCGTGTCGGGCCAAAGCGGCGAATTCTTCCATCGCGCGATTTTGGATTTCTTCGTACGGGGGCACTTCGTTCTCCTTGTAGCACTAAATTTGACGGCCGTCGCGTTTTCGCTCGTCTTGCCTGTCCGGTTGTGAATGTACTGAGTTGATAAGTGTGCTGGCAGTGCTGAGGCGGCCGATGCTGGTTTCGCGGGCAGCCAGAAACGCGGTACCGTAAGCTCTATCATGACCCTCCGCACCCGCGGCCCGCTCCGCTGTTAGTCGGGCCAAATTCTTCGCCGTCAGTTGCTCGGGCTTACGGATTGCAAGAGAATTGTCCGTGTCCGGCGGCAGAGCTGCAACCTTTGCGGGCTCGGCAGGACGCGGCCGCGCGGGCGGCGGTGCGCGAACATCAAGCATGAGCGGAACCTCCATGGATCGCTCTGCAAACTGGAAATCGTTGAGATCAACCATCTTCCCATCCGTCGATGTCGACGAGGGGCGCATGGCTTCGGGCGAGGCGACCACCGAAGAGCGGGTCGCGACCGACGCTCCTGAATCCCGCGAGCCATCGGTGCTCCAGCTGAAGCGGCTCAAACCCGTTGAGCTCGCGGATCCGCCTTCAAGAGACGCAAGCGTTACCTTTCTCTCCAGTGCGATATCCGGATCCAGGACATTGCGGCTGAACCCGCTGTTTGCGTCAGCCGACGATCGACCTAGTGAGCTGCTGTTTTCAAAGGATAGCGCGACCTCAGTCTGCGCCTCGCGCGGCAGAGGCGGCAGAGGCTTGTTTCGCGACATGCTGTCGCTGCCGGGCGCCCAGACAGATGTGGGGAAAGCAACCGAGGGCGGACCTGCCGGCGTGAGGCCAGCCCCCGACAGGCCGAGTCCTACTGGCGGCCCGGACGAAAGTTGAGAGGAGGCGGGAGGCGGCGTTCCGATGACGACAGCGGTCTCGGGAGGTGCCAGCGGCCGGCTGATAACCTTGAGCTGCGGTGGTAACCTTCGCGCGGTGATCCTATACCAAAGTCGGTGGGACCAGCTTTCCTCTGCCATCGATCTCGTTCCTTCCTGCCGATAATCCAGTGGGCTTTTGCAAATTCGGGCGTCGCGCCCAGTGTGAAACAAGAAGAGGTGGCATCACCGGACTGTGGAGCGGCTGCGCGGATCGTAGAGGACTTCCCGCATCCGTGGCTGCGCCGGCTCTTGTTGTGCGTCGGGTGTACCATCAAGTCGCGACACCTGGCTCGGCTTGTGGCTGCCGGAAAGCGACCGGGAGGCAAGTGGGTTCAGAACGGCGGCGGATTCGATTGAAATGTGGTGCACCGTTCCAAGCGGTTTTATCTTGTCGATGTCGGACATTTGCCGCTCCTGCAGAAGGTATTTGCTATCGGATAACTATACGTTGAAACTCGACAAGCGACAGGATGAAGTAGTTGCATCTGTAGCGTTGGTAAGCGAAAGGTAGCGCCGCCGGAAGGGGAAGGAAGGCTCAAGAGGCCCGCAAGGTCTCGGGCTCATAGGCGCGCGGGCTGTTCTGCATTGCAATTATCCGGTCTAGAAGCGCCCGCAGCTCGGCTTCAGTCGGCGCCGACGGCTTGTAGGGCTCCGGCTGCGACGTCGTCACTTTTGCCGGTTCCTCCTGAGGCTCTAGGTCCCAGACAAGACCGCCATTGCCGCTTGTGCTTCCGCCGTCGGTGGCAGGTTCTGCGGGGCGGGCGGGGCTTCGAAGGCAGGAGACGTCGCCACAGGGACGAGCACCGGCAGCGGCAAGACAGGCTGCGAAAGGGCCGCGTCCGATGAAACCGCAAGACGGGAAGCGTCCATCGGCTCCGGTTCGGGAAGCGGTCCGGTCTGCGCCTTGAACAATCGCTTCAGGATGCGGTCGGAATAATATTGTACCTTGTGCATGTTTAGTGGTGGCTGGCCCTTGATCAACACAATCTGGGTATCGTCGCGCGCACCTGCTCGGGCCGCACCAGCGGTGCACCTTGATTGGACATCTGTACGTTGGTGTCGAACATGTTGCTCATGCTATACGAAGTGTTGCGCTCCCTGTAGGAATAGTCGCCGATTGATTTTGAGATGTAGTTCGGCGTCTCGTCGTCAGCTGTCGCCATGAACACCTGCACCCCAGTGTTACTGATGAAGTTCTCCTTGCCGGCCTCCTCATAAGCGCCGGTGAGCGCTGACAGGCTCTGAATGATGAACATGAACCGGCCCTTATAGCCGGCGATGGTCGTCACGGCTGTTTCAATGGATTCGAGCTTTCCCAGATGGTTGAACTCGTCAAGCAGAAACAGCACCTCGAACGTTTCGTCCTTTTGGGGCATCGCGCGCTGTAAAATAGACACCACCTGCTGAAAAAACAGCCGGACCAGCGGCGCGATCACCTCGAGATCGTTTGGGCTTACGCACAGAAAGATCGAGGTCGGGTCGCGACGAAGGTCATAGATGGAGAAGTCCGAGGTGGTAGTGGCGGCCTTGATCAAGGGATCTGCCCATAGGTTGAGGCCGCCGTCTCCCAAAACAGAAGTATATGAGGTGAGGATCTTAGTGTCATTGCCGGCCATATTGTCGAAGATACGCTGTGCCTAGACATTGCGCGTGTGCTCCGCCAACTGGGCGAGAGCTTGTATTTCTCGCCCGGCTGGGAGAACAGGTAGTAGACCGCGCCGATGGTGGGTGTGCCGCGCTCGATTCAGGCGAGGACGCCGGCCGTAAACCAGGTCGCGCGCGCCATCGATGAAGCCCTCCGATCCCTTTCCCTTGGCGGCAATCAGGTTGTACGCTAGGCGTCGCGTTTCGCTGAAACGCCGCTCTTCAGGCATGTGAACGATGTCGAGTACGGGGTTATAGCTGTGGGTGCGCCTAAGAGGATCAAAGGGCGCGAACTTGAACCCCCGATCGCCACGCGCCAGCCGCGACGGCGAGGTAAGTTCGAAGAGTTCGCCCTTGACGTCGAGCGCTAACACCGAACCGTTAAAGGTCAGCAGCGTCGGGATGACGACGCCAACACCTTTCCCAGCCCTCGTCGGCGCAACCACAAGGCTATGCGGCTGGTCGCCATTGGTCAAATATTTACCAAAGGCGCCCGGGCCGCGGGTCTTGCCGAAGATTGGGCCGGTCACCTTTGAGTAGCGAGGCAGATAGCCCGCCAGGCCGGATTCGCCGAATCGCGCCCAGCGCGCAGTACCGTGATCTTGCCGCTGGCGCATACCGATCACGGCGGTGACCATCGTGCCGACGAACACCACGGCGGCAGTGATCATCAACCCATCAACGAAAACAGGCGCAAGATGGCCGCGATAGAAGGGGGTCTCGTAGACTAGGGCAAGGTAATTGAGGTCCGCAAGCGCATCGAAACCCTTACCACTCTGATAATCGGCATAAACCGTTGCAGCAAATAGCCCCATCACTAACGAGAAAAGAAAGCCAAACAACACCGTGTGGAGCTTTGCCTGATTATCCATGATCCTCTCTATGTTCCTTGGTGGCTCGTTGTCGTCTGCCGTGTCAGCGCGTCTCGTTGCGATCCCGCGCCGAACGGCCCGTTCGGCCGGCGTTTCGCGCTTCCTCTTCTTCCCTTCGATGGCGCTGTGCCCGGGTTTCTAGGCATCAGCCGAACGTCGTGTCCTATCTCCTCTAGCCTGCGGCCCCAATCGTGGGCGCCGGCGCAAGCCTCTATGCCAACCAGGCATCGTGGGAGCTGCTGGAAAAATGCAAGCAATTGGCTGCGACGAAGCTGGCGGCGTACAAGAACCACACCGTTCTCGTCCACACCGTGGATCTGGAAGACGCTCTTTGCGAGATCGATACCCAGTGTGGCAAGCTCTGACATGGATCGCTCCTTTGATCGGGATGATGTCATTCAAACTATGCCGGAATACGCCGGCGGGAGCAGGAGCCATCCCCAACCTCAATCGAGAACGCATTCTCGAAGTTGAAAGCCATGTTGCGCGGCCGGGCGGAGCGGAAGATAGATGCCTTGTGGGATGCAGTCGACTCTTTGCTATCCCGCTTCACATCGACTGAATGCGCAAACTACTTTAGGGCCGCCGGGGGGGCCTGATAGGGTGAGGTGGAAATCGCGTCGGCTTCTGTCCGGTCCGCGAGACCGATACCCTGTCGCCGCGCTTTCTCCAGAACGCCAGCGAGCGCATCCCGCAAGGCGCGCGCCGACACGGGCTTTTTAAGGAATCGATGCGACCGAACGGATACTGTCGGCACTACCGCGCCGTCTAGAAGATAGACCACCGGGAGATCCGGGTAACTGCGCAACAGGCCGGCCAGCGCGGGACAGTTGGCGTCATCCTCTCCGCCCAGCGCAATAGCAAGTGCATCTGGAACCGTGGCTACTCGAGTTGCGCTCTCGACCCATTGCGACAGCTGCGCCGCGCTTTCGAAACCGACTGGTTCGTAGCCGAGCGCCGCGATCTTCTCTTCCCACATCAAACGCGCGTTCTCGCGCCCGTCGATCACGGCCACCAGTTCACCATTACCGAGCGCGCTGTCGCCCCTTGGGCCGACGGTTCCGCCCCTGGCGGCAGGATTAGTCATATCGCTATGCACCGCTGTTGTATCGTCGGCATTGCTGAGAAACAATGCGCCTGCATCCAGACGCGGGAAGTAAAGCTCGAAGCGCGTGCCCTTGCCGGGAATGCTCGACACGTTCATTGCCCCCTTCAGCGATTGTACCGTCCCGTGAACCACCGACAAGCCGAGGCCGGTTCCACGGTCGCCCTTAGTGGTGAAGAAGGGCTCAAAAATGCGCTGCAGCTGCGCCGGCGCAATCCCCGGCCCGCTGTCGGTAACAGCGAAGCGCCAATGAGGGCCGGGCGCAAGCGCTCCGTGGGTAAGGATATGCTCTCGTGACGGTTCAACCGCATCCAAAGACAGTTTGACATTGCCGCAAATCTCCGACGGTTCGGTTTGTCTGCGGCCACTTTCTGGCTCGGCGTGACCAAAAAGAGCTCGGCCGGCGATCGCCTCGCCAGCGTTCTTGCAAAGATTGACAAGAACCTGCTGGATCTCGATGGCGCTTCCCGAGACCACCGCCACCTCTTCCGGAAGATCAACATGCAGCTTTACGCCGGCGGGTAGGCACACCTCAATCATCGGCAGCATCTCGGAGGCGGCCCGCGCAGCGTCGAAAGGCCGTAGTGGATTGCGCCGCATTCGGCCGAATGCTAACATTTGGTCAATGACCAGTTTCGCGCGGCGTCCGGCTCCCAATACATTGTCCACATAGCCACGTGTCGGCAGGCCCGGTGTGAGCGCCGCAGCGGCCATTTCCGCATAGCCCATTATCGCCATCAGGATGTTGTTAAATTCGTGGGCGACGCCCCCCGCCAGCGTGCCCACGGCTTCCAGTCGCTGCGTTTCTTCCATGCGTCGATCGAGTTCGTCGAGATCAGCCAACCGGTGGTGCTTTTCGAGCGCTAGTGCCAGAAGTTCGGTCGTCATCCGCAGGATCTGTGCATCAGTGCGCATATTCCAAAAAGCGGGCTGGCATCGCGCCACCATCAGTACTGCCAGGTCATCGTGTGGCCGAACAAAGGAGGCAACGGCGAGCGGCTTCGGCTTGCGCAGCGCACTTATGAGCCGTGCTACTCCGCGAGCTGGTATTGCATACCGCCACAGCACTAGGTCGCGTTGTGTCGGCAGCCGCGCCCGCAGATCCTGGAGAAAGTCCCGTGCGAGCAGGCTGCAATTTTCAAGTGGCTCTTGGCGGCCAAAGGTGTCCTTCTGGCTCCAATCGGCGGGATCAAGGCTGAGCAGGCACACGCTCTCGAAACCGAACACCTGTTCCATGCGCACTAGCGCATCGTACATAACCGCCTTGAACCGTTCCGGCTCCAGCGACAGCCGCGTCACAGCATCGTTGACGGACTGCTCCACGTGCAGGCGCCAACTCACGCTGTCGGCAAAGAATTTCAAGCGAAAGGCCAGCATGGTTGCATAGGCGCAGAGGCCTAAAGAAATTAGCGATAGCATGAGGCGGATGGTCGACATTCGCGCGTTCATGCGCCCGAATTGGCGAAAATACTCGTGCTGCAGCTCGCGGATTCCCGCAACCGTTTCGGCGGCCTGCGTGGCGCCAACAACTGCATCCACCGCGGGCAGCGTGCGCACAATCAACAGACCGTGTTCGACGAGCGAGGTCTTCAGGTCGGCCATCTCGGGCCACGTAGCCTTACGCAGCCTCAGCAGGCCTGAGCGCAGCTCTGCAGCGAGCGCTGGATCATGCGCGTTTTGGAAGCGCCACATCTGCTGCCCGAGCAGTTGCGTCTCGAGCAAGGCGGGCACGCTTTCAGCGCCCACCATCCGCTTGCGGATTTCGTTCAGCGTCTGGAGGAATATGCGCAAGGAATTCTGAATCATGGCATTGCCGGACTTGAATTGCTCAATCATCGCCTCATTATGGGCAATAGATTGCCCCACCGCCGCCAGCCGCTCTTCCAGTGAGGCCCGGTCCTCCACCGATACCGAGGCAGAAATCGCGGCGATCCTCTGGAGGTCGACCCGCATCCGGTCGATGGCAAGGCCTAGAAAATCGTAGTTCTTGAGAATGCCGGAGCGCGCCTGCAGGACATCGCGCTGCATGCCAGCAAAGGTGAGATCCACAGCGCGAAGCGCGTTGAGAATGGTCTCGTGGCTTTGCTCGTCGGGTCCTCGGCTCAGGGCGAGTACCATGGTTACTAGACCGGCGACTAGGAGGATCGCGATCCTCATGGCCGCGCGCCGCGCACTTCGTAGGGAACAGTGGGTTGGACTACGGGATCAGTACTGGAGGGCTCCTTAACGGAGCTGGGTTCTAACTCAAGGCTCCTATTATTGAAGCGCCCAGTCAGGCTTTCGAGAAACGCCGTGATTGCGGCCACATCCGGGTCCGACAGATCGCGACCGAGCTGCAGTCTGCCCATCAGGGACACCGCTTGAGGAAGCGTTTCGGCACGCCCGTCGTGGAAATAAGGCGCGGTGACGGCGACATTACGCAGGCTCGGCACGCGAAAATCACCGCCGGTATCTAAGTCTCTTTCGGCAACCGGCGTGTTCGCAGCTGTGTCCTCCCGGTTTTCCCGGGCGTCTACTCCGGCCTCCGCCCCTTCAACCGCCGTCAGATCGTCGTCAGAAAATACCCCCAGCCGTTGAACCATGTTGCCGCCGATATTTGAGCCCTGGTGGCAGGACACGCAGCCGTAGTCCCTGAACAGCGCATAGCCTTTCGCCTGTTCGGGAGACAGAGCGCCCTTTTCACCGCGCACGAAGCGATCAAAGGGCGCATCCGGCGTACGGAGCGAAATCTCGAAGCTAGCTATCGCATCGAGCACCGCTTCGCGCCGTGGCCGTTCGCCATAAACCTCTCGAAACTTGGCCCTGTAGGCCGGCGACCGTTCGAGCCGCGGCAACAGTTCGTCCCAGCTCATCGCCATTAGGTTCGGGTCCATCAGAACTTTTTCGTTCTGGGCATCAAGCGTCTTGATACGACCGCGCCAGCCGAGGCTGTGGTTGTTGGATACATTGAAAATCGTCGGCACATTGAAAAGCACCCGCCCGTCGGCAAGGCCGATGGCGCGCCGCACCGCGATGGTGCCTCCGGCTTGCAGATCGTGGCAGCTGGCGCAAGTCAGGTTTTCATGCGCCGAAAGAATAGGATCGAAGAAAAGTGTCCGACCGAGATCGACCTTCTTAGGATCGGGAGGGTCGGGTTCAGGAAGGGGCGCCACCGGATTGTTGCGGTCAAAGCTAAAGGACAAGCCAGCCGGCAGTGCTGCGAATACAAGAGCGACAACCAGCGCCAACCTCAGGATGCTATTATGCGTGTCACCGAAAGATCGCACCCGAAGCAGAGCGAAAAAACTGCCTCTGGCACGATCAGGCGCCCCAAGGTGGGCAGTAGCGGGTGCGCGGCTCTCAGGCGGAACCGGTCTCATTGCAGCCGGATCCGCGGCCCTTCGACCTGCACGTCGACATCAAACACATAGCCCGCGCCGCGCTCGGTGCGGATATATCGCGGACTTGATGCGTCCTGTTCGAGCTTGCGCCTCAGGCGCAGGATCAGCACGTCGACGCTTCGGTCGTAGATTTCCTGGTCGTGCATGCGCGTCGCAAGCAGCAACTGCTCGCGTGACAATGTCTGGCCCGGCGAGCGCAGAAACGCCATCAGCAAATTGAACTCCGCTGCTGTCAGCTTGGTTTCGGCTCCCGTTGCGTCTGTAAGCCGCCTGTGACGCGCGCTGACACGCCAGCCGTCAAAAGTGTAAATTTTATTATTAGCGCTGACTTTTCGGTCGGGGCGCTCGCGTAGCGCCACCTTGACGCGAGCCAGGAACTCCATAAGCCCGAAGGGCTTGGTGATGTAGTCGGTGGCGCCAAGTTCGAACCCGATTACCTTGTCGGCCTCATCCAGCCGGTCGCCGCTGATGATGATCACCGGCACGTCAGATTTGGTGCTGAGCGTGCGCACGATTTGCAGGCCATCCTCCTGGCCGAGGTTCAGGTCCACGATCACGAGGTCGGTAGCCTCGGCCGTCAAATGATGGGACACCTGGCGGCCATTTTCGACGGCGCAGGTGTTAAACGCGTGTTGGGACAAATAGTCCACTAGCAGATTTCTCATCGCACTGTCGTCGTCAACAATGAGGATGTTCTTCACGGCTTTCTCCTTCATGTCGGGCAGCAGGACTCTGCTTAGATGATGACGGCGAAGCTAGACTGCGTCCGCAGACGCCACAACGTCCATCCGACGCATGGTGCGATGCCAAAAAGTAATGAGACGAAAGTCGAACAGGGTATGCGGTGACATGACCTCTCCCCCGGTTTGAAGGCACTTTTCCTCGCTTGTTGCAGCTGTAACCTCGTTGAGCGCGCCTCGCCCCAGCAGCACTGTATTACAGAGCCCATGGGAATTTAACCTGCGGCACGAGCGCAGCGAATCCATGAAGCATCTCGTCAAATATACCATCGTAAACAAACAAAATCCTTTGTTATTACATTTGAAATAAATGTAAATGTTGACATTTATGCTGCGCACAAGTCATCGTGACACACATGAAAATCGTTTAATCCTATTACTATTCAATTTTACTTTCGTTGGGTGAGGTCATGGCTTCTTCATGTGGATTTTTGTTCCGAATCGGCACTGCGCCAGTAAGCATCCTGCTCGCCTCGGCGTTTACGCTGACACTGCCGGTGCCGCCGAGCGCGCAGGCGGAGGTCTTCGAGGAGTTGGACACCGGCGCTGTGATCGTGATGGAAGCAGGCACCGGAGCGACTACGCCCGCGAGTAACCGTTTGGCAGAACGTGCGGCGCCGGCATTGGCAGACGGGGCTTTAGGAGGGGCAACCGAACCTTCGCGCGAGGGAACGGGGAGCCTAGCCCGCGAGATGGTCACGGGCCTGCCGCCCCAGTTTGAACGACTGATGCCATCGCACGCCCCCGCTGGGAATGTTGACGAGACACAGCGGGCGCCGGATGCAGAGCTACACGCGTTTGCGCCGGCAATTGATGCGAACCTGAATCATAAAGAGCTCGCTTATACCGGACCGGACACACGCTTCTACAGTCCGGTCGAGCTTTCGCGTAAGAAGCAGCGACTGCGTCCGGTTGCCTCCGCATCCGTGCTTTTTGACGTAGCGCAGGCACCACGCATGGGATCGAATGGCGTTGCGGGAGCGGCCGGCGGAACGGGTATAGCCATCGGGTTCAAAGCGCGCAGCCTCCCGGGCGCCATGTCGGAGCAGCAGCACCGGATGCGCCAGCTCGCGGCGGATGTCGGTCGATCGTATGGGAACACACCCGCCGTGAGACGTGCCCGGTTGAGCAAAGACGAGTTCGCCACTCTGTTCACGGCGATGATCCACAAGGAAAGTAACTTTGATCCGAACGCGGTTTCGCCGGTGGGGGCGCGAGGTTTGGGCCAGCTGATGCCGGACACCGCGCGCGAACTCGGGGTCGCCAACGTATTTTCTCCCGACGACAATCTCGACGGCTCGGCACGCTATCTCAGTGCGATGCTGGAAAGGTTCGGCAGTGCTGAACTCGCGCTCGCTGCCTATAATGCCGGCCCTGGCGCAGTAGAGCGTTACAGCGGAATCCCGCCTTACCGGGAAACACAACAATATGTCGCTGACATCGTGGCCGCCGCCCGTGTCACACCGGCACCCCTTCGCGACCGCGAGGCGGCAGCCATCGCCAGCGCTCGATAAACCAGATCACCCTAAACCCGAACGACAGCAGAGGCCAACATGTCTTTTCTTCGAAGCTATTTTCAGGGCGTCAACGTCCCCAAACTATTGTATGCCTTCGCCCTCTTCTCTCTGCTCCTAGCCGAGCCCAGTTTCGCCCAGAGTTTCGAGGGCATCAACTCGTTCTTGACCAGGATTGTTCAAGGCATCACCGGGGACATCGGCAAGACGTGTGCCGCCATCGCCGTCATGGCCGTCGGCGGCTTCTTCATGACCGGGCGAATGGATTGGACCTTCGCGATCTCCATCATCATGGGGATCGCGGTCATCTTCGGAGCCGCGGGCTTCGTCAAGTCCATATCCGTCGCCGGCCTCTGAAGGCGGCGTCTCTCCACATCTCTTGCCAGCACGATCTAAAACAACGGACGGAAGCTCATGCGACACGCACCGCTCTTTATTGGCCTTACCCGAGAAGTGACCTTCGCAGGCCTGCCCATCATGTATCTGATCGTCCTGATGATGATCGCCATGATCGGCTTCATAACAACGGGGTCATTCACCTATCTAATCGTGTCATCGACCACGGGGTACGTGGCTCTTCGCAGCCTGGCAGCCTACGACCCCAAAATTATAGGCGTCTACCTCGTAGCGTTACAGAAAACTCGGATGAGCCCCGAGCTCCTTCTGGGGCGGGGCTTGGTGTATCATGCTTGAGGGGCCAACGACACGCGCGACTATCGGCCTTGGCTCCGGGGGGGGCGACCGCGGCCAGAGACTTGTAAGTGGTCTCCCTTATCTCGCGGTTGTTGACGACGCGACGCTTCTGTTGCGCGACGGCGACCTCATGGCCTCGTTCACCGTCCAGGGAATCAATGCCGACACGGCCGACAAGCGTGCAAGCACGGAATTGTGCAACGCGCTGTCGCGCTTCATCGCCCAGCAGCGCGCTGACGTCTGCTACTTCATCCATCGCATCTCCATGCCAGCCGAGCCAGTGCTGCCACCTGTTACCGGTCACCCTTTCAACGTCGAACTCGACCGACGCTGGCGCCACCATCTTAACACGGTGGGTCTCAAAGACCGTGTCACGGTGGTGACGCTGGTCGTGCGACCGCCGCGAAGGGCGGCGAAATTCCTGTCGCTCGTCGGCGGCACCGACCTCCACAGCAGGGAAGAAGTAGCCGCGCGCGCACGACGCCTCGACCAGATGGTTAAGACACTGATGGTGGCTGTGGCGGAAGCCCGGCCTATGCGCCTTTATGTTTCCGGGGGGCGGTGGCTTTCGCTTCTACGAGCTTCTATCACCGGCACAAACGTGCGGCTCCTGCCCGGCGTCCGGTTTCAGCCTCTCGCCGACATTATCGCCACCGCGCATGTCACTTTTAGCGGCCGCATCTTCGAGTGCGAAAGCGCAGACCAGCGCCGCTTCGGCACTGTCTTGTCGATAAAGGATTATCCGGCTGCAACCTATCCCGGCCTCCTCGACAGGCTGAACCTCGCCTACGACATGGTGGTTACTCAGAGTTTCACGCCCACTGATCCGATCGCCGCGCAGAATCGCATCGCGCGGGTGCGCAAACAGATGCAGGCGGCCGAGGACGCAGCTGTCTCACTCATGCGCCAGCTGGAGGAGGCTGAGGACGACGTCGCTTCCGGCCGCCTCACATTCGGTGATCACCATTGCAGCATTGCTGTGTTCTGCGACAGCGAGCGCGAATTGGAGGAAGCGATGGCGCGGGTAACTCGCGCGCTTCAGGATGCGGGTGTCGCCGCCGTTCGCGAAAAATTTGCCGCCCGGGCCGTGTTTTTTGCTCAGCATCCCGGTAATTTTGCGTACCGCACCCGCGCCGCAATGATCTCATCTCAGAACTTCGCACAGCTCTGCGCGGTACATGGCAGCCCCACGGGCCTCTCACCGGAACGCTCTCCTTGGGGCGAGGCGGTCACGGTTTTCCCCACTGCCCGCGGCGAAACCTACCGCTTTGGCTTCCACCTCCCCGGCAAACCTGGTGATCGCACGGTCGGCCATACGCTTGTGCTTGGCCAAACGGGTTCGGGCAAGACGCTCGGTACAGCCTTTCTTATAAGCCAAGTGCAAAGGCTGGGGGTGCGAATTGTTTTGTTCGACAAGGATAACGGTTTCGAAATGGCGATACGCGCCATGGGAGGGCGTTACTCGGCCGTCCGGATGGGAGAGGACACCGGCTTCAACCCGCTGCAGGCGGAATCCGACGCGCGCGGCGCCGCTTGGCTCGCTGACTGGTTTGCAGCTATTCTCGGTCACGACGGCGAAAGGCTGACCCCTTTGCAACTGCAAGCGTTGACGGATGCCGTGCAGTCGAACGCGGGCGCCGACATCCGGCTGCAGAACTTCGAGCGGTTCCGCTCGCAGCTCCGCTCTACAGATGACGACGGCGACCTCTATACCCGGCTGGGGAGATGGGACACCGGAGGTCAGTTGGGTTGGCTTTTCAGCGGACGCGGCGTCGATCCCCTGCGCTTTGACAACCGGCTTACTGCCTTCGACCTCACAGAGATCTTCGACAACGACATCGTTCGTACCGCTTGGCTGTCCTACGTCTTTCGCCGCGTGGAGCGCCTAGTGGAAGATGAGCATCCGACGCTGCTGGTCCTCGATGAAGCCTGGAAGCTTCTTGACGACCCCTATTTTGAAGCGCGACTGAAAGACTGGATGCTCACAATGCGCAAAAAAAACGTGGCGGTGGTGCTGCTTACCCAGCGCGTCTCCCACATCAAGAACAGCCGCGCCGGCGACGCTATCCTCGAAAGCGCCGTGACACGAATAGTTTATCCGAGCGCCTTTAACACTGAGACTGAGTTATCCCCCCTTAACCTGACGCCGGCCGAAACAGAGTTCCTGCAGATCAGCAATGTAGACAACCACCTCGTACTGGTGAAGTCGGGCGAAAGTAGCGTTGTGCTCGATTTTGATCTTGGTGCGCTTGGGCCCGGTCTCTCAGTGCTTGGCGGCGGTCGCGGCGAGAAGGCCCCCCTTGGATGGCGGGACCGGCCAGATTTTCCGATGGAGATGCTGAAATGAAGACGACCAGGATCGTCGCAGTGATCGTTCTGGCGCTTGTGGCAGGTGCCCTTTCGTCCTGCCAGACCGTGCCGGCCGAACGCAAGAACAACTGTGCCTGCCTTTGGGAGCCGCTTACCGGTCCTATAGACCTCGTTAAAGGAGCGAATGCATGAACATCGCTATGAAGACCACCATATTTATGGGCGTTGGCCTTGTGTGCCTGAGCATTACGGTGGGCTCCCGGGCCCAGAGCCCTTCGGTATCGCCGCTGCCTGAGCCGGTGATTTCCCAGCTGCCGGCGCTGCCACCCGGCGCCCAGAAGAGCTACGATCCGCTGACGGTGGAGCAGCTGATGAAGATGGTGGAACTGACGCGCACGATCGGCGGCGGCATCACCCAGCTGTTCCAAACCGTGATCAACCAGACGGCGTCGCTGGAAAAGATCCGCGACGCCCAACTCGGAGTGCGCGAGATCCCGCTCCACAACGGGCCAGAGGAAGTCGCCGCCCGGCAGGGTGGAGAGGGGCTGAAGGAGATGACCGATAGCGCGCTTTCAGGCAAGATTGACGCCCCGCCTCCAATTGCCACTGCCTTCGGCCAGCTTCGCTCCGCCTATGCACTTGACAAGATTTTCGCACTCAGAGACGGAAAAGAGCAGGCTAGCCGCTTCATCGCTAACGCTTCCGCGATGGGAGGCGTTTCCACCGCAACAGCGGAGGAAGGCTACAAACGGGCAAATGCCGGAATGAAGAGGCTCGACGGCTTTATCGTCGCGATCAAGGACAGCCCCGACCTAAAGACCAGCATCGACCTCAACACCCGGGTGATGGTGGAACTGACACAGCAAGTCAACGAAAGCCTGCGCATCCAGGCGGCGATGGCTTCAATGATGGGCAGTTATTTCATGATGATGGGCGGCGAGGCAGGCCGCGCCGCTAGCCTTTCTGCAAACTAGGGCCGGCCGATGAGCATCATAATCATCTCCACGCTCGTCGACGCGATTGACACGCTGACGGCTCAGTTCGCGCTCTACGCATTTCTGGTGATCGGCGGACCGATTAAGACGCTGCTCAACTCGATGGCGCTTCTCGGGCTTCTCTATATCGCGATCAACCAGATCTTCCAGTTCCAGCAGATCAGTTACTCGACTTATGTCGGCTGGGCGGTCCGGTTCGCTCTGGTTTATGCCTTCGCCACCATGTGGATCAACTTCAGTGGATTCTACGTCATCCTCCTGGAAATCCCGGACCATTACGCCAAGCTTCTTATGAACGGCATATCAACGGGTGTTTCCGCCGGATCCACCATAATCGGGGCGCTAAAGTTCAGCGACACCTATTCCGCACTCGACACATTCGCAGGCAAAATCATCGACGTCGCCTTCGCCTTTATTGGCAAGGGCTTCTTCATGCCGCCCTTCGGCTTTGGCCTCGGCGAAAAGGTGCGAGCCTGGATCCTCGGCTCGGTGGTGTTTGTAGTCGGCTCGGTATTTGTCGCGATTGCAGGGCTCGTCATCATGATGAGCCGGATCGGACTTGCGATCATGCTCGCACTTGCGCCGATGGCGATAATAATGCTGATGCTGGAACAGACTCGTCACTACTTTGAAAGCTGGCTTAGACTCACCGTTGGCTTCGCTCTCGTCCCACTTCTAACTACGGTGTTGACGGCTTTCAGCCTTTTCGTCGCCGCACAGGTAGAAGCCAAGACAGGCGCCACCCTTCTTTCTCCCGAGACCTATCTCAGCTTCGTGTTCGTAATGATTGCGGTGACGGTGCTGCTGAAGGAAGTGCCGGAAATGGCGAGCTCGTTGGCCTCCACGTCCATCGTGATGGGCAAGAACACCGGCCGCGAGATCCGCCAGATCGCCTTGTCGCGGTTCCGCGCCGGCAGGGGCAGCGCGGCCGCGTCCTCCCTGGGCTCCGGATATGGTTCGTCGGGTCAGAGCGGGAGTGGATGGAACCAGGTCACCGGCAGTTCTGGGAACGAACGGTCCCCCATTTCAGATATGCTCCAGGGCGCGCAGCAACGCTCGGAACGCTCGGTGCCCTATGAGCCAGATCGAAGCGCCAGGCAGCCGGATCCGGATCCTCCCCCGCGCTACACGCCCCCTGAGGATCCCCGCAACGAAGATGAAAATGATCGAGAACGCACATGATCACGCTTCCCTGGCAAAAGGCCGCCCACGCGGCCGCGGACGAGACATCCGCTCGTCGCTCCGTTCCCCACGCCTTCGAGGACGAGGTCTTCTTCTCGCTGCGTGCTCAGCGCGACAATTGGGCCAAGGTCGCCGTCGGCGCGGTCGCGGCAGCGGTGTTGGCGATCGGCTGCCTGATTGCCATCCTGCCACTAGACGAAACCCGGCCATATGTGGTCATGGTCGACAAAACCACGGGCGAGGCTGAAAAGATCGTCCAGCCCCGGCCGGCCTCGCTAGACCAGAAGGACGCGGTACGCCAAGCCGAGTTGGTGTCCTATGTCGTGGATCGAGAAACGTACGACCCGGTTGACAACCCGCGGCGTATTACTGACGTGATGACGCGCTCGCGGGAGCTCGCTGCCGACACACTCGCCCAGCTCTGGAGCGCGAGCTCCTCTCAATATCCGCCCACTGTCTACGGCGCCAACGTGCGAATCCGCGTGGTGGTAAAATCTATCTCGTTGGATCCTGGTGCCCGCGCCGACGATGCCGATCTGGCGCGTGTGCGCATCACCAAGATTCGCGAGGAGAAGGGGCGTCCGGCAGCGGAGCGCAGCTTTCTCGTGACACTCAGCTATCGGTTCTTGCCCAAGGAGAATGCAACGCTTGCCGATGTGTGGAAGAACCCGCTCGGCTTCACGGTGACCGCCTACCGCGTGGACGCGGAAACGGCGGATAACTGAAACAAGGATCTTACGCGTGATGACTAAATTTTCTGGTTTCGCGACAGCAGTCGCGCTTCTCGCCCTCGTTCCGACCGCCAGCGGCGCCGCCGGCGAGCCCGTGACAGCCAACGCCTCACCCCCGACGAAAATCACAGCAAAGACTGGATCTGGGACGGCGAGCACGGGCCTCGTCGCCACCTCCAAGGTCACCGCCCCCGTTCCTTCTGCCGCTTCCGCTCAAACTGACGCGCCGCCAAGCGATCCGCGTATCCGAAAATTTGCCTACAGCGAAAGCGAGGTCTACCGGCTTGACCTGTTTCTCCGCTCGGTAACCGCGTTGCAGTTTTCACCCTCAGAGGAGGTAAAGTCGATCCTGATCGGCGACAGCGCCTCCTGGGAGGTCGTGAAACTGAAAGCCGGCAACGTGGTCAGCATAAAGCCAGTCATCGCCGGAGGCGGCACCAACATGACGATCTATACGGACAAGCGCGTATATTCCTTTGACCTACGCTCACTTGGCGAACTGCCGCCGGGCCAGGAGGCAAGCTCCGTGTCGCGCACAGTCTTCACCTATCCCGCCGAAAAGAAGCCCACGCCAGAGGTATTTTCGTCCGACGCGCTCGCACCCAGCACCGACTACATGGTGGCCGGCACGGCCAGATTCCGCCCGTTGCGGGTCCAGGACAATGGGCGGCAGACTACTTTCCTGATGCCGCCAGGCGCACCGCGTCCCGCGATCTTCAAGGTCGGCTTCGACAAAAGCGAGGCGCTGGTCAATTCACGCACCCGCGGCAGTTTGGTGATCGTGGACGGTCTCAGTGACTTCTGGGTTCTTCGCATCGGGGACGAATCTGTGTGCGTAGGCCGCAGCGGCGCCATCCAGCAGAAGCGTGGTTTCATGAACCTGGAGGTGGCCCGTGCAGGACGCTGATCTTCACCCCATGCTACACGGCGATGCTGGCTCGGCACCAACACCTGACGATGCGGCGCGCGACCAGCTCGTAGCGGCGCGCCGCGATCGCCAGAAAGGGCAGAACAGCCGCAGTACAAGCGCTCGCCTGATGATGGGTTGCGGCCTTCTGGCCGCCGGCCTGCTTCTTATAGTTTCATTTGCTGGCCCGGCCGCGGCCCTTCGCTTTTTCGGCGGCGGCGTTGCGGAGGGTCAGAAAGCCTCTGAGGTCAGCCTCAAGGTCGACAACCCGACCGAGGAGCGGGTGCCGCTGGATTTCGCGGTTCCAGCCGCGCCGCAAAAGGAGGACAATGGCCTCAACGAGACGATCAAAGAGCTACAGGCGCAGATTGCGGAATTGGAACGCAACCGGAAGCTGGGCATGTCGAGCGTCGAGATTCAGCAGATGCTTTCGCGCTCCGAAGAAATCACCCGTCAGCAGATCGCGCGCGAGCGCCAGAAAATGGCCGAAGAGAATGCGCGCCTGCAGAAGCTTGCTTTGGAGGCCGAGGACGCGCGACGGCGGGCCGAGGAGGCCGCGCGGAATACAGCGGGAACGGAAAAGGAGCGGCAAGAACGCGAGAAGCTGCAGCGGGAATCTGATGCGGTGATCGTGGACGACGCCGGAAGTCCGGCGCTCTTGGAGCAGAGCACGTTAAGCGAGGAGCGCGACCCTAACCGGCGCTTTTTTAAGTCGGCCGCCTCGAGCGTAGTGCAGACGGCGATGGCGCAGCGGATTCCTGAACCGGCCCACCTGGTTGTGCAAGGCACGATCATTTCCGCGGTTTTGGAAACGGCGATCGATACTCAGCTTCCGGGCAACCTGCGGGCGCAGGTAATGGAGCCGGTCTTCTCCTTTGACGGTAGCCGCGTGCTGATGCCCGAAGGCACGCTCCTGATCGGTGAATTCAATAACGACGTCGCACTCGCCCAGACGCGCGTCATGATCGCTTGGAATCGGGCGGTAACGCCCGATGGGCAGTCGGTGGCGCTGGGCTCGCTCGGCACTGACCGTCTCGGGCGCTCTGGCACGCTTGGCAATATCGACAATCGTTATGCCACTAAGTTCGGCGCCGCCGCGCTCATCAGCGCCATCACGGCCGTACCAACTATGCTCGCTTCGCGCGAGACCGGGTCGGGAGGCTCCGGCACCACGCTTAACATCAACGGCGGCAACCAGATCGCAAAAGAGGTCGGCGGCAATCTCGGCAACCAAACCAACGAGGTGCTCAGTGAGTATCTGTCGCTGCCGCCTGTGATCCGAATCCCTCAGGGCGAGGAGATCCGCATCTTCGTGAACCGCGACCTGGTGTTCCGATGAGTCCTAGAAGCGACTTCGAAAGGCATTTGACCTCTGACAGGCATCATTCCGACAGGTTGGCCGGGACCCGCGAGACCGATAAACACGTCGACTATCGCGGACATGGCCATGGTCACAACGGGCAAAGCCATCACGATCAAGGGCAGCATGGGCACGGGCACAATAACCACGGGCCTCAAGAAAGCGAGCCTGACATCTCTTATATCGAGCAGTATCTGGCGCCGCTAAAAACATTCCTCACCGACGACCGCGTCAACGAGCTGGTGATCAACCCGGACGGCGCAATCTTTGTGGAAGCTGCCGGCGCCGAGTACATGCACGAAATCGACGTCCGGTTGCAAGTGCAAGCGATAAAACGACTGGGATCCCAGCTGGCCGGCGAAACCCGTAATACCCTAGGAGCACTGAACCCAATAGTATCGGGGCGCGTCACACTCTGGGGCGCTCCGCAGCGCGTGCAGGTCGTGGTGGAGCCGGCGGTGGAGCACGGCGTGTCGCTGTCGATCCGACGATACCTGAATCGCCCTCTTGGCCAACACGACATCGGCTTTGTAGACGGCAGCCAGGTGCGGGTGGACGACGAGCGCCGCCATCGGCACAGTGAGGTTGCCGCAATGGCAGAACGCGGCGACCTCCTAGCACTTTTCCGCACTGTCGTCGACGAAAGATTCAACATCCTTATCTCCGGCGGAACGTCCTCAGGTAAAACCACAATGGCGCGCGCGCTGATTTCTATGATCAATCCAAGCGAGCGGCTGATTACCATAGAAGACGCGCAGGAATTGCTTCCCCCGCACAAGAACCAAGTGGGGCTGATCTCGGACCGCAAGGACAATTCCCCACGCCTGCCGTCGCGTCTGCTCGAAAGCTGCCTTCGAATGCGCCCCGACCGCATCATCCTCGGCGAGATTCGCGGAGTGGAAGCCTACGACTTCCTCGAGGCCATCAACACCGGGCATCCCGGTGCCATAACCACCATCCATGCCGACAGCCCGGCGCTCGCCTTCGACCGGCTGGCACTGATGGTGATGCGCTCCGGCATTCGGCTATCCCATCGCGATATCGTCGCATATGCTAGCCGCACCATCGACCTCGTGGTGCAGGTCGGCCGCCGCCATGGCCGCCGCGGTGTGCTGGAAATCTTCATGCCGTCCCTTCGGCAGGATGAATTAAGCGGCCCATAGGTTGCAGTAGACCAATAGCCCGCGGCGAACGGCGATATCAATAAGGGCGGTTTTCCGGTATCAGCACATGCTGGCTGATGAGACCTTTGTGATAGTACGCGACGCGCGCGGCTCAGCCGATTTGGTTCGGATCGGATGGCATCGCGAGGTTGCGGTGAAGAGTGAGTTCTGCCAACAGGTCCGGTGCACGCCTCGCACAGCCCCGGCTCGTGACTATGCGACGGGATCTTAAAAATCGGGTCCGATCAATGTGAAGAATGCGGCCTAACGGCTCATGCATTCGTCCCAGAGAACTTGCAGCGTCACGTGCTTGCGCTTCAGCTCGCGATGGACCTGCGCCCAGTCCGGCTCCGGCGCGCGACGATGACCCGTCTCCGTCTCGGCCGCCTTGCAAAGCGCCGGCTCAAGGACGGCATCGCTCACGTCATCATCCAACGGCCACGAAAGACCCGCAACCGTTGCCCGCCGCACCGTCGACGTTGCTGCCCCGACCCGAACCGCAATCGATTTGTGGCCCAGTCCTTGTTCGAAACGATATCTCAGTATCTCGCGGACACGCCACATCTCCAGTCTCTCCGCAGGCATCCCGTTCCTTCCTCGTCAACATCGACGGAAGGAACGTCACACCGGCAGAACACCCACGCCACATCCCTCCCAAAGGGGCGACATCATTTCGGAATCAGGGGGCGGTTTGCCTCGAATTTGCAGCCTACGGCAAACTCGTCCGAAAGGATAGAGCCAACGACGGCGTTGTCCTGGCTGGCTGCTGATCGTATAGCGCGGAAATTCTATGAACTGCGTGTTGCGAAGAGCTCGAAGTTCGCAACTCCGTCGAGCATATGGCAAGGCTGTTGGAAATCGAGGGCGCCGTCCGGGGCCAGAGCCCTGCAGCGCGTGTCGCGGCGCGTCAGGAGAGTTCGGCGATAATTGTCCTTGATCTCTTCACGCCTTGGCAGGCGACCGCTTCCGCGGGTCTCGGGAAAATCCAAACTCACCTAAGCTCTCCGAGATGCCATCTCACGTCGAGACATTTTGGGGCGCTTCCCGATCGATGGGCGCATCGACCTCGAGTCCAACATCGTTGAGCGGGCGATCAGACCACAGATATCGACGCCCTCATGCCATGGAACTACGCGGCCTGAACGGCCTTAGCTTGCCGCTTACCCGAAACTAGACACAGACGGAGGAAAATTCGAGTTCAAGCCAGTAGGCTGCAATCTCTCCCGCGCTCAGTATCTCGGGGCAGCGGCCCTCAGTGTCGCCCAGGTCAGCGCGCCGCATCGGCTCAAGCGCAAGAGCATACACACCTGATTGATACGCGCGCCAGATCCCGAAAACTGGCAGATGCGCGCGAGGATAAGAGATCTGTGCGCGTACTCCGCCAATCAGCGCTGCATTGTGCAGTGCAACGCGCGCAGTCGGTATAATTGATGTGACGGGGAACTCCCGGAAGTAATCCACGAATTCGTCTCGGGGACTCTTATCACTGTTATTGAAGTCCGACATGAGATCGCTGTCGAGATCACCCGAAAGCGTGATTGTCTCATCCAGGAACGGGTAACCGAAATTCAGATGATAGAGGATGGCATGCGGGGTCGGGCGGAAACCGCGGTTCTCCACGCGATCGTCGATGCGAACGGTATTGCCAAACACGCCTAGTTCGATCCGACGACGCAGGACGAGGTTTTCGCCGAAAATGGCCGCTTGTTTCACGAGGGCTTCCGCCCAAATGACAGGCTCATCCCTGTCCCAGTTGATGCCATACCCTATGATCATCGCCCGCTGGCTGGCTATCCTGCCATGCAGCGGATGAAACACTTCCTTCCTGTGTTTGTGGATGAAATGCGACGCGTCGGTCCTCGTCGCCCCGCCGATATGATCCAGCCCACACGTAACCAGGAAGCCATCGAGGTTTCGGTAAAAGCCAACACCGTCTTCCGCATCGAGTGAGTTCGCCGGAAAGGGAAGTCCGTTCGCGCTGTTCCAGCCGATATTGATCCCCCGCCAATTCACGCTCGATATATCGAATCCACGATCAGGCGCGATCTCAAACACGATCCCACTTGCATTGCGAACCGAGATCAGGCGCTGACCGCGGCCGGGACCATCTGCAACTTCCAAAAGCCTGATGTCGCTCACACCCCGCCCGTCAATGGTTCTCTTGCGCAGTTCCAGCGGAGAAAAGTGCCGGAAGTGAGATTGTCGGCTCGGCAGCAAAGACATCATCGGTCTATGTCCATAGCATCAGTAAGAAACGGAGACCCTGTCGAGCAGTGGCTCGATCTGTTCGAGAAAAGCGGCGCTCCCGCAGGCGAAACGGAGCTTCTCTCCGAGATCGACACGAGACCAATCGATGGTATGCGAAACGCCGAGGCCCGCCAGGATAGGAAGCCCCGCCATGACGTCCCAGGTGGAATCTCCAAGCGCGATGTAACCGTCGGTCTCACCCATCGCAACCTCAAGCAAGGATAGCGCTGATGACCCGCAGCAGCGGAAGTTGATACGGAGGTCGTCGGAAATGAACCGAAAAACCTCAAGCCGGTCCGGAGTGGGTATCAAAGGGTGCATGCCAACACCCGTCGAGGCCCTGGCGAGATCGAAGGAAGGAAGTGTCGGCATCGGTTGCCCATTGATCCTGGGCGCAACCCGATCGCCGCCCACCACCATCAGGTCTCGGGCCGGAGCATGGATAACGCCGAAAACAGGTTCGCCGTTTTCGAAGAGACCGATCGAAATCGCCCAGTTGTGGCTACCACGAACGAAATTGAATGTACCGTCGATCGGATCGATTACCCAGACTCGTCCTGACACTCCGGCAATGTCTCCTCCCTCCTCACCAAAGATTCCATCGTCGGGAAATGCTGCGTTGAGGCGGCGGATCAGGAAAGCTTCGACCTCACGGTCGGCGTCCGTCACCAGATCGAGATGACCCTTTCGTTCAACAGGCAACGTCGCAAGCGAGCGAAACTGCGCAAGAGCAATCTCACCGGCCTCGCGGGCGATTCCTTCAACCATCGTCTCCATGTCGTGATCCAGCGACGCGGCATGTTGCAAGTAGGTGGTCATCAAATTTCATTCCTTTTTCAGACATTCTCGCCTCGGGGGAGGAAGAATGGACATGCGGTACGTGGCCGAAGAGGGTCCCGTCCGATTTCATGATTCTGTGAAATTCAGTCTCGTTGGCGTCAGGCCGCACGATTTGATGAAGTCGATGATCCAGGCAACGTCGTCGCAGACCAGCATGTCCACCAGGCCTGCTCGCATGTGTGACTGCAGCAGATCCAGGTAGTCGAGACCGTAGGATCTTCGCAGCGCAAAGTGCTGAGGCGGAGGAACGTAGTGGCTTACCGAAACACCGGCAGAATGCAGGCTTTCCGCGATGTCCGGAGCAAACTGCGGATAATCGGTGTTCATGACGTCCATCGTAGCGGAGCGCGCCGCGGCAGCCGGATCCACCAGGCGGTGATAATTGATGCCCATCGTCCGGATGCCCGGAGCAAGCTGCTTGATATCCCGCAGGACCACGTAGTCGAACGAACTGATCAAGACCCGCTCGAGCATTCCTGCTTGCCTGATGTGGCCCACCACGCGGTCAAGGTAATCCGCGCCACCGAACCTGTCCTTAATCTCGACAATCAGCGCGAGGCCGAGGTTGCGGCAATAGGCGAGTATGTCCTCGAAAGGTTCGATGGGCTGTCCTTCAATCAAGGCGCCATTCCGGTTCCTCGTCCGGAGCCTGGCGATGTCGGCGAAATCCGTCTGCGAGATCAGCCCGGTGCCATCAGACGCGTTGTCGAGAATATCGTCGTGAAACACGATAAGGCGAGCGTCTCGCGTGATCCGAAGGTCGATTTCGCAAAGCGAAGCGCCAAGTTCCGCCGCGCGACGCAGGGAAGGGCGGGTGTTCTCGTGGCCATCGATGGAATGGCCACGATGACCGCAGGCGATAACGCGCCCGGAGCGCGAAGGGAGGAGGTCGAACATCAGTTCCTCATTCATTGGAGGCTGGTTCTCCTCGCTGTTCACGGGCGAACCTTCAAAAATAAGAGTGCGGGCTACTTGAGCCCGCTTCGAGCAAAGCTCGCGATGAAACGCTTCTGGAGGATCAGGAAGATGATCACCATCGGAAGTGCAGCAAGCAAACCGGCGGCCATCAGCACGTTCCAGTCTGTCGTGTATTCGCCGCGCAAAAGAGCCAGGCCGGGACCGAGGGTCATCTTGTCGAGCGAGCGGTTGACAACGATAGGCCAGAGCAGTTCCTTCCACTCGGCGAGTGTCGTCAGGATCGCCAGCGAGATAATGCCGCTGCGGGCAATCGGGACGACAATGGTCGCCAGGATCCGCAGATGCGAGGCTCCGTCCATTCTTGCCGCCTCGACCATTTCTTTCGGCACGCCGCGGAAGAACTGGTACAGCAGGAACACCCCGAACACGTCGAACAGCGATGGAAGAGCGAGCGCCACAAGCGTGTCGGTAAGGCGCATCGAGGTAATGATCGAATAGCTCGGAATGATGAAGATATCGCCTGGAACCATAATTAGTGCGAGGACGAACAACAGTATAACATTGGCGCCGGGCACCTTGATGATCGCCAGCGCGTAGGCGGCCATCGAGCAGATGACGATCGTTCCCAGCACCCGGCCGATGGAGACGATTATTGTATTCGAAAGCAGTATCCCGAACGGGAGGCGATTGAATACTTCCAGTGTCCCGTCGAGTGTAAAGGGTGACGGGATGATGGTCGGGGGAACCTGAAGCGTCTGCCCGGTCGTCATGAGGGCGGTAGAGGCCATCCAGGCAAACGGTACGAGGATGACGAGACCGACAATCGTCACTGCAAGATAGGTCCACCAGCGAATACGATATTGAACCACCATCAGCCGTCCTCCCCATAATGTACGAACCGGCGTTGAAGGCGAAGAAGGACGATCGAGACGCCTAGGATCAGAGCCAAGAGAAACAGGGAAACCGCCGCGGCGTAACCGCGCTGACCCGCGTCGATGAACGCGAGGTAGTAGTAATAGTAGACGAGCGTCAGACCATAGTTCGTTGCTACCGAGTGATCGACGGGCGGCAGCAGGATGTAGACCGTGTCAAACAGCTTCAGGATACCGATTGTCGACGTCAAGATGACGAAGAACAGGGACGGTGTCAGAAGCGGCAGTGTGATCGAGAAGAATCTCCGGACGGGACCTGCTCCGTCTAGCATTGCGGCTTCATAGACATCCGAGGGGATGTCCTGCATGCCCGCATAGAGGATGATGGCGGGAACGCTGAAGGACAGGTAGACGACAATGATGGACACGACCGTGGTCACGCCCGCTTCGCTGCCGAACCAGCTGATCGGCGACGAACCCACGGCTTCAACAGCGGCGTTGACCAGCCCGTATTGCGTCTGGAAGAGCCACCCGAAGACGAGGATGATCGCCGTCGGCAGGCATACCGCAGGCAGGAAGACGATGGCCCTGAATACTGACTCGCCACGAAACCGGTATTGCATCAGCAATGCGCATAGTAGTGAGACGACAACAACGCCAGGAACGGCGATCAGGGCAAACTTCAAGGTATTGTAGAGCGCAACCACAAGCTGGCTGTCTGAAAGCAGGCGCCGGTAGTTGTCCATGCCGACAAACCGCGGGGGGCCGAACGCGCCGGCCTTGGTGAATGAAAGCCAGACGTTATAGCCGAACGCGTAAATGCGGAACACCGCAAGCCCCACAAAGAGGGGCAGCAGGAACAGGTATCCGGTGGACGCATGACGCCATCTGAGGCTTCCCAATCGCACATATCTGCGACTGGGTGTCGATCCGGCACCCTCGACGTGGAGCGGGGAGGTGCTGGTCAACGCAGCGCCTCGTTAAGCGCGTCGTCGATCTTCTTCGCGGTGTCGGCGGCGGACACAGTTCCAGCGTAAAACGGACCCATCAGGGTGCTGGAGATTTTCGCATTGCCAGGGATGACCTTGGGGAACTGGGTCGTCGTTCGAAGATAGCTCTGATCCATCGTCACCGACAGAGCCTGTTCCAGGCCGCCCAGCTTGTCATTTGCCTTGACGAACGCGCGCAGCGCGATCTTCGAGCTGTTGGCCGGCAATCCGGCGCCGCCCTCCGCATGAAGAACCGCACCCTGCTCCGAGGTCAGGAACCTAATCAGCTTCCAGGCGTCATCCTTCTGCTTCGAATTTACGTTCATCACGTAGACGAGGCCATTGGTGTCGGTTGTCCACGATCCGTTGACCGATGGCATCCGAATGACCTGGAAGGTCCCTTCCGGCTGATCAGCCTTTGAAAGAAGGCTGAGATTCCACGAGGGGATTTCTGCCATTGCGAGCTTGCCCGAAATCAGCGAGGTGACGGGATTGAAGTCGGAGGAGCTCGCTACCTTCAAGATCAGACCGTCATCCTGAAGTGCCTTGATCATCTCTAGCGCTTTCGTGCCGGCAGCTGAGGACATCGTGCCCTTATTGTTGTCGATAACCTTGCCGCCAAGAGCGTGCACGAGGCTTGAGACGCCATTGTTGAAGGAGTAGTTGTAATAGAGCGGAACGTCGGACTGACCCTGCTTCGCCTTTACTTCCTTGGCGATACGGACCATGTCGTCCCAGGTCCATTCAGGTTTAGGTGCTTCGACGCCCAGCTTCTTGAAAACGCTGGCGTTGTAGATAAAGGTCCAGGCATCCATGTCCTTCGGGATGCCGTACTGCTTCCCGCCGAAATTATAGAGATCGACGATCTTCTTGTTGTAGTCATCAAGGGACAGCTTGTCTTTCTTGATATAATCATTCAGTGGCTCCAGGGCGCCACCATCAACGTAGTAGGACGCTTTCGAGCTCTGCCACATGACGTCAGGGCCCTCGCCAGCACCGAGCGATGCATCGAGTTTGGTATAGTACTGGTCCGGCGGAACCTGGATGAGATCGACCTTGATGCCGGGATTGGCGCCCTGGAATGCATCGACGGCCTTCTGCACCCCAGCTTTCTGCGCCGGATCCCAGATCATTAGGCTGAGATTGACGTCACCGGCGCTCCAGGCGAGTTCCGGGCCTGACAACGATGCAAGCATCATCGCGGTCGTAGCAAACATGAGATTTCTTCTAGCAAGCATGGGTTTCCTCCGGGTCGTGATCTTGGTTGACTATGGCAGTCGTGTCAGTGCGATCAGCTTGCGATGACGAATTTCCGTCTGAGCTTTTCCGGCGAGTTTTCGATGATCGCCTTCGCTCCGGTGTCCGTGACGATCATGCCCACATCCTCGATTCTCGCCGTCATCGAGAAGCTGGATTTTGCGAACTTGGTGTGATCGGCAACCACTATGGTCCGACTCGAAACTTCGATCATCGCCTTCTGTATGCTTGCGTTTGCGGGTGAGCCTGTGAAAATCAGGCCGCGCCCGAGATCGATCGAGGCCGCGTTGAGAATGAGCTTGTCGACGCTGAACTGGCGGATGAAGTGCTCGGCCAGTGGCCCGCGGAACGACCTGTTGATCTCTGCGAACTCTCCGCCGACGCAATAGACATTCGAGGAATCATGCCGGATCAATTCGGCAACGATGTCGGCACCGTTCGTAATGAAGGTCAGCCCCTTGCGGCCCATCAGCAGCCTGGCGACTTCCAGAGCGGTGGTGCCGGCATCGAGAAGAACGACATCCCCATCGTTGATCATCGCCGCCGCAGCTTCTGCAATGGCCCTTTTTTCAGCGCGCTGCGAAACTGCACGCGTCGCGTTGGCAGGGTCATGCGCCACCTGCGACGTGCTGACGGCGCCGCCATGGGTGCGGCGCAGGCGGCCTGCTTCTTCGAGCTCGACGAGATCACGGCGTGCGGTCGCGACCGATATGTCGAAGTGCTTCGTCAGCGTCTTGATGTCGAGAAACAGCTCCTCTTGCAGAAGCTCGACGATCTTGTCCTTGCGGTCTTCGGCGGTGTTCAGCACAGAGGATCCCGATCAGTTTCTATGACGTATATCGCTCATAGCGAGCGAATATAGTCGTTGTCAAGTCATCCAACATGAAGCTTTTGTGATGGTGACGACCTCAGTGGGTTAGGAATGCCCGGGCATTTAGTGACATTTGCCGAGCGTTAAGATCGCGCTTGCAAATGAGCGATTTCATTCATATGCTGAAATGAGACGGTGAAACGTTACTCGGCTTAGCGAGGCGAAATCGCCAATGGCACGAGCGATAAGATTTTACGCGCAGGAGCGCGAGGCAATCGATTTTGCCTGGTCTCATCGATGCGATGTGCATCTTTAGGCAGCCCCTCCAGATGCGTGGGATGTATCAATAGGAGATGGCTTGAGGAGCGCGAAGCTGAAAGCCAGGGAGGAGTTGGCAGTGGCAGGACTAGCAATCGAAAATTTGAGGAAGACTTACGGCGCCCTCAGTGTGCTTCACGGGGTCTCTATCGACATCGAAGACGGAGAGTTTGTCATTCTGGTTGGTCCTTCCGGTTGCGGGAAATCCACGCTCCTGAGGATGATCGCCGGCCTAGAGGATATCTCCGCAGGAGAGGTCCGTATCGGAGGCGTGGTCGTCAACGACGTCGAGGCGAAAGAGCGCGACATCGCGATGGTATTCCAGAACTATGCGCTCTACCCGCACATGACGGTGGCCCACAACTTGGCCTATTCGCTCAAGCTGCGTAAAGTCCCTTCCGCCGAAATTGCCGCCCGGATCAGGAGCGCGGCGAGCATTCTCGGCCTCGAAAAATACCTCGACCGCTATCCGCGGCAGCTCTCCGGCGGACAGCGTCAGCGCGTTGCCATGGGACGGGCGATAGTCCGGGACCCACAGGTCTTCCTGTTTGATGAGCCGCTCTCCAACCTCGATGCGCAGCTGCGTGTCGCCATGCGTGCGGAGATCAAGGAACTTCACCAGCGGCTGAAGACAACCACGGTGTATGTCACGCATGACCAGGTCGAAGCGATGACCATGGCCGACAAGATCGTTGTCATGCATGACGGCGTTGTCGAACAGATCGGAGCCCCGTTGGAACTCTACGACCGCCCGCGCAACCTCTTCGTGGCGAGCTTTATCGGATCGCCTTCGATGAATTTCATACGCGGTAGGATCCTTTGCGGCGCCTTCATGGGCCAGAACGGATTGCGTCTTCCAATTTCAGACGCCGCAGCCACGGCATTCGAGGGACGACCTGTAATCTACGGCGTGCGGCCCGAGCATTTCCAGCTTACCAGTGCGGGCCGCGAGCACAGCGTCGGGGTCGAGGTAGTCGTGACCGAACCCATGGGATCGGAAACGCAGGTCGTCGTCCGTGCTCCTGAGGCCGACAACGGTCGCTCCGCTGAGGGAAACAAGGATCTGGTGTGCGTGTTCCGGGAGCGGATCACCGCCAGGCCGGGAGACACAATCAATGTCGTACCCGACGCCGATAAAACACATCTATTCGATGCGGAGAGCGGTCTGCGGCTCGTACTCGACATCCATTGATCATGCGTCGGAAAACCTGGCGCGCTTTGCGTCTTCGGCGATCGCACGATCATCGCGATAGCGGCTGAAGGGCTGCTGTCTGTCGGCTGGTGCAGTAGAGCCAGCATTCTCCTCCCAGAGAGGTTGTCGCTCGTCCCTGACAGAGCTGTTGTGGGGCGAGCGGCGGCTCTGTGGGAACCGCGGTCTTGGTTCCAGATGCGATCGCCTGCCAGCATGAGGGAGTGGCGAGATGACCTCGACGATCGTCATGATCAATCTGTTTGGTGCCGTAGCCTTGCTGCTGTTCGGCCTCGCGCAGGTGAAGGACGGCGTATCCCGGGCGTTCGGTGCAAAGCTCAGAACTGGGCTAGCGACTGGCACCCAAACCGGTCTTCGCTCCTTCCTCTCGGGCTTCGTCGCTACCATCGCGCTGCAGAGTTCGACGGCAACGGCGCTGATGACCGCGTCCTTTGTCGAGCGCGAACTGATCAAGCCGCGAATGGCGCAGATAGTGCTCCTCGGTGCGAATGTCGGCACTGCCGTTACCGCCTGGATCGTCGCAACCGGCATCGAATGGATGTCTCCGCTCGTCATACTCGCCGGCATCGTGCTCTATCGCAGCGGTTCGACCTCTCGCCAGGGCGGCGGCACGGCGCTGATCGGTATCGGCCTGATGCTGCTGTCGCTGCACCTCTTAAGCGGCGCGACTGAGCCGATGCGCCAATCGCCGGCGCTTGCCGCCTTCATTGGCTTGCTCGACAATGCCTGGCCGGTCGCGCTCGTCTTCTCGGCCGGCATTGCGTTCATCTCGTCGTCGAGCCTCGCAGCCGCCGTGCTGATCCTGTCGCTCGCCTCGACCGGCATTCTCTCCTCCGGCCTGATCATCGTGCTGGTCCTCGGCGCCAATCTTGGAGGCGCCATTCCGCCGGTCGTCGCCTCGCTTTCCGGCCCGCCTTCCGCGAGGCGCGTCACGCTCGGCAATATGGTCGTGCGCGCCATCGGCTGCGCCGTCGCCCTGCCGCTCGCCGGCTATGGCGCCGATCTGCTGGAAATGCTGCCGCTCTCGCCTGCCAAGCTCCCGGTCGACGCCCATCTCGGCTTCAACCTGATCCTCGCAGCGCTCGCCTGGCCCTTCTCGCGCCTGCTGTCGAAGCTGATGCTGCGGCTGGTCGCGGAAGAGGTGCAGGCCGACAATGCGCCGAAGTATCTCGATCAGGGCGAACTCTCTACACCGGTCGTGGCGCTTGCCAGCGCCACCCGCGAGACGCTGGGCGTCGGTGACCTGATCGAACGAATGCTTATGCGCGTCTCCGACGCATTCGAGACGAACGACCTCTCGAAGCTCAAAGACATCGCATCACTGGAAAAGCGCGTCGACAGCCTGCAGCAGGAGGTGAAAATTTATCTCTCCAGGCTGGGGCGAGAGGGCGAGGAAGACGGCCGCCGCTCGATTGTCATTATCGATTACGCGATTAACCTCGAGCATATCGGCGACATCATCGAAAAAGGTCTTGCTCCGCAGGTCACGAAGAAGGCCTCGCTCGGGCTGAAATTCTCCGAAGACGGCTACGAGGAGCTGAAGACGCTCTTCCACCTGACGATCGACAACCTGCGCATCGCTCAGACGATCTTCGTCACCCGCGATTTCAAGCTCGCCAAGCAGATGATGGAAGTGAAGGTCGAGGTTCGACGCATGGAGAAGCAGTCCTCCGAGCGTCATCTGGAGCGCCTGCGAGACGGCCGCGCAGACAGCCTGCAGACCAGCTCGCTGCATCTCGACATGCTGCGCGACCTCAAGCGCATCAATGCCCATATCGTTTCAGTCGCCCACCCGATCATGGACGAGCGCGGCCTCCTCATCGAAAGCCGCCTCAGGGACGCGCGTTGAGCGGTGACCCTTCGTTTTTGTCATGAATTCATACAATTGGTAGTGCCGATATGGGCGACGCTCGAATGTATAGTCTCATTAAAACAAACGAGCGGATGGGCGAGTACCGCGACCAGGCCTTGGGTTGCAATACGGAGCAAATTGCTTCGGTTTTCCCCGGGGTCAGATGCGCAATAAAGGTCGTTCTAATCACCAGCCGAGACACGCGTCGGTCAGTTATCCCCAATGGCTGGCGCACGCCGAAAGGACCTCTTTCGAGGTCGCCAAGCAGGAGGCGTGGGAAGAAGCAGGAATACGCTGACGTGTATGGAAAAAGGCAATCCGCTCGTTCGAATATGGAAAAGTCCTGGAAGGAGGGAGACCTTGATAGCCCAAGTGGGAGTTCATCTGATGTTGGTGTCAAGGGTTCAGCAACTTTACTTAGGGTCGGGCACGCGAATCCTTCGCTGGTGCCCGCCCCTCCAGGCTATGCAATTTGTTTGATGAACCCGATCTCAGGCTTTGTTCGCGAAGGTGCGGGGTGAGGTGGCCGAACTGCTTTGGCGAGCATTTAAACCGGGTCAAGGCGGCTCGACGGATGACCTAGTTCCATAAACCGCATTATTCGATATGATATAACATTACACATTTGCTTGACATGACGAACCAGAGTAGCCTTTCATCATTCGAGATCATGCTCCTTCGATGGGTTTCCGAAGGAAAGAGCATCGCAGAAATCGCGGTGATCGAAGGCAGCGATCGAGTGGAGATTCAGGCTGTCCTCAACCAAGTCGTTTCGACCCTGGATGCCCGATCGCTTCGCGAGGCAATCGAAAAAGCAAAGATACGCAACATCATCTGATGCGAACGAAGCGAGGCAGACGGGTGAGCGCATCCCTTCGGGAACGTGTCTTATTTCGCCGCGCTTGGTCGCAGCCTTGCTTTGATGAGCGCTTTGCTCCAGACAGTGACAGCATTGCCGGTCTGTGGATTCGCAAAAGTCGGTCCAGCTTGAAATCCAGCTTCTTGAAGATGCCTTCACTCGGGCCGTTCCCGGCCCTGATCGTGCATTGTATCAAACGCGCGCCATCATCCCGCGCCTTTTTCTCTGCGATAGCGATGAGCCGGCCGCCAAGGCCTTGGCGAACAAAATCCGCATGCGTGGTCACATGAGAAATCTCAGACTGATACCATTGCACGCGTTTGAGCTGGCAACAGCACGCTATGCGACCATCTTCCGAGAGTTCGAACAGATATTCATCTGCTTTTTCCAGAACACGTTCCGCGTCGTACGCTATTGCCAGTTGGTTTTGGTTGTTTAGCAAATCGGCGATCTGTGAAGCGTGGCCTTGCTCCATAATTATAGTCCCGTCTTCCAATGCTCGTAGATCGTTTTGCGACGGGCGAATGACTCTGGACCGCTTTCCATGATCCTGATGATGCGTTCCTGGCGATCGGCGACGTCGATGCTCGCAGACAGCACGCCGATCTTGTCGTCACTTGAGCTAAGCGATGCGAATACTGCCAGGTGTGTCATGCCGCGTCCTTCATGGCTCGCGTCAGCCGTTGGGTTGCACAGCCGGTACGCGACGCCGGAAGCAGAGCGAGTCTCCTTGCCAGCAAGGCTCGTCAGGGATTTGAGTTTGAATATAGCCAAAACAGACATCTCGAGAAATCGTCTTGTAGCGCATTGCTGCCTGGTGCGTGGTACCGGCTGAGATTTAGATGGACGGGAGATACTCTCGGCTGTCCCATCATTCACGTGGTTTGGGCCATCCGCTCTGATGTGAGCGGCCCCCGCTCTATGCCGATGGCACAGAGCCGACCTTTCGGCCGTCTCTGCCGATCCCGGTGACGATCGCTTGTCCACCGGGCGCCCATGCACCCGATCATGAAGCCCGTACCGGCCGCGTCTACTTGTTTTCGCCCCATGACATCGCCGTCCGTCCGGATCAAGGGGCAGGCGCGGCAAGCCGCTTGTCGCATCAGAGAAAAAGCGACTTTCCGCCTGCGGCCGAACCTTCCGTTTTTTCCCCGCCACGACCCCTTGACCCGAACAGCCGTCGCCGAGGGGCGGGCTTTCGCCCTCCCCCTCTGTCCGGGGGAATGTCAGAGGCCATTCCCCCGGACAGAGGGGGAGGCTTCGACCGAGGGGGCTTGCCCTTCGGGGTGGCAACCGGAAACATGGAGACAGACAATGACCGATTTCGCAAACTTCATCCGTTTCGGCGAGGAAAACACCCTTACCGGCAACATCGCTTCCATTTCCTATGACCTCGATATCACGGGCAAGGAAAACCGCAGCACCAATCCCGATGCACCGGTCTACCGCTTTTTGCCAAGTCCCCGAGAGGTAGACAGGTCGAGATCGGCGCGATCTGGCAGCGGAAGAACCAGAGCGGCGGTGACTACTACAGCCTCACTATCAGCACCGGCCACGGGAGGCTAAATGCCAATCTTGGCCGCTATCCCGGTCAGGATGATGAAGATTTGATGGCCGTCATTCCGTGGGATTGAGGCGACGGCAGTGATTTGCCCGAAGGGATCGCTCCCCTTCGGGCAGGCAGCAAGCTGGGAAAGAACGCACGGAGCGCAACGCCATGACACTTGTGTAAAAAGCCGGGCGCGAAGCGCAGCGGCCGTGTTCATGGCCCGCTTCGGCGGACCTTTCTCAACTCGCGCCAGAGGCCCGCGGGCGGTAACCGCGTTTTTCCTTTCGTCGGAGCAGATCGAGAAACAGTTCAACGGCTTCTTCTTCCCGTCCGAAATGATGGATCATTGTCTGACCCTTTGCGCCAATGCGCCCCCATTTCCTGAGCAGGCAAACATCGCCAAAGAGGTTGGGTTCGATCGACATGGCATAGTAGCGCGCCATGTTCTTCGCCACATCGGTGCGTTCGACATAGAGGTGGTAGGGCTGTGCGATCATGAGACCAGAATCGCCGATCCCCGGAATCGCGTCCAACGACACTTAGGAATCGGTCGGCATGGATTGATTCAGATCTGTGATGAAACGCGAGTGGTGGGTTTGGGCGAGACGCCTACGGCGCACGGCTCTACTCGCTGAAGCTCCCCGAACCCGCCGGGCGGTTTCGGCCTCCCGGTAACGATTCTCTCGCGGCCCTCAGCCGCACCATCCGTGTCGCGCACCGTCCCAGCGCCGGGCGAGGCCCTCCTCGACGAGAGTGGTCCCGAGCGAGCGTTCTGCGCGCGTCACCGTACGCAGCTTGCGGCCATACTTATCCTCGTCACGCGAACCGCTGGAATGCGAGAAGTTACCGGCGTTGAGCAGCGCGAGCAGACGTGATTTCGCGGCTTCGCCCTTGATCCTTTCTGCCTCGCACCGCGGCGGGCTGAGTTCAGGCGTGTCGATATCCGCGATGCGGATTTTCTCGCCCTGGATGATCTTCCCATGATAGGCCTTGCCACCGCTCGAGTAGGTCGAGGGAACAAGCCCGGCATAGGCAGCCAGCTTCTTCGGATTCCGGAAGCGATCGATGTCGTCGATCTCCGCATCGATCAGCCGGGCGAAGAACTCCCCGATGCCAGGGATGGTCTTCAACAGCTTCACATTGCCGTTGGTCTTCGTCATCGCCTTGATCGTGGCTTCGGCCTGCTTGATCCGCCCGTCAATGTCGCCGATGAACTCTAGCCCGCGGTCGATCTGGATTCGGTCGATCGCTGATACGTTGAGCGTGGCGAGCTGCTGGAGGCCGGTCTTGCTGAACAGGTCGCCCAGCTTCTTCAACTGCGCCGTCTGCTCTGGGTAACGGTCGAACACTGTCACAACCCGGTTCTTCACCATCGTGCGCAGCCGTACATAGAACATCCGCTCACGAAGCGCGACGCGAAGGTCCCGCGCCTTCTCCGTTGGTGCCCAGGCTTCCGGCACCAGATCGGCACGCAACAAGTGCGCCAGCACCGTCGCGTCGATCTTGTCCGTCTTGATTTTGGCGTCGGCGATCGCCTTCACCTTCAACGGATGCGCCAGAACGACATCGTCGCAGATGTCATCCAGCCAATCATACATCACCATCCAGTTGCGGGTCGCTTCCATCACTGCATGGCTGTTCTCCCGATACCGTTCCAGAAACGATCCGAGAGACTGGCGGTCGTTCTTCACACGACCGGATCGCAATGTCTTCCCGGCAGAGTCCTGCACGACAAGGTGGCTGTAGCTTTTGTGGTAGTCCACGCCAATGTGATAATCATAAGGGGCAGTCACGGTTTGCTCTCCTTCATTGAGTTCGCGAAAACCCAGGTAAGGTAAGCCAGGCGGTGCAAGGCGTGACTGTCCAAAGAGCATATCCATCTCATATATCCTCTTTCATGCCACCTCCGATACTCTTCATCATTCTCGATCGGCCTTGCTCGCTGAACTGCGCGCCGGCTCGATCGGCTGGGCTTCAGCCGTGCCTTCGAGCTTGTGAAACCTGTTCGTCCCAACGCAAGCCTTCATGTCGTCACGCCGGAACCAGATCGCACGGCCGCATCTGAGCGGCGCGTTGCCCGCGGTGAACACGATCTGCTCATCGGCGCGCATGCGAAGCACTTCATGCGGCTGGATCAACGGTCGCGCGGCCAGCTGCTTCGATCGCGTGCGCGAGGATCCCTTCGCCTGGAAACTGCGGCTGACCTGGTCGATCTCGACCGTCGTCGTGCCGCAACGGCGCGAGATGTAGTCCGCCGTTTCCGGATCGTTGATGGCCGCAAACGATATCCAGCTCGCGCTCTCGAACCATTTGCTGGCGGCGTCCCGTCCGCCATAGGTTTCGCGCATCTGACCGATCGACTGATAGATCATGACAAGCGTGATCCCATATTTGCGGCCTGCATCGCGCGCGGTTTCCAGGATCCGCATATAACCAAGCCGCGCGACCTCATCGAGAAGGAAGAGCGCTCGGCCGGGCATCGCGCCATCACGGTTATAGATTGCGTTGAGGAACGAGCCGATGATGACCCGGGCCAGGCCGGCATGGGTCTCCAGCGTCTTGAGATCGATGTTGATGAACACGTCGGTGCTGCCGCCGGCAAGCGCGTCGGTCGTGAAGCTCGATCCGGAAACGAGAGCGGCGTAGTTCGGATAGGATAGCCAATGCGTCTCCTTAATCGCGTTGGCATAAACGCCGCTGAAGGTTTCCGGCGTCATGTTCACGAAGGCTGCGACGTTTTCTTTGACGAAGTCGGATTGTGACTCATCGTAGATATCCTGCAGCCGCTGGCGCAGCTTGGGTTCGGGCTCGGCCAGATTGGCGCGAACCTGGCGCAGGGTTTGCCGCTCCTTTTCCGTATGGCCCGACAGGCAGACGTCGGCGATGATCGCCGTCAGCAACTGCAGACCCGACGCCCGGAAGAAGTCGTCACGCACCCCCTGCGCTCGCCCGCTGTCGCTCATGATCCAGGAGGCGACCGAGGCGATATCCTCTTCCTTCGTGCCGCCGAAACGCCCGATCCAGTCGAGCACGTTGACGCCGATCTCCGGAGATTTTGGGTCCAGCACAAACACGTCGCGGCCCGCGTTGCGCCGGTGCTCCATCACCATCGGTCCGACCTCATTGGATGGGTCGAGAACAATCAGCGAGCCGCCCCATTTCAAGGCGGTCGGGATTGTCACCGACGTCGTTTTGAACCCGCCGGAACCGGCAAATACGATGCCGTGCGAAGAGCCGAATGAGCCGTCAAAGCATAAGAGCGGCGACGTGCCGCCGGCGCCCCATGTCTCAACGTTGTGTGCGCGAAAGGCCAGCGCCGCCGCGCTGTCTCTGTCGACACGATATCGTTCGCCGATAACGACGCCGCCGGTATCTGAAAAAAGGTTCGCGGCCTCCTGCAGTTTCATCCAGTCGGCTTCGCCATGAAGGGCGCGTTTGCCGCTGATGCGCTTCGGTTCTGATCGCGCGAAAGCGGCATTGCCGACGATCGCAACGCGCAATGCGAAGCCGACGGCCATCGCGGCCGCGACGGCTCCCGTTGCTGTGGCGGGATCTACGTAGGCCAGAATCGTTTGCTTTGGCGGCAGCTTGTCCACCAGGCCCTGAAGCCTCGCGATTTCTCGCACGGCCGCGATCGCGATCGTCGCCGCTCCGCCAGCCGCGACGCCCCAGCCGGCGGTCTTGATGCTCGTGGAACCCGCGGCGGCGAAGAGGAAGATGATGCCGATGGCAGCAGCCAAGGCATACGGCAATACGATCGCTACGCGCCCGAGCATAAGCTTGCCGGCCCCGGACTTTCCGAAGCTCGAAAGCCAATGCTCTCCGCCGCTGGTCGCCACGGTCGCGATGACCATGACGGAGAATGGGACGAGGAACAATGCGACCCTCTTAGGTGTCATTGCGAAAGGCCTCCGCGCCGATCGACGTAAGACGCTCTCGCTCGCCACCATCCGCGCCGAGCTTATGCTTGAGCTCGATCAACGCACCGAGCAGGAGCGCGCGTTTCTCGAATCTGAGACCTGCCTTGACGATCAGGCCGCCCAGCTCGATCTTCTCCCGCGCATCCTTCTTGCGGGCATCGGATGTGGTCGTGCGCGCCATCCGTTCAAGCCTCAGCAGTCCCGCCCGCAGCCGAGCCAGGCGTGGTGCTGGCCGTGCCCGAGCCGCCTGCCCCTGCCCTCTCCCTCCCGTTCGTTCCTGCCTTGCCTCCGCGAAACCGCTTGGCCAGGTCCTCGAAGGCCGCCTGTAGCTCCGCCTCGTCGACCTCGATTTCGCCAAGGCCTGCCTTGAGGGCAATTCGACCGATGCGCTCGGCCTCACGGGTCTCTGCTGCCCTGAGCTGCTCCTGGAGCTGGGCGATTTTTGCGCGAATTTCGGAAGATGGTTTCTTCATTCGGGACTGTCCTTACATGTCGGTTTGATCGTGAACGGCATGACAGTCCCATGAGATCGGCATGCCAATCTACTGACAGAAATGCGAGTTGGCGGAGCCAACGCCTTTGAGCATCATCCCGGCCGTTCCGAAGGAGCGGATCCGAAGGGCGCAATTATACGTCGCTGATGCGACGCTTTGCTTTTGGCCCTGGCTGGGCCTTCCGCTTCCGATGAACGTGTTGATTTCGTTCGCAATCGGGAAAGAACTCGCCGTGGCCGTCCCGCATTTCTCCGTCAGCGTCGTCGCTCGTGGTTCGGGCCGCAGCGCCGTCCTTTCGGCGGCCTACCGCCACTGCGCCAAGATGGATTACGAGCGCGAGGCCCGCACGATCGACTACACCCGCAAGCAGGGATTGCTGCACGAAGAGTTCGTCATTCCCGCCGACGCGCCGGAATGGCTGCGCTCGATGATCGCGGATCGTTCGGTCTCGGGCGCTTCCGAAGCCTTCTGGAACAAGGTCGAGGCCTTCGAGAAGCGCTCGGACGCGCAGCTTGCCAAGGATGTCACCATCGCGCTGCCGATCGAATTGAGCGCTGAGCAGAACATCGCGCTCGTGCAGGACTTCGTCGAACGGCACATCACGTCCAAGGGCATGGTGGCCGACTGGGTCTATCATGACGCGCCGGGCAATCCGCATGTCCATCTCATGACGACCTTGCGGCCGCTGAACGAAGACGGTTTCGGCGCCAAGAAAGTCGCGGTAACACGGCCGGACGGCAATCCGATCCGCAACGATGCTGGCAAGATCGTCTACGAGCTTTGGGCCGGCGGCATAGACGATTTCAACGCGTTTCGCGACGGATGGTTTGCCTGCCAGAACCGGCATCTGGCGCTGGCCGGCCTTGACCTTCGCATCGACGGCCGATCCTTCGAAAAGCAAGGGATCGATCTCGAACCCACTATCCACCTTGGCGTCGGGACCAAAGCAATTGAGCGGAAAGCCGATGTCGCCGCGAAGCCGGTCGAGCTCGAGCGCATCGAATTGCAGGATGAGCGGAGAGCCGAGAACGCGAAACGGATCGACCGGAGTCCGAAACTCGTCATCGACATGATCATGCGCGAGAAGAGTGTGTTCGATGAGCGTGACGTCGCCAAGATCCTGCACCGCTACATCGACGACCCGACCCTGTTCCAAAGCATCATGGTCCGGATCATCCTTCACCCTGAGACCCTGCGTCTTGAACGTGAGCGGATCGATCTCGCGACCGGTTCCAAGGTGCCCGCCAAGTACACCACCCGCGAAATGATCCGGCTGGAAGCGGAGATGGCCAATCGCGCGATCTGGCTCTCTCAGCGTTCGTCACATGGCGTGCGCGATGCGGTGCTGACGGCGACTTTTGCGCGCCACGACCGGCTGTCGGATGAACAGAAAATTGCGATCGAGCACGTGACGGGCACCGAGCGGATCGCCGCCGTGATCGGCCGCGCCGGCGCCGGCAAGACGACGATGATGAAGGCCGCACGCGAGGCCTGGGAGGCCGCAGGCTACCGCGTTGTCGGCGCGGCACTTGCGGGCAAGGCGGCCGAGGGCCTGGAGAAGGAGGCCGGCATTGTCTCTCGCACGCTGGCGTCCTGGGAACTGCGCTGGAACGAGGGGCGCAATCAGCTCGACAGCAAGACGGTCCTCGTCCTTGATGAAGCCGGCATGGTGTCGTCGCGGCAGATGGCGCTGTTCGTCGAAGCGGTAACGAAAGCCGGCGCCAAGCTCATTCTCATCGGCGATCCCGAGCAGCTCCAGCCGATCGAGGCCGGCGCTGCCTTTCGCGCGATCGCCGATCGCATCGGCTATGCGGAACTCGAAACCATTTACCGTCAGCGCCAGCAATGGATGCGTGACGCCTCGCTTGACCTGGCGCGCGGCAATGTCGGCAAGGCAGTCGACGCCTATCGCGCCAACGGCAAGATGATCGGCTGGGATCTGAAGGCCGATGCCGTCGACAATCTCATCGCCGCCTGGGACCGCGATTACGATCCGGCGAAGACGTCGCTGATCCTTGCACATTTGCGCAGGGACGTGCGCATGTTGAACCAGATGGCCCGCATCAAGCTGATCGAACGCGGGGTTCTCGACAAGGGAGCCATGTTCAAGACGGCGGACGGCGATCGCAATTTTGCCGTGGGCGACCAGATCGTGTTCCTCAAGAACGAAGGCTCGCTCGGCGTCAAGAACGGCATGCTGGCGAAGGTCGTTGAGACCGCGCCAGGCCGCATCGTTGCCGAGGTAGGCGAAGGCGAACACCGCCGTCAGATGCTGGTCGAACAGCGCTTCTACAACAATCTCGATTATGGCTATGCCACCACTATCCATAAGAGCCAGGGCGCCACTGTCGACCGGGTCAAGGTGCTGGCGTCGCTCTCGCTGGACCGGCATCTTGCCTATGTCGCGATGACCCGTCACCGCGAGGATCTCGCCGTCTATTACGGGCGCCGCTCCTTCGCCAAGGCCGGCGGGCTCGTGCCGGTTCTCTCGCGCAGGAACGCGAAGGAAACGACCCTCGATTATGCCGGTGGTCCCTTCTATCGCCAGGCGCTTCGTTTCGCCGAGGCGCGCGGCCTCCATCTCGTCAACGTCGCCCGAACGCTGGTTCGCGAGCGGCTCGAATGGACACTTCGGCAGAAGCAATTGCTCAAGGACATGGCGAGCCGCCTGGCGGCCGTCGGTTCCAAGCTCGGCCTGTTCGCCGCCTCGTCCCAGTCACATCGTCCTGACACAACCAAGGAGGCCAAACCGATGGTGTCCGGCATCACGACTTTCCCCAAATCGGTCGAGCAATCCGTCGAAGACAAGCTCTCGTCCGATCCGGGTCTGAAGCGGCAATGGGAGGACGTTTCGACGCGCTTCCGCCTTGTCTACGCCGAGCCGGCGGCGGCGTTCAAAGCGGTGAATGTTGACGCGATGCTGAAGGACAAGGCGGGCGCGGCCACCACCCTCTTCAGACTTGCAAACGAGCCCGGGAGGTTCGGCGCGCTCAAGGGGAAGACAGGTGTCCTCGCCAGCAAGACCGACAAGCAAGATCGCGACACTGCGCTCCTCAACGTGCCCGCCCTTGCCCGCAATCTGGAGCGCTTCCTCGAAATGCGAACGGAGGCCGAACGCAAGCACCAAACGGAAGAACGCGCGGCGAGATTGCGGGTCTCCATCGACATTCCCGCGCTGTCACCGAACGCCAAGACGGTGCTCGAGCGTGTACGCGACGCAATCGACCGGAACGACCTTCCCGCGGGGCTGGAATATACACTTTCGGACAAGATGGTGAAAGCCGAGCTTGAGGGCTTTGCCAAAGCCGTCGGCGAGCGGTTCGGCGAACGCACCTTCCTGGGTGTCGCGGGGAAAGACGCAAGCGGCGACACGTTCCAATCGGTCACGGCGGGAATGAACCCGGCTCAAAAGGCCGAGGTCCAATCGGCTTGGAGCTCGATGCGGACCATTCAGCAACTCTCGGCGCATGAACGCACCGTCACTGCTGCGAAGCAGGCAGAGTCGCTTCGTCAGACGAAGAGCCAAGGGCTCTCCCTGAAATGACAATCATTGACGCTCGAGGATCTTCGCGCCGCCTCGCCCTCGGCCCCGCCGCCATGGCAGTCGCCGCTGCCGCCGCGCTTGTTTTGGCGACCATCGCCGGCGGTCTTGCCGGATACCGCGTGAATCTGACCCCGAGTGAGCCATTGGGAATTTGGCGCATTCGATCGCTGGACCGTCCTGCAGCCGTCGGCGATCTCGTCTTCATCTGCCCGCCTCTGACCCCGGCGATCCGAGAAGCCCGGCAGCGCGGTTATCTTCGCTTCGGATTGTGCCCTGGTGGCTATGCGCCTTTGATCAAGACGATCGTCGCCACCCCTGGTCAGCGTATTCATATCGACCGCTTCGTCACGATCGACAGCCTTGCACTTCCGCATTCGGCTCTGTCGGCGAAAGACGGGCACGGGCGAGCGATGATGAAGGCATTTGCCGACGGTGAGGTCGGCACGGGCGAGGTCTTTCTCTATGCCGCATTCGTGGGCTCGTTCGACTCGCGATACTTCGGCCCCGTGCCCATATCGGGGATCCTTGGCCTGGCCGAGGAGGTGCTGACCTATGCGCCGTGATTGGCTTTCGACGGCCGGCCTGATTTGCGCTGCAGCGGCAGCCGGATGGGCCGGATGGAGCGGCAACGTGCTGCTCCTTCCCCTCTCCGCGGCCTTTCCCGCACTCTGGTCCCTCGCGAAAACCCGCGCGACCGCGGCGGCTGTTTCCGCCGCATATTTCCTGTCGGCCTCGCGCGGCCTGCCACAGGGCGTTGCCACATTCTACGCGTCGGATATCCTGCCCGGATTGCTCCTTTGGCTGGCGGCGTCCAGTGCCTTTGTTGTCGTCCATGCCGCGCTGTGGTCGAGGCGGCAAGGCTGGTTGCCGCTCCGCTATCTCGCGGCGTCGGTACTCATGGCGATTCCGCCATTCGGGATTCTCGGTTGGGCACATCCATGGACCGCGGCCGGTGTTTTGTTTCCAGGATCGGGTTGGGTTGGTCTTGTGGCGATGGCAGCCGGCCTGGCGGTTCTGACGACCCGCCTCCGGCCGGCTGCAGCCTTTGCCTTGGCAGGCATCTGGCTCTGGTCCGCCGCATCTTGGACGGCGCCGACAGTATCGCCAGCCTGGCATGCTGTCGATCTTCCTCTGGGCGCCACGCTGGGACGGACGAGCGATCTTGCAAGACACCGTGACTTGGCGGCAACGGCCCGGACGGTTGCGCGAGCCCATGGCGACATTGTTGTTCTTCCGGAAAGCGCGCTCGGCTTTTTGACCCCCACGGTGCAACGGTTCTGGCAGCGCGAACTGATCGGGACAGGATTGACGATCGTCGCCGGTGCGGCGGTCGTCAACGACACTGGTTACGACAATGTCGTGGTGGCGGTTTCGGAGGCCAAGAGCTCGGTGATCTATCGTGAGAGGATGCCAGTGCCGGGCTCGATGTGGCAGCCCTGGCCGGGTTTGATCGGCGGAAGCGGCGGCGCGAAAGCGCATTTCTTTTCCAATCCTGTTGTCGAAGTTGCCGGCGCGCGGGTTGCGCCGCTGATCTGCTACGAGCAACTGATCGGCTGGCCCATTCTGCAGTCGATGCTCCATGACCCGGATCTCATCGTCGCAATCGGAAACGGCTGGTGGACGTCAGGCACGTCGATCGTCGACATCCAGCGTGCGAGCGCCGCAGCCTGGGCACGCCTCTTCGGTATGCCGCTTATCATATCCTTCAACACATAAGGTCTGGAGCCCCGTCATGTTGGACGCTGTTTTGATCAAAGAGTGCGCCGATCCATCGCTGAAGCCGGCGATCGTCGAGCAATTTGTCGATGCGGTCGGATCGCCCGATCCCCTCGCCGTCACGGTGAAGTCAGGGGGACGATTGATCCTCGTTCCGAAAGCCGACAGTCCCGAGAAGGCAATGGAGATTATCCGTCAGAATGTCGGCCGGGCGGTGGTTCGGATCGGCCTCACGCAATTCCCGGCCGGTGTCGGCGTCAAGGATGTCTCCGAGTTGAAGGCCGATCTGGTCGATCCATGTGCGAACCTTCGGATGGGGACGGCGATGTTTGCCAAGATCCTGCGCATCGTGACCAAATGGTATGGCAACCCGACGAGTGAGGAAGTTTTTCCGCAGATCTTCGAGGATGCCATCTATTCCTGGAAGACGGGCGAATTTGAAGGCGAGAGCGTGTTTCAGGCTGATGATCCCGGTGGTGTGGTGATAGGACAGCCCAGCAGCGTTGCCGAGGGCGATGCATCGACGTTGTCCGATCAGCCAATCGAACCAGCGACGACTTCGGAAACGAAAGTGCAAGACGCTGGTATCCGGATCGATCTTTCGAGAATTGGGAGTAAGTAGACGGCGGTCGGCTGCGTTGCAGAGGCGGGATTTACAATGTGCTGGGGTCGGACCCGGAGGCGAAATGGCTTACGAAACGCTAATGCCACAATGCCGAAATGGGTACGGCGGACAGGCGTTCCCCGAATGGGATCACTTTGTCATGGTCGTACAGGACAATGCCTGAAACAAACCGCTCTCCACATGCTTCGGCCAAAATTCGCAATCCAGAAAAGTCGGAATTCGAGACGGTAGCTGCCGCTTTGACCTCGATGCCGACAACCCGCCCTCTTCTGTCTTCGATCACGATATCGACTTCGTTCTGCTGCTTGTCGCGAAAGTGCGAAAACTCAAATCGGGTATGTTCGCTGCTGGCGAGTTTAAGGATCTCGCCGAAAACGAAAGTCTCCAGCAACGCCCCGAACGGCCCCCTGTCATCCCGGAGCCGCTCGATAGAAAGGTCACGAAGGGACGCAAGCAGACCAGAATCGAGGAAATGTATTTTCGGGGTCTTGGTAAGACGTTTCAGTTTGTTGGAAAACCAGGGTTGCACGGTTCTGGCGAGGAACAGGCTCTCGAAGATCCCGACATATTTCTGCGTCGTGATGTGGTTCATCCCGATGGCGGCGCCAATTCCGGAATAGTTCACGAGTTGCCCCGAATGCTCTGCCAGAATGCGCAGCAGGCGCGGCATTTGAGTGATCTGCTCGATTTGTGCGACATCGCGAACATCGCGTTGAACGATCGCCTGGATATAATCCGCATACCAATCCTGCCTTCGGCTCAAGGTTTTGCGGCCCAATGCCTCGGGATATCCACCTGCCAGAACTATAGCCATCAAGTCGTCGCCGACGATTGGTTCTCCGATTTTGGCTTCGTTTCGGAAGGCGTCGACCAAAAAGCTTGCGCCGGCAGTTCTGATTTCGCTTTGAGCGAGCGGCAGCAATCGGACGACCTCCATGCGCCCTGCGAGCGAGTCCGCCACGCGTGGCAGCGTCATGAGATTGGCTGAACCGGTCAGAAGGAACCGTCCTGGGCGCTGGTCGGTGTCCACGCTTTCCTTGATCGCCAGCAACAGCTCGGGAGCGCGCTGAATTTCATCGATAATGGCGCGGTCGATTCCTCTTACAAAGCCAACCGGATCCTGTCGCGCTGCCTCCAGGGTCGTTGCATTATCCAGCGTGTAATACTCGATCCCCTCGCTGGCCATCTTCTTGACCAATGTCGTTTTTCCTGATTGTCGGGGCCCCACGATCAGTACCACTCGCGTGTCTGACATGGCGTCGGCAACGCGTTGCTCAACGAGCCTTGGATACAGCGCCATAGCTTCATTCCTTTGATGACCGTTTGAAACTACGGGGATGACCGATTGAAAGTCAAGGAATGACTGATTGAAATTCACGTGGCGGCCAATTGAAAGCGTCCATCCACGAAGGGCCGCGTTTTCGGTATGAATAATGATTTCGAACGACCGGAAGACCCTTCAGTCAGATTTCATATCGATCTCAGCGTCATCGGTCGGCATGACGAGATCAACATGGCTGACATCCAGCGCTTGAGCGAGTTCGTAGAGGGTAATGATCGACGGGTTGCGGCGACCGTGTTCGAGACCGCTGAGATATTGCTGGCTAATGCCCGATCGTGCCTCGACCTGCTCCTGCGTCAGGCCCTTCTCCCGACGGAGGCGCGCGAAGTTCGAGCCGACCAGTTTGCGCATATCCATGCGCGGAAGATCGTCGTTTACATACTTTAAGTTTATCAACTATAGTATGTAAATGCACTTCAGAGCCATGGCACCTGCCCTTTGCGAGGAGCACGAAATTGGTTAGTAGTCGCACGGTGCGCGATGCAACGTCGGGCAATTGGGTCGAAGCACGTCAGCTTCGGTCTTCCGGATGTCCTCACAAATCAATGTGGAGACGGACCGCAAGGGGCGAATGTTGGTGGATAGAGTGGGCGTGAAACGCAACGATCTCGTCTCGGGTGACAAGTTGGTGTTGAGGCCGCTCATCGGCCTCATGGACGGCCTGAAGCCCGACGAAATCGAGCCGTTTGTCGTTGAGGAAATCGAGAAGCATCGTCGCTTGCGCGACGAAGCGGTCCGGATCGAATCCTTACTGGACACCGAGACAGATCAAACCGAACTCACGGAAAACCGGCGGGCGTACATTTCCGCGATGATCGCCGTTCATGCACAGCAGACGGTGGTATCAACGCTTCTCGACGTCCTGGGCTACATTCCCGAAATTTCCAAGACGACGCCTCACTGAGCCTCTTTCAAATCAGCCCGAACTCTTTCGCCAACGCGGTCGCCTGCGGAAGGGTCGAGGCGCCGAGCGCGGCTTTGGCGTTGCGCAGGAAGAAACAAACGTTCGCGTAGGTCGTGTTCTCAATGATGGCGATGGCCTTCATCGATTTGCCTTCGGCCGACCATCTCAGGCAGGTCAGTTCGTCAGCTTTCAGGCGGATGTTGCTGCGACGCGTGGGCTGCAACCGCATCAGCTCCAACCGGGAATGCACCTGACCGAAGGACGCCGCGGCGCCGACTGGATTGAGAGCCTGTGCTTCGGCGAAATCCACTTCACTCGACGCAAGAGTGAGCATCGCCATCCGCCCGAAGCCGGTCTTGATCGGAATTGTTACTCCCGACCGGATCCCGAACTCGGCGGCCTCGCCGAAGAACTTTCGACGTTCCTTGCTTGTTCGGCCAGTCACGACATTCGACCATGCAAAGGCTTCCTGGCGATCTCTGGCTGTTCGAATGACCGGGTCGATCGACGCGTAGTGAAGATCGAAATACCGCTGCTGCCATTCTTCAGGATAGTTCGAAACAGCCGTCTGTGTGTCTGCCTGGAAACTGAGATATGCGTAAGCACTGAAGCCCGCTTCATACGTCAACCTTTGAAGTGTCGACCTGACTGCCGGCTCGTCGTGCGCGATCGCAACCTGCTCGCTCAAACGCTCAAACCACTGATTCAATTGAAGGCCTCCAAGCAACCGGACGCAGTGCGTCAAATTCCTGCTCGGCCGCTTAGGTGCGCGTGAAGGGCAGACGTTTCAAGTGTGCCCAATCAAAAAGTTGACTGCATTCAGAAAGATTGTCCCTATGTGTGGTTGCTACACAACAGGGATGCACTCGCGAGAACCGACGTGTCGCCGTCGGCTCAGCGCGAGGTGTAGGCTGACGGGAATATGATGTCCTGGTCGACGAGCACGTTGAAACGGTAGCCTGAGCGAATGTTGATCGTCGGCTGCACATTGAGGTTCTTCGAGATCGTCTGCTCGGCGACACGGCCGAAGCTCTCAGCGAAGTTCCGTCGTGCGGCATCAAAAGCCTTATCCTGTGTCGTGAGCGTAGTACTCTCGGGCATCGACATGTCAATGCCGGTTCCGATCAACGCCACCAGCGCCGCCGAACTCCACGTGCGCCAAAGATGCCGATCGACCTTATCCTTGAAGCCGCCATAGCCTGCCGCATCCGTGCCGGCCATGCCTCCGATTTGCAAGGTCGATCCATTGGGAAAAATGAGGTCGGTCCAGATGACGAGGATGCGTTCCTGGCCAAACGACACCTTGGAATCGTAGCGGCCGAACAGTTTTGCGCCCTGCGGGATGAGCAATCGGTAGCCGGTGGCGCTGTCATAGACATTCTGGCTGACCTGCGCGCTAATTCGTCCGGGGAGATCGGAGTTGAGACCAGTGATCAGCGTCGCGGGGATAACCGAGCCGCGTTTCAGCTCGTAAGGCGAAAACTGGGGGACGACCTTGTTCGGCAGGTAGCCGAGATCTTTGACATCCTGGTTGAAGAAATCCTCCTTTGACGTCTGGCCGTTCTGATCGACGTTCTGGCCTATGAGACCGGATTTCAAGGCGGTGGCATAGAGGTTCGAAGCATTATTTGCTGTCGCAGTCGTCTGCCGGCCTGTGTCGCTGGAGTTGCTGGTGGTTCTCTCGACATCGGCAATATCCACCTTCAACGGTGAGTCTAAGGCCGTTGCCCGCGCCTGCAGCCGAGCCATGCGCTGGCGCTGAGCCTCGCGGATATATTGTTCATCCTGCTCCCGCTTCAGGCGGGCTTTCCATTCCTCCTCGGATTCAAGCTTTGGACGCCGTTCTTCCCTCTCCGTAGACCGGCCGTCGACAACAGGTGTTTCCTTCTCAATCTTCTGTTCGACGGCTGGCGTCGGCTGGAATGCCTCGCGCTCAACCGGCTCGCCGATGATGCCGTCCGTGACGCCGCGCTTGAGCTGGTCTCCGAAGTTGGTCGCCGGTGTATTCGAGGCGCTGTCGATATCGTTGCTGCGATTGAATGGCAGGCCGCGCCACGCCAGTCCGATCACGACAACGCCGGCGAATAGGGCGACGACGACGATGGTTATGATGATCGGCAGCCGATTGAGGCGGCGCATGCCCTTCTGATCGTCGGTCTGGTTGGATGCGCCGAGCTGGAGCGATTGGACCATGCTCGCCTCCCCTCAATTCCGCTGGATGATGGAAAGAGGGCTTGCCGGCGTGGCGCCAGTCGCCGATGCCGTGTAGGCCCGGCCAAGTGCGATGGACGGGGTCGAGAGCTGTGCGAGCACCTGACCGTCGACGCCGTCGATTGAATAAGCGAGCTCGACCGGCTTCACATCCTTGGCAACCTTCCCGTCGGTAATGACTGTATAGCCCCAGCCCTTCAGCGCAGCCTCGAGGGCCGTCGCAAAGTCCGATGAGTCCTTTTCCATTTTGAGCGCCGTCGTGCCGGCCGGACCGATCTGCTCGGCGAGCCGGCTCGCCATGTCGCCGGCAATGGCGCTTGCGGCGGGGCCGGAGACGGTGACGGGCGTGGAGCTGGTAGTCAATTCGTCCTCGGCGGTCTGGCAACCTGAAATCAGCGTGGCGGTGGCGATTACGACGAGAAGATTGCGCATGGCTCAGCCTCCCCGTCGAATGGTGATTTTCTGTTGGCGCCAGCCGACGCCGGAGATGAGGATCGCCTTGTCGACCGCGTAATCGACGATCATCATATCGTTCTTCATCCGGTAATTGACGATGCGGTTCTGGCCGCCAGAGACGACGAAGAGCACGGGCGCATCCTGGCCTGAGACTGATTTCGAGAATTGAATGTAAGTCTTCGTACCATCCGAATAGACCCGCTTCGGTTTCCAGGGCGCACTGCCACTCACCGAGTAGGAGAAGTTCAATTTGTCGGGCGCTGTGCCAGGAATGCCGCCGGTCTCGAGCCGGGAATTGATGTCGGCAAGCTTCGTCGAGACGTCCTCCGGATATTCGAAGCCGATGCGGGCCATGTATTGGCTCGGATGAGACTTGAGCTGGATATGATAGGTGCGGCGCGACGTCGTAACGACCATCGAGGTGACAAGGCCGGCTTCCGAGGGTTTGACGATCAGATGGATCGCCTGCCCTCCGGTCGCGCCAGACGTTGCGGGCTCTACTTTCCACCGAACCGTGTCACCGACAAGCACGTCGCGGACGATCTCGCCGCCCTGGAGTTCGATATCGCAGACCTGCAGCGGTGAGCAGACGACGGATGGCTGCGTCTCACCGAACAGAAAGATGACCTTGCCATCCGGTCCTGTAGTCACGAGGCCCGGCGTTCCTCGCCATTTGCTCGACAGCTTGGTTCCCTTGACCTCGTTCGACGTCATGGTCTGGGCGTGAGCGCCCATCGCAAACGCGAGTCCGGCCAGGCAGCCGACGGCTGCGATCAATCCTGTTCTGTGCATGTGCGTGAATTCCCTGCCCTTAAAGCTGTGCTGTCCAGTCGAAGTCCCGGACATAGAGGCCGATAGGATTGAGGCGAATGGTCGCCTCATCCTGTGGTGCCGTGAGTGTCACCGTCGCGATCCCACGGAAACGGCGCGTGCCGGTTTCCTTCCCTTTTCTGTCCCGTTCGTATTCGGTCCAGTCGATCTGATAGGTCTGGTTGGAGAGCGCTACGATATTGTTGACCTCGATGGCTACGGTCGAAGATTTGGCTTTTTCGAAAGGCGAGTTGCTCCGGAACCAGTCATTGATCTTCTGTGTCGACGGATCGGAGGTTCGAAGCAGCGCGTAGGTCCTATCGATATATTGCTTCTGCACCACTGCGTCCGGCGTGATTGAACGGAAGCTGGTGACAAAGTTGCCGAGCGTGGCGCGCACGACCCGGACGTCCGCATATTCGATCTGCTCGGGGAAACCGGCGGTAACCGCCGTGCCCAGTTTGTCGACCTGGACAATATAAGGCACCAGCTTGACCTGGGTGCTGAGATACATCGAATAACCGAAGCCGACCACAGCCATGGTGAGACCCAGAATGCCGACGATGCGCCATGCGCCGGCGGATTTCACATAAGAGCCGTATCGTTCATTCCATTCCTGACGCGCGGCAAGATACGGGTTTTCGGGGGCGCGGTTCGCTGCCATCGGTCCTTCACTTTCTGATTGCTATTAGTCTTTGCGTTCGGGAGATGGCTTTGGTCCGCTGTGGCCGCTGCGCGCCTCGTCCAACTTGGCGTTGGCGAGACCGAGAATCGATCCGGCATAGGCGCCGGGAGAGCCGATCGCCTTTTCCTTCGCTGCAGAGCCCGCCGCTTGTCCGGCAGAACCGATACCCGCGCCAATTCCGCGTAGCATTGCCCCGGCCACAGACGATCCCGCGGCCCGTGCGCTTTGAGCCGCCGCGAACCCTGCGCCCGCCGCCCCTGCTGCTAGGAAGCCGGCGCCCGTGGCGAAGGATGCCGCCTGGCCGCCATGGCGGATCGCTTCCATCCCGCCCGAGACGGACGCCCCTTGGACGACACCTTGCATGATGTTCGGGACGTAAATCGCGATAATGAAAACGACGACGGCAATGCCGGCAATCGCAAGCGCGGTCTGGAATTGGTCCCCAATGTCAGGCTCGTTTGCCAATCCGATCAGCACTTCTGATCCGATGCGCGAAATCATCACAAGCGCCATGAGCTTCATTCCGACCGAGAACGCGTAGACCAGATATCTGATGGCGAAGTCCTTGGTGTAGGACGAACCTCCGAGGCCGAGCATGATCATGCCTGCGAGCAGGCCGATATACATCTCGACCATGACCGACACGAAGATCGCGGCGACGAGTGAGAACGAGATGACAACGACGACCATCGCAAAAGCGGCCGAGATCGCCAGCGCGTTATCCTCGAAAAGCCCAAACTGGATCTTTTCCGACATCTTGGTGGCGACGGCGAGCCCGGCGTTGAAGACGTCGGCCGGCGAAGCGGTACCACCTCCGGCACCGATCTGAAACAGGCTATCTACGACCGCCTTCGCGAAGGTCGGTCCCTGTGCCAGTACGAAGGCGAAGAAGCCGACGAACATGATCCGTCGGACAAGCTCTGCAAACCAACTATCGAGCGATGCAGCTTGGATCGCGAGCCAAACGGCGGCGATGCCGATCTCGATTGTCGCCAGGATCCAGAACAGCGATTTGGCCGCATCCATGACGGTTGTTTCCCAACCCTTCGCGGCCGCTGTGATCTGGCTTTGCAACGAGGTCAGCACCGAACCTTCCTGCGCGAGGGCTGGCTGCGCGACCAGCAAGCACAAGGCCGTAAGCACCGCAGCGGATCGAAGCTGCTGATGAGGTGTCGCCGTCATTCGCTCACCACTCGACTTTCATCTTTTCGCCGCCGGAAGTCGGATACCTCTTCGAGGTGCCGAAGAACTGTTCACGGCGCTCCTGAGCAACCTGCTTTTCGGAGATGAGCAGCCAGATGCTGGCGCTCGCCGCCGACACGAACGCTGCGAGTGCGAGGAGGATCAATTTCGTTCTCACCATTCCACCTTCATTTTCTCGCCGCCTGAGGTGGAGGGCGCTGTGGCGCTGAAGAATTTTTCCCGTCGGGCCTGCGCGAGATCCTTGTCGGTCTGCTCGGTCTGCAGCCACGTTCCCATCATGGTCATCTGCTGGGAGACGAGGCCGCGGAGCTTCTGCATCTGCGCGACCTGTTGCGCCGCGATCTCATGCCCCACCTGCAGGGCTTTCATCTGTCCGTCTGATGACTCCGACATCGATCGCAGCGAGGACATCGTGGCTTCTTCGCTGTCGAACTGATCCGCCGTCAGGCTTGCCGCCTTCAGCGTGCCGGCGATCGTGTCCCGGTTGGTGTCTGACCAGGTCTGGTAGCTCGACGAAAAACTTGTCGCGTTCGGCAGGTTGGTTTTGAGGCTCGAATAGCTCTGGAAGCGCTGCTGCAGCACGTCATCGGCATTGCCCATCGAAAACGAGATGCTCTGGCCCTGGTCGACGATGCTGCGGAGCTGATTAAGATCGCTCTCGACTTTGCCCCACATATGCGATGGCAGTGTCGCGGTGTTCTGCAGTAGGTTTTGGTAGATGTTCAGCTGCGTTTCGATCTGTTGCGCGAGCTGGCTGATTTGGGTGAGCTGATTCTGGATTTGCTCGCCGGATTTCCCAACCAGCGCGACGAGCTCGCCATTGTTGAGGACCTGCGTCCACTCGGTCGCGGCGCCCGTGGCAGTTCCGGCATTCGCGGGCACGCCAGTGCCGGCCAAAAATGCAACGGCCGCCAGACCAGCGAGCAATCTATGCGACGTTGAGCAGCGATGCGGCATCGTGAATTCCTCTCGTTTGAAGCCAGTGGATCGGCCAGTCGTGGCCATGTTCGGAATGGAGCGCGCGGATACGCTGCAAGTCTTGCTTGCCCGACGCGCCGACGAAGCTGAGCGCCACCGGGCCGAGCGCCATATCGAACAGGCGCCGGCCTTCTGGGGTGACCACGTAATACTCGCGCTTGGGGATCGCGTTCGAAACGATCTCGATCTGTCGCTCGTTGAACCCGATCCGCTCGTAGAATTCGCGTGTTCCTGGCTCGCGCGCGGCGCCGTTGGGAAGGCATATCTTCGTCAGGCAGGATTCCTTCAGGACATCGATGATACCCGAGCGTTCTGCGTCCGAAATCGACTGGGTGGCTAGCACAACGGCGCAGTTCGCCTTGCGTAAGACCTTCAGCCATTCTCTGATCTTGTTGCGGAAGACTGGATGGCCGAGCATCAACCACGCCTCGTCGAGGACGATCAGGCTTGGCGAGCCGTCAAGACGCTTCTCGATCCGTCGAAACAGGTAGGTGAGCACGGGAACCAGATTCCGCTCGCCCATGTTCATCAACTCTTCGATCTCGAAGGTCTGGAACGCGCCCAGCGACAGTCCGTCCTGTTCTGCATCGATGAGTTGGCCCATTGGGCCGTCAACTGTGTAATGATGAAGCGCGTCCTTGATCTCACGCATCTGCACGCCGCTGACGAAGTCGGACAGCGACCGGCCAGGCGCGCTTGCCATCAAGCTGACCTGGCGTGAGATGGCGTTGCGGTGATCGGGTGTGATGGCAACGCCCTGCAGGGCGACCAGCATTTCGATCCATTCGGTTGCCCATGCGCGATCTGCATCACTGGAGAGGTCCGATAGCGGGCAGAATGCCAGCGCCTTCTCGGCATTCTGCGTATCCGCGCCAATCTCATAGTGATCGCCGCCCGCAGCAAGCGTCAGCGGCAGGAGCGAGCTTCCCTTGTCGAAGGCGAAGATCTTTGCCTGGTCGTAGCGCCGAAACTGGGCTGCGATCAGCGCCAGAAGGGTAGATTTGCCCGACCCGGTCGGTCCGAAGATCAGGGTGTGCCCGACGTCATCGACATGAAGGTTCAGGCGAAAGGGGGTCGAGCCGCTCGCTACCTGCATCAGCGGCGGCGAATTCGGTGGATAAAACGGGCACGGGGCGACCGGGTTGCCCGACCAGACAGAGTTGAGCGGGATGAGATCGGCAAGATTGCTGGTGTTGATCAGCGGTTCCCGGACATTGCAATACCAATTGCCCGGCAGGCTGCCGAGAAATGCGTCGGTCGCGTTGAGCGTTTCGATCCGCGCCCCGAAGCCTTCTGCCTGGATCAATCGGCGGATGGCTTCTGCCTTTTCCTGAAGTGCGTCGCGATCGTGATCGAAGAGAACGATGACGGGCGTGTAATAGCCGTATGCCACCAACTGCGAAGAGGCCTGGGCGATGGCGTCTTCCGTCTCAGCCACCATGGTCATGGCGTCCTGATCGACAGAACGGCTCTGCGTCTGGAAGAGCTGGTCGAAAAATGGCCGAACTTTCTGCTGCCATTTCTTGCGGGTCCGCTCCAGTTTCCGTCTTGCTTCCAGCGCGTCGAGGAAAATGAAGCGCGATGACCAGCGATAGCTGAGCGGCATAAGATCGAGGCTGTTAAAGATCCCCGGCCAGCTCTCGGCCGGCAGGCCGTCGATCGCCACGACGCCAAGGAAGCGGCTTTCAACCTTCGGGGTAAGTCCATGCTCGAGCTCGGCCGTCGCAAGCCAGTCGAGGTACATCGGGGCATCCGGCAGCCGGATCGGATGGTTTTCGCCGGTGACGCAAAAGCGAACGAATTGCAGCAATTCGTCGTAGCGCGCGACCCGCTCCCCTCCCCTCTCGACGACCTCGCGCGTTTCCATCCGCTGGATCGAAAGAGTGTTAGCAAAATACTGCTCGATCTCGCGGATGGCGTTCCTGAAGATGAAGAGCACCGTATCGGCGTAGGTCTTCTTGCGGCTCTCCTCGTCCGAGTAGATGTATTTGCTAAGGGCTGTCTTCTTGGATTCAAGCGGCCGATAGGTGAGGACGAGCGCGTGCTTGCTCTCGAAATGCCCCTGCTCGCGCCCGAAATGCGCCCGCCGCTCGGCGTCGATGGCGCGTGTAACCGGATCGGGGAAGTGGCAACGATCATCCGAGGGATAGTCGAATGTCGGGATGCGTACCGCCTCGACCTGGATCATCCACCCGCTCCCGAGCCGCGACAGGATCGTATTGATCTGGCGCGACAGCTCGTTGCGCTCGAGGTCCGTGGCGCTTTCGGAGTCGGGACCGGCAAAATACCAGCCGGCCATCAGGCTTCCGTCTTTCAACAGGAGCACACCATTGTCGATCAGGCCGGCATAGGGGACGAGATCCGCAAAGGACGGGCCGGTGGCCCGGAAGCGTTTGAGAGCGACCATGCCTTCACCTCAATACCGGCGCCAGGGCGAGGAGGTCGCCTTGTAGTAATGCTTGTAGGAGACGTGGCGAAGATAGACCTGTCGCATCAGCGGGTCCGCCTTGGCCATCATTCCCAGTAGACCGACGATGACGATCCACACGGCAACGCCGAAGATGGCGGAATAGGTCGTCAGCACCACGAAAATCAGAATGACGGCGGCAAGTCCCGTGAGCAGCACCAGTTCCCGGTCAGCGCCCATCAGGAGGTTCGGCCGCGACAACGCGCGGTGAATGCGGTTGCGTTGCAGCCCGGACAAGGACTCACCCATGAGCCCCCTCCCCTATTCTGGTTTGATCGGCGGACGTGGCTTGCTCGTCGGTCAGTCCGATCGAGGCGCCGGTGGCACCGAAAAGGCCGACGATGTTGGTAGCCCCGAGCAGGATGCCGGCGACGAGTACGACATAGACGAGCCGTCGCGCAAAATCGTTCAGCTCGCCGCCGAAGATCAGCATGCCGCCGGCGATTGCCACCGCCGCTAACGCGATGGCGCCCGCGACCGGCCCGGTTATCGACTGCTGGATTTGTTGCAGCGGCCCCTCCCAGGGAAGACTGCCACCGCCAGAGCTGGCAAACGCCGGCGATGCCATCACCACTACGCCGACGGTCAATAGGCTGATAAGTTGAAGTGACCGGTTAAGCTGCATCGCGTGCGTCCTCTGCATAGGGTTCGACTAGGTATTGTCCGCCGGCAAAACGGCTTACATGGAGAATTTCCGTGACCCGCCGCCCCTTGGGCGTCCTTTCGATAAAGATGATGAGGTCGACTGCGTCACCAATGACGGCCTGCATCGGCTGCTGGCTGGCCTCGGCGGTGAGCTGCTCGAGGCGCTGCAAGGCGGAGCGCGCGGTGTTCGAATGGATGGTGGCGATGCCACCGGGATGGCCGGTGTTCCATGCTTTCAGCAACGTAAGTGCCGCGCCGTCACGCACCTCGCCCACGATGATGCGATCTGGCCGGAGGCGCATTGTGCTCTTCAGCAGGCGAGACATATCGACGGCGTCGCTTGTGTGCAGGCACACGGCATTGTCGGCAACACACTGGATTTCCGCGGTATCCTCCAGAACGACCAGCCGGTCGTCGGGCGCCTGAACAACAATCTCTCCCAGGATCGCGTTCGTGAGCGTCGTTTTGCCCGAACCGGTCCCGCCCGCGACGACGATGTTGAGCTTCGAGGCGACCGCGCTTCGAATGACTTTTGCTTGCTCGGCCGTCATTGTCTTGGTCGCCACATAGTCGTCGAGCGGGATAAGTCGTGACGCCCGCCGGCGGATCGTGAACGACGGACCGGCGACCACGGGCGGCAGCAATCCCTCGAAACGGTGGCCGCCGATCGGCAGCTCCCCCGAAACGATGGGACTTTCGTCGTCGACCTCGGAGTTGAGGACGTGGGCAACGCTGCCGATCACCGTCTCTGCAGCGGCTCGCGGCATCTCTCCCGCCGCGGCCATGCCGTGCCCCAAACGTTCGATGAACAGCTTGCCGTCCGGGTTGAGCATGATCTCAACCACGCTCGGATCCTCGAGCGCTACGCACAGATGATCGCCAAGGGCGTTCTGAAGTTTGCTCACCAGACGAGGGAGGGAGCGATGTTGCGAGTTCATCATGGCTCATGCGGCCTTCTGTTGGAGGGGCATGAACGAAGAGCGATAGTGTTCGGGACGGAGACGATCGAAGCTGGGTCGGTCGGCAGCCAAGACGCCGGCGACACTATGCGTCTCATTGATCATCGTCGGGGAGCCGAGACGGCGCATCGACCAGCCGGCCCGTTTCAGGATTCGTTCGAACCGCACATCGGTTGCCGTAGCGATTTCGGAATAGCCGTTGAGCATCGACCATTCGACGATGCCGGCGAACATCGCCAAGGTCGCGCTATGAAGGGAGCCCGCTCCCCTACCCTCAGCGAAGCCGGTGTCGACGCAAAACCGCGAGCTTTCGATCATTCCGCTATGAGAGATGAGGCAACCAGTTTCGAGCAGCTGTGGGAAAACAGTCTGCAGCATAGTCGTGCCCGCTGCGGGTAAGAGCCGGGCGCATCCGACGACCCGCTGCTCCGAAGTGGTCGCCAGTATGTAGGTAGGCGAGAGCGCGTCGAATTCATCGAATTCCCTGCCATCGAAGCAGTGGACTTTCCAGGAAAGCCGGCCTTCAAACACCGTTGCGCGAAGGCGGTGCATTTGGTCGAGCAGATCCAAATCTTCGGGCGACTTTGCATTACGGATTGCCTTTAAGTGCATCGAAGGAGCCTCCTGTGTGAATCAACGAAAGGAGGTGTGCACGTAGGCGATCGGGCGATCTACTCGCAGAAATGTTAGTAACGATTCGGCCTGGAGGTTCGATTAACCGCCCAGACTCGCGATGGTTGTCACGCTGGCGGACTAACAAAAGTGTTAGTAAAGACGATGAGCCGTGAAGCCGTGTAGGATCTTAAGCCGCAGGAATCAAAGCGAAATCGGTCGATTTTCTGCTTTCAGCCTTTGATTCAGAAATTGCTGTTAAGTCTTTGTTAACCTAAAAATTCTTGCAACGCTGACCGGAATCGGGTGTTCTATCCACGGTAAATTGCTGTGTTTACGAAAATTACCGTGTGTACGAGAGGGCGTCGTGGAGAATCCCGTCAAGCTTCAGAAAGCTATCCATAAACTGATAGCGGCGCATGCGCGAGATCTCTCGGGTGCGTTACACGAGCATCGTGTGAAGCTTTATCCGCCTGAAGCTCGGAAAACACTCCGGTCGTTCTCCTCTACTGAGGCGGCGAAGCTAATTGGCGTAAACGATGGCTATCTCCGTCATCTCTCGCTCGAAGGCAAAGGACCGCAGCCAGAGATCGGCAATAACAATCGTCGTTCTTACTCCGTTGAAACGATCCAGGCGCTCCGTGAGTATCTTGACGAAAACGGCAAGGGCGACCGTCGCTATTCGCCAAGGCGGACGAGTCGGGAGCATCTGCAGGTCATAACTGCCGTTAATTTTAAGGGCGGGTCTGGGAAGACGACGACAGCAGCACACCTCGCCCAATATCTCGCGCTCAACGGCTACCGGGTTCTGGCCATCGACCTCGATCCCCAGGCCAGTATGTCCGCGCTCCATGGCTTCCAGCCAGAGTTCGACGTGAAGGACAACGAGACGCTGTATGGGGCGGTCCGATATGATAGCGAGCGCCGGTCGCTGAAGGAAGTCATCAAGAAGACCTACTTCACCAACCTTGACCTCGTGCCTGGCAATCTCGAGCTCATGGAATTTGAGCACGATACCGCCAAAGTGCTCGGGTCCAACGATCGGAAGAACATCTTCTTCACACGCATGGACGACGCTATCTCGTCGGTGGCCGACGACTATGATGTCGTTGTGGTGGATTGCCCGCCACAGCTGGGCTTTCTTACAATCTCGGCCCTATGCGCAGCGACTGCCGTTCTTGTGACGGTCCACCCACAAATGCTGGACGTCATGTCGATGTGCCAGTTCCTGCTGATGACCTCCGAACTTCTAAGCGTCGTCGCAGATGCCGGCGGTAGCATGAACTACGACTGGATGCGTTATCTCGTGACCCGCTATGAGCCCGGCGATGGCCCGCAGAACCAGATGGTTTCGTTCATGCGGACTATGTTTGGTGATCACGTTCTCAATCACCCTATGCTCAAGAGCACGGCGATCTCCGACGCGGGCATCACCAAGCAAACCCTTTACGAGGTCAGCCGCGATCAGTTCACGAGGGCGACGTACGATCGGGCGATGGAGTCGCTCGATAATGTTAACAACGAAATCGAGCAGTTGATCCAAACATCGTGGGGCCGAAAGTAATGTCGACGGTAACCCCCATTTGCTGCCGCACTGTTGAAAAGTTGCCAGCCGGAAACTTTGGGCTCAAAGGCCTGAAAATGCTTGCGGGTTTCTCTTTTTCAACCGCGAGAAAAGGAGCAGAAAATGGCTAGAAAACACCTTCTCTCCGACCTTGCTGGCCCGAAGTCCCATGCCGCGAGTGCTGATGATGTCTCCGCTCAGGAAAGCATCACGCCACAATACGCCCCGCGAGGTGCGATTGGCGCCGTTTCACGCTCGATCGAGCTGCTGAAGTCTCAATCGCTGATCGACCTTGATCCGGATCTCATCGACGCGCCAGGGGTCACGGATCGCCTCGATGAGGATGGCGAACAGTTCGAGGAGTTTGCGCGAAACATCCGGGAGAATGGGCAACAGGTCCCTATCCTCGTTCGACCGCATCCAAAAATTGAAGGGCGCTACCAAATCGCCTATGGACGCCGGCGTCTTCGCGCGGTCAAGGCGGCAGGGCTCCAGATCAAAGCGGCTGTCAGGACGCTGACCGACGACGAGCTCGTATTGGCTCAGGGACAGGAGAATAGTGCGCGACAGGATCTGTCGTTCATCGAACGCGCGCTCTATGCAGCGGAGCTTGAGGCAAACGGGTTCCAGCGGTCGGTCATTATGGGCGCCCTTGCTGTCGATAAGAGCAATCTATCCCGCTTGATCCAAGCAGCGACACAGCTGCCGGCCGATGTCATTCGCGGCATCGGCGCTGCCCCTAAGACGGGTCGGGATCGTTGGGGTGAACTGGCGACGCGGTTAGGCACGGACAGCGCGGTCGACAAGGCGCGAGAGGTCTTGTCCGACGGTGCGGTGAAAGCCCTCCCCTCGGACGAGCGCTTTGCTCTTGTTTTCGAGGCCGCGGCGCCAAAGAAGGTGAAGAAGGCGAAGGTCCAGGCGGAGGTTTGGCAAGCTGATGATGGCGTCAAGGCGGTAAGTTTTCGCCAGGACAAGCGCACACTGACATTGACGATCGACAAAAAGGCGGCTCCGGAATTCGCGGATTACCTGATGTCGGCGCTCCCTGAAATCTACGCCTCGTTCAAGAAAACGAAGCAGTAGGTCGAACGAGACGAGGAAAGGATCAATAGAGCAAAGAAAAAGCCCTCCGAAACAGTGTTCCAGAAGGCCTCTCTCAGTTTGGTCGCTTAGAGAATCGCACTTCCCGGAATCACAGTCAAGAGTCAACGCCACACCGGCGTAGCCTTTTCTTTGCCTTGTGAAAGGTGAAGGACATGGAAACGGGATATATCACGACGCCCTTCGGGCGGCGGCCGATGACGCTTGCCTTGGTGAAGCGTCAGGTGAAGACTGATCAGGAGATTTCGGAACGCCCTGTCGATAAGTGGCGCGTATTTCGCGATGTCGGCGATGCACGCTCACGCCTTGGGCTTCAGGATCGGGCCTTGGCCGTCTTAAATGCTCTCTTGTCATTTTACCCTGTCGCGGAGCTAAGCAGCGACAAGAACCTTATCGTCTTTCCCTCAAATGCTCAGCTATCAGCCCGAGCAAATGGAATTGCGGGGACGACTCTTCGCAAGTGCCTTGGCGCTCTGGTAGAGGCCGGCGTTATCATTCGTAAGGATAGCCCAAATGGAAAGCGCTATGCTCGCAAAGGCGATGAGGGCGACATTGAGGATGCATACGGGTTCAGCCTAGCGCCGCTTCTCGCACGTGCCCGCGAATTTGCCGCCCTCGCCCAGGAGGTCGCCGCCGAACAGCGCCGTTTCCGCGTCATGAAGGATCGTCTCACGATCATCCGGCGCGATGTCCGCAAGCTGATTACGGTCGGGATGGAAGAAAACCTGGCAGGTGATTGGGCTGCCGCGGAAGCATGTTTCGTAGAGATTGTGGGAAGGTTCGCCCGGCGCCCGGCACTGCAGGACTTGATGGCCAGCCTCGATGAGATGAGCCTCCTGCACGAGGAAGTCTCCAGAATGTTGGAAACGCAGGAAGAAATCACAAAAAGCGATGGCAATGACATCGTATACGGATGCCACATACAGAATTCAAATACCAAATCTTGCTATGATCTTGAACCTCGCTTCGAAATGAAGCAGGGCGAAAAGTCCGAGCCAAACAAACAAGCGAAGCAGAAAGGCGAAGCGGAGGTCTTCCCGTTGTCGATGGTGCTGCGGGCCTGCCCTGAGATTGTGCCGTTCGGCCCAGGTGGATCAATCGGAAACTGGCGCGAAATGATGTCAGCCGCAGTGACAGTTCGGTCCATGTTGGGCGTGAGCCCGTCGGCTTACGAGGAAGCGTGCGAAGTCCTGGGGGAGGCGGGAGCGGCGATCGCGGTTGCCTGCATCTATGAGCGCGCGGGTCATATCAACTCCGCTGGCGGTTATCTGCGAGATTTGACCGCGAAGGCGCGGCGAGGGGAGTTTTCGCTTGGCCCAATGTTGTTCACGCAGCTCAGGGCAAACGGCACGCCTGTATCTGCGAAAGCGTGACAGCAAAGAAAGTGCGATAGATAAGTATCTGATATATATAGTTAAAGTTTGAAATTGTATGAAAGTTTCCGGCTGGCAACTTTCTGCTAGGAGCTAAGACCCGAGATGAATGATCGGGATTCTACCGAATCGACAGCGACACTTCACGCAACCATCGAGAAAGCCGTTGAGGAGGGCCGGCGAAGGCGCGCGAGGGCGGACAGGGAAAAGGCGAACGCCCGAGCTGTTGCGGCAAACTATGAGCCTGCTATCGTCAGCTTTATCGACGTCCTCGGTTTTCGCACCCTGCTGAGCACACGAAGCGCTGCCGATATCCAGAACATCATTCTCGATCTGAGAGAGTTCACCACGCCGGACGACCTACCGGTACGTCGTATGAAGGAAGTGCGACTCACTAGCCGGGCCTTCGCTGAATCTGTTTCGGATGCGGTGGTGCGAGTCCGGGTGTTCGATACCCAATATTCCGACGGTGCGTTCTTCAACGAGCTCCACGATTTACTCCACATTCAGCTGCAATGCATCGTGAGCGGGGTCTTGATTCGGGCGGGGCTCGCAATTGGCGATACCCATGTGGGCTTGAGCGGGAAGGGACCTGTCTTTGGCCCGGCAATGGTCCGCGCTTATGACATCGAGAGCAGTGAAGCGATCTATCCGCGGATCGTCATAGATGACGCGGCGTATCGGCACTTTCTCGCCGATTCGAGACTTCGAAACGAAAATCATGACCAAGAAGAGGAGGCGGCGTATGTCGACGGACTTCTTCGTATCGGTGAGGATGGAACGCGTTTCATCGATTACCTTGGTGCGAGCGAAGGCGAATTCGATACCCTCGGGAACTATCTGGCATTCATGGAAAAGCACGCTGACTTGATCCGTAGGAATCTAGGCACGGCGCATAAGCCGTGCGGTCCAGCGAAAATAGAGGCGAGTTCGACGTCGGCGAGCGATCCTCATCAGCTTTTCAGGAGGCGTTTGATAAGGACGCTTTGACTTGTTTGGATGCAATGGTCGTTCATTTGGAATGAACGTAGTTCGAGGTCAGATCTGGCTCTGCGACGCCTCAACTAACGACGCCTTTGGGGCGCGATCGTCCGACAAAAGCCCACGTCGTTTAGGCGTGGTGAGCTGCAAAGTGTCTGCCAAACAGAATGGAAGATTAAGGATGTCAGCTTAGCCTCAGCTTGTAAGAGCTGCCCACCGGCTGGCTCAAAAACGGTATTATCACTTTCGCTTTCGTTGGCTTTCATCGAATCTGTGCGGTCGCAGTTCAGGGCTGGTTTCCAGCCTTCGGTACGCCCTCGCCGAAGACGAGCTGTTGTCCGGGAATCAGGTCCTGCCGGCCGCCGACAACATTGCTCTCGATCGTCGGTCGTTGTCATCAGCAAGCTGTTGCGCAACGTCCTGCAGGCGGCGGGCTGGTTCTCGGGATTTTCGCGACTGCTGGCGTTGCTTTAGATCCCAGCCGGCGTGAGGCCAACAGATCCGCCGGTGTCGTTGTCGTCTCCGTTTTTATCACTACGATCGACTCGCATCTCATGGTCCAAGGTGGGGAACTCCAACCCGATCGATATCGTTCTTCGCCTGCCTACCTCAAAATACTTCTCGCGACGTACAATCTTTCTGCCGGTTTGCAGCTCTTTCAGCTGAATTGCCCGCTCTATGGCGTCATGCTTGCGGTTGAAGATGTTCTGACGCATTTCAAGCAGCTCACCAGGGACGCCAGCGTAAAGTTTCTCTGTCTTGATGTCCAAACCATCAGGAGACTTGATATTGTAGAAATGCGCGAGGATGAACAACGCCCAGGGAGTTGGATCCGAAGCGCTGTCGGTGAAAAGAGCATTGATCGACGCCGGAAATGAGTTTTTCAACCAAAAGCCGGCGTTGTGATAATGGCGGACGATCAGTGAACTGGGATCCGCCGCTGCCAACTTAATTGGGATTGCGGCCTTCGGCACATAGTGCAATGCGTTCGGTGGGCAATAGAGATGGTACCGAAGCCCATCGTCCCCAATAAGTTCGCGCATTCGCTCAATCGCATTCGATTGCTGAGTGTCGCGCGAAAACGTATCGTACTGGTCCCAACCAGCATCCTCGTCGCGACGTCTTGCGACTTTCGACTGGATTAAATATGTTGCATGCCAGTTGTTCTCGATGCCGTCATTGGCGGCACTCGTATCCTTGAAAGAGATGTTGAGAGCATAGTCCGCCTGCGAAACATCGCCTTCAAAATTCTGACTGTAACCTTCTGTTTGAAATCTGATGCCCAGTTTGGGTTCATCGCCCAGTGCGAGATGCATGGCGTTCTTAAACGCTTCAACCGACGGCGCAAAATCGTCGCGCGGCGCGGCTTTGCTGTTCATAAACCAGAGGAGCTGGTTCGTGATAGTCGTCTCGCTTGTATCCGGATTCCGGCCGACATCCGACGATAAGATGCGGTCAATCGCATTGAAAAAGTTGAATAGGGGTTCGAAGAATATCGGGGGGAGCATTTGAACTTAGCCGGTTAGAGAAAAGACATTTGCACTTTTGCCGGGAAGCTCTTAACGCGACGTGTGCATGCGTTACCCAATTGAAGGGATGTTCAACAATCGCCGCGCCAACGTTTCAATCCTGCTCGCCCAGCGAGACTAACGGTACCGCGGAGTTTTGGCTTGGCAGGCGCTCATCACAACATTCGAGCAGCTCTTCCACTTCGACGGGTTGCGCTATTGTAGTAGGTTGAGGCCTGTTGGACAGAGCGATGCCGGGACTGATCCATCGCCTCGGGGAGGGGAATGCCTCGGTTCGCGGCCTCTGTGAGATAGCCCGCCCGCAGCCCGTGGGCGGAAAAGTCCCCCACCTCCAGCCCGGCCGCCGCCACCCTTCTCTTGACGATATCATTGACCGCCTTCGGATCGAGCGCCCGGCGGGAAACATGGCCCCAGCGATCGATCCCCCGGAACACGCTGCCGCCCTCGATCTTGGCGGCCGCTAACCAAGCATTCAGCGCCTCGATCGGCCGGCCGGTGAGATAAACGACCTCGTCCTGGCCGGCGCCGGAATTCTTGGTGCGGCCGAGATGGATCGACAGCGAGGGCAGGGGGCTGCCGTCCTCGCCGGTAACGGGCGCCTCGACTGTCAGCTGTTCTTTCCGCAGGCCAGCGACTTCGCTGCGCCGGCGGCCGCCGGAAGCAAAGGCGACCATCAGGATGGCGCGGTCGCGCAGATCGCGCAGGCTGTCCGAGCTGCAGGTCGCCAGCAGTTTGGCCAGCACGTCTGATGTCACCGCTCTGGCGCTCTTGCGGCGGCGTTGCCGCGGCACGGCGCGGACGGCGAGCCGGAGCGCCGATCGAAGGGCAGGGGAGGCGAAGGCGCCGTCGAGACCACGCCATTTGGTCAGCGTCGACCAGTTGGCCAGCCGTCGTCCGACGGTCGCCGGCGCATGCGGTCCCGACGTTCGCAGAAGACCGCCGGTCCGCAACGCCTGGCCGACATCGGTGGGCATGCCGTGCTCGGGATCGGTCTCGCGCCGGGCCGGATCCCAGAGATGGTGCGCCACGAATTTCAGCAGCAGCGCCTCCGGCGCCGGCCAGGGCAGGGGATTGTCGGTTGCGGCCATCGCCCAGGCCTCGAGGTAGCCGAGGTCGGACGCCAGCGCCCGCAGCGTATTGTCGCCCATGCCTTCGTTGACCAGGTGCCGCAGCGTCTCGACGTCCTGGTCGGTGAGGATCTCGGCGAGCTTATCGCGGCGATCGATCGGCAATACGGCGGCGATGGTGTCGAGTGCTTCGGCCCGCCGGGCGACGGCCTCGGGCGCCAATTTCGGGGCGATGATGTCCACAGTTCCTCCTGAAACGGTGAGAATCCGGCTGCCAGAACGGCATCGGCGGCCGTCTATGGCTCCGTTTTCACTGTGTCGATCCGCTTGATTAAGCGGAATCAATCTCGTTGGGATAATTCAGTTTATTGCCTGCCAGGATCATTGGAATTTTCCGTATTCGCCGGAATTCCCCGTTACGGACATGCAAGGTTAGCGTAATCAATCTTTCAAAGGGAGAGGTGTGACGCAGCTTAAAGGCTGATAAGACCGAACAAAGGGTACCGGACACAAGAAAAATGACCAGAGAAGAAATTCTTAGCTACTCTCAAGCGGTTTGCGACGGCCTTCGCGAGGACGAAGACGGAGTTAGACGAGAGGTTCTAACGCACGCAGGAAATAGATGGTCGCTCGGCGTGATACACACTCTCGGGGTTTATGGCAGGCTTCGACACGCGGAAATTGGAAGACGAATGCACGGTGTCACGCAACGGATGCTGACCCGTACCCTGCGTCAACTGGAAAGAGACGGTCTCGTCACGCGCTACGATCTGGTTGAGATGCCACCTCGCGTAGAATATGAACTCACGGAATTGGGCATGGGTCTTCTTATTCGCATGATCCCACTTTGGACATGGGTCGTGGAGAATTCCGACCTGTTTCGAAAATCACGCGAGGATTATGATTCTCGTCCGCCAGAGAAGCCTTCCTGGCAGACGTTTTAATATGAGGGCTGCGGCCGCTCGGCTAGGACCGCTGAGTACGCCGGGTGCTTAGGGCTATCTAGTTGCTGCGAAGGTTCGCGTTAATCCAATCGGACACATCCGTGACCTTAATGCCTTCGCGTACGTTGAAAGTGCTGGCCTTGTCCCATGCCATTCCGCGCCCGATGCCAAAGGCTGCTCGGTATTTGCGCATCATGTTTTGGGGGTCATTTGCCAGTTCTTCCATAAGAGCTGGAACAGTCCATTCGGACCTGTTGAAGGGCCGGTTCAAACCCGCCTCCAGCTTTTCAGCGAGCTCGCCATAGGTAACGGTATCACCTGCCAGGAAGACAATTTCGTTGCTGATGGTCGGCTCGTAGAAGACGATCTCAGCAGTGAGTACGCCGATGTCGTCGGGCGTCGTCACCGTGACAGCCGTATCGAAGCTGCCCAAGGCTTTCACGGCGTTCTTTTCCAGATCAACAACACCGAATTCCGGCTCGAAGAGATAGCTCATGAACATGCCGGTGGAAATGATGACCCATTCGGTCTTATCCTGTGAGCGCAGAAGTTCGCGGACATCAAGCTGCGCGTCGAAGATGTCCTGCGGACCGCCTCGACCGATCGCCTCGAAATCGACGCCGAACTGCCAAGGGAAATAGCGCGGTATTCCGGATTGCAACGCCGCCTTGGCGAGTTTCATCGGGGTGTTGATCCCCGCCGCATAGCCCGTGCAGCCAATGACGGTATCGTACCGTGAAAACAGGGATGCCAGCTCGTCGATTGAGCTCTTCACCAGATCGCCTATGACGATCTCTATGCCCAAGTCACGGATCTCGCGGACGTCCCGCTGCTTTGTCGGCGCGCTGGACTCCACGGCGCTGGCGCGCAGCAGGACGCTTATCTTTGCTCCTTCGATGACCTTTGCGCGGCTAGCCAGATTGCGCAGGACAGGCATCCCAAGCTCACCTGCACCGAGCACGAGGATGTTGCGTGATTTCACGCCGGAAACGAAGTCATTCATTTTTCAAGCCTCTTTCAAATCGAATGAGGCCTCTAATTGGCGATATTGAATCTCAGTAAAAGAAGGCACACGGATGATACTCCATCGAAAACGATGACGGACAGCGATCCGTTGTGTTTCTCTTTGTCGAGTGACGGCATGTCTTCTTTGGACGACAGCAGCCATTTTCGGTAGAATGGCGTCCGAGACCAAGCGTCTTTCACCTGTCATTCTTGGGGAGCATCCTGACATCTGCAGCAATTGACCAAGGCGAAGCAGACACGTTGGCGAGGAAGCCCCAATGGTGCAGACACCTGACAAGATGCTCAACAGGGTGACAGCTTGGCAAAAGGCTGTGGTTCGCGAGGCCGTCATTCGGCCCCTCGCGTTCGAAAAGAAACTGAGCGCCGCGGAGAGATTTGCCGCGTGCCGGGAGTTGGGTCTCAAAGCCACAAGGTTCTATCAGCTGCTCGGTCAATTCCGGCGAAAGCCGGTGACCAGTTCATTGCTGGATGAAACGCCCGGTCCGAAGAAGGGAAGGCGGCTGCTGTTGTCGGAGCAGGAAGACGCAGTCGGCTGCGCCATCCAAGAAATCTATTGCCGCCGCGAGCGACCGACGATCACCGCCGTCCATGATCATGTCCGGTTCATTTGCCGTCAGCGAAACATATCTGCGCCCTCCTGGAAGGCCGTGAAGGTTCGAATTGATCGTTCCGACCAGAGGAAGTTGGCCAAAGCCCGTGAGGGTGCTAGCGTCGCCCGTCAGCAATACGTGCCGGTTGTCGATGAGTATTCAGTCGTGCACGCGCTGGAAGTCGTGCAGATCGATCACACGTTGGTCGATCTCTTTGTTGTTGACGCTGTAAACCGCCAACCATTGCAGCGCCCTTGGCTGACCTTGGCGATAGATGTCGCCAGCCGCATGGTGGTCGGCTTCTATCTGAGCCTTGAGCACCCATCGTCAACATCTGTCGCCCTGGCCATCCGGCACATGGTCTTGCCGAAGGCTTCCTGGCTCGTGGAGCAAAACGTGGTCGGCGACTGGCCTGTCTATGGTTTGCCCACCGCCATTCATCTCGACAATGCTCGGGAGTTTCGGGGAAAGGCACTTGCTTGGGGAACGGCCGAGCACGGCATAAAGCTCATCCATCGACCGGTTGCTCGCCCACATTACGGTGGCCATATAGAGCGGCTTATCGGCACGATGATGGGTGCCGTTCACTTTCTGCCCGGCTCAACGTCGAGCGATATAAGCGCTCGTGGCGACTACGATCCTCAAAAACATGCTGTCATGACCTTTGACGAGCTGGAGCGATGGCTCACCCTCGAGATCGTCGGCCGCTATCACGCCGATGTCCACCGTGCGCTAAAGATTCCGCCTCGGCTGGCTTGGGAAGATGCCGTCCTCTCGCGTGGGGGGCCTCTGCGGATTCCCTACGACGAACATCGGTTCGTCCTGGATTTCCTGCCGTTCGAGGAACGCGTCATCCGTCGAGACGGACTGCACCTGTTCGGCCTCAAATATTGGGACGATGTCCTGAGCCCATGGACCGGTGCGCCGGATAAGATGCGCGTCCGATACGATCCTCGGGATATTTCCTGCGTGTTCGTCGACGGGCCAAACGGCGAAAACTGGCCGGTTCGGTTTGCAGACCTCAGCCGGCCACGGATCACGCTCGGGGAGCACCGGCAAGCCGTGGCCGCTTTGAGGGCCCGTGGTTTTCAATCGGTCGATGAGCATCTGATTTTCGAGACCATCGAAGCCCAACGTCAGCTTGTCGAGGGGGCAAGCCGCCAAACGCGAAGCATCCGCCGCGGAGCCGAAAGACGGTCGCGAGCGCTGGCAGCGACAGACTGGAACGAGGCAGAACTGACGGATGATGCCGACGACGAGGATTTCTCCGATTTGGCGCCCTTGTCGGTGGAGGAATGGTCATGACGGGATATTCCCATCTGCTGCCTGCCTATCGCCAGTATGCCGAGATGGGGATTGAAGAACGGATCGCCTGGATCCGTGCTGATCGTTGGTTGGAAACAGCCGATGCGAGGGCCGCGCTGGCGAGGCTTGAGGATCTGCTCACCTATCCGCCAAGGGACCGAATGCCCTGTCTGCTTCTCTACGGCGATACGGGTATGGGAAAGACCAAGATCATTCGAAAATTTCTTCGGGATCACCAGCCCGTCTTCGATCGTGGAACGGGTGTCACGAGCATGCCGGTCGTGGCGATGCAGATGCCGGCCGAACCCGTCGAGCGCGATGTCTACGGCGAACTCCTCAATGCATTGAGTGCACCAGGTCCAAGTGGAGACGCGACCTACCGACTGAAGACCACGTGCCGGACCTTGATGCGAAGGATAGGGGTACGGATGCTGATCATCGATGAGATCCATGCCATGTTGACGGGGACATATCGGCAGCAACGGGTCTTCCTCAACGTAATCCGCTTTCTGGCGAACGATCTGAAAGTGCCGTTGATCTGCGCAGGCACCGATCTCGCCCGGCAGGCGTTGTTGACGGATCCGCAGCTTGCCGAAAGGTTTGAGGCCTTTCACCTGAAGCGCTGGTCCAATACGCCGCAGCTCGCCCAATTGCTCGCAAGTCTCGGGAGCATACTGCCTCTACGCGAGCCATCACAGCTCGGGACCGCAGCGTTGCGTCGCAAGGTGTTGGATATGACCGACGGCGTCACGGTGCGAATTTTTCGCTTGATCGAGACAGTTGCCGTCGAAGCCGTCCGAAATGGCAAAGAGGCGATCACCTTGGAGAGCTTCGACGGCGACAACTTGATCCTGCCGCTTGTTGCGATGGCGCGGCGCACTGAAGGCCGCCTGCAGCGACGTGCAACCCAGTGAGACCGGTGCGGCTGCCGGCTTTGGCTCCACGACCCTTTGAAGATGAACTCCTAAGCTGTTGGCATTGGCGGGTGTCGAGCCATTATTCTTGCTCACCTCGGCAGGTGGAAAACTGGATAAGTGGGGGCTCGGTAGGCCCTAACCCGCATCTCTTTCGCCACGATGTTTCGGCCGACCAGCCCGCAACCCGTTTATGGGCGCTTGCCTGTCGCCTGCGTCAAGTCGATCTGGAGCGGCTGTCTTTGCAAAATACCGGGCGCAGCGGGGCTTCATTCGTGAGCGATCCCGCCCATCGAGGCGTTTGTCCGACATGCCTGGATGAAGACGCAGAAGAGGGGAGGGATCACTATTGCCGGCGATCTTGGGCATGTGTCGAAGCAGTTGCCTGCCCCCGCCACAAGATTGGCCTCGAGATTAACTGCAGTGGGTGTTTCCGTAGTGGTCTGTTTCAGTTTCGGTCCACACCTGTTGGCGTTGTCAGACTGTTTTGCCGTGATTGCGATGCGATTGTCTCGGCGCGGCGGTTCCCGCGCCGCGATCAAACAGACCTGCTGCAGGTTGCTTCGTTGGTAGGTGAGGCTATCGGCAAGGGTGGGTCGGAGTTTGAACGTATCGACGCGGCAAGCCGCTTTCTCTGGTCGCCTCGGCCGGAGGGGATGCCATACATCGCCGCGCTGGGCTTATCACTGCCTTATGGTCAGCGGCCGTCAGTCGCGAAAGGCGCGGCGCCGCTGGCCAGCCTTCCACCGGCATGGCGAGCTGTAACCATTACGACCATTGCCAACCTCCTCTTTCAGGTGGCTCCCAAAACGGTTCCGCTCTCTTCCTCCGTTCGCGAAGCCTTTCGGCAATTCGAGCAAGGGCCGACCGAAGAGTGTCATCAGGCACCTCCACCAACGCGGACGGCGTCAGTCGTGAATCTCCGTGCGGAAACCGAATACCGGCAGTTGGCACGCGGCATTATCCAAAGCGAAGGCTGGAAATCTTTGCCATCCAAAGCAGGGCGCGCAAGAAACCGGGCAATCGGCAAGCTGATGCTCCGCGCCCTCAATGACGAATGAGGCCAAACCGATGTGCCTCATCCAGCAGGTGGCGAACGGAGGAAGGCTGCCATTTCCGCCCACCGCGCGCCGGCCGCTCACCCATTTGATCCAGTTGGGCGGCAATATCGCGCAGTGACAGGCCGGGATCAGCAATGGCAATCGCTGCAACGAGCTTCATCAGGTGATCTTCCGGGGCACGACGGGGCGAGCGCGCCAGAAGCTCGGGATCGACCAGCTTCTCGCGGACCATCCGATGCACTGCGCGGCGCAGCCGTTCGACCGTCCAGTCATGGCCCCGGCGATTGAGTACCCGGACGACATTGTCCCAGCTGTGTTGGGGCCGCAGCTGCCGCACCATCGGCAGCCAGGTTTGGGCGGAGGAGATCAGCTCGTCGAGATAGAGTTTTTCTCGTGCCTTCGACACCGCCTTGAGCGCCTCTGGTCGCCGCTCTCGGAGTCCCGGATTGCCCGGTAGCTTGCCACGCGCTTTTGCCGCCTTGATGCCAGCTTTGGTTCGTTCGGCGATCAGAGCTCGTTCGAGCTGTGCGACGGCGCCGAGCACCTGGAGGGAAAACATCCCTTGTGGCGTGGACGTGTCGATAGGATCGCGGATTGATCGGAAATGAACACCGCGCTCTTCAAGGTCCTCGATCACCTGCAACAGGTGGCTGACAGAGCGGGCGAGGCGATCCAGGCGGACGACGACGAGCACATCGCCGGCAGTCAGGTCTCCGAGCAACCTTGTCAGCACCGGTCGAGCTCGTGATGCGCCGGATCCGTGCTCCTGAAAAATCCGCTCACAACCGGCGGCGCGCAACTCGTCCATCTGCGCATCATGGACCTGATCGTCGGTCGAGACGCGGGCATAACCGATAAGCCGTTTGGGGCTCGGCGCTGGATTGGCGGCATGCCGTTTTGCCATGTTTTTCTCGTGCGTTTTTCAGGTGCTTTGTACAGATAAGGAATGCGCGAGAAAATGAACAGTTGCAAGCATGTTTTATAGCTCAAATGCAGCCTCGCCAGACTCGACACGCGATGGCAAATGGGCGCAGACCCATCAACTGCGTTAAATGCATTCTGGTGGCTATCTGAGGCGGAAATGCAGGAAATTAGGGCATTCCGGAGAGGGGAGAGGGAAGAAGCGCCGCCCGAGGGAGAGATTGCTTGGGACGTCTGCTTCAGCTCGAGAGGAGATGAGCGCTCAACGCGGCTCTAACAGCCGCAGTTATTCCGCCGATCCTCGCCCAAATCTTTCTGAAAGGCCGGAAAATCAGGCGTTTCCGCTCATCCAGGCCGACCGACAACGTGATTTTGCGACTCGTGTCGATCTACCATCGATAAACGGTGGTTATCGGTGGTTAGAACTCCAACCCACGACTATACCAAGTGAGGAACCGCAATATTTAGATAGAGTTCGTTTAGCAAATCATTTACCATGATTTCAATGGCTTACGATCTCGCGAAAATCAGCATGACAGCCCTGATGCGACCTGCGTTCGACGCCAGCGTCGCGCTCACCCGTCTCGACGAGCGTATCGCCCGTTCTTCGGTCGGTCAGGGCTGGATCGAACGAGCCCATTTTGCCGATGCCTGCGCCTCGCTCTGGATCGACGGCGAACTCGTGCATCTCGAAGACCTCGTCCTCCACGACGCGTTTCGCGATACCCGCACCCCCACCCACGAACTCACCATCGCCCGCGACGTCTTGAAAACCCGCCGGCGCATTGCCGCCCATCCACCCGACTGGGCGCTGTCGGCCGACGGTATTCGGACGCTGCGTAAAACCTCGGAGATCGCATCGGCCGACGCAGACGAGGCCATGACCGCCGATGCTATCCGGCCGGCGGTCGCGAACGATCCGGAAGGGGAGGGGGAAGACGCCGACGACGCTGAAAACCTGCCCGGCGTCGACTATGCCGCTATCGACGCGGTCCTCGCCCGTTCGGAGGCGGCCATCGAGCAGGCAAGAAAGCCCGGCCGGGCTCCGGCCGATCCGCTGGTCTATGATCTCGACTGGGACGAGGACGCGCGGCTCGATGAATGGCGTAGCGTGTTGCGACAAGCCGAAAACCTGCCGGCGATGCTGCAGGCCATCGTTGCCCTCGATGCTTGGAACGAACTCTCCGTCCTGCAGCATGCACCCTGGCTGGGCCGGCTGCTGGCCGCTTCGATCCTGCGCCAGGCCGGCGTCACCACTGGTGCCCATCTCGCCGCCCTCAATCTCGGCCTCAAAGCGATCCCCGTCGATCGGCGACGGCATCGCGATCGGGAAACCCGGCTTCTCGCTATCGCTCACGGCCTTTTGGCGGCCGCCGAGATCGGCACGAAAGAACATGATCGGCTAACGTTGGCGAGAACGATGTTCGAGCGAAAGCTGGAGGGGCGGCGGACGTCTTCCAAACTGCCGGAACTCGTCGAACTGGTCATGGCAAAGCCGCTCGTGTCCGCCGGCATGGTGGCAAAAACGCTCGACGTGACGCCGCAGGCGGCGCGGCGGATCGTTTTGGAGCTCGGCCTCAGGGAGATGACGGGGAGGGGGAGGTTTCGAGCGTGGGGAATTATGTAAAAGTTACGCGGCAACGTAACGCCGTACCAACCAGAAGTCCTGAGAGAAAAGAAGATGGAACTCCCCAAGGCCGGACATTCATACAGGCAGGAGCGGCGCGGAATCGCGGCAATCCAGACCTTCGCCGCCAGGACCGGCCAGATTTGGCGTGAAACCGGGACGGGCGATGTCGGTGTTGACGGGCAGATGGAGTTCGTTTCAGCGGAAGGATTCGCTACTGGGAGAACCGTGGCGGTCCAAGTCAAGGCAGGACCATCGTTCTTCAAGGATCGAACGGAGTCCGGTTGGAAGTTCTATCCTGAAGATAAACACAAAAACTACTGGGAGCAGTTCCCTTTGCCCGTCATACTCGTCCTTCACGACACTGACTATGGCGCCAGTTACTGGATCGACGCGCGTCAGTCATTGCGCGTTCCACGTCGCGAAGCGAAATCCTCCATCGAAGTTCCTGAAGCGAACCGTCTTGAGGTGACCGAGGCGACTTCCCTCTTCGAAAACACCGGCGTGTTTAATGAGCCCTTCCTTCCAGCGCTGGAGGATGTGCTCGACAAACTCGTCGCAACCACATCGACGGAAGGGACATTCCCCCTCAGTTATTTCGATCTGTTCGTCCATGGACTGACGAAAATCTGCAGGAGCATCTACTACGGCATGGACGTCGTCTGCAACGCTGTCGAATACAATCTTGATGCGCAAGGATCCGAGTACGGCATGGGGATGGGATCGATGGAGCACGAGTTTGCTTTCGGCTTCGTCAGATTCTTGCTGGCGCAGAACCTCGCCGAGGTTGATTATTCCGATTGCCTGATTGATTGGATTGACCGAGAAATGCAGCCGCATTTCGTCGCGCCTCTCACCTCCCGGGGAAGAGCCCTTGTCGCGCTAATCCACCGGCGAGAGGCACGGATGGTTGCGAACGGCTTGATGGCGGACGGCGGCGGGCTTCGTGTCGCCCAGGAAGCATTCTTCAAGATCGATCCACTCTCATGTTTCGCGAGATTTCCAAGGATACGAGAGTTTCAAATCGCATCAGGCCACGAGAAGAGCGACGATCGCCGTGATTAAGGGGAACTACCGGATAGGGAAGAGCATCGTTTTTGGGCCAGAGTAGCACATTAACAACCACCCAAGTGCGTAGCGCTGCCATGCAACTTTGAACATTCGCGGTTGTGTCCGAACCACATCTCCGATTGACGGCAGCGGCACTCGCAAACTAGAACAATATGCGGGGGAATTCACAATAATTCATTGTCGAAGTGGCCATTGAAGAAACGTTCAGCGGGAATGATTGGAATAGATTTATTCGCTGGCGGAGGCGGGATGACCATGGGCGCCAAGCTTTCAGGCGTCGACGTGCGGGCGGCGGTGGAGAACCATCCTTCGGCCTGCTTGACTTACTCATCCAACCATCCTGGTGCGACCCTGCTCGGAACAGACATTGCGAAGGTCACCACGATCGACGTAGGGCCGCGGCATCAGCCACTGGTTCTGTTCGGTGGCCCGCCATGCCAGGGGTTTTCGACTTCGAACCAGCGAACCCGTCACGCCGACAACCCGAAGAATTGGCTCTTCCGAGAATTTCTGCGCATGGTCGAAACCCTTAAACCCGAATGGGTGGTATTCGAGAACGTCGCAGGGATCCTACAAACCGATGGCGGGCGCTTCGCTGAAGCATTTCGGGAGCAACTCAAGGCAATGGGATACAGGATCGCGTTCGGCATCCTGAATGCAGCTGATTTCGGGTGTCCGCAGCGGCGCTCGCGCTACATCGTAATCGCCGCCCTGAATTCGGATCCTGAGCTCCCGAAGGCTGTTCCGAATGTTGAAGTGCCCACCCTTTGGCAGGCAATCGGGGACCTTCCTGAATTGCTCAACGGCGCCACGGTGGACGAGCTGGAGTACGGCGGCCCGCCGCTTTCAGAATATTCTCGACGCATGCGAGCAGACCTTGCGAAGTGCACTGGTCATCTGGTTAGCAGGAACGCGGACTCGATCGTAGCGAGGTATGCCCACATCCCGCAGGGCGGCAACTGGCGGGACGTTCCTGGAATGATGCGCGACCCGGTTACCGATCGGCGACGTTACCACTCAGGCATTTACAAACGGCTGGTGCAGGACGCGCCATCCGTCGTCATCGGAAATTTTCGAAAGAACATGCTGATCCATCCCACTCAGGACCGTGGCCTCTCGGTTCGTGAAGCCGCGCGTCTGCAGAGCTTCCCCGACAACTACGTCTTCCGCGGATCGATAGGATTCCAACAGCAGCAGGTAGGCAATGCGGTGCCTCCTATCCTGGCGAAGGCCGTGTTCGACAAGGTAGTGGCCATGTCCGAGCAGGCGGGAGGCAAATAAAGTGTCCGTGCTGATATCCGTCGATTCCGCTTTGGAACAATGGTTAAAAAAATCCCTGAAGAAGCGCTCTGTGAAGCTTCCCAACCGCGGCAGTAGATACTTTGAGCATTACGTTTCCATAAAGCAGCGTATAGCGGACAAGTACTATGCCGTGACAGGGGCCGCCTTGGCCCAGAAAGGCGATCGGTACACAAGGCACGACATCGGGCACGTGGACGACGTGATCGAGACCGCAGGGCTGATGCTCGGCTTGGAATCGGACAGCGCGTCGCCGGCGATCAAACAGGTCTTAGCCTACGAAGGCTTCGTCCTGCTTGTCGCCATCTTGCTGCACGACGCAGGGAACGCGATAAGCCGCGATGGCCACGAGAAGAAGGCCGCTGCAATACTGCGCGAAGTCGGCGAGGCGGTGGGGTTGAGCGATATCGAACGCAGGATAATCTCTTCCATCGCACAGGCGCACGGCGGGGAAATGGAAGATGGCAGCAAGGATACGATCACACGGCTCATGAGCGAGCCCGTCCCCGATATCGGTGGCATCGAGGTTCACGCCTGGCGCCTTGCCGCGTTGCTCCGCCTTGCGGACGAATTGAGTGAGAACTACACGCGCGCCGACGAGGTTGCGATTGCAGATGCCGCGACGCCGCCCCTCTCCGTACTCTCGAATTTGTACTGCCGCGCCATCAACAGACGGGTCGATTTCAAAGGCAAGTCGGTGCATCTCGCGTTCACGATCGATAAGCAGCTTCTCCCCCGAACGTTTGTGATCCCGGTCAAAGGCGGCGGAACGCGTGAGATCATGTTCGTCGACTACATCGCCGAACGACTGGAGAAATGCGAGCTCGAACGGCGCTACTGCAACCGCTTTCTCGCAGGCTTCGCAAGCTATGACCGCATTCGTGCGAAGCTCGTGATCATGGACGGCGACCAAGAGATTGACTCAATCGCAGTGGACCTCGAAGAGGTAGGCTACCCTGGGGCTTCCAGCAAGGTGAGGGAACTCCAGCCCAGATTTGATGCTTGCAAGTTGCGCGACCAGCATTGTGAGCCACTGCATCAGGAGCCAATCTCATGAGCACGAATCCGTTTGGCGTACAGAATCCCGAGCATGTGAATCCAGAGTACATCGCTCGAAATTTTGTGGAGATGCAAACTGACTTCCCCCGTTTGAAAGAACTCGGGAATACGTTCATCCATGGTGCCCGCGGTACGGGGAAGAGCATGCTGCTCCGCAGCCTCGAACCACGTGTGATGATCTTGCAGGCGAAGGCCGAAAAGCTGAGGGACCTTCCGTTTGTCGCGGTTCACGTTCCCCTGCGTACCACCGACTTCGGCGCTCCCGAGTTCAACAGATTCAAGGGCTATGCCGTCAATGCCATAGGCGAGCACCTTCTGGTTATGCACGTGGTGTTGAGGGTGGCGCAACTTCTCGACAGCTTCAGCAGTGAGATCTCGCAGATTTCGGCGACCCGTTTTCGGGAACGATTCGAGGAGCTCTTCAACGTAGCCGGAGGATCCATAGCGAAGGACACGGAAACGGAGACCTCGCATGAGGGATCGCCATTTCGGGTTGTTGCCGAGACATGCGAGATGGACATCTTCAGGGTGCGCCAGTTCCTCGTGAGGCAGCCCTTTCGCAATGCAGACCCGGATTATGCGGGTGCTCTGGCGGGATTCTTGGATTTCCTTATCCCGCTTGCCCGCGAGGTCAAGCGTCTCGACGGAGTTCCCAATGTTCCGTTGTTCGTAATGCTCGACGACGCCGACAATCTTTCGATACCCCTGCAGCGCGTCCTCAATTCTTGGGTCTCGACAAGAAGCACAGGGGATATATGCCTTAAGGTTACGACGCAGCTCGCGTACGCCACGATGCGAACCCTCGACAATCGTATCATCGAGAGCCCGCACGATTATGCGGAGGTAAACCTGACCGCGGTCTACACGGCGTCTTCCGACACCTACAGCCGCCGCCTTCACGAGATAGTCACAAAGCGTCTGCGGAATTCGGACATACTTTCGTCAGTCGACGAGTTCTTTCCACCGGACACTGCGCAGGAGGAACGGTTGCGCGCCATAGCGGCCGACATCGTTGCCAAGCATGCCGAGATCAACTTGTCGTCTGAGGATCAGGTGGGCGCGGCTCGAAGCCGAGACGAGGCAAGGCGCTACACCGTTCCGACGTTCATGCGGGAGATCGCTGGATCTTCAAAATCTGCCCACACCTACAGCTATGCCGGATTTCGCTCTCTGGTCGATCTGTCGTCTGGCGTCGTACGTTGGTTTCTGGAACCGGCGAGCCGTATGTACGACAGGGTTATAAGCGAGGGACTCGGCGACCCAGGAACGGTCACCGAAATTCCAGTCAGCATTCAGGACGCCGTGATCAAGGATTGGTCTGCCGAATTCCTTGAGCCATTGACGCGTCAGACGACTGAAATCTCCGAAACTCAGACTGATCTGAGTGAAGGTATCGAGAGCCTTCATGCCGATGGTCATGAGACCGTACTTTACGAACAGCTGCGTAACTTAATCGAGGGGCTGGGAAGACTATTTCGAGGAAAGCTACTCGACGCAAGCGCGAGCGAACAGCGTGTGTTTTCTGTCGTATTGAGGGACCGGCCCAAGCCTGAACTGGAGCGCGTCCTGAATCTTGGTGTCCGGCTTGGCTATCTGCAGAGATCCGACTATGCCGCCAAGGAAGCTCTGGGCGGCCGGCGGCCTCGCTACATCCTCGCAAGACGTCTCGGGCCGCACTACAAGCTCGACATATCGGGATATGCCGCTCACCTCTCGATCATGTCGAGGGATCTTGAGGTGGCGATGCGAAACCCGGGAGACTTTGTGAAAGCACGTCTTAAGCAGGACGGATCCGCTGACAGTCAGTTTTCACTGGACCTTGATGGAGACAGGCTTGAACATTCCGATAACTGATCTGCCCGCTCGGCTTTGGACGAAACCCAGGCCGATCATCGCGCGAATGAGTTTCGAAGAACGGTCGGCGGTGGTGGCGCGCACCGCCCCGCCCGCCATGGTCCGCAAGGGCATTCTCTTCGTGTCCGAAGGACGGAGCGACCTGTCGGAGGCGAGGGTGAGCGACGTTACAAGCCTACATCCCGACCTCCGGGTCGTCGTGATTCGAACCAGCGACCCGCTCGGAACCGCAGAGCGGATCAACGAAGCAGTCAACTCGATGAGCCTCGTGGATTCGGTCATCGACATCACTGCGTTTCGCCGCGAAGAACTTCTGATGCTCCTGGCGGTGCTCCGTGGTATCGAGAGCTCGAAGCGCCGGAACTGCGAGCTCGTTTATGTAAGCGCGGGCGACATGGCGGATCCGCTTTCCGGGAAAGTGACTCAATGCCGATCGGTTGTCGGCTACGCTGGCGAAATGTGGCCATCACGTCCAACCAGGCTTGTGATACTCATGGGTTTCGAGATTCCGCGCGCTCGCGCGATAATCGAGGCATACGAACCGAAGTATCTGGTACTGGGTCGGGGCCTGCGGTCCGAATCGATTAATCAAACCCTGTCGGACAAGAACGACATCTTCTTCAAGGAACTTGCGTCCAACTACGCCAACATCGAGTCCACATTCGAGTTCTCCGCTCGCGATCCGCTAAAGGTGGTGAAGGAGCTGGAAAGCTCGATATCGAAGTCCGAGTTATCGAACATCGTTATCGCGCCACTACACACTAAGCTTTCGACGATCGGTGTTGGTCTCTATGCCCAGAGCCATCGCGATGTTCAGGTCTGCTATGCCGAGGTCGGTGCATACAACGAGGAGAACTATTCCACCGTCGGAAGCTCCGCCTACGTTTTCCCGCTGACGCAGCTCTTTGCACAGCGGAATTCGTGATCGCATTCGTTAGGATGCCTTTAGCGAGGGGAGGTCGAGGGCAACGCTGAGTTCCTGCCACTCGCGCGCACTCAGCCCACTGTTCTCCTGAATGACTGCTTCTCCGGCGATCATCCGGCGGACCGCCTTTACGGCCGTACCAGACAATTGAACTGCTTCCATCCTGTATTCCTTGAACGCCGAATAGGCGATCGGAACCCAGGCCGCCATGATTTCCAGCATGATCTCCGCATAGGCACGTATTTCAAATTGCGCGTGCGAGTCGGCCCTCAGCCGCAGGAAGTTCATCAAATTGTGCAGGTCGGTCTTCCAGTACCATTGGGTATAGAAGTTGAGCGAAAGGTTCATGCGGGCCAGCTCCCGCGCGAGCCCGGACCGGTCGTCGCGGTGATCGGGGCTGCTGGGATCGTTCAGCATCGTCGAGTAGTCGTCGTACGCCTGCTCGGCGTCGCGGCGCAGAAGTGAGAGGACTTCCGCTGCCTCGTCACCCTCCAGCACCGTCCCGCGTCCCTGACGGTTCAACGTCGACTGCGCGGCCAGGTGTTCAGGCTGCGGAATGTAGAATTCGTTGTCGAGCACGGAATACCTTGCCGAATATTCGTTCACGCTCGCCGTGCGGTGACGGATCCATTGCCTCGCGACAAAGATCGGCAGCTTCACATGGAACTTGATCTCTGCCATTTCGAATGGGGTCGTGTGATGATGGCGGAGGAGATACTTGATAAGTCCGCTGTCCTCTTGGATCCGCTTAGTACCCCGGCCATAGGATACCCGCGCTGCTTGGACGATCGCGCTGTCGTCGCCCATGTAGTCGACTACCCTAATAATGCCGTGGTCCAGAACCGGGAACGACTTGTGGATTATCTCTTCGAGGCCCGGCGATACCGGCCGCAGGGTGCTTGACGGTGTAGCCCTGATAGATTCGATTTCGGCAGCTTGTTGGGTCGTCAATCTGGTCAACAGTGTAACCTCCGGAATTCGTACGTGAGATGTCTCCGGTATAGATCGGGATTGTTAAAACATCTATGCACCTCGCGCGAGGGAACGCCGCAACAGCTCCAATGACCGCTGAAGCTCACGCGCCTGGCCAAGGCGGCCTGGTCAGTGCGACACTGCAGTGTGCACGGTAGCCTCCGGCTGTCTCGCACGCTGACGGTGCTGCACAAGACATGGAGCGCAGGTCTACTCGTCTGATCGGAGATCTCGCCGATGTGGAGCTGGCGGCCACGTCCATCAGCTAGACAAGGTGTCAGCGCGTAAGCTTCGGATCGGCATCACGCTCCCGCTCATGCCGCAGAAGATGAACATGGACGATCAGCTCGGACATGCGCCGGCAAAGGTGGAAACCCTCTGTTTTGGATTTGATCCTGGCTTTGAGGATAGCCAGCTCTTTTGACTTGGGCTTCCGCTGCGCCGCCCATAGCAGCATGTCTGCCGCCTGAAGCCCGGCATTGTCTTTCGATGCAAGCATCTCAAACCTTGCGAGATCATACTCCGCAATTTTTGCTTCAGGGAACCTGCCATCACCGAAGTCTTGAAAAATGATGCGGCCAAAATGCTGGTAGCTCTCCGACAGGGCTTTTCGAAATTCATCCTGTTGGTCGTGAATTAATCTCTCAGGCAGGCTTCGTTCCCGCTCAGCGAAATCGTGAATAGCCTGGAACAATTGGGTAAAGGCAACCACATTCGGCGAACTCGCCTGATAGCCCTTTTTCTTTGATGTATGGCTCAGCGTAAATGCTCTCGGATTTTTCCGAGTAAATCCGAATGCTGCCATGATCACTTCACGGATCTGGGGCGCGCAATCCTCTTTGTTGAGAGCATTTTCGACATTCTCAAGCGTCGCAATGACTCCATCGATGTCGTCACCCAGATATGAGGTCCAGAACTGCTTCCTTGTTTCCAGCGACATAGCCTGATCAATTGTGAGGCACAGGACATGACGATTGAGTTCGTTCCAATACCAGTGACCTGGGACTTCTTTGTTTTCCCCCGCGTCGAAAATGACGTCGACGAACTTTGTGGGAGCCATGTACGGCTTATGGATTTCGGTAAGGTTGAAAACCCACACCGCTGATCCTTCGATCGCATCAATCACTTGATGGGCTAGAGCCGCGATCTGTTCCTCCGGCCATTCATGGGCATGCACGCGATCGATGCCCTTTTCTTCTAGAAACGGATCCAAAACCGTGTCTACCACAGGCGTGATATTAGAGGTCGCAAGGATCGCGCCAAGCCGAAAATATTCGTTCAGATCAAAGATGTTGCGCCCAGAGTTACCGGTTTCGTCAGCGTAGATGATCATACTTAATCCCAGAGAAATGACCCTTTCGACACTTACATATTTTGCAGGCACAGCAAATGCCGGTGACCTTCTGGGTGTGAGCATTAGGACCGAAACGCAAAACACCTTCAATTCCATGTGAATCGAACACTCGTGGGGCGACGGTCGCTATAACCCGTATCTTTCGCTGCCTTTTCTCGCAGGCATCTAGTCGAATTCCGGTAGCAGGTCGGCGGGTCGTAACTGTTCAAGAGCGCATCGTTGGTTGTGTTTCCTTGCGGCGCCTTGATGGGGTAAGCTCGTTGGAGGCGGACAAGAAATGATCACCGATCGCGCATCAGTCCTTCTACCGCCGCTCGTCATCTCCTCCATCATACGCAGTTGCTCAGTTGCGGCTTAGACCGCGACCACGGCCGCTGCCATGTTGTCGATAGCGGCCTGTACCTCGGCATAGAGCTCGGCCGGGACCGTGCCGGCGTCGATTTCGACAACCAGTGCAAAGCGAGCATGAAGGCTGTTGGGATTGGAGATGCTCTTCGCTTTCCACCATCCGGTCACGGGATGGACAGCAATCAGATTGCGGCGCGCAAGGTCAGAGGCAGCACATGTCAGCTGATCGATCTGCAGCGAACCAACATCGCGCCGGTTCGGCCCAAACATCCAGCCATCAGGTTCCTCGATCGTTCCTTCATCTGTTTGCTCCGCTATCTTGCTGATCCTCTTAATAAAGGCGCCCGGCTTTTCATTAGGCCTGTTCAACTTGAAGCGGAGATTGTGCGACGCATAACGGTATTTGTTACCGCGGGACGGTTCTGACGGGTTTGGCAACATAAAGGTGCTGAGGCTGATGCGCAGCTTGACCTCGGCTGCGCCAAGCCGCCGCAGCTCTTGGACCGGCCAAGGAAGCTCGAACAGCTTCAGCTCGTTATGGATGTGCTCGGCGTTTTTCGTGGTGCTCTTCTTGTAGGGCTGGATCGTATCCTCGACTATCAGCGTCAAAGCATTCGATGCGCTACGCCGTGCCCGCTCCATATCCGGAACGCCATAGCCATAGCGCCTGAAGAGTATCCCGAGATCAGTCTTCGACGGCTGCTGAGGAACGTGGCTGAGCATCCGGTTGGTCCATCGGGCCGACGACACGAAGATTGCCCGCACGGTTTCCGGCCAGAGCTCCGGATAGTCCGACCACAGTGCGGTGATGTCGCGTGAGGCGAGCGCTGTCGCCGCGCTGGTCTCGCCGCAGGTCGTGAACGCGCGCGCCGGATATTGATGATCAGTGGTGAGTGGCGCAAGGGCAGGATGTTTCATCGGCGGCGGCGCGCCGTGCATAAACCAGTTGCCACCCTCGTAGACGACGTCTGGCTTGATCGGCCAGTAGGATTGCCAGCTTGCGGTCCGCGATGACGGCGCCAGATCGCCCAAGGGAGCAACGCAAACCCCGGGCTCCCCCGGCGGCAGCGTGACCTTCTGCGTATAGGCGCCAACGCTAATTGCATTCCACGCTTGCGCTGGCGATTCCAGCTCGTTGTCGGGATGATCGGAGACGGCGAGATAATTACCACCGATGAAAGCGTTCTGGTCGCTGTTGCCCGCCGAGACCAGAATAAGTCGCTGGCGTCTTTGCAGCCCTGACGCGCCGGACGCGAGTTGATCGATTTCACTCGACCAGGACGTCGGCGCGCCGTCATGTGGTGTGTCGTCTTCAGTGGTGCTCGCCAGGCAGAAGGTCCGCCGCCGGACCGCAGCCACCTCTGCCGCATCTATGCCCTTGCGGGTCACGGTTCCGAGCAGATGATGGGGATTGTGACCGGCATCCGGCATGATCTTTGCTGATTCCAGCCGGTGAGCGATGGTGATCGGCAAGGTGGTCTGCAAGGCCGTGCTTAGATCGCCGAACAGTGCCAAGCCGGCCAGCTGCGTGCCATGCCCCACGAAATCGTTGACGTCCCATGCCGCCTCCGCGGCATGCCGATCGGCTGCCGCCAGTGCGGGCTGGATCAAAGGATGGGCCCGCGTCACTCCGCGATCGAGGAGCGTGATGTAGTTCGGATCGGCATCGACGGAAAATGTCGTGCGGCCGACGAGATCACCGACCCACTCATGCTGTTCCTCGATCGGCATGGCATCAAAATCGTCCGCGGTGCGGGTCGGCGTCGCCAGCGCCCGGACACCGCCAAGATTCCGGACGGCAGCTGCCAGTTCGACGGCAGTCGCAACCGCAATCACCACTACATCTTCCGGGAATTCCAGCCTGTCGGTTCCGACAGCAATACCGTAGTCCGTGGCACTGGCGAGAAAGTCAGGGGCGTCTGACCTTCCAAGCCAAACTTCCCAAGCCTGCTTGCCGGGCTCGGTCGGAAACCGGCCACCGGGACTGCGCCATAAGGCCCGGAGCCCGGCCTCGGAAATCGCGCCGATGCTTTGCACCAAGTCGGCGTTCTTCGGCGGCTTGAAGCTTCCGTCTTCGTTGACCGGGAGATCGCCGCCAAAATCCTCAATCTTTTTGCGAAGCTTCTCGATGCCTTTTTCGGTAGCAAAAACCGTTGCCGCCGCCGTTGCGCCGGGCTGCTTCTCGACTTTAAGAAGCGTCAGCCCGCTGGCGTTCAGGCTCTTGGTCACCATTACCTCATGCGGCCGTCCCTCGATCGCGAGGTAGACACCCGGCAGGTTGTTCTCGGTGATGTTTGGAAGGTGGTCGAGTGCTGTTAGCAGCGCCTGTGCATGCGCCTCACGGTGGTTGACATCACTCGGATGTTTTGACGATCCGCCGGTTTTTGCTGCGACTTAACTCTAAGCGTGTTGCCGAATTTAGGAAGCCTGGAACGATTATATAAGAACTTTGTGAACAGATTTGCCTGGATCCTCCCCGACCCGGCTCGCCCGGACTTTACGATCCAGAAGGAGTCACTGGCATAACGCTCCGCCCCGACAGTTGTTCGCAGGCTGATAGCAGCCGGCGGCCGCCGACGCCACCCGATTAAGGGAGAATGAGAAGAAGCGAATAACGGCGGGATGGAACATGATCACAGGCTTTCGCGTCAGCGTCGGTTGCGCTCCCCGATCGCCTTGCGTTCGGGGGTATTGACTTTGCACCTTTATTTGATTTCGGGAGCTATCCTAAACTCACTCCATCCCGCCACCAAGCACAGCAGAAAGTAGAGGACATAGTCTAACTATGTGAAACGGGAAACAAGCTTTCGATTTATAGAAACGTATTGAAACTCAAACCTGGACACGCTATTCAGTATTTGTCACTCAATCGAAGGATGTAAGCATGTCAGACGTGCAGCAGGAAGTCCCGGTCGTTGAACAGGCATTGAAGACCACGGTCATGCGCAGCCAGTCGGAAAATCCGGCAATCCAGCGTCTCAAAAACCGGATCCTCGCGACCGCAGAGGCCAGCGAAGTCATCACCAGCTATGACCGGATGCATCACCGGCATAACCGCTCCTAAGCTCAGGTAGCTACCTGTGGCGGCGCGGATCACGTCGTTCCTGATCAAGATCGCCTCCCGGTGCAATCTCGATTGCGATTACTGTTATGTGTATCACCACGCTGATCAGAGCTGGAGATCCATGCCTAAAACCATGCCTGACGATATCCAGAAATCGTTTGCCGACCGTCTCGCCGAATATGTTCGGGAAGAGGGCCTGCGCCGTGCCGTGATCATTTTTCATGGCGGTGAACCCCTCCTTGCCGGGGCGACCACTATCACGGGGTTTGCGGAGCGCCTTCGAGCTGCAGTCGGGTCCGAAGTTATCCTGGACTTCGCCCTGCAGACCAACGGCATCCTTCTTACGGATGCCGTCCTCGACCAGCTCGAGCAGGCCGACATCTCGGTCTCTCTAAGCCTCGATGGCCCGAAAGCCGCCAACGACCTCCACCGGACCAGCCGGAAAGGCCGCTCGAGCTTCGAAAGCGTCATGGGAGGCTATCAGCGTCTGGCCTCGCGTCCGGCTATCTTCGCGGGGATCATCGCGGTGATCGATCCCCGTATCGATCCTGAGGATCTTTTCCTGTTCTTTGACGAACTCGGTCCACCCAAACTGGACCTGCTGCTTCCTGATGCCCATCACCTTCGTCCTCCGCCAGGCCGGGCTGAAAACCCGGCCGTCTATAGGGACTGGCTGATCCGTGCGTTTGACCTGTGGTTCGATCGCTACCCCCATCTTCCGCTCCGGACATTCGAGGCGCTGCTTGATGTGGCGGCAGGCCTGCCTTCAGCAACCGATGCCTTCGGTTTTGGCGATGTGAACCTTTTGTCGATCGAAACCGATGGCAGCTACCATGACCTTGACGTCCTCAAAATCGTTGCTGATGGCGCGTCCGACCTGAAAGGCTCGGTTCGTGACATGGCCATCTCGGCTGCAGCGGCGTCGGCCGGTATTGAGCGCCACAGAAATCTCCTTCGTAAAGAAGGTCTCAGCGAGACCTGTCTCAGCTGCACGGTCGTCGATATCTGCGGCGGCGGATCCGTGCCGCACCGCTTCGGACCGGACGGCTTCAATCATCCCTCGATCTACTGCGGCGAGCTAGCTAGCCTGATTACCCACGTCAAAGGCCGCTTGATCGAGGACCTCTCTGGCGAGGAGGAAGATTTGGAAAACCGGCTCCCGGCCGCTTTCGATCTCGCGGCATTTGAACGGGCGGAGACTGCTCCGGACGCGCTGAAAGCGTTGCTGGTTGACGCAGACCAAGTCTATGCCACCAATCTGACGGCCGTCGCGGCGCATCTAAAAGAAGGCGGCCGCCAGGACCTGGCAGACCAACTGTCCGGTTTAGATGATACATCCTTCAACCAGCTGGCCCACCGGCCGGGGGTGGTCGCCTGGACCAGGGCAATCCTCGCCCAACGCGACGGCCGGCAGATCCACGATGTGGATGGTAAGCCTCTCCTGGCGGATGCTTCCTATCTGGCGGATTTGGTTTCCAGCCAGGATTTGGGCAAGCAGGAATGGGAGGTCGGCAAAGCGGATCCGTGGCTACGCCTTCCTTTCGGGGAGCAGATCGTCTTCGAGCGCGACAATGTGGCGGAAAGTGCCAAGGCGGTGGTCACCGAAGCGTTTGCCATTGTTCGGAAATGGCGCCCGGCCCTCGCGGAAGAGATGCTGCAGGCCTGCCAGGCAGTCCAGTTCGTGCGCGATCCCACTGCTCATCCTGACAAAATCGTCTCGTTCAGTGACGACAGCGTTCCGGGGGCGCTGTTCGTGTCCGTAATGCAGGGTGATGGCCTTATCGATCCTTATGATCTCGCGGACTCGCTTGTTCACGAGCATCGGCACCAGAAACTGTATCTGCTCGAGCGGATGGCGCCGACGGTCAGCCGGTTCGCGCCCCGCGTCGTCTCGCCCTGGCGGGCCGACCTCCGGCCGCCGTCAGGGCTGCTGCATGCGGTTTTTGTGTTTGTGGAACTGCAACGGTTTTGGTCGCATGTCCTGGAAACCGGACCGGCGCACATGAAGGAACGGGCGGCTAACCAGCTCCGCGACACTGAACGGAATCTGGAGCTGGGACTTGCGACACTGGAGGGCTGTGAGCTTACGCCCATCGGGCGAGCGCTTGCGAACCTTCTTGATAGCGTCCGCACAAAACCGCGGTTGGCGGCGTAAGATGGAGATCCCGCTCGATCGTCTTCCTCTGGACTCGGTTGAGCGGCACGCCAGGCTTCGCGATTACTTCTGTGACAAGGATGCCCATGCGTTGGCGGGTGCTGGCAGCTGGACGCTGGACCTTCACTGGTCGGCCGATCCGGCACGTTACGTGGATCCTCGCCTGGCCGAAGGGCTTGCCTGGTGGGGGGAGGGGGTTAGCTATGAGACTATGTTCAGCGCACAGCGTCGTCATGGCAAACTCCTGCGCTGTCTTTACGACAGCTGGACCCTGGCCAGCTGGAGCCGCTGGCTTGCTAAGCGGGGCAGCTACGGTGCTGCACCCGTTATCCTGCATGTGGATGACCATCGCGATTTCGGATCGCCTCGTCTCGAGCTGACCGATTCCGGTTGGTGCGACATGATCAGTGGCAGGCCCTTCGTGCTTTCGGATCCTCAGTCGGTGGAAGCCGCGATCGTGAGCGGCGCCGTCGGTATGGGCAGCTTTATGACGCCGTTCCTTCACCATATTCCGGGCAGTGAAATCAGGCATCTGTGCCAGCCTCCGAAAACCACTGGCAGTCATACCCAGGTCCTGCAAATGAAAACGGATCTTGACGATTTGTTGACCTCCCAAGGGCGCCGACCGGCAATCGAGCAGCACATCGCAGATGAAGACACTCATGGATCGCGTTATTTAGTAACGCGCGATCTTGACGAGTGGCTGCATGAGATTGAAGATCGCTCCATGCTGCTGCACGTCGACATGGACTATTTCAACAACCGCTATGACGGTGACAGCGACTGGGCCTCAAACGAGGCCAGGCTTGATCCCCCTTTCGATACGATCCTTCAGAAAATCGATGCGCTGACCAAGGCTCTGACCGGTCGGGACCTAGTCAGGCGCATTGACGACATTGTCATTGCATACTCTCCCGGCTTCTTCCCGGCTGAATTTTGGAAAGAGGCGGATGCGAGGCTGGTGGCCGGACTGGGACTAACCTGATGGAGTCACGCGCCACACCCTCGAAAAATGCGAAGCGGCGCGTGTCTTCAGGACCTCGGAAAATGCGCACTTTGTCGCGTGCGCCAGCTGATCCCGCACAGGTTCAGTTGGTAAGGACTAAGGGGACGAAAGGACGGGGCGGGGCCCCCGATGGAGAGGCTTGGCGGATCGAGCTAGATGGGAAACGCTGCGGAACCGTATTCATCAATCTGATCGATGAACCGCCGATCGGAAAACATGCTTCTCTGCAGATCTATCTCAACAAGGCGAGCCAGGGCCGAAAAATCGGCAGACTTGGCTATGCTCAAGCGGTCGCCCTCAGCAAGTACGACACCATTTATGCGCATATGCAGAAGGCAAATATCGCTTCAGCACGTGCCGCTGAAGAAGCCGGGTTCGTAGAACTGGACCCGGATGCGCACCGCCAAAAAGTGATGGTGTGGCGCCGGAACGCGTCTACGCAGGAATGACATAACTCCGTTTGCGAGCGCTTCGCTATGATGACTGCCGTGGTGATGCCATGTCTGAATGAACAGCTTACCTTAAAACGGTCCGCCGCTTCTCTAGGGTTTGGCTCTGGCGACCTGGAGGACTTTCCGGATGCAGTGTTGATCATGGTCGATAACGCCTCTCGTGACGGAACCCGTGCGATTATGTCGGAGATCCAGCTCGCATCGCCACCTGGCGCCGTGATTGTATGCGACGAAGCAGAAAGAGGTTATGTCCCGCCGCGGGTAAAAGGCATCGCGGCGGCCGCCCATGTCGCAGAATCTCGTATGCTACAGCCAGATGAGCTGCTTATTCTTCAGGTCGACGCCGACACCTACTATGATCCTGGTTATATCTGCGCGTTTCAGGAATCTGCCGGCGCCTTTCCCTCAGATATTCTGTTCGAAGGGGTGACCCATCCACCACATCGCTTCCTAAGCGGACATCCGGGATTTCAGAGGCTGGCCGACGAGACAGACGCAGCACTGGCCCCCTGGATGGCCGACGACGACAGCAATGTAATCATCGATGACAAGGTGAGTGCCTTCTCCTACCGAAGCTACCTCTCTTGGGGTGGCCACAGAAGGGAGTACGACAGCCTCGGCCGGGAAATTCATGCGGAAACCTCACGCCTTTATCTGCGCGGCAAGCTGTCAGGGGCCAAATATAGGCGCGTGACAGCCGCAACAGCGGCGCCTTCGCGCCGTAAGATCCTGCGGAACCCGATCCGGCATTTCGCTACGGCAGGTTTGCCTCGCAACGATGCCTGGTGGCGCGATTGGAGCAAGAGCTACAATGGTCCGCGAACGCTAGACGCATTTGAAAGCCCCAACGCCCTTTCACTCCTGAAGGCGCCTATCACGACTCGGAAAGCTCATCTGATTGGGATGTTCAATCTACTTCCAACCCTGGTCCAATTGATCTCGAAAGAAACACCTTCCGTCCACCAGCATCCTTGGACGCACTTAGCCTACGAAGGATTTACCAGCCAGCAGAAAGAGCTAACTGTTCCGGCGATCTTCGAATTCACGACACAGTGGATAGACGTGACCGCAAAACTCACATGACAATCGGTTGTCCAGAATGCTCCGACAAAAGTCTATATTTATCAGCTATTTAGTATTTTTGATCGGCTTGTTGTAGGTTCAGATCCCTTCAAGGCTACGGGCTGGGGAAGCAATCGCCGCGAAACGTCTGCACTCACTCTATCGGTCACGATTCTTACATCACTGCGCGGCTACAACGCATCCAAAACTGCGTTGGCACAGGTCACCGTGTCGGCCGTGCCGCCGAGATCGCGGGTCCTGAGGCTTTGCTCCGCCAAAACGCGCTCGATCGCCTTGACGATTGCGGCTGCCGCCTCAGGGCGGCCGAGATGATCGAGCATCATCGCACCGGCCCAGATCTGGCCGATCGGATTGGCGATGCCTTGGCCTGCAATATCGGGTGCCGAGCCATGAACTGGCTCGAACAATGACGGGAAACGTCCTTCGGGATTGATATTGCCTGAGGGCGCAAGGCCGATCGTACCGGTGCAGGCAGGGCCGAGATCGGACAGGATATCACCGAACAGGTTCGAGGCGACGACCACGTCGAACCGGTCCGGATTGAGCACGAAATGCGCTGTCAGGATATCGATATGGTATTTGTCCCGGCGGATGTCCGGAAAATCGGCGGCCACGGCTTCCACGCGCTCATCCCAATAGGGCATGGTGATGGAGATACCGTTCGACTTGGTTGCCGAGGTCAGGTGCTTGGCGTTGCGTTTGCGGGCAAGTTCAAAGGCATAGCGCACGATGCGGTCGACGCCGATACGGGTCATGATGGTTTCCTGGACCGCGAGTTCGCGCTCGGTGTCGGCAAACATGATGCCGCCGACCGACGAATATTCGCCCTCGGTATTTTCGCGCACCACGACGAAATCGATGTCGCCCGGCTTTCGATTGGCAAGCGGAGAAGGCACGCCGGGCATCAGCCGGCATGGCCGCAGGTTGACATACTGGTCGAATTCGCGCCGGAAGCGTATCAGCGAGCCCCAAAGCGAGATATGGTCGGGCACGAGATTCGGCATGCCGACCGCGCCGAAATAGATCGCGTCATGACTGCCGATCTTCGCCTTCCAGTCGTCCGGCAGCATCTGTCCATGCTTCTGGTAATAATCGCAGGAGGCGAAATCGAAGCTGTCGAAGGATAGTCCGATATCGAACTTCCTTGCCACCGCCTCCAGCACGCGCACGCCCTCGGGCACGACTTCCTTGCCGATCCCGTCTCCCTCGATCAGCGCGATGCTCAGCTTGTTGCCGGTCATGGTCTTCCTCTTCCGTGGTGTCAGTTGGCGACGATGCCGCTCTCGAGCAGATCGGTCTGGCGGCCGCGGTTCATGGCCACACAATTCGGCGGAAATTTCTGTTCGAACACCGTACCGCGATCCTGCAGCCTGCCCAGAAAGCGATCGAGATGCTGCATGGCGCGGGCGTGGACATCGTGCAGCACGACGAGCGGCCAGTCGATCGTGGCGACCTGCGGAAGCGCTGTTTCCACCCAGCCGTCGTGATTAGCGAAATCTCCCGGCACGGCATTCCAGACGATACAGGTATAACCGCCGTCAGCCAGATGTTTCACCGCCCGGGCGTTGAGCGAGCCGTCCAGCCGCCCCTTCCCGCCATAAGGGCGGAAAAGCCGATCGGGATGCGCAAGCATGCCGATTTCCTGCTGCGTTCGGTCGATTTCGGACTGGATGAAATCCACGTCGCCTCGATCGCGAAAGGGGATTGAATGGCTCCAGGTGTGATTCCCGATCCAGTGTCCTTCGGCATGGGCCCGCTCGCTCGTCGCTCTGCTGATGACGAGCTTGCTGCCGACCACGAAGAAAGTCGATCTGATGCCGCGGCGGGCCAGGATATCCAGAACCCGCGGGGTTACCTCGGCATCCGGTCCGTTGTCGAAGGTGAGCGTCACGCGTTGCATGGATATCCTTTCCGAAATCATTGGCCGAGCGTTTTCAGTCGTCGGCTGCTTGGGCGAACACGGTGTTGCGGGCACTGAGCAACGACGGCAGGAAGGTCAGAAGCGCGATCACGACGGTGATAAGGATCAGCGCCGCGCTGATCGGCCGTTCGACGAAAACGGCAAGATTGCCTTCTGAGATCAACATCGCGCGCCGGAAATGCTCCTCCACCATCGGGCCGAGCACGAAGCCGAGTAGGAATGGTGCCGGATCGCAGCCGATCCGTGTCAGCAGGTAGCCGCCGAGGCCGGAGGCCGCGAGCACATAGAGGTTCATCTCGATGCCGTTGGCACTGAACGTGCCGATACACGCAAAGGCCAGGATGCCGGGGAAGAGCACCGAATAGGGAATACGCAGCAATCGCACCCAAACACCGACGAGCGGCAGATTCAGCAGAATCAGCATGACATTGCCGATCCACATCGAGGCGATCAGGCCCCAGAAAAGCTCCGGCTGAGAAACGATGACCCGCGGGCCCGGCTGGATTCCCTGTACCACCATGGCACCGACCATCAGGGCCATCACTGCGTTAGAGGGAATCCCGAGCGTCAGCATCGGGATGAATGACGTCTGCGCACCGGCATTGTTGGCACTTTCCGGCCCGGCAACGCCTTCGATCGCCCCCTTGCCGAATTCCTCTGGGTGCTTGGAGAGCCGTTTTTCGACGGCGTAAGATGCGAACGAGGACAGGAATGCGCCGCCGCCCGGCAGCACCCCGAGCAGCGAGCCGAGGACTGTCCCGCGGAAGATCGGGCCGGCGCTGCGGCGCAGATCCTCACGATTTGGCATTAATCGGGTGATCTTGTGAATGGCGCGGCTGACCCCGTCCTCAGCTTCCAGGTTGCGCAGGATCTCTGCAATACCGAAGACGCCGACTGAGACGGCAATGAAGTCGATACCGCTGCGCAGTTCGTCGATTCCGAAGGTGAAGCGGGTCGCGGAGGTGAACACGTCGGTACCCACCTGACCCATCAGCAAGCCAAGAACCGCCATCGCGAGCCCCTTAAGGAGCGAACCCTGCGAAAGAACGACGACGAGGATGATACCGAGCAGGGTCAGCGAGAAGTATTCCGGCGCACCGAATTGCAGAGCCACTTGGCTGAGTGCGGGTGAGGCGACCGCTAGCACGAGTGTCGACACCGTGCCGGCGATGAAGGAGCCGATTGCGGAGATTGAGAGGGCCGGACCGGCCCGCCCTTGCCGCGCCATCTGGTAACCGTCAATCGCGGTTACCGCCGTCGAGGGCTCTCCCGGTACGTTGACAAGGATGGCCGTGATCGAGCCGCCGTACTGCGCACCGTAATAGATGCCGGCGAGCATGATCAGCGCGATCAGCGGGTTGAGACCGAGCGTGATCGGCAGCAGCATGGCGATCGTGGCGCTCGGGCCAATGCCCGGAAGGACCCCGACCAGTGTGCCTAGGATGCAGCCGATCAGGCAGAACAGCAGCGCCATGGGCGTGAGTGCCTGGCTGAAGCCAAGCAGGATTCCGTTGAAAATTTCCATGAGAACCTGCCGCGATTAAAAGAGAACGGGGTTGAAGAGATCGACGGGTACCTGCAGGCCGTAATAGAAAACCACGACGCAGAAGGCGGTCATGCCGACGACGATAGTCAAGCCGCGTTTGACGCCGATGGCACGGCTGGCGGCAACCGACAGCGCAATCGTTACCCCGAGCGCCGGCACCAGGCCGAAGCTTCGGAGCAGCAGTCCAAAGGCGACCGGCGCCACGACAACGAAGAAGATAGCGCGCAGATTGAGTGGCGGACGTGGCACTTCCTCTGTGTCTTCAAGCACCTGTTTTCGCGCGTTCGTTAGAATGCCGATGCCGAGCAGCGTCAGGATGATACAGAGCGCGAGCGGGAAAAAGCCCGGTCCCATTGCCGCTGCCGTGCCGATGTCCAGCGACATCAGGATATTGGTTGCAAAAAACAGACCAATTCCCATGAAGACCAGGCCGGCCGTCAGATCGTCTCGATTCCAAACCATTGGCAACTCCTCCTCAGCGCCGATTGCAGATGCCCCAGGGGGGCAAAGACCAGCTTACACCGGATTTTGGCCGGCGAGCTTGGCCGAATAACCTGGACCGTAAAGCTCTTCGAGAACCTCCCGCGTGTGCTGGCCAAGGGCAGGCGGGTCGCGTTTTTCGCGCGTCGCGGCGACGTCCTTCCAGGGCATTCCTGGGATCGTAACCTTGCTTCCGGAGCCCGGCGGGTACTCGATCTCCATCAGCGAACCGCGTTCGAGAATGTGCGGCATCGTCACCACTTCGGGCAGGGTGAGGATCGGTTCAGAGGGAATGCCACGCTTGTCGAGCTCGGCGAGCCAGTGGTCGGCGGGCTTCGTCTCGAACACGGCGTAGATCATCTCCAGCATCTTTACCCGGTTGAGATTGCGGTCGATCTGTTTCTTGAATTCGGGGATCTCATCGAGGAAAGCAAAATCCGGGATCGACACGAACCCCTTCCAGGCCTTTTCATTCGTGACGGCCATGACAAATTCGCGGTCGGAAGCCGGGAAGCTCTCGTAGGGCGCCATCAGCGGATGGGCGTTGCCGACGCGGGCATATGGTTTGCCGGTCGCGGTATAGGTGACGATCTGTTGGTTCAACACCATCATCAGCGCGTCCAGCATGGCGATATCGATGTAGCGGCCCTTGCCGGTCTCGCGGCGCTCCATCAGCGTCGCCATGATCGACATGACGGCGGAGAAGCCGCCCACGATATCGGCGATCGGACCGCCGGCCTTCATCGCCCGTCCGTCCTTCTCGCCGGTCTGGGACATCAGCCCGCTCACCGCCTGTACCATCAGGTCGATACCCGGTCGGTGCGCCATCGGTCCCGTCTGGCCATAGGCGCTGATCGAGCAATAGATGATATCGGGCTTCACCTTGGCGACGGTCTCGTAATCGAGGCCGAAGCGCCTCATCGTGCCGGGCCGAAAATTTTCCACGACGATATCGGCGGTGCGCACGAGATCGAAGAAGATCTGCCGGCCTTCGGCCGTGTGCAGATCGACCTCGACGGAGCGTTTGTTGCGGTTCGACGACATGTAGGTCGCGAAGGGAGGGCCCCAATAGCGGGATTCGTCGCCGGTACCCGGCATTTCGAGCTTGATGATGTCGGCCCCGAGATCGCCCATCAGCATGGTCGAATACGGACCGGCCAGCGCACGTGACACATCGATTACGCGAATGCCTGAAAGCGCGCCCTTGCGTTCAGCCGTGATGTCGTTTTGGGAGTTGGTGGCATCCATTGAAAATGTCTCCTTGTCGTGAGGATAGTCCGTTGTGTCAGACCGCTCTCACGGTGTTCCTGATGCTGCCGATGCCCTCGATGCCGGCCTCAATGACGTCGCCGTCCTTCAGCCAGATCTGTGGGTCGAGGCCGAGGCTTACGCCGGATGGCGTGCCGGTGGTGATGATGTCGCCGGTCTCGACCGTCATGCCTGCGGAAAGGCTGGAGAGAATTGCAGCGCAGTCGAAGACCATGTCCGAGATGGAGGCGTCCTGGCGCTTTTCGCCATTGACGGTAAGCCAGAGCCGATGTTCCTGCGTCACGTCAAACTCGTCGGCGGTGACGATCCACGGACCGATTGGGCACGTCGTATCGAGCGCCTTGCCCTTGAACCATTGCCCATGCGCCCGCTGCAGGTCGCGGGCCGTGACATCGTTGAGCACCGTGAAGCCGAAGATGTGGCTAAGCGCGTCCTCGACGGAAATATCGCGGCCGGTGCGACCCACCACGAACGCGAGTTCCACTTCGTAATCGAGCTTTTGAGTGTTGGCCGGCAGGCGAATTTCGGCGTCCGGGCCGATGACCGTGGTCGGCGGCTTTGTGAAGAATTCTGGCAGTGGTGGATATTCCACCGGCACGCCACGGGCTCTCGCCCCTTCTTCGATATGGAGCTTGTAGTTGCGGCCGACGCAGAAAACGTTCTTTGCGGGCCGCGGAATGGGTGCGAGCAGTTTTGCGCCGGCAAGCGGCGACCAGAGGTCCGAGCCTGCCGTTTCGGCTACCTGCCGGAGAGCGGTAAGCGCTGCGGGATCGGCAATGATGTCGAGCACCGATTTCGGCGCTGGCCCATTGCCGGCCCGTTTCCAGGCTGAAGCGATGTCAAGAATGCGGTCCTCGGCAATTACGGCGGGGCGTGGGCCGGACTGGGTTTCGATGGTTGCGATTTTCATAGGTCTGTCTCCTGCGAACCGGTCAGGCGGGTTCGAACATCGGCAGGGTGATCTCGTCCGAGACCTTTTCGTAAGTGAGGCGAACCGGCGAACCGATCGAAAGTGTATCGGGCGTAGAGGTCTTGATGTTGGAGACCATCATGGCGCCTTCCTCCAGTTCGATGAGGGCGACGACCAGCGGCCCCTCGATCTCGAAACTCGACTTTGCCGCGACGGTGAAGGTGTGGATCGCTCCCCGGCCGCTGACCGGCGTCCAGGCGAGCTTTCGCGAGGCGCATTCCGGGCAGATATAGACAGGGTAAAAAGCGTAGACGCCGCAATCCTCGCAACGCTGGATCTGCATGTTTTCGGCCTTGCACGAATCCCAGAAGGGCTGGGAAATTTTGGACGGGATCGGAAGTGAGCGGGACATGGCGAGTTCCTCAATCGCGGCCGAGAATGGCGATGGAATGGTTGGATGCGACGGCGCTGACATTGGTCACCAGGCTGAGCTCGGCATCCGGCACCTGTCGGTCACCGCATTCGCCGCGCATCTGCCGCGCCGCTTCGATGATGTGATTGATGCCGCCCGAGGAGCCGAATGAGAGCAGGCCGCCATTGGTGTTGACGGGCAGCTCCCCCCCGAGCTCGATGCGCCCGCCGTCCGCAAAAGACCCGCCTTCGCCCTCGGCACAAAAGCCGAGCGCCTCGAACTGCATCAGTACGGTGATGGTGAAGGAGTCGTAGAGCTGCGCGACGTCAATATCACTCGGCTTTACACCGGCTCGGCCGAAGGCCTCCTTCGCCGCGACGGACTGGACCGATCGTGTGAGGCCATAGCGGGACTTGTCCTCTTTGCGCGCGCCGGTGGCTCGGGCCAGATGCGCTAGATGGTAGTAGGACTGCGCCTGGCCGGTGCCGAGAATGCGCACCGGCTTGGCCTTCAGGTCGCGCGCGCGCTCGAGCGAGGTTATCAGGACCGCGCCGCCGCCGTCGCAGATCGGGCTGCAGTCGAGCAGCCGGAGCGGCGTGCTAACCATCGGCGAGGCAAGGACGTCTTCGACCGTAATCGGCTCCCGTTTGAAGGCCTTGGGATTCATTGAGGCGTGCTTGCGGCAGGCGACCGCGATCGTAGCGAGCTGCTCCGAAGTCGTTCCGAATTCATGCATGTGGCGCTGCGCCATCATTGCGTAGACGCCCGGCACCGTGATGCCGAAGGGTACTTCGAACTCCAGCGGATGGGCGCCGTAATCAATGTAGGCTTTCAGCCCGGTACCCTTCGGCACGCCGCTGAGGATATTATCGCCCCGCAGAAGGAGCACAGCCTTGCAAAGCCCACTCTCCACGGCCCACTTGGCGACCTGTACGCCGTTCAGATAGGACTGGCCGCCGGTGCGCAGCGTATCGCAGAACGTCTTGCAATGCAGGCCGAGATGCTCGGCGATGATCATATGATGGCGAATGTTGTCGTTGAGAAACGTACCCGAGGTCATAAGGCCGTCGATATCGTGCTTGTCGATGCCGGAGTCCTCGATCGCCAGCATCGCTGCTTCGACATGAAGTTCGGTCGGGTTGGAGCCGATTAGACGGCCAACGGGTGGTTCGCCGAGGCCGGCTATGACGGCTTCCGAGCCTGGATGGGGCATGGTCTCCTCCGGGATATAAAAGGTCGGCACCAGCTTTTCGCCAGTGGACTTTCAGGGATAAAAAGGGAGCGATTGACGGAGAGGGCCGGGTTTTAAGCCCGGCCCCGAGTTTGTGGCTTAGCTCTTCGGAATGCCGGCGGCGTCGATGATCTCGCCATAGCGCTTGCGCTCGGTATCGGTAAACGTCTGGTATTCGGCCGGAGTGGCGGTTGCGTAGACTTCGCTGCCGGTCTTGTCGAGCGCTTCGATCACGCTCGGCTGTTTGAGCGCCTTGTTGATCGCGTCGGCCACCTTGTTGACGATGGCCGGGGAGGTGCCGCTGCGGGCATAGACGCCGTACCAGGAGTTCAGCACCACGTCGAAACCCTGCTCCCTCAAGGTCGGCAGGTTGGGCTGGAACTTCGAACGCGTTTCCCCGGCAACGCCAATCAGCTTCAATTCGCCGGATTGAATGCCCGGCTGGAACTGGGCGAGCGAATAGAACATCATGTCCGTCTCGCCACGCATCAGGTCCAGCACCGACTGGGTGCCACCCTGGTAAGGGATATGGCGCAGCTTGACGCCGGTGCGCAGTTTCAGAAGCTCGGCGCAGAGATGCGCCGACGTGCCGATCCCGGCCGAGGCGTAGCTGAGATTGCCGGCCTGTTTGGCCCTATCGACAAATTTGGCAACGTTGTCGATCTTGCTGGACGTCGGCACGGCGAAGATCATGCTCTGGCCGGCGACCCGTGCCACGGCGGTGAAGTCCTTGGCGGGGTCGTAGGGCAGGGCCTTGAACATGTTGGGGTTGGAAACCTGTGTCGCCACCGTACCCCACAGTAGCGTATAGCCGTCCGGCGCGGCCTTGGCGGCGCGCGCCGTTCCGGGGATCGAGGCAGCGCCGCCTTCGTTCTCGATGATGAACGGCTGCCCGAGGTATTTTTCCGCAGCTGGCAGAACGATACGGGCAACGCCGTCAGCAGCCGACCCGGCGGGCAGCGGCACGATGACGTGGATCGCGCGATTGGGATAATCCTGCTGGGCGAAGGCAGTGGTTCCCACGGCAAGCATAAAACCTAACGACAGGCCCATCAATTTTACGGACATTTTACTCCTCCCAAAGTTTCCGCATATCGGAAATATTTCCGTATGTCGCAAGGATGCGCTTGAGGTATATGGTTGTCAACAGGGTGCCTTAGACCTTTTTGAGGGGCCGACGGGTAATCTTGCATTTGACAACCGTTCTTTTGCACCGCATCTTGTTTTCGAATAGTGGAATTTTATCCGCATTGCGGAAACGTGGGGAGGTTCGGGTGAGCGGTCGGCCGGAAGAGGAATTAGCGGGATTGTTGGGCCGGCTCGGTATCTCCGCCGGGGAGGATCATGCCTCCATCCAGTTCACCGGCGCCGACCCTGTTGTACCCAGCCGCTACCGTCCCGGTCTTGCCGCCGCCGTATCATTGGCGGCCAACGCTGCCGGCATCGCGGAAATATGGCGTTTGCGGGGTGGCAAACGACAGTCGATCGACATCGATCTGCGCCGCGCCGCCGTGCCGGGGCTGAGAACCGTCTCCTACCTGCGCCGCGGCGGCCATCCGCTCCAACTTCTGCGCCCCCCCTCCGAAGACAAGGTCTTCTTCGAAACGGCTGACGGGCGGCAAATGTATCTGCTCCGCCACGCCTTCTATCACGAGCATTTCAGCCGGTTGCTGGCCTTCCTCGATTGTTCGTCCTCGACGGAATCGATCGAAAGGGCCGTCAGCCGCTGGGAGGCGGATGATCTGGAAGACGCACTCGCCGGGGCAAAGGCGATTGGTGCCATAGCGCGCACCCGTGAGGAATGGTTGGAGAGCCCGCAGGGGCGGCACCTTGCAACGCGGGTTCCAATCGAGATCGAGAAGATCGGCGACGGGCCGGCGAGGCCGTTCGATGACGGCGCGAGGCCGCTTTCCGGCATTCGTGTTGTGGATATGGGCCATGTGCTGGCCGGGCCAGTGGTTTCGCGGCAACTGGCCGAGCAGGGCGCCGACGTGCTGCATATCTCCGCGCCGCATCAGCCGGATCCCACCCATATCGTCGTCGATACCGGGCTTGGGAAACGGTCCGCCTTCGTCAATCTCGAAAGCCCGGGCGAAATCGAGCGGTTCCACGAATTGATCGCGGGATCGGATGTCTTCGCACATTCTTGGCGGCCCGGCTCGCTCGATGCGCGCGGTCTTTCTCCCCAGGCGCTGGCGAAATTGCGGCCGGGGATCATCTATGTCTCGGTGAGCTGCTACGGATATGACGGTCCTTGGGCATCGCGCGCCGGTTATGACCCGCTTGGCCAAGTGGTGAGCGGGCTTGCGGTCGGGGAAGGTAGCCTCGAACGGCCGCTGCTTGCCTCCACCTTCACGCTCAACGACTATCTGGCCGGTTATCTCGGCGCAGCCGGCGTCATGAGCGCGCTTTTGAGGCGTGCGCGGGAAGGCGGCAGCTATCACGTCAAGGTGTCGCTCACCTCCTGTTCCATGTGGCTGCAGGACCTTGGCCAGGTGCCGCGCGAACAATGGCCCGACGGTCCGCAAGGTATCAAGGCGTTGCCGAGGCCGACCATCGACGAACTGACCGTGAGCCGCACGGTCTTTGGTGAAATCGAGCATCCGTTGCCGATCGTGCGTTATTCCGAAACGCAGGCGCGATGGGACGTACTGCCAGAACCGGCCGGCGCGTCGCCACTTGTCTGGCGTTGAGCGCGATCGCTCATTCATATTTGTCTCTTGACGGCGCCGCTGCCATATGACGAGTGACAAGATTAACATCTGCGAGGCAATCTGTGAGCAGCAGTCTTCCTGGAGACGACGATCCAGACTTCATCAAGTCCCTGGCGAAGGGGTTGGCGGTCATCGAAGCGTTTGGACGGAATTCCCCGGCCATGACGCTCAGCGCTGTGGCCCAGAAGGTAAGTCTCAGCCCCGGCTCGGCGAGGCGCGTATTGGTGACTTTGGTGAAGCTCGGTTACGTCATTTATGACGAAAGCGACCGGCGCTTTCACCTCGCGGCACGCACACTGCAGCTTGGTTACTCCTATCTTGCGTCACTGCCGGCCTTCAGCCTTATTCAGCCTCGGTTGGTGGAACTGTCAGACAAGCTCGATGAGTCCTGTTCCGTCATGACGCTTGATGGCCGGGAAGTCGTCTGCATCGCTCGCGCTACCGCCAAACGGCTACAGCGCGATTACATGTCCGTCGGCACACGCTTTCCCGCTAATGCTTCCTCATCCGGAAAGATAATGCTCAGCGATCTGTCGCAGGCCGAGTTCAATCGACTTTATGGCGAGGACGAGGCCTTGCCGGCGGTAACGCCCTTCACAGTAAACGAAATGCCGAAGCTGCGCGAGCAGATGGAAAAGGCGCGCCAGCAAGGCTGGATCTACACCAGCCAGGAAACCGCACTTGGCATGGCATCGCTTGCGGTCCCAATTTGCGTCAACGGACGGGTTCGCTATGGCCTGTCAACGAGCGCAACCATCACATATGACGGCCCAACGATCGCCGACAAATATCTTCCCGACCTGCTCAAAGCAGCCGCCGCAATGAGTGGGTTCCTGGAAGCGCGGAGCAACTGACAAATACGAAGACATCCTAAGTTGCTCCGCGATAACGAAGTCGTCTTATCCTTCGGCGACTAGCTTTTTCTGACGCAGGCTCCCCAGCGGCATGCTGCGATGGCGCTGCCACGACAAAAGCTCGTAGAGTACCGCCACGATTTGCTAGCCCTTCTCGTTCGGCCGGACCGACGAACGTCAGCGAATCAAGCAATTATTGAACGAAATCAAACAAGCACGATAGTTTCCGAAGTGTCGATGGTTCGTACCCCATCAAGGCGGTAGGCTCTGTGTGAAACGCACTGGTCCGGATATGGCGGTCGATTGTCTTTACCAACTTAACAAACTTGACGAGCTGACAACGACAGGCTACATTGTTTTCGAAAGGTGGATTGTCATGCCAGTCACGAAAACGTCAGCAAGCGAAACTTCAAACATCGCCCTATCGATAAAGCTGCCCCGCAAGGCCGATTTCGAAAAAGCGTTGCTCAATCAATACACCAAGGCAGTACAATTGAGCCAGAAGGCTGGCCATCAGGTGAGTTTCCGTGTGGTCGTGGATCCGCGCGCCGGAGCGCAGACAATTTCGATCGTCGAGGAAGACCCACTGGTCGGCGACAGTGCGTTTCCGATCGAAGAGGCTCGCGAACCGGATGACGAACTCAAGGCAGTCCTGTCCGCCGCACGAGAGCGCGGCCGTCGCCGCGTTGCAGAGATCCTCAGTGAGGACGATATGCTGAGCGCGGACGCATTTTCCGATCTTCTTGGCGTTTCGCGGGTCACGGTCAATACGAAGCGTCAAAACGGCCAGGTTCTCGGCCTGGATGGCGCTAAGCGAGGGTTCCGGTTTCCGGCCTGGCAGCTCGATCAGGACGGCCGGCCCTATGCGATGCTTCCAAAATTGCACGAGATCCTGGCGGGCGCCTGGGCCGTTTACCGCTTTCTTGTTTCGCCCCACGGTGCGCTTGACGGTCGCACCGGGCTCGACGCCCTAAAGCGGGGCCGGGATAGCGACGTGATCGCCGCAGCCGAGGGCATTGCCCGCGGTGACTTCCGCTAAATGGCTGGTATCAAACCGCCAGCCGGTTTCGAGCGTCAGCCTCTCGATATCGAAACGATTCCTTCAGGGCGTCGCTTTGGCCGGATCTACGCGAGCGCCTTTCCGGACCCGCTGGGATTTCGAAAGACGGCCAGCCGTTTCAGCGATCCCCGCCGACGTGATGCAACGAAGCGCTTCGGCGTTCTTTATCTCGGCGAAACACTCAAGGTCTGCTTCCTCGAGGCGGTTCTGCGTGATCGCCGCGACGGTCTTGTCGGCGATCTTCCGATTGAAGAAAAAGAGATCTATGCGCGGCACTACGCTGAGGTGGAGACGATCGCAGATCTCAGCCTTGTTGACCTGCGCGACGATCACGCCATCAGGATGGGGGTTCCAACAGACGTGGCGAAATCCTCGAGTCAGAACCTGGCGCGCTCTTGGGCGCTGGCATTCCACGAGCATCAGTTGCTTCCCGACGGCATCATCTATCCGTCTCGCCTAAACGGCCACACGAATATCGCCGTCTTCGGGCGGTCCGTCCCCAAGCTGGCGCCGGCCCGGGTTGTGCCACTGATCGGCGCACCGGGGCTCGCCGCGGTCATCAATGACCTGCGGGTGAGTCTGGTCGATTTCCCTTGAAGCATTGCCGGTTTGAGTGCTGCTCGTTCATCCCGGTTCGGTTGAGGAGCCTGCGTTCGTCCGGCATTGACGGCATCATTTTTGAGCGTGCCTCTCGTCGGTGAAAGACAAATTCAGCGTTTCCTGCAGCTTGCCCAGCGTTCCGTCCTTTCGAAACCGAATTCCCGACACCATGAAGCTGACGCTGCTGCCACCTGAATATAGCGTTACGCCGGTAACCGACAGCCGCAACAGTTTCCCGCGGCTTTCGGACGTCACGATGTCTCCAGGCACGATTCCAAGGATGGACCGGGCAAGCGCTGATCGTTCTGCTTCGAGCTCGGTATCCCATCGCTCCAGTTCTGTTTCGACATGGCGGAACGCGTCGCGCGCGGCTTGGAAGCGACGTTCTTCCCCAACCACAGGCGATCCACGACCGAAAGGATTTCTCCCGGGACCTCCCTCTGCATTGCGTAAGCGGCGGTGCTCATCATCTCGTGGATCCGTTCCGCCTCTTGCAGGGCGCGAAGCCGGTCCGCATAGGGCGTGATTGCCACCCTCGATATGACCGGTGAGAGCACCTTGTTGGAAGTGGACAAGAAGTCGACCGGCATCACCTCCCGCAGGCCGATCCTGTTGGTCGCATGCCGCTCGGGCGGCTCTTCCTCGCGCCAGGACTTGCGATTCCATTCCACCCAGATCTCGCGCGCCGAAACACAAAGCCAACTGTCCAGGAACAAGTGCGATTCCGGGGAATAGAGGTGGTGCGTCGACCAGGCGTGATCTGCCGCCGTCAGCGGCATCACATGCTGCGCAAACCAGTCGCGCCAAAAGGTCTCGTTCGTTTCCGACACGATCAGCGTTTCCGATAGCAGATCGGACGGCCGGGCGTTCGTCTGCGTCCTTTCCAGATAATCAGGGCTGCAGACGGGAATGAAGCGGTTGGTGATGAGGAAATGGCTCTTCACGTCCGGCCATGCGCCCCTGCCGCCGAGGATGGTGCAATCTTGCCGGCTGATGTCCTGCCGTTCGTCGATCTCGTTCGACGTGTAGAGGCGCAATTCGATATCCGGGTGGCTTTCGTAGAAATTGTGAAGCCGCGGCATCAGCCATCCCGTCGCATAAGCGGTCTGGCAGGTGACGGTGATCGGCTCATGGCTGATGCTCTTGATCACCCGGTGAACGCTGCTGTCGACGATGTTGAACGTATCGGCAAGCGAGGGGAGCCAGAGCCTGCCGAATTCCGTCAATTCGATCGACTGCGGGTAGCGGATGAAGAGCTTTTCGTCCAGCATCTCCTCAAGCACGCGGATATGCCGGCTGATCGCGGCGGGCGTCACGTTGAGCTCTTCCGCGGCCGCCACAAAACTCTCGTACCGGGCAGCTACCTCGAACGCCCGCAAGGCGTTGAGTGGCAGCCTTGTTCGCTCGCGCGCCGTACTTCGCATTTCCTTCGGGGTCGTCAAAGTGGATCAGTCTTTAGCGGGACATCAAAAAGGGAGTAGCGGATCGTAAGCTAATTGTCACGTCCGGCTACAGGCTAGCTGAGACGCGAACATCGGTTCACCTGCGCATGTTCGAAGATTTCAGGTCCTGACTTCACGCAAAACAGATCCAACTCCCGGCCGATGTTCGGCGCATTTTGAACGTACCGCGCTTCTCGGCCAGAACTAGGCGGGCTGACCGATCAGGCGGCGAGCTGCCGCGAAATCACGAGGTGCGTCAAGTGCTGCGACTGCAGTAATTCGACTATCGCGAATATAAAGCCGAGCTCTACCTCGAAGTCCGTAATCGGTGGCGCCGGCCGGATCACCAGCAACTTGCAACCGAGATCCGTACTGATCACTCCAGAAGTATAGAACAGGTGCAGGTTCGGGCGTCATCCCGAGCAAACTCCGCGACGCTGCGCGCGCGCTCGTCTCTGCGTGCGACCAAGTTTCCTGCCTACCGCCCGCAGGAGTTGCGCAGTCGCCGATCGCATAAACCGATGGATCCGACGTACGGTAAGAATCGTCGACGACAATGCCGTTCGAGACCGATAGACCGAGCATTTCTGCCAACATGGTTTCGGGCGCCACCCCCAGGCCCTCGATAACAATATCCGCCAACACGGAAGCACCGGAGGCTAAGTCAACAGAAACCTGATCACCATTGGTAGTAAAGCTAGCTACAGGTGACGACAGTAGAACTTGTACGGCGTTTGCTTCGTGAAGTGCCGCTAGCGCGTTGGCCATGTCCGCAGGGGCGCATCGAGCCATCAGTCGAGGTGCGGCCTCAACGACCGTAACCTCGGCAACCTGGTGACGGAGCGATGCAGCCGCCTCAAGCCCGATCGGCCCCCCTCCAATCACCACGACCTTGCTATCCTGGCGTATGGCGCGACGTATGGAGGTCGCATCTTCGAACGTACGCAAGACGTGGCGGGCAGGATGAAATTGGCCGGCCATCCGTCGAGGCGCAGCACCGGTCGCAATCACCAGCTTGCCGTACTTGAGATTACGACCGGATGCTAAGGTCAGCAGTTGGAGATCGGCGTTTGCCTTCACGACCGGATCGCTGCGCAACAGCGCGACATCTCGGTCCTCGAACTCTTTCGCGGTTGCCAGTGTGACGAGCTTCCAATCTGCAACCTGCAGAGCTTCCTTGGAAAGGGCAGGCCGGTGGTGCGGAAGATGCTTTTCGGCCCCTACCATCGCAATCGACCCCGAGAAGCCAAGCTCTCTCAGTGTCAGGGCGGCAGCACCCCCTGCATGTCCGGCGCCGACGATGACGACATCCGCTGATTCTGGAATGCTGAACGGCATCTTGTAGTTCCCAAAAATTAGCTATTAGCCAACATGTTTGACATTGGGAAAATAGTTTGGCAAGTTCTTTGTCTGTCAACGCTCACTTCGGGCGTGCGGATGAGGAGGTTGCCGTGGATGCGATGGTGAAACGCTGGGACAGCGAAGGTTCGACCGCTGTGCCCTACTGGGTTTATACAGATGAAGAGAACTATCGAACTGAGATGAACCGGATCTGGTACGGTCCACACTGGCTTTATGCCGGCTTAGATGCGGAAATCCCGGAGCCAGGTTCATGGAAGACGACGACGCTGGGTGAGCGCCCCGTCATCGTCGCCCGTAGTCAGGACGGAACGATCTCGGTAGTAGAAAACCGTTGCTCTCACCGTGGCGTAAAGATTTGTCTGGCCCGTTCCGGCAAGGATGAAAGCTTTACATGTCCTTATCACCAGTGGTCGTACGCGCTAGACGGAGCGCTTCAGGGCATACCTTTTCGCCGTGGCATCAAGGGCAAAGGCGGAATGCCCAAAGACTTCGACCCTAAAGAACATGGCTTGCCGCGGCTTAAGGTAGAGGTTGTCAACGGTGTGATTTGGGCTAGTTTCGACAAGGAGACGCCGAGCTTCCGTGAATATATCGGCGAGAAGATGTGGGTGTACTACACACGCATATTCTCCGGAAGAAAATTAAGAATCATCGGATACAATCGCCAGCTTGTTCCATCCAACTGGAAGTTGATGATGGAAAATATCAAGGATCCGTATCACGCCGCTCTGCTCCACGTTTTCTTCGCCACCTTCGGCCTCTTCCGGCCGGATCAGAAGAACGCGCTAGAGATGGACGAGACGGGTCGGCATGCCTGCTTGATGTCGATTATGCCAGCCGCCGGTGCTGGGGAAAATCAAGACATCGCGGCGTCTTTGCCAGGGTTTGATGCCTCCCTTCAACTAGCAGACCGACGGCTGATTGAAACCGTCAAAGAGCTCACCGGAGACGAGACCGTGGGGGGGTCGACGATCTTCCCGTCAGTCATCCTGCTTCAGCAAGTGAACTCGATGCAGACGCGCCAGATTGTTCCTAAGGGTCCCGGATCCTTTGAACTCATGTGGACACATTTCGGTTTCGAAGACGACGATGAGAGCATGAGGGCTCGACGTATCCGGCACGCTAATCTTTTTGGTCCCGCGGGATTTGTGTCCGCTGACGACAGCGAGGTTATGCAAATGGCGCAGGAGGGCTATGCACATGCACCCGAAGAGCGGAGTTCTATTATGGCGATGGGAGGTGCCGGCGTCCAGAGTGAAGACCATATGGCTACGGAAAGTGCCATCCGTGGCATGTATCGCTATTATCGCGAGGTAATGGGGCTATGAACATCGCTATTGATCGTCAAACTAGCCTACCCTCCCGCGCACGTCTTGCCGATTTTTACGACCGCTATTTCGAAGCGCTCGATGATCTGCGCTTGGAGGAGTGGCCGGAATTCTTTGTTGATGACTGTCTCTTCGAGGTCATCCCTCGTGAGAATTGGCAGGCAGGTTACAAGCTCTGCACAATTCAGGCAGACTCGAAAGGGATGCTGGTTGACAGGGTCCAGGGGATATTAAAGACTCAGGTCTATGCGCCGCGTGCCTTCCGGCGCTTCTATTCGGGGCTGAGGGCCACGGGCAGGAATAATAACGGATTCATAGAGACTCGCCAGAATGTCATTGTGGCCCAGACCCTCATTGATGGGCCTTCTATGATCCATTTGTGTGGTGTCGCCTATGATCTTCTGGAGGAAGCGGGCGACGGCTTTCTGTTTCGCGAGCGAATTTTTGTGATCGATAGCGAGATGATTCCCAACTCTTTTATTTTCCCAGCGTGAAGCGATGCCTTGGATCAATGTTTCAACTGTTGCCGAACTCGAGGAGGCGGGCGGGCTTTTGGGACGCTCTGTGAGCGGAGTTCCCATTGCCCTCTATGCTGTCGAAGGTGAGTATTTCGCCACGGCTGATACCTGCACGCATGGACAGGCCCGACTCTCGGAGGGTTATCTTGAGGGCTTTCTGATCGAGTGCCCGCTTCACCAGGGTTTGTTCGATATTAGAACCGGAGATGTGAAGGGGCCTCCTTGCACCATGCCGATCCGGACACTACCGGTTCGCGAGGAGGGAGGAAAAATTCTCATCGAAGTTGGGGCAACAGAAGACTGAAAACATGCTTTTTTGCAAGGCATGCCAAGGCTTAATTTTGTAAGCCGCTGCGCTCACGGTGTGGTGGGTCGTAGCTTGAATTGACTGTGGGGGTCTGGTCACACTTGCGCCCACGGTTGCTCATGCACTATCGGTGTTCAGAACGTGGATATTCCACGCGAGGGGTAGCGGTGGCAAAGAATGCAAAAAAACCACGCGGCATTCAGTCGCTAGAGACCGGTTTGTCGCTGCTACGGGAAATCGCCAAGTTCGGCGGCCCGATTGCCTTATCAGCTCTGGCGCGGAAGACCGATATGGCGGCTAGTCAGGTTCATCGCTACCTGGTGAGTCTGGTTGCTGCCGGCATGGTCAAGCAGGATGTCGTGACCGGCCATTACGACCTGGATTCGGGAACTTTGCGGGTCGGAATCGCAGCTCTGGCCCGCATCGATGTTTTCAGGGAAGCGGATCGGGTGTTTTCCGCTCTTGCGCAGCAAACTGGCAAGACCACCCTTTTTGCGATCTGGGGTGAGCAAGGACCGGTTGTTGTGCGTTGGTTCGCCGGAAGTCCTCCTGTCATCACTCCAATCCACATAGGATCGACGCTGCCCATCCTCCATTCCGCAATCGGGCACGTATTCTTCGCGTTCGGCGAGCGCTCTATAATGGATCGCATGGCCAACAGAGAATTGAGTCGCCTCAAGCAAAAGATCGACCTGGAGGAACTCCGCCGTAAAGTCATTTCCTCAAGAGGGACTTCGATCGACGGGATCTTGATACCTGGTCTGCGAGTAGCCGCAGCCCCGGTGTTTGACCTCCAAGGCAGTCTGGCGCTGGTTGCAATCTCTCTCGTGAGAAACTCTGAATGCGATGAGGCTGAGGAACGCGAGATGTACGCGGCCCTCCAAGAAAGTTGCCGGGCTGTGACTCAAGCGATTGGCGGACGCTGGTTTAATGACTGACCGACATTCTTCAGGAACAACAATGTTTTTCTTGCAAATTCCTCAGGTGAGGAGAGGGGTGGAAAATGTCCGGCCCTCTCCACCACATCGAACGTGGCGCGTGGCAGCGCACGTGCGGTAGCCTCTACAGTCGACGGATCCCACATGAAATCCTTGTCGCCGGCAAGGCAGAGGCAGGGGCAGTCAATTCTTGATAGCTGCGGGCCGCCATCCCAATTGATCAATGCTTCACTGAGGGCGGCATAGGCGAAAGGGTCGTTAGCGAGAAAGTTCGCCTCATATTCGCGACGTGCGACCTCATGGGGGATGGCCGTGCCCTCGGGAAACGAGTTGACGGAACTGGTCCGCGAAACCGCGCGCATGCCTCCAGTTCTGACATCATGAGCGCGTTGGCCTGCGTATAGTTTTGTTCTGAGCGGAATTTCCGGTGAGACGGAGCAAAGAACCAGAGATCGAACTACTTCTGGTGCCTGCAGCGCAATCTCCAAAGAGACGATCGATCCCATTGCGCAGCCTACGAGATGAACTTTCTCTCTATTTCTGCTTCGCGTGAAGCTCAGAATATCCTGAGCGATTTCCGTCATCGTGTACGGCCCACAGGGCTTCTCAGAAAGCCCTGTGCCGCGGATATCAGGAAGCAGCAAATGGAAATGTCGGGATAGTGGCGCCACGACGTGGCGCCAAGTTCTCGTACTACCGCCGAGCTCCGGCAGCAACAAAACAGTCTCACCTTCTCCGTACTCTTCGAAATTCAGAGAAATGTTGCCCAGATCAGCAAAAGGCATTGCTTTGTCCTCTCAGGATGGTCACCCTGCCTTCTTTACAAGCGGGCATTCGCTCGCTGAAAGCGGCACAAATGCTTCGTTTGCGGGAATAGTACGGACGACCTCGATGTAGTCCCAAGGATACCTGGGAGTTCCTTCGTTTTTCACACGACCCAGCAAAACGTCTCGCATGAACTGTCCATCTTCACGAACGGTGCCCGTCTCGGTGCCGAACTCCTTAATCTTAAGTTCCCGCATCTTCGGCGCTACTAGACCTGCTCGATCATCGCCTCCCAACGCCTCCACAGCGCGCAGATAGTGCGTCAACCCAACATATAGGGTGGCTTGGTACTGCGTTGGCATTTTCTTATGCTTGTCGAAGAAGCGTTTAGCGAAGGCTCGCGTTTGCTCGTTCTTGTCCCAGTAGAAAGTTAGAGAAACATATGTGTCGTAGGCTACCCCAAGACCCACAGCGTTAATATCTGTCACATCGAATGATTGGGCAAAAAGCCTAACACCGCTATCTCGCAGCCCGAACTCCTTAACCGTTTTCATTGCGGTGACCGTGTCGCCGCCACCCAAAGCAAGCCCCAGAACCTGAGGTTGTGCAGCCTGCGCTTGCAGCACTTGTGAAGATAGATCAGCAGAGCCTATCGGAAATTTGACCAAACCCGCAACAGAACCACCGGCCTGTTTCACAGCCGCCGATGAATCGTTATACATTGAAGAGCCGCCAAGGTTGTCAACTTGAATATAAAACCACTTCTTGAACCCATCGTTGACCAAAGCGGTAGAAACAGAACGAGCGATTGCGTAGGTGTTTATCCCCGCCTGCATGCTGTTCGCGGTGCAAGCTTTGCCACTCAGGTCAGAGGAGAAACCGGATGTGATGACGATCATTTTATCGGGGCGGGACTTGGCCATCGCTTGAACTGCAAGAGCCACGGATGAGGTCGGCAGGTCAAAGATTGCAGAGACTCCATCCGCATCGAACCATTTGCTGGCGATCGCGATTCCGACGTCCGTCTTATTCTGGTGGTCGGCGGAAATCAGTTCGATTTTCCGACCGGACACCGAACCGCCAAAGTCATCTATGGCCATCTGTGCGGCGATGACAGAGCCTGGACCGGTCAAGTCAGCGTATGCTGACGACATGTCGCTGAGAACCCCGACCTTAAGCGGTGGTTTGCTTTGAGCATGAGCAGTCGAGAGTAGCTCCGCAGTTGCTAGAACTGTTACTGAGATTAGTTTCAGGCATGCCTTCGGTCGAATTTTGAATGATATATGTCTCATGTTTTCCTCCTCCTGAAGTGGTAGTTGACAGGCTACGAATACTGTCTTGCTAATAAAAACATTGCGGCTTCTTTTCCTGCGGTCATGCCGGTGGTCAAAGCTGTGGCGAGCCCGCCCATATAGTTGGTGTGACTAATGTTCCCAGCGTCGCACCCGGCGGCGTAGAGACCCGGAATAACGGTTTGGCGATAGTCATCACCGATGGTGATTGTGGCCGCGTCGGTCTCAACGTAGGCGCGTTCCACCGGAACTGGAGCTAGTGGAGATGTCGATCCGGATCGGCGCAGAACACGTGTCCGTTCGTCGATGCGAATGCCGCCCATGGTGAAGGTGATTCCGGCCTTCACCTTCACGGCGGTGTACGGGCCCCGCGACAACGGATATCGGTTTTTACCGCGCGGCGGGAAGGGCTCCCGCCCATTTTTGATGGCGTCGTTATAGCCGCTGATTTCCGTTGCAAGTCGCTGCCGCGGCACGCCTTGCTCAGCAAGCAAGTCGAACAGCTCTTCGAGAGTCGGCGATGAGATGACCAGCGCGCCATAAGTCTTTGCCCGCTCGATCACTGCGCCAGCCACGACACCGACACCCTTCAGCACTTCGCGCTCCATCCCATCGGCATCGACGATGAAGAAGCCGCCGCCGGGCTGACGCGCCAGAGCTTGATTGAGACACTCCTCGCCGGTACCCGCGGTTTCGTCGGCAAATCTCTCACCGCGCATGTTAACGGCGACGGCAATCAGTCCTTGGAACTGGCTGACTTCGCCCAAATTCGAAAAATCGAACCTTGCAGGCTCTGCCGCGATCGCATGACCGTAAAAGGCGTGTAGCCCCTGAGATGCCTGGGCGCCTGCTGACATCGCGGCCATGAATCCGTCGCCGGTGCTGTAGGGATTGGCGCGAAGGATGACGCTGGATGTATCAGGGAGGACATACCGTGCCAGAAGCTCTGTGTTTCCTTGGAAACCACCCGTTGTAAGGACTACTGTGTTGGTAGGCTCCGCAGAAAGGCGGCTTTCTCTTTCGATTTCCACGCCTGTGAGCAACCCGTCTTCGATAAGTAAGCGATAGAGGGATGCATTGCATTCAAGCGTACCTCCCAATGCCAGGAACTGCTGGGTCAGGGCATCAATCGCCTGTTGCGGCTGCATGAGCCGTCCACGTCCGTGTCCCAGCATGGAGATCGGGTTTGCCAGAGATACATGATGACGTGCCAGGAAATCATAGCCCGATGGCAGTGTCTCGTATACAAGCCACTGAAGAGCGGCGTCGCCCGCAGGGATTTTCGATCGAAGCTCTTCATAGTCTTCAAAGGTCCAAACGAAACCCGTTGACAAAAGCGTCGTGCCGCCTGGACGTGGCGACTTTTCGAATAGGGCGACTGCAGCGCCTTCTTCAAGAGCGGTAATCCCGGCGCTAAGGCCAGCAAGGCCAGCACCAAAAATCGCGATACGATTCTTAACAGGCAACTGGTGTGACATGTCGCAATTCACTCGTTTGCCGCTTTTTTGAGGAAAGCAGAATGATCTTCGTTGACGTCGATCGGCAGGTCGCGGATCGGCGAGAAGGAGACGGGTGCGAGAATACGGTTCTCCATGCCCTGAAGCATAGGACGCAGCTTAGGCAGAACAGCGAGCCATTTGGGATCTTGATGAAGGATTGTTCGCCTGTGCTCGCGATCGTTGAGATCGCTATAGGCCCACCAATGGACAACTTGATTGAGGGTGCCGAAGACAGAGGTAAAATAACCCACGAAGCCGCCAAGGATCGGTCGCTGGACGACGAGCCCTTCTGTTTCATATATGTGTAAGAACTTGGGCAAATCCGCACCCGCGTAAAGCGTGTAAATTCTCTCCTCAATGATCATTTTCCCTCCTCGCACCGACGCATTGCTGCATCATTGCGCTCTCATATTTTTCGCGCTATTGAAAATAATTACGGTATTTAGAATAATCGTCAAGCCATGAGGAGTGGTCTGGCTGATTTTTGCGGAGGAGGGATGCAATGCCGAATGAAAGACAAACAGATCTGAGGCCATGCTCATGGGGCTGATTCTTGAGACCCGAGATCTGACAAAACGCTTCGGCGCCTTCCAGGCGGTGAGCAATGTGAACCTTAAGGTCGAGCAGGGGGCGATCCACGCGCTCATCGGGCCGAATGGGGCGGGAAAAACAACCACATTTAATTTGTTGACAAAGTTCCTGCAGCCCACATCGGGCCAAATTCTCTTTAACGGCCGCGATATTACATCGGCACAGCCACAGGATCTTCCGAAGGCCGGCATCGTTCGCTCTTTCCAGATCTCAGCGGTGTTTGGCGAGATGACCGTTGCACAGAATGTTCGGGTGGCACTTCAAAGACAACTAAAAATAGCGCTGCAGTTCTGGCGCCCCTTGTCGAGTTTGTCACAGTTGAACGACAAGGCCGATTCTCTTCTCGAGGCAGTTGGCCTACGCGATTTTCGGTCGATCAAGGCGAAAGAACTTTCATATGGCCGTAAACGTGCATTGGAGATCGCAACTACGCTCGCGATGGATCCCGAGCTTCTTCTTCTTGATGAGCCGACCTCCGGTCTCGGTCACGAGGATGTCGACAGGATCGCCGCGCTCATCCAGTCTTTTGCAAAGACGCGGACGCTTTTGATGGTCGAGCATAACCTGTCGGTGGTATCCTCGCTTTGTGATAGAATCACTGTCCTGACACGCGGCAGCATTCTCGTTGAAGGAAACTACAACACGGTTTCCCGCGATCCAGCTGTTATTGAAGCCTATCTGGGAACCGGCCATGCATGATGTCTTCGCCACGCAAACAACTCATGCGGGCGCGGGCGGCGCGGCCATGCTTGAGATCCGCAACCTCGAAGCTTGGTATGGCGAAAGTCGGGCGCTTCGCTCCATCTGTCTCGATGTTCGTGACGGAGAGGTCGTAACCCTTCTCGGGCGCAACGGTGCCGGGAAGTCGACAACCCTGAAGTCGATCATGGGAATGATGCGGAAGCGGGCAGGCTCCATCAAACTTTATGGCGAGGAGCTGATTGGATGTGCGTCTAACGCCATCGCACGGAAAGGCATCGCCTTCTGTCCGGAAAATCGGGGGATTTTCTCAAGTCTTACCGTCGCGGAGAACCTGACGCTTCCGCCGATTGTGCGTGACGGCGGTATGAGTGAGGAAGAAATCTTCGACCTCTTTCCCAATCTGCGCGAAAGACTCAACACCGGAGGCACAAAGCTATCGGGTGGCGAACAGCAAATGCTGGCCATCGGGCGAATTCTGCGCACCGGCGCTCGGCTCATTTTACTTGACGAGCCGACTGAGGGGCTTGCGCCCGCAATCGTGCAACAAATCGGGCGAGTTATTCGCCGGCTTCGAGAGAGGGGACTTACAGTCATTCTCGTCGAGCAGAACTTCCGCTTCGCCGAAACGCTGGCAGATCGCCATTACGTGATCGAGAACGGGAATGTTGTCGACAGCATGACAAATGCCGAGGTCCCTGCAAACCGGGACAAGCTTGCCGCCTACCTGGGAGTTTAACAATGATTCTTATCTTCGGCGTACCAATACAGGCCCTGACTGGCCAGTTGATGGTGGGGCTGATCAACGGTGCGTTCTACGCGCTCTTGAGCCTGGGCGTGGCGATCATCTTCGGAATGCTGCGCATCGCCAATTTCGTTCACGGCGCGCAATATATGCTCGGCGCGTTCGTCGCCTGGTTTCTACTCAACCTACCAAACATCTTTCCCGGGCTCGGCCTTCCGACTATCGGCTATTGGGTCGCGCTCGTTCTGGCACCGTTGGTCGTTTTTGGAGTCGGCATTCTGATCGAGTTTCTATTCATTCGACGCGTCTACGATCTCGATCATGCCTACAGTTTATTGCTAACAATCGGCTTGACTATGGTTCTGGAAGGGGCGTTCCGGCTGAAATACGGCTCCTCCGGGCAGCCGTACGAAATTCCCGAACTTCTCAAAGGTGGCCGAAACCTCGGCTTCATGTTCCTTCCTTACTATCGCGTTTGGGTGGTCGTGGTGTCACTCGTCGTTTGTTTCGCCACATGGTTCATGATCGAGCGCACGAAGTTCGGCGCCTATCTCCGGGCCGCGACGGAAGATCCGATTCTGGTCAGGGCGTTCGGTATCAACGTGCCGCTCATGCTGATGCTCACCTATGGGTTTGGCGTTGGACTTGCGGGGTTTACGGGTGTGATGGCGGCGCCAATTTACCAGGTGTCGCCTGGAATGGGGCAGAACCTGATTATCATTGTTTTCGCGGTTGTCGTCATCGGCGGGATGGGCTCGATATTGGGCGCCATCATCAGCGGCTTCTTTCTCGGTATTATTGAGGGCCTGACCAAGGTGTTTTGGCCCGAGGCGTCCAATACGGTCATTTTCGTCATTATGGCCATCATCTTGCTTGTTCGTCCAAATGGCCTGATCGGAAGGGTTGCAAAATGACCACAATAGATATCAAACAGCAACCTGTCGCTCGATTGGAATGGGAGAAGGTTGCTCTTGTCATTCTTCTTGCTCTCGCTCTGATCGCGCCTTCTTTTGTGTATCCGTTGTTTCTGGTGCGCATCCTGACATTCGTGCTTTTCGCCAGCGCATATAACTTGATATTCGGCTATGCCGGGCTTCTCGGCTTCGGACATGCCGCCTTCTTCGGCCTGGCTTCCTACGCCGTCGCCCAAAGTGCTAAGACGCTGCCAATCACGCCGGAAATCGCCATTCTGTTTGGTGTATTCGTTTCGGCAGCCATGGGTGTGGTCTTCGGCTGGCTAGCGATCCGGCGGCAGGGGCTTTACTTCGCAATGATTACGCTCGCCTTGGCGCAGATTGTTTATTTCTTCTTTGCGCAGGTCGAATGGGCGCATGGCGAGGACGGAATTCAATCCGTGCCGAGGGGCCATTTCCTTGGGCTTATCGATCTTAGCGACAATATGGTGATGTACTATTTTGTGCTTGGTGTCTTCCTGATTGGTTTTCTCTTCCTGTTGCGAGTGATCGCGTCACCCTACGGCGAAGTGTTAAAGGCCGTGCGTGACAACGAAGCGCGCGCAATTTCCCTCGGTTACGATGCCAACGCGATCAAGCTGATCGCTTTCACCATATCTGCTGGCTTGGCTGGTCTTGCCGGTGGATTGAACGCCCTGAGTTTCCAACTCGCTTCGCTAAGTGACGTCCACTACCTCCTGTCTGCGGAAGTTATCCTGATGGTCCTAATCGGTGGTGCAGCCACGACGATCGGCCCTGTGCTTGGCGCCGTCGTTGTCGTCGCCATGCAGAACTATTTCGCGCCCTTTGGCGCCTGGGTGCTGGTGTTCCAAGGGGTTATTTTTGTTGTCTGCGTTCTGACCATGCGCAACGGCATCGTCGGCGTTATCGATATGCTCGCTAAGGCATGGGTGGACAAATCTGGAAAGGCGTATTGAGATGACGGCAATGATGTCGCTCGACGGTAAGGTGGCCATTGTTACAGGTGCGAGCCGCGGTCAGGGTGAGGCGGAAGCGAGGCTGCTTGCCCAACAGGGCGCAGCTGTTCTCGTTTGCGACATTCTGGAGGACGAGGGACGGCGAACCGCAAACTCTATCGAAGAAAGTGGCGGTGAGGCAAAGTTTCTCCGGCTTGACGTATCTAGCAAGGCAGAATGGGGCCGGGCGATTGACCATGTCGAGCGTTGGAAAGGGCGGCTCGACATCCTGGTGAACAATGCCGGTACAATCAACCGAACCTCCATCGAGGAAACCGATCTGGAGGGTTGGGGAAGGGTGATAGGCGTCAACTTGACTGGCGCATTCCTAGGAATACAGGCAGTCGTTCCCTTGATGCGGAAAAATGACGGCGGCAGCATCGTCAATATTTCATCGAACAGCGCGTTCTTCGGCCATAACGATCCGGCTTACTCGTCCAGCAAATGGGGCTTGAGGGGTTTGACGCGCTGCGCCGCAATGGAATTCGCGAAGGACAAAATTCGCGTCAACAGCGTGTGTCCCGGCCTGATCCTGACGGGTCTCAACACCCATGGCGCCCATCTGGCGCCGATGATCGGAATGACACCGATGCGTCGCAGCGGCCAGCCGGAAGAGATCGCGCAGCTTGTGCTGTTCCTGGCGTCGGAAGCATCGAGCTTCATTACCGGCGAGGATTTTACCGCCGATGGCGGCTTCAACGCTGGAGCGGCTTACCGCCGTGTCTGCGAGGAAAGTAAGGCCGGCTGAATATGCGAAGCGGCGATCGTCCGAAAGCAGATCGCCGCTTGTGTTATGCAGAGACCTCAGTTCTCAGCACGCCAAGCCCATCGACCGTCGCGACGATATTGTCGCCACCCAGTAGCTGTCCGACGCCGGCCGGCGTTCCGGTGTAGATGATGTCGCCGGGATAGAGTGTACAGACGGAGGAGGCGAGTTCCACCAGACGCTGGACGTTGAAGATGAGATAGCGCGTGTTGCTGGCCTGCCGGCGCTCCCCGTTTACCTCTATCCAGAAATCAAGATTGTTGGGATCGGCTATTTCATCGGCCGTTACGAACATGGGACCGAGAACGGCATAAGTGTCGGCCGACTTGCGGAAGGTTCTTTCCTGGGTACCACGCACGCTGATATCCAGACCGACGCTGTAACCTGCAACATAATCAAGCGCGTGGTCGCGATCGATGCGCCGGCCTGTCTTGCCAATGATCGCGACGAGCTCGATTTCATGATCCACGCGCAGATCGCCGAAGCCCAAAGAAATGCCCTCTGAGGGTCCTACGAGCGAGCTGTTTGCCTTGAGGAATAGGCCGTTCTTTTCGATTGCTGCGATCTGGTTTCCGAAGTTCAGCGCGGCATCCGCATTGGATTCGTCAACATGGTCGCGATAGTTCAGTGCCGCGCCGAAGATCTTGTCTGGATTGGCAATCGGACTGAGCAGCTTCACCTCCGACAGCTTCTCCCGCTTTCCATTTGCCTGTTGCAGAGGGCCAAGCAGACTGGGCAGATTGGTAATGAGCTGGTCACCGCGCGGGAAAGGCCAGCGATAGGGCGGCAGTCGGTTCAAGACGTCAGTCACATCAACGACCTCGTCGCCGTCCACCCGTCCCAAGCGATCGTCGTTAAAACGTACAAGCTTCATCAGCACCTCCCTCACTTCGGTCTATTCAGACAATTGACATTAATTCCTGTATGCGTATTTCTTTTCGGTATCAAGAAAAATATCAGTGTCATAAAAGCTCGCGATGAGCGGCGCTGCGAAGGACGGTTGGAGGGCAAATCTTGAAGCTGGGCTTTAACGGGCAACAGGTGCTCATTACCGGTGCATCGAAGGGCATCGGGCTGGAATGTGCGGAGACATTCGCAGAAGAAGGGCTAAAGGTCGTCCTTGTGGGGCGTTATGCCGATGAGCTACAAGCCGCTGCCAAGATGAAGAACCTTGCAGATTACGAGATCTTTACAGCCGATCTGTCGCGGCCGCAGGAACGTGAGAAGCTCTTCCAGGCATTTCCCGATGTTGACATTCTCGTCAACAACGCCGGCGCGATTCCTGGCGGCAACCTGCTCGATGTTTCGATGGAGCAATGGGAGGCTGCATGGGCGCTGAAGGTCTTCGGATACATCCATCTAAGCAAACTCTATCTGGGCAGGATGGTCGAGCGAAAGGCAGGCACGATTGTCAACGTCATAGGCACAGGCGGGCGCATGCCGCGATTTGATTATATATGCGGTGGCGCCGGCAACGCGGCGCTGATGGCCTTCACATCCGCCCTTGGTGCGCGAAGCGTCGATCATGGAGTGCGGGTATTTGGGATCAATCCGGGCGTCACACTGACGGAGCGGGCGATTACCGTCGCGAAAGGTCGCGCAGAGTCGAATTTCGGGAGTGCCGAAGGATGGGAAGCTCTCTTTGCAGGCCTTCCTCTCGGCCGGCCGGCTCATCCGCGCGAGATTGCAAACGCTGTGACCTTCACGGCCTCACCAGCATGCGGCTATTTGAGCGGGACAGTCATCGATATCGATGGTGGCACGGTCTTTCGTTAAGGAGCGAGGCTCGTTAGGTTGAGTCTCAATATTCGAAATGAAAATGCCGGCCCTGCAAGGCAGAACCGGCATTTGAACTTCGATATGAACTTGGATTACGCTTTACCGTGTTTTGCAACCCAACCTTCCGGCGCGTCACAAGCGACGGTGCCGATCTGCCCAGGAACGACGACCTCAAGGCACTCGTAATCGTCGGCGACACCGATCTCGTTGTGCTTGTAGCCGCCAGGAATATAGATGCTGTCGCGGGCGTGAACGCGGACGGTGTTGCCATCTTCAAGCTCAAGGTCGAGCCATCCTTTAGTGACGTAAACAAACTGATGCTCACAGGTGTGATAGTGCCACCCGGTGGTAGTATCGATACGTGGCTGTTCGGCTTTGAAGGCCATTGTGTGCGCCAGAAGTTGGCCACCCGTCGCGGTTTCCGCACCGAGATCGGCATACTTCAACCAGGTGCGGCGACCTTCCTTTTTTACCTTGTCATTGTCCGAGTGATAAGCTGCCTTTCCAAGCTGATAAGGCCGCGTCGACTTTTCCATGTATTTCGTTTCGGTCATGAGATCTCCTTTTCCTCATCTCATTGTTAAACTCTGGGATCTATTGAAGCTGCTCTCGGTACCTTGCACGATCGTTGCGCAGTAGCAGGGGACGACGTGTGGTCGAATTCCCCGCATCCGGCCTCTCCGTGTGTTTGACCTAGTCCCACCTGTGCGGTCCGTGGCGCGTGGCGCTTTCTTAGATTTATTCCCACGCCTGGAGCCCGCGGTGTATAGGATATTTCCGCTCGCTGTGAAAGTGCTAGATTCTCATTTATGAAAAAAGATACGCCTTACGGAAATCTTGTCAATTGAGTTTATTCAATTACCGTTTCGGAACGCGAGTTCGCTCACTTGAACGATCAACGTCAAATTTCCGCGCGAAGGGGATTCCACCTTGGCGCAGCTCTCCGGTCAATTTGCGAATGGTTGTATGAGATCAGGCGAAAGCAGTCGCTTTCTCGATCTTCGAGAAATGTCCCGTTAACGCCTCCAGAAAGGAGGCAAATTCAGCTTCGCGCTTGCTAACCCGTTCAACTGGTCCAGCCACCGCGACGCTCAAATGTTCACTGCCAAGTTTTATGCACGCTGCCATCGCCATCACATCGGGCACATTTTCCCCTCTCGTGATGAATAGGTTTTTCGAACGCCCAGCCTTAATGTCTTCAAGCAAAGTATCGACGGTCGTGATCGTCGAATCGGTGATCTTTTTGAGGCCGAGCTTGCGGACTGTGGCCAAGAGCTCAGGTTCGGAAAGGGTGCTCAGCATTGCTTTCCCGACTGCTGACGAATGAAGCGGCTTGATGTCGCCAGGCTTTGCCGAATAGCGTATCGAGCGGCTGCTCTCCATTACTTCGAGATATGTGATATAATCGCCCTGCCTCTTTCCAAGGATAATTGTCTCGTCGGTTGCCGCCAGGAGCTTTTTCATTTCCGGCTGAAAGATCTCGATGATCGGGTCGCTTTTCGCAATCAGTTCGGAGACGGCCAAAATGCGCTTGGTTGGGAAAATCAGCTTTCGGTCTTCGAGGATGTAGACATAGCCGCGCTGTCGGAGTGTCTTGACGAGCGCATGGGTGCTTGATGCCGGCGATCCCAGGAGGTTGGCAAGTTCAGTAAGAGAGAGAGGCCCCTGAACACGCGCGAAAACTTCGAACAGGTCTAAGGTCCGGACTGCTGTCTTCACGTTGTCTGCTGCCACTCTCATTCTCCTTATGCGCTGTAAAGAAGCTTTATTCTAATAGTGGGATTTTTTCAACACGCGCCAACAACTCTCGGCAGAATTGCGTACTCCCTGACCATGGTGCAGACGGATGCGGGCCACTCCGCTGGCGGATGCCGGAAATCTTATGAAAAACGAGAGTTTAGAGCCGCCGGTCGGCAGCATTGAGTAGGACTATTTCCGGTGCCGCGCCATCTCGACAGACCTTGGCGACGATTATATCGCCCAGCACGATTGACATTCCTATTCATGTATGAGAAATCTCGTTCACAAAATCGAAATAATTTGGTGTGTTTCGAGTAAGGGAGGTGGTTGTCATGGGTGTTCCAGGTCACGATGATCAGCCGCGCCGTTACGTTCATTTTGTGGAAGGTGGCGATAGGGCGGCGGGTCACGGTCACGAGTTCGAGTCGGTAAACCCGACGACCGGGAAAATTTGGGGTAGCTTCGCCATTGCCACTGCCGACGACGTCGATGCGGCCGTGCAGGCTGCTCACAGAGCATTCCACGGTGAGTGGTCCACAATGTCGGCCAGTCGCCGCGGCGCTTTGATGACGCGTTGGGGCCAGGCAATCGCCGACAATGCCGATTTCATCGGCCGATTGGAGGTCACCCAAAACGGCAAGCTGCTCGCCGAAATGAAGCTGCAGGCGCAGATTGCCCTCGATTGGCTGCGCTATTATGGCGGGCTGGCAGACAAGATTGAAGGTTCCGTCATTCCGCTTAATCAGACCAGCGTACTGAATTATACGCTGCGTGAGCCGCTCGGTGTCATCGGTGTCATCACCCCCTGGAATTCGCCGACCTTCCTGACGATCATGTCGGTTGCGCCGGCTCTTGCGGCCGGCAATACGGTTGTTATCAAGCCATCGGAAGTGACATCGGCTTCGGCGATCGAGCTCGCGCGGCTAGCCAAGGTCGCCGGCATTCCTGATGGCGTGATTAATGTCGTCACGGGCCTGAGGGAAACTGGCGAGGCCATCGTCGATCATCCTCTCGTTCGCAAGGTGGCCTTCACCGGCAGTGTCGGCGCCGGTAAGGCGATTGCCGCCAAGCTCGGTCAGCGGCTGGCGACCTATACGCTGGAGCTGGGCGGCAAGAGCCCCAACATTGTTTTTCCCGATGCCAACCTGGACCAGGCGGAGGCCGGTGTTTTGTCCGGCATATTCGCGGCGGCAGGTCAGACCTGCATCGCGGGATCGCGCGCCTATATCCATGAATCTATCTACGATGAGCTGGTCGGCCGGCTGGCAAAGCGTGCCAAGGCAATCGTTCTCGGCGACCCTCTTCTCGCCTCGACGCAGATGGGGCCAGTCGCGACCAGCACCCAGCTCTCCAAGGATATCGCCATTGTCAAGGATGCGCAGGAAGACGGCGCTGAACTCATCTATGGCGGCCAGCGTGTTAGCGTCAGCGATTTCGGCGGTTACTTTATTTCGCCGGCGATCCTGACGGGCGTATCCCAGGACAATCGCCTGATGCGCAACGAGGTTTTCGGCCCCGTGCTCGCTATTGCCAAGTTCAGTGACGAGGACGAAGTCGTCAATCTCGCGAACGACTCGCCCTTCGGTCTGGCGGCAGGCGTGTGGACCAACGACATCAGGCGCGGCCATCGGATGGCGCGCCGGCTGCAGGCCGGGACGGTGTGGCTCAACACCTATCGCGCGCTCGCCTTCAACTCGCCCTTTGGTGGCTACAAGGACAGCGGAGTCGGTCGCGTCAACGGCATCGATGCCGTCAACAGTTTTCTGCAAACCAAAAGTGTCTGGTGCGAGCTCGGAGACGAAGTTCGCGACCCCTTCGTGCTGAAGGCATGATCAGCGCATACCAAGGCACGACAATCTCGGGAGGAACACGATGAACAAGGCTCTTTTCGACAAGGGCATGAAGATCCGAAAGGAGGTGCTTGGCGAGCAATATGTCGCCAACGCCATGGCCAATGCGGATGAGTTCAACACGCCTCTTCAGGAACTGGTGACCGAATACTGCTGGGGCGCCATCTGGGGCCGGGACGGTCTCGACCGAAAGACCCGCAGCCTCATCAATCTGGCGATGATCAGCGCGCTCAACCGCCCGCACGAGCTGCGGGCCCATGTGAAGGGCGCAATGCGCAACGGAGTCTCGAACGACGAGATCCGCGAAGTGCTGCTTCAGGTCGTCATTTATTGTGGCGTGCCGGCCGGTGTCGAGTCCTTCCGGATTGCCCGGGAAGTCTTTGCCGAAGAAGCGGCCCCAAAGGCCTGACCAGCTGAAGGAGGGAAGAGAGATCGCCATGTTGACGACAGCAGAAAAGCCGAGCGCCGCCGCCAAGGAAATGATCATCGATGCCGATGTTCATCCTTGGATCAACAACGACATCAAGGGCCTGAAAAACTATCTCTCGCGCTCGTGGTGGGAGCATTTCGACGGCCGATACGTTCTTCCGAACCATTATCTCCGACCGCCGCTTGCCCGCGCCTCATCGAACCGGCTGGATGCCATGCCGCCAACGGGTGGCGAGCCGGGCTCCGATCCGCACTTCATGAAGGATGACCATCTCGACAAGCACAATATCAGCCATGCGATCCTCTCTTCGATCCAGGCCGGAAAGCTTGCAGCTATCCAGACCCCGAACGAGGCAATCGCCTTGGCGACGGCCTTCAACGACTATTTCCTGATGGAGTTCATTCCGGTCGATGAGCGCTACAAGCTCGCGATGGTCGTAGCCGCACATGATCCGTTGGCCGCTGCCGCTGAAATCCGCCGTATTGGTCATCTGCCAAGCGTTGTCGCGATCTTCTTGCCGCTGCTCAACATCATGATGGGTAACCGTCACTATTATCCGATCTACGAGGCGGCCGAGGAAGTAGGCCTGCCGATCCTGATCCATCCCACCGGAACCGAAGGCGGTTTTCCAACCGCCGTCTCTTTCGCCGGCGGTATTCCGAGCACCTATATCGAGCGTCACACGCTGTTTCCCGAGATCGGCATTTCCGCTATTACAAGCATGGTCTTCGAAGGTGTCTTCTCTCGCTTCCCGAAGCTGAAGGTGCTGGCCGCCGAATTCGGTATCAGCTGGCTGCCGCATTTTCTCTGGCGCATGGACCAGAACTGGCACCAGTTCCGCAAGGAAGTGCCCTGGGTAAAGTCGAAGCCCAGCCAGACCGTGCTCGATCATGTCCGCTTTACCTCCCAGCCGATAGAAGAACCGGAGAAGCCGGAATATCTTGATCAGGTGCTGGAGATGATCCAGGCCGAAAAGACGCTGCTGTTCAGCACCGACTATCCGCATTGGGACAATGATTTCCCGATGCAGACCCTGACGCGTCTTTCGCCGGAAAAGCGCCGGCGCATCTTTTTCGAAAACGCCGCCGAGCTCTTCGGCCTGAAATAATCAAGTGGAGAATCTCGTGGCGCTGCATCTCGTTACCACGATCGAAGCACTGGAAGAGGCAAAACCCTCGATTCACACAGTGGAGGGGCGCTCGATCGGGATCATCAAATCGAACGGAGAAATCTTTGCCGTTCGCAATGTCTGCCCTCATAAGCGGGCGCCGGTCTGCCAGGGACAGATAAGGGGTACGATGCTGCCGAGCGACCCGAACATCTTCGTCTTCGGGCTTGAAAACCGGATCCTGCAGTGCCCCTGGCATGGTTGGGAATTCGATCTGGGGACCGGAAAGACGGTTTGCGAAGGACTGAACCGACAGCTGAACTTCTATCCCGTCACATTGCGGGACGGTTCGGTCTACGTCGAAATTTGACGTGTCGGCTGGCCAAGCGCCGGGCATGGAAATTGGCAGAAACAGGAAGCAGCAATGACCGTCATCACCTTCATCACCCCTGACGGTATGTCGCGCGACGTCGAGGCTGAAACCGGCATGAGCGTCATGCAGGTAGCTAAACGCGCCGGCATCGACGGCATCATCGCCGAATGCGGCGGGGAGATGGTCTGTGCCACATGCCATGTCTTCGTCCGCTCCGAGGAGCTGCTGGACAGGCTGCCGCCGCGTTCGGCAATCGAAGAGGACATGCTAGACTTTACCTCAGAGCCGAGGCGGAGCGGTAGTCGACTCAGCTGCCAGATTCCGATCAGTGACAGGCTGGCAGGCCTTGTCGTGGAAATCCCAGGGACGCAGGTCTGATGGAAAAGCCAGGTCTGACAGAAAGGATCGTGATCGTCGGGGCCGGTCAGGCGGGATGCCAGCTTGCGGTGTCTTTGCGCGAAATGGGGTTTGCCGGCGCGATAACCTTGCTTGGGGACGAGGCAGGGCCGCCCTATCAGCGGCCGCCGTTATCGAAGGCCTTTCTCAAGGGATCTATCGGATCCGATGCGCTCTGCATCAAGCCGGAAGCTTATTTTTCCGAGCGGTCCATCACCTTTCGGCCGGCCAGCCTTGTCGAGAAGATTGATCGGCGGGCGAAAAACGTTGTGCTGACCACCGGCGAAGCGATTAGCTATGATAGGCTGGTACTGGCGACCGGCGTCAGGAACCGGATGATTTCGATACCGAACGCTGATGCGCCCGGTATAGTCTATCTCCGCACGCTAGGCGAGGCGGATGCCCTCAAAGCGGAAATGATGAGCCGGCGGCGGGTCGTCGTCATCGGCGCCGGTTTCATCGGCATGGAGTTCGCTGCCGTCGCGCGGCAGGCCGGGCTTGAGGTCATTGTCGTCGAACAGGCCGATCGGTCGATGTCACGCGCCGTTTCGAAGCAGATGTCTTCCTATGTCGAAGCCCGGCATCGCTCGGAAGGTGTGCGGCTCGAATTCAACGCAGCGGCCGATGCCTTTAAACTCGACGCATTCGGCAGGTTGGAAGCGCTTCGGCTGAAGGATGGCCGCGATATCGAGGCTGAGCTTGCACTGATCGCGATCGGCGTCATCCCGAATGTGGAGCTTGCCGAGACGGCGCGTCTTCAGGTTCGAAACGGTATCCTTGTCGATGACAGCCTTACCACCAGCGATCCTGCAATTCATGCGATCGGCGATTGCGCCCGCTACATGCATCCGCTCTATCCCGAGAGATCGATCCGGCTGGAATCTGTCCAGAATGCCGCAGACCAGGCGCGCTTTTTGGCTGGCGCCATCATGGGCGAGGTGGCACGCTATGACAGTGTGCCCTGGTTCTGGAGCGATCAATATGACCTGAAACTCCAGATCGCCGGCCTCTGCGGCCCAACCGATACCGCCGAACTAGCCGGCAATCCGGCTAGCGGTTCCTTTTCGGTTCGACATAGCGCGGATGGTCGCATGACCGCGCTCGAAACGATGAACCAGGCGCGCGAACACATGCTGGCGCGAAACGAGCTCAAGCGGTTCCTGGCAGCAAATGCCGATTTGGCTGGCAAGGCACCAGTCATTGCCGACACCAGCATTCATATCAAGGCGTAGGGAGAAAGATGCCATGTCCGGGAAAGAGATCGGCTTCATAGGGCTGGGAAAGATGGGTGCCTTGATGGCCGCGCGTCTGGTTTCTGCGGGCCAGTCGGTGGTGATTTTCGATACGAACAGTGCGGCGGTCAGTAAGCTTGAGGCGGCGGGAGCCAGAGCGGCCGCCTCGACTCGCGAAGTGGCGAATAGAGCCGAAATCATTTTCGCCAGCCTGCCGACACCCGATGTCGTTCGCGCGGTCGCGATTGGCCCTGAAGGTGTCGCCGGCGGTTCCACAGCCAAGGTCTTCATCGATCTTTCGACGACCGGTCCGAAGGTTGCGGTTCAGGTTCACAGAGAGCTTACCGAAAACGGCATCGTATCCGTCGACTGTCCTGTAAGCGGCGGCTTGGCTGGAGCGCGCGACGGAAAGTTGACCCTGATGGTCTCCTGCGATGTCGCCCATTTCGACGAGCTTTCTGAACTGCTCTCCATCCTCGGCAGACCTGTCTTCGTGGGCTCTAATCCGGGTGCTGGGCAGATCATGAAGCTTGCCAACAACCTGCTTGCGAGCTGCGCATTGGCGATTACCGCAGAAGCATTGGTCTTCGGCGTCAAGGGCGGGCTCGATCCGGCCGTCATGTGCGATATCTTTAATATGAGCAGCGGCCGCAATACCGCAACGCTCGACAAGTTTCCGCGTTCGGTGCTGACCGGAACCTTCGATTTCGGCTTCTCGACCGGCCTCGCTTACAAGGATGTGCGGCTTTGCCTTGATGAGGCGGAAGCACTCGGTGTTCCGACACCTGTCGGAAGCGCCGTTCGCAGCGTGCTAGCTATCACGCAATCGCAATATGGCGCCGATTCCGACTGGACCAGCATCATCCGCCCCTTCGAGCAATGGGCAGGCGTCGAAGCGCGTTCGAAAAAATCAGAACAGTCCTTGTGACCGATTGAGAGAGTAAGATGCAGATCACGCGCGGTAGCGATTTTCAGGATATTCGTGACGCGGTGCGGGCGCTTTGCGCGGAGTTTCCGTCCGAATATCACCGCAGGATCGATGAGGCACGCGGCTATCCCGAGGAATTCGTCAATGCGCTGACCAAAGCGGGCTGGATGGCGGCGCTGATCCCCGAGGAGTATGGCGGTTCGGGCCTTGGCCTGACCGAAGCCTCCGTCATCATGGAAGAGATCAACCGCTCCGGCGGCAATTCCGGCGCCTGCCACGGCCAGATGTACAATATGAACACTCTGATCCGGCACGGCTCGGAAGAGCAGCGCCAGAAATATCTTCCGCGGATCGCATCGGGCGAGTTGCGACTGCAGTCGATGGGTGTCACCGAGCCAACGACAGGCACGGACACCACCAAGATCAAGACGACGGCCGTGAAGAAGGGCGACCGCTATGTCATCAACGGCCAGAAGGTCTGGATTTCTCGTATCCAGCATTCCGACCTGATGATCCTGCTTGCCCGCACAACGCCGCTGGATCAGGTCAAGAAGAAGTCCGAAGGCATGTCGATCTTCATCGTTGACATCAAGGAAGCCATGGCCAAAGGCATGACGGTCCGGCCCATTCTCAACATGGTCAACCACGAGACCAATGAGCTCTTCTTCGACAATCTGGAAATCCCGGCGGAAAACCTGGTTGGCGAGGAGGGGCAGGGCTTCAAATATATCCTGACGGGATTGAATGCCGAGCGGACGCTGATTGCCGCCGAATGTATCGGCGATGGCTATTGGTTCGTCGAGAAGGTCTCGAACTATGTGAAGGAACGGACGGTCTTCGGTCGGCCGATCGGCCAGAACCAGGGCGTGCAGTTTCCGATTGCCGAAAGCTATATCGAGATCGAAGCCGCCAACATGATGCGTTATGAAGCCTGCCGGCTTTACGATACGCACGAACCCTGCGGCACGCAGGCCAATATGGCGAAATATCTGGCGGCAAAAGCCTCATGGGAGGCGGCCAATGCCTGCCTGCAGTTCCACGGCGGCTTCGGCTTCGCGTGCGAATATGATGTCGAACGCAAGTTCCGAGAGACCCGGCTGTACCAGGTAGCGCCGATCTCCACCAATCTCATCCTCTCCTATATCGCCGAGCATGTGCTCGATCTGCCGAGGTCGTTCTGATGGATCGAAACAAAAGGCTTCCCTTGGACGGACTGACAGTCATTGAGGTCGGTCAGGCGGTGGCCGCACCCTTCTGCGCTTCGCGTCTTGCCGATGCCGGCGCCCGTGTCATCAAGATCGAACGCCCGGAAGGCGATTTTGCCCGTGGATATGACGATGTCGTGGCGGGCGGTCAGAGCAGCTATTTCGTCTGGCTCAATCGGGGAAAAGAATCCCTCATCCTCGATCTCGCTTTGCCGGATGCGCGCCAGATTCTGAGCGATCTGCTCGCCACCGCGGATGTCGTTGTTCAGAACCTCAAGCCGGGTGCTCTGGATCGCATGGGCTTCGGCGCCGAAATGCTGCGCAAGACGAATCCGCGCCTGATCGTCTGCTCGATCAGCGGCTATGGTGAAACGGGACCCCTGGCCGATCGCAAGGCCTATGACCTGCTGATCCAGGCGGAATCGGGACTTTCCTCGGTAACCGGCGGACCTGAGGCGCCGGCGCGCGTCGGCATTTCTGTTGTCGATATCGCGACCGGAGCAACCGCCTATTCAGCCATTCTCGAAGCACTTCTGGCCCGTGCAATCAACGGCGACGGAGCCGATATCCGCGTATCGATGTTCGACGTCATGGCCGACTGGCTGACGGTTCCGCTTCTGCTCGAAGAAGGCGGCAAGCCGCCGAAGCGGATCGGGCTGGCGCATGTCTCGATCGCCCCCTACGGCGTGTTCACCACGAAAGACGGCAAGGACGTGCTGATCTCGATCCAGAGTGATCGCGAATGGATCAAGTTCTGCGCCGAGTTCCTGAGACAGCCCGAAAAGGGCACCGATCCGCTGTTTGCCCGCAATGTAGGCCGGGTGACCAACCGTGCCGCCACCGATCAGCTCGTCGCAGCCGCTTTTGCCACTTTGGATGAGGCACAGGCTCGTGATTTGCTCGCTAGAGCCGATGTGGCCTTCGCTTCGGTGAACGACATGGCGGCTCTGTCTCGCCATCCGCATCTGCGGCGCATCACCGTGCAGACCGAAGCCGGTCCCGTTTCCTACCCCGCACCAGCACCGATCTTCGTCGGTAATCCTCGCATGTACGGACCAGTGCCGGCCCTCGGTAAAGACACGCAAGAAGGTACGACGGCATCCTTCGGGGAGGTCGGAGTGCACTGATGGCGGAACCAACGAAGCTTGATGTGGCCCACCTTCGGTCCTGGATCGGACGTGAAGAGGCCGCTTCGGATACCATTTCGATCGACCTTGTCCGGAAATTCGACGCCACTCTTGATCGACCAGCCAGTCTGCCGTTCGATGGCGAAGCCGCGCCTCTGCTCATTCACTATTGCCTCGCGCAGCCGGCTGCTCCGACGGGACTGCTGGGCGAAGACGGTCATCCACAACGCGGCGGCTTTCTGCCGCTCGTTCCCCTGCCGCGCCGTATGTGGGCCGGCAGCAGCCTCGTCTTCTACGGCGATCTCAAGGTTGGCGACAATGTGCGCCGCGCCTCGCGCATCTCCGACGTTTCCGTCAAGGAAGGCCGCTCGGGTGTGCTGTGTTTCGTGACCGTCGAACACAGGGTCGATGTGGCTGGCACGCTCAAGCTCGAAGAAACCCAGAATATAGTTTATCGTGAGGCCGCAAGCCCACAAGATGCCATTAAGTCGGCTACTAGCGGACCCATCGCCGCCATCGGAGAACATCGCCGCCCGATCGCGGTATCGGCGCCGTTGCTGTTCCGCTATTCGGCGCTGACCTTCAACGGTCACCGCATCCATTACGATCGGCCCTACGCGACCGGTGTCGAGCACTATCCTGGCCTCGTGTTCCACGGCCCCCTGCAGGCGACGCTGCTTCTGAACTATGCCACTGAACTCAAGGGCAGAACCCCGTCGCGATTTATATTCCGCAGCCTTTCGCCTCTCTTCGATGACGATGATGTCAGTCTCCACGCAACGCTCGAAGATGACCGTATGAGGCTCTGGACCGCGCGTGACAACGGTCCGATCGGTATGAGCGCCGAGGCCATCTGGTCATGACGTCGCCGAATTTCATCGCACCCCTTTTCGTACCAGGTAATCGTCCGGAACGCTTCGAAAAGGCGGCCAATTTTGGCGCCGACGCGATCATCATCGATCTTGAGGACGCGGTCGCGGCCACGGAAAAGGATGAGGCGCGAACTCATCTGGCCACGCACTTCACACAACTGCCAGTTCTGGTCCGTATCAACGGTGAAGAGACCCAGTGGTATGACGATGACCTATCAGCTGTTTCGAAATTTCCCTTGTTGGCTGGCGTCATAGTCCCAAAGGCACGAGTTTCCGGCAAATTGGTCGATATCACCAAGGCACTGGACGTTCCGATCATAGCACTGATCGAGAGTGTTCAGGGTCTCTCCGAAGCTCGCCAAATCGCTGCGATGCCCGGCGTCACACGGCTCGTCTTCGGCTCAGTCGACTATTGTGCCGATCTCGGTTGCGAGCACACGCGCGAGGCTTTGCTGACGGCGCGATCGGAATTGGTATTGGCTTCCCGCCTTGCTGGGCTTCCCGCCCCCATCGATGGCGTCACGACTTCGATAGACGACCTTGAACTGATTGCTTCCGACGCCCGACACGGTCTTGAACTCGGCTTCGGCGGCAAGCTCGCCATCCACCCTCGCCAGATTGCAGCAATCCGATCCGGCTTCAAGCCCAAAGACTCCGAGATCGAGTGGGCTAAAAAGGTACTCGCCAGCGTGGATGGGGCAAGCGCCGTCGGTGGAGCAATGGTCGATGAACCAGTACGCATCAGGGCCAGGTCCATTCTTGCACGCTTGGCCAATTGATTTCGAGAAACCGGGCATTCCCAATTACTGAAGCCTTAACTGTTATAGGTCCTAAACCATGAAGATACTTGTTCCGGTCAAGCGCGTGGTCGATTACAACGTAAAAATCCGGGTCAAGCCGGATGGCACGGGTGTCGAGCTTGCGAACGTGAAGATGTCGATGAACCCGTTCGACGAGATTTCTGTCGAGGAGGCTCTGCGTCTGAAGGAGGGAGGCAAGGCAGACGAAGTGGTGGTCGTGTCGATCGGCCCGGCCAAGGCCGAGGAGACGCTGCGCACAGCACTCGCCATGGGCGCCGACCGGGCCATCCTCGTCGAGACCGACGATATCGTCGAACCGCTTGCCGTCGCCAAGATCCTCAAGGGCGTCACTGATGCCGAACAGCCGGGGCTGATCATCGTCGGCAAGCAGGCGATCGATGACGACTCGAACCAGACCGGCCAGATGCTGGCCGCCCTCCTCGGCAGGCCCCAGGCGACCTTCGCCTCGAAGATCGAGCTCGGTGACGGGTCGGCAAAGGTCACCCGCGAAGTCGATGGCGGGCTGCAGACGATCGAGGTGAAGCTTCCGGCCGTCGTCACGACCGACCTTCGCCTGAACGAACCGCGTTACGCCTCTTTGCCCAATATCATGAAGGCGAAGAAGAAGCCGCTGGACAAAAAGACGCCCGCCGATTTCGGCGTCGATGTCACCCCGCGGCTCAACGTGCTGAAGACGGAAGAACCCGGCGGTCGCAAGGCCGGCATCAAGGTCAAGACGGTCGAAGAGCTGGTCGGCGCCTTGAAGACCGCAGGCGTGCTCTAAGCGAATAAGAAAAGGATTATTGAAATGACTATTCTTCTTCTCGCAGAACACGACAATGCCAGCCTCAACGACCAGACCGCCAAGGCGCTTTCGGCCGCCGCCAAGATCGGTGGCGACGTGCATGTGCTGGTCGCCGGTTCCGGTGCCAAAGCTGCGGCCGATGCCACCGCAAAGCTTGCCGGCGTTTCCAAGGTCCTGCTGGCCGACGATGCCGGCCTAGCCAACAATCTCGCAGAGCCGCTGGCGGCACTGATCGTTTCGCTGGCGCCCTCTTATGACGTGATCATCGCCGCTGCGACGGCGTCGGCAAAGAACGTCATGCCGCGTGTGGCAGCTTTGCTCGACGTGATGCAGATCTCGGAAATCATTGAGGTCGTCTCGGCCGACACGTTCAAACGGCCGATCTATGCCGGCAACGCCATCCAGACGGTGCAGTCCACCGATGCGAAGAAGGTGATCACCGTGCGCACTGCCTCTTTCCAGGCGGCCGGCGAAGGTGGCTCCGCCCCGGTCGAGAGCGTTTCCACCGCGGCCAATCCCGGTCTCTCCTCCTTTGTTTCGGATGCGCTGTCCTCGTCGGAACGTCCGGAACTGACGTCGGCGAAGATCATCATTTCCGGCGGCCGGGCGCTCGGATCCTCGGAAAAGTTCATGGAAGTCATCCTGCCGGTGGCCGACAAGCTCGGTGCCGCCGTCGGCGCTTCCCGTGCGGCGGTCGATGCCGGTTATGCCCCGAACGACTGGCAGGTCGGCCAGACCGGCAAGGTGGTCGCCCCCGATCTTTACATCGCCGCCGGCATTTCCGGCGCCATCCAGCATCTCGCCGGCATGAAGGACAGCAAGGTGATCGTAGCGATCAACAAGGACGAGGAAGCACCGATCTTCCAGGTCGCGGACTACGGCATCGTCGGCGATCTGTTCACCATTCTCCCCGAACTGGAAAAGGCGTTGTAGGCGATTTTCAATCCATCCGCTCACATGCGCATCGGAGGCACGTATATGCCGATATCGAAAATACTTGTTGCCAACCGCTCCGAAATCGCCATCCGCGTGTTCCGCGCGGCCAATGAGCTCGGCATAAAAACGGTCGCGATCTGGGCGGAAGAGGACAAGCTTTCGCTCCACCGCTTCAAGGCGGACGAAAGCTATCAGGTCGGGCGCGGCCCGCATCTGGAGCGCGACCTCGGGCCGATCGAGAGCTACCTCTCCATCCCGGAAGTCATCCGCGTCGCGAAGCTTTCCGGCGCCGACGCGATCCATCCCGGCTACGGCCTGCTTTCCGAAAGCCCGGAACTCGTCGAAGCCTGCAACGAGGCGGGCATTATCTTCATCGGTCCGACCGCCGACACGATGCGGCGCCTCGGTAACAAGGTCGCGGCCCGAAACCTCGCCATTTCGGTTGGCGTACCGGTGGTTCCTGCCACCGATCCGCTGCCGGAGGACATGGACGAGGTGGCCCGCATGGCTGCCAAGATCGGCTATCCCGTCATGCTCAAGGCGTCCTGGGGCGGCGGCGGCCGCGGCATGCGCGTCATCCGCTCGCAAGGCGAACTGGCCAAGGAAGTGACGGAAGCCAAGCGCGAGGCCATGGCGGCCTTCGGCAAGGACGAGGTCTATCTGGAAAAACTGGTGGAACACGCGCGCCACGTGGAAAGCCAGATCCTCGGCGATACGCACGGCAACGTCGTCCATCTCTTCGAGCGCGACTGCTCCATCCAGCGGCGCAACCAGAAAGTCGTGGAACGGGCCCCGGCGCCCTACCTTTCGGAAGCGCAGCGCCAGGAACTGGCGTCCTATTCGCTGAAGATCGCAGGCACGACGAACTATGTCGGCGCCGGCACGGTCGAGTATCTGATGGATGCGGATATGGGAAAGTTCTACTTCATCGAAGTCAATCCGCGCATCCAAGTTGAGCACACCGTCACCGAAGTCGTGACCGGCATCGATATCGTCAAGGCACAGATCCACATTCTCGACGGCTTCGCCATCGGTACGCCGGAATCGGGCGTGCCGGCTCAGGAGAACATCCGGCTGAACGGCCATGCGCTCCAGTGCCGCATCACCACGGAAGACCCGGAGCACAATTTCATTCCGGATTACGGTCGTATCACCGCCTACCGCTCGGCCTCGGGCTTCGGCATCCGTCTCGACGGCGGCACGGCCTATTCAGGCGCCTTCATCACGCGCTATTACGATCCGCTTCTGGTCAAGGTGACGGCCTGGGCGCCGCAGCCGCTGGAAGCCATCAGCCGCATGGACCGTGCGCTCCGGGAATTCCGCATCCGCGGGGTGGCGACCAACCTGACCTTCCTGGAAGCGATCATTACGCATCCGAGTTTCCGCGACAATACCTATACGACGCGCTTCATCGATTCGACGCCGGAACTCTTCGAACAGGTGAAGCGGGCCGACCGGGCGACGAAGCTCCTCACCTATGTGGCGGATGTAACCGTCAACGGCCATCCGGAAACCAAAGGCCGGCCCAAGCCGCCGGAAAAACTGGCCAAGCCGGTTCTGCCCTATATCAACGGCGACATCCCGGATGGCACGAAGCAGAAGCTGGACCAACTCGGTCCGAAAGGGTTCGCGGAATGGATGCGCAACGAGAAGCGCATCCTGATGACCGATACGACGATGCGGGACGGGCACCAGTCGCTGCTCGCCACCCGCATGCGGACTTATGACATAGCCCGCATTGCCGGCGTCTATGCGCGGGCTCTGCCGAACCTGTTTTCGCTGGAATGCTGGGGTGGTGCGACCTTCGACGTGTCGATGCGCTTTCTGACGGAAGATCCCTGGGAGCGTCTGGCCCTGATCCGCGAAAGCGCGCCCAATCTCCTGCTGCAAATGCTGCTGCGCGGCGCAAACGGCGTCGGCTACAAGAACTATCCCGACAATGTGGTGAAGTATTTCGTTCGCCAGGCAGCAAGCGGCGGCATCGACCTGTTCCGCGTGTTCGATTGCCTGAACTGGGCCGAGAACATGCGTGTCTCGATGGACGCCGTGCAGGAAGAGAACAAGCTCTGCGAAGCAGCCATCTGTTACACGGGCGACCTCCTCAATTCCGCCCGTCCCAAATACGACCTCAAATATTACGTTGCGCTGGCACAGGAGCTGGAGAGGGCAGGCGCCCATATCATCGCTCTGAAGGACATGGCGGGACTGCTGAAGCCTGCGGCCGCCCGCGTTTTGTTCAAGGCGCTGCGCGAAGCGACCAGCCTGCCGATCCACTTCCATACCCATGATACGTCCGGCATCGCGGCCGCCACCGTTCTGGCAGCGGTGGATGCAGGCGTCGATGCGGTGGATGCGGCGATGGACGCCCTGTCCGGCAACACGTCGCAGCCCTGCCTCGGTTCCATTGTCGAGGCGCTGTCGGGATCGGACCGGGATCCGGGCCTTGATCAGGAATGGATCAGGAAAATCTCGTTCTACTGGGAGACGGTGCGCAACCAGTATGCCGCCTTCGAGAGCGATCTCAAGGGACCGGCCTCGGAAGTCTACCTGCACGAAATGCCGGGCGGCCAGTTCACCAACCTCAAGGAACAGGCCCGTTCGCTCGGCCTCGACACCAAGTGGCACAAGGTCGCCCAGACCTATGCCGATGTGAACCGGATGTTCGGCGATATCGTCAAGGTGACGCCGTCCTCGAAGGTGGTCGGCGACATGGCGCTGATGATGGTGTCCCAAGACCTGACCGTCGCCGATGTGGAATACCCGGCCAGGGACATCGCCTTTCCGGATTCGGTCGTGTCGATGCTGAAGGGCGATCTCGGCCAGCCGCCGGGCGGGTGGCCGGAAGCGATCCAGAAAAAGGCGCTGAAGGGCGAGGAGCCATACACAGCCGTGCCGGGTTCGCTGCTTCCCGCCGCGGATCTGGAGGCGGAGCGCAAGGTCATCGAGGATAAGCTGGAACGGCCGGTCAGCGATTTCGAATTCGCCTCCTACCTCATGTATCCGAAAGTGTTCATCGATTTTGCCATGGCCTCAGATACTTACGGGCCAGTCTCGGTGCTGCCGACGCATGCCTATTTCTACGGGCTGGCCGATGGCGAAGAGATGCTGGCCGACATCGAGAAGGGCAAGACGCTGGTTATCGTCAATCAGGCTGCCAGCGCTCCGGATTCGCAGGGCATGGTCACCGTGTTCTTCGAACTCAACGGACAGCCGCGGCGCATAAAGGTACCCGACCGTACTCTCGGAGCCTCGGCAAGCGCGGCCCGCCGCAAGGCCGAAGCCGGCAATGGTCTGCATCTCGGCGCGCCGATGCCGGGCGTCATCTCCCGCGTCTTCGCCTCGGCAGGGCAAGCCGTGAAAGCGGGCGACGTCCTCCTGTCCATCGAGGCCATGAAGATGGAAACCGCGCTGCACGCGGAAAAGGACGGCACGATCGCCGAGATACTGGTGAAGACCGGCGACCAGATCGATGCAAAGGATTTGTTGATGATCTATGACTTGTGATGATACTTCTGAGTTGTTGAAAGCGAACCTCAGCCGGTTCCATAAAAAGGATACGTCGCCAGGAACCTCGCTAAGCCCTCCTCCGAGGCGGGGCTTGATATGGTTCAAGATCTCCGACGCGAAATATCCGGCTAAAATTGATTTACAGCGGAACGCGCAGTTCCGTCTGATAATCGAACAGACTCATACTGTTGACATGCGCGATCAATCCAACAGTTTCTCCAGCCTTGCCCGAAAAGCGAGACGGAAGACGAGCGACGATGGGTTGTTCACCAATCCGCACAGTAACCATCGTATCTGGACCGGTTGGCTCGACGACGTCGATTGTGCCCGTCAACATCGCACTTTCTCCGTCATCCACCTTCAATTCTTCCGGCCTTATACCCAAGACGGCCGGCCGTGCATCGAACATTTCGTCTGAGTTCGAGGGGATTTCCACGCGCACGCCTGAGGCCTCGAAGCGGGCAATCCTTCCATCCGACGTAAGCGTCCCGGTCACGAAATTCATTGATGGCGAGCCGATGAACCCGGCGACAAATATATTGGCCGGTTTTTCATAGATTGTCTGAGGGTCCGCAAACTGCTGGATGTAACCACCCTTCATGACGGCCACCTTGGTGCCGAGCGTCATGGCTTCGATCTGGTCGTGCGTCACGTAAACAACGCTCGTGCCGAGCCTTCCATGAAGCCGTTTGATCTCGGTACGCATCTCGGCGCGGAGCTTCGCGTCGAGATTCGAAAGGGGCTCGTCAAACAGGAAAAGATCTGGATTGCGCACGATGGCGCGGCCCATGGCGACACGCTGGCGTTGACCACCGGAAAGATTGGCGGGCCGTCGGTCCAGGAGATGCGAAATCTGCAACAGGTCGGCCGCCTGCTTGACTGCCGCACTGCGTTCGTTGCCATTGACGCCGCGCATCTCCAGGCCAAACCCGATATTCCGTTCGACGGTCATCGTTGGATAAAGCGCGTAGGATTGGAACACCATCGCGATATTGCGGTCTTTGGGGGCAAGCTCGATGACCGAACGGCCATCGATGCGAATATCGCCCGCCGAAATGTCGTCGAGCCCGGCAATCAGATTGAGGAGAGTGGATTTTCCGCACCCGGACGGGCCAAGGAGAACAAGGAAGCCTCCGTCTTCAAGCTCCACATCGATCCCGTGCAGGACCTGAAGACCACCGTAGGATTTCTGAACGTTCTGAAGAGACAATGTCGCCATTGTGGTTGTCCTTAGCCTTTAATGGCGCCGGCGGTCAGGCCCTGCACCATCACGCGCTGCACAAGCGCAAACATCAACATGACCGGCAGAATGCTGAGTATGCCCCCAGCGGCCAGCACGCCCCAGGGAAGCTGAAACTCACCCACCATCAACTGGAGGCCAACCGGCCAGGTCCGAGATCCTTGTCCGGTCGTCAGCATCAGCGCAAACAGGAACTCATTCCATGCGGCGATCGCTATAAAAACGGAACTTGCGACCAAGCCGTTCCTCGCGAGCGGGATCACGATCCAGAGCATGGCGCCAAAACGGGTAGAACCGTCAATCCGCGCCGCACTTTCAAGCTCCTTCGGCGCCGCATCGAAAAAGCCCTTCAGCATCCATACGAACAGAGGCAGTAGGAAACTCGTATAGGCGAGGGCTAGACCAATGCGGCTGTCGATCAGGCCGACAGATCGAAGCACGACATAGAGCGGGATGATCATCATGACGGCCGGGAACATGCGCACGACAAGATAACCGAGCATCAGCGTGTTACGACCCCTGAAGGTGTAACGAGAAAACGCATATGCTGCGAGCGTCCCTGTGGCGAGGCAGACGACAACGGTGATAAGGGTGACGATGAAACTGTTACCGATCAGAACCGGGAAACTCGACTGGGTCCAGATCGCGACATAGTTCTGAAACGTGATCCGGTTCGGAATATACTGCATCGTCTGGGTAACGATGTCCGCCTCGAGTTTCAGCGAGGTCAGAAACATCCAGACAATTGGTCCGATGCAAAACAGCGACATCGAGACCAGAACGAAATAGGTGAGAATGTCGGCAGCCATTCGCCGGCTGCGGCGGGTTGCAGCCATGATTTACTCCTGACCTATCTTGGAAAGGCGAATGTAGGCGTAGGCGAATACCATCAGGATCACGAACATCACCACCGACAATGCTGACGCATATCCGAAGTTGAAATCCTTGTAAGCCGTCTGGAAGGCATAGAGCGACAGGACTTGTGTCGCGTCGCCCGGGCCACCACCGGTCAGGATGAGCAGAAGATCCGGCGAGTTGACGAGGCTGATCACGCGCAGGATCACGGCGGCCGCGATGACCGATTTCAGCATCGGAACGGTGATCAGCCTGAACTGAGCGATTGGCCCGGCGCCATCCACCGCAGCGGCTTTGTAGAGATCGTGCGGAATCCCTTTCAAGCCGGCAAGCAACAGCAGGGCGAAGAATGGAAAACCGTGCCAGGCTTCAACAAAGATCGTGGCGGCGAGGGCCGTGTTCGGATCGGCAAACCAGGCTTTGTAGCTGCCCAATACGCCGACGCGGACAAGGATATCGTTGATGACGCCCAGGCGCGGGTCAAGCAGCAGCGCCCACATGTGGCCGGCGACGACATTCGGCAGGAAGTAGGGCACAAGGATCAGGACTGCAAAGATGCCGGTCCCTGGCACGTTGCGATTCAAGGCCGTGGCAGCGATAAAACCCAATCCCAGTTCCAGCACCACCGCGAAGGTCACCCAGAGCACGGTGTTCTTGAGAGCGACCCAGAATACCGGATCATCGATCATGACGAGGTAATGCTTGAACCCGACCCAGCCGGTGAGGCCCGGCCGCGTCAGCCGCATTTCGCGAAAGCTGATCGCCATGCCGTAAATGGTCGGGTAGGCGATCACGAGCAAGATGATCACCAGGCTCGGCAAAAGGAGCAGGTAGATCCAGTATCGCGTCTCGGAAAGCTCCCCAATCATCCCGGTTTTGGGAAGATGAGATCCAGTATCCATTCAATCCTCGGCTTTCGCGCCGTTCCTGAAGAAGGCGGGGAGAGGGCGCGAGGCGCGCCCTCGTCTGGGATCAGCGCATTGCTGCGTCGAGACCCTTGATCATTCTGTCGACTGCATCGGCCGGTTTGGACTGACCGGTCAAAACGGACTGGAATGCGGGATTGACGACGTTTTCCGACCAGCCCGCAGCACCGACAAAGGTATTGGGCAGGCGCCCGAACTCAAGCGTCTTGACTGCCGCGTCATAGATCTTGTTCGACGTCAGGCGCGGATCCTGCAGTGCTGCTGTCGAGGCAGGGAAGTATCCGGTTGCCTCAAGCAGCACGATCGCCGCTTCCGGCTCGCCCCAGAAGCTAACCCACTGCCAGGCGGCCTCGATATTTTCTTCCTTCATGATGCCGTTGCCCGCATAGGCGACGCGGGCAATCTGTGCCTTGGGTCCGGCCGGCATCGGGGCGGTCTGAAATTGGGTGCCTTGCTTGAGTGCACCGGAAATCTCGCTCAACGATCCGGTGTGATGCCAGACCATCGCCGTCTGGCCGGTCCTGAAGGCCTCCATGATCTGACGATAGCTGTCGTTCGGCGCACTCGGCGGCACGACCTTTTCTTTGACGAAGAGATCGGAATAGAATGTCACCGCTTCGATCGCTGCCGCGCGGTCGATGGCAGGTTTGCCGTCTTTGACGATCGGTGAGCCGAAAGCTTCCATCACGTCGATAACGTATTTGAAGGCGCCAGCGCCGCCGCGCATGCTGAAAGCATAGCGCCCCTTGGAAGGGTCGGTCAGTTTGCGGGCTGCCTGAACGAACTCGTCAAAGTTCTTCGGCGGCCCTGAAAGGCCGGCCTGCTCGAAATAGTCGGCGCGATAATACATCCAGTCGACGAATGCGAATGCAGGCACCGCATAGATCTTGCCGTCCTGGGACAGGCCCTTCCAACGATTATCAGGGAAGCTCGATTTACCGGGCCAGGCTTTGACCCGCGCGCTGAGATCGACAAGACCATTCATTGCCACGAGATCGGCGAACCGTTCGGTGATCACCATGCCGGTATCGGGCTTGCCGCCGGCAACAACAGCGGAGGATACCTTCGCCATATATTCCGAATTTGGAATGCCTTCCTGTGTGACCTTCGTGCCGGGATATTTCGCCTGGAAGAGGGCGATGATCTTCACGAGACCCTCCATCTCCGACTGGCTGGCAAAGTGATGCCAATAGTTGATTGCCCCGGCGGCACGAGCGGTGCTCAGCTGGCTTGCCAATGCCATTGCGGTCGCGCCAGCCAGAACCTCTCTGCGATTCAGCTGCATATCCATCTCCTCCCAGAAATATCAGAGTATTATTCTGATCGATCAGTCCGAGTTTGGATAACATCATTCCAATGCAGGCGCAACTGCTGCTTTGACCTCTGGCGGTTACATCAAATCAGGCCGAGGTTTCGTTGAACCGCAGCCTGGAAATGGGCAACCAAGGCTGCTTCCGCCGCCTCCGCATTGCGCTTGCTGCAGGCCTCGAGAATATCGAGATGCTCGCCGATCGTGCGCAGGATGATCGGGGGCGTCAGCTTTCGGTCAAGCCTTAAGAGACGCAGGTAATTATGCATGCGGCGGTACGTTGTCTCGATCAAGGGATTACGTAACGCTTGAATGATGCTGCTGTGCAGTTCGATCTCCAGAGCGTCGAGTTCCTGCAGCATTTCGAGGGTCAAGGTTCCTTTCTCCGTGGCCCGAGCGAGCCGCGAATGGCGTACTTCCAGCGTTGCCATGAGGTGTTCGTCACCTTCTTCGGCAAAAACCCGCACGGCCGCGCGTTCGATGATGATGCGAAACTGGTATGTTGATCGCGTCAGCTCCATTCCTGGACGGACGAACTGGATGCCTGACCTTGGGTGGATCGTCAGAATCCCCTCCGCCTCCAGCATCCGCAAGGCGTCGCGCAGCGGCGCGACAGGCACGTTGATGATCGCGGACAGCCCGTTTTGCGAGATGAAAGCGCCGACCGGAACGCGACGATCAAAGAGACCTTCAAGGATTCGATCGTATGCGACGTCGCTCATGCGTTGTGCCGCGGGGGATTGATCGTTGCTCGGTTTTGCCTTCAGCGCCACTTGCGGCCACTCCGTTGATTTGCTAATCGGTAGGCATCTGATAGATCAGATATCGATAATAATCGATCAGAAGGCAACCGTGATGACTCTCTCTCATTTCCGTATAACGCGTTTTCAGTTCGCCCGCGACAGGGTAATTGGCGATAGTCAGGTTCGAGCTGATGATGCTAACGTCGCCGCACTGGAGCTGATTTCAGAAAGCGGCGAAGTCGGCCTCGGCTTTATCCAGACCCTGTTCACGGCTCTGCCGGATCAGGCGGAAATCGAGAGCATTTTTGAGCGGGAAGTGTGGGCGGGTCTGGCAGGACAGAAAGCGATCGCTCTCGTCCATCGCGTGAACCGCCCGCGCGGCGGAAACCAGCGGGCGTTTTCATTGCCGTTCGGTGAGGCCATTCAGGTTGCGCTATGGGATCTTGCCGCGAAGGAAGCGGGATTGCCGCTGCATGTGCTGCTGGGAAGCCGGCGAAACCGGGTTCGCGCCTATGCCTCAGGTCTCGACTTTCATCTGAGCGACGATGATTTTGTAAAACTGTTCGGATATGCGGCATCACAGGGCTATGAGGCCTTCAAGATCAAGGTTGGCCACGCGGATTTCGCGCGCGACATGCGGCGGCTGGAACTGCTCAAATCCTGCGTGCCCGCCGGTTCCAAGGTGATGATCGATCCGAATGAGGCCTGGAACTCCAAGGAAGCCTTGATGAAGCTCGAAGCAATCCGGGCTGCCGGCCACGAGTTGCTCTGGGTTGAAGATCCGATCCTTCGCCATGACTACGAGGGTCTGCGCACCCTTCGCCATGCCGCAAGCTGGACACAGATCAATTCCGGCGAATATCTTGACGTTCACGGCAAGCGGCTCCTGCTGGAAGCGTTCGGCGCAGACATTCTCAATGTCCATGCCTTCGTCACGGATGTAATGCGCATCGGCTGGCTTGCCGCGGATCTCGGAATTCCGGTCACCATCGGAAACACATTCCTGGAAGTGGGCGTGCATATGGCGGTAGCTCTGCCAGAGGTCGAATGGCTGGAATATTCATTCCAAAACTTTGACCATCTGGTCGAGCAACCTATCGAAATCCGAGACGGATATGCCTATGCGCCCGACCGACCCGGCCACGGTCTCGTGCTTTCCAACAGCGCACGCGAGCATTGGGCTCGCCCGAAGCGCCTGGAGCGAGGGGAGCTGGGTGCCGCACCGGCCAATCCTCGACTTCCAGTCTTCGGAGGCGTCGCATGAGCGGAAAACTTGATGGGAAGACTGTTTTCGTTACCGCCGCAGCGCAGGGAATTGGGCGAGCAACGGCGCTGGCGTTCGCGTCCGCCGGCGCAAAAGTTCATGCGACCGATATCAACGCAGACCTCATTCAGCAACTGGACGGTATCTCCGGTATCCGGGCAAGCATGCTTGATGTTCTCGATAGTGGCGCGGTTGCGGCCGCCATCGACGATATTGGCCGGGTAGATATCCTCTTCAATTGCGCTGGCATCGTGCACAGTGGTTCGGTTCTGGATATGGCCGAGGGTGATTTGGACTTTGCGTTCGAGTTGAACGTGAAAGCGATGATACGCACCACCCGCGCGGTTCTGCCAGGCATGATCCATGCGAAATCGGGCTGTATCATCAACATGGCGTCGGTTGCTTCCAGCATCAAAGGCGTCCCGAACCGCTTCGCCTATGGGACGACCAAGGCGGCAGTCATCGGCATGACCAAGTCGATCGCCGCCGACTACGTAGCGCAGGGGATTCGGTGCAATGCGATTTGCCCGGGAACCGTAGACAGTCCGTCACTGCATCAAAGGCTTCAGGCAACGGGTGACTATGATAGCGCTCTTGCGAATTTCATTGCGCGCCAGCCCCAGGGCAGACTAGGAGCGGCCGAGGAGATTGCGGATTTCGCAGTCTATATCGCGGGTGCAACTTACACCACTGGACAGGCTTTCGCGATTGATGGTGGCTGGACGATCTGACCTGTTCTCCGAAACAAATTTGAAAGGAGCAGACCTTGAAACTGATGCGCGTTGGTGAGCTGGGCCAGGAAAAGCCGGCAATTCTGGATTCCAAGGGCAAGATTCCTGACCTTTCCGGCCATGTCGCCGATATCGGCGGTGCCGCGATTTCGCCGGAAGGCCTGAAGAAGATCGCCGCGATCGACCCGGAAAGCCTGCCGGAAATCGCTCCCGGCCGGATCGGCGCCTGCGTTTCCGGCACCGGCAAGTTCATCTGCATCGGCCTCAACTATTCCGACCACGCTGCCGAAACCGGCGCCACGGTTCTGTCGGAGCCGATCATCTTCATGAAGGCGACCTCGGCCATTGTCGGCCCGAATGACGATGTCATTATCCCGCGCGGTTCCGAAAAGACCGATTGGGAAGTCGAACTCGGCGTCGTGATCGGCAAGACCGCGAAATATGTCTCCGAAGACGACGCGATGGATTATGTCGCCGGCTACTGCCTGACCAACGACGTGTCCGAACGCGCCTTCCAGGCCGAGCGCTCCGGCCAGTGGACCAAGGGCAAGTCCTGCGACACCTTTGGTCCGATCGGCCCCTGGCTGGTCACCAAGGACGAAATTCCCGATCCGCAGAACCTCGGCATGTGGCTCAAGGTCAATGGCGAGACGATGCAGAATGGTTCGACCAGGACGATGGTCTACGGCGTCCGGTATCTGGTTTCCTATCTCAGCCAGTTCATGTCGCTGCATCCGGGAGACGTCATTTCCACCGGTACTCCTCCGGGCGTCGGCCTCGGCATGAAGCCGCCGCGTTACCTGAAGGCCGGCGACATGGTCGAACTCGGCATCGATGGCGTCGGCACCCAGAAACAAACATTTGTCGCGGATGCAGTTTGATTGTGGGATTCATTCAGCGCGATAAATGACCAGCGGCAATTCATTCTCAACGCGGTTCTTGCCCGAGTTCAGATCCAGCAATCAACTCTTGGAATCGAGCAACAGATGTGTGATCCTGGCCAGGCCCGAGCGTTTTTTTCGCAGCACTCCATAGTTCCAGGCAAAGCGAGGAGAACGGCGTCGTAGTATCCGTCTGCGAAGCGACTTCCAGCGCAATGCCGAGATCCTTGACCATCAGGTCCAGCCCGAAACCGGCATCGAATTTACGCGAAAGCACGAACTGCTTAAATTTCTTCTGGGTCGAATTGTTCATGCCTGTCGAGGCGTTCAGAACATCGACCATGGTCTCCGGCGAAAGGCCAAACCGGCTGCCGATCAGCAGCGCTTCCATGCCAATCAGGAATCCGCCGGCGCTGACAAGATTGTTGAGTGCCTTCATCGCATGCGCGGAACCGACGCCGCCGACCACAGTGAGGCTGGTGCCCATGCAGGAGACGAGCGGCCGGATCCTCTCGATTGTGGCTGCATCGCCGCCAAGCATGATGGCCAATTCGCCCGTCTTGGCACGTGGTACGCCGCCAGAGACCGGGGCGTCGCAAAGTGCGATCGAAGACTGTTCCAATTTTTTCGCAATCTCCTGGGTTTTGCTTGGAGAGCCGCTGGTCATGTCGACGACGATGCTTCCGGGCGCAAGCGCGGCAGCAAGCCCATTGTCCCCGAACAGGACATCGCTGACGACATCGGTGGTCGGGAGCATCGTCACAACGATTTGGCAGGTCTTTCCCAGTTCCCCCGCGTTTTGAGCTGCCTCAGCCGACAACGATGCGGCGACCTGCGCCGTGCGAGCGGAATCCGCGTCGAAAACCATCAACGGGTAACCGGCCTCGGCCACTCGCCTCGCCATCGGTACGCCCATGGCGCCCAATCCAATGAAACCTACCCGTGGGAAGTCGTTCTCGTAGCTCACGTTCCGTCCTCCGTAAAATCGCTTGGCCTGCCGACAATCTCGCGAGTTAACTGCACGAGGTCAAGATTGTCTTACAAGGTGACAGTATGCTAAATCAAGCTCGAAATGGAGATGAGGCGGGACATGAGGATGAGTGATCAACCGGCGTATGAAGTTCTGGCGCTGCGATACGCCACAACCGACCTGCATCGGCCCAGACGTGAAAACTTTTTCCCCGGCATGGATCTGCATGATGGGGAAATGCCGCTCGATTACTATGTCTGGGCCGTTCGCGGCGAGGGGCGCTGCCTACTGGTTGATACCGGCTTCGGAGAGGAGGCCGCGCAGACGCGAAACCGCATTCTACTGCATCATCCGGCCGATCTTCTGCGTCAAGCTGGTATCGATCCAGAAACGATTACTGACGTCATTCTCACTCATCTCCATTACGATCATGCAGGCAATCTCGACCGCTTTCCTAAAGCGCGATTTCATCTGCAGGAGAGCGAAATGCGTTTCGCTACGGGCCGTCATATGTGCCACTCCTGCCTGAGGGCGCCGTTTGAGTGCCGCGACGTGACGGAGGCGGTGAAAATCGTCTTCGATGGACGAATGGTCTTTCACGATGGTGATGCAGAGATTTTTCCCGGCATCGAGGTGTTTCGGATGGGCGGACATTCCGACGGCTTGCAGGTTGTTCGCGTTGCGACTGCCCGCGGTAAGGTCCTGCTTGCTTCAGATGCCTTTCATTTCAACGAAAACCGAACTCGTCGGGCTCCATTTCCCATCGTTTATCATGTTGGGGAGATGCTGGAAGGATTTATCCGATGCGAAGAATTAGTGGGCGGCGACGCGGATCTGCTGATCCCTGGGCACGATCCAGACGTTCGCCTCCGATGGCCCATCCTCAGCGCGGATCTCCCCGATGTCGTTAGGCTAGACCTCCATCCGCTAAAGCGCACGCTCAAGAAATGAGCTTATTGACAGATTGTCTGACAATAAATAGATCGGTGGTTACGGAGGACCTAGCATGCTTTTAGACGAAACGATCAAGATCGGCGACATTGCCTATACATTTGCAGGTGAATTCGATCCGAAATTCCAGCCGGCCGTCAACGCCTTCCTTGAGAACTATCGTGTAGAGGAAGAAATAGGCTCGGCTGCGGCGCTGTTGGTCGACGGCGAAAAGGTAATCGACGTCTGGGCCGGCTATCGCGACGAAGCCAGGACCGAGCCCTGGCAACGCGATACGATCGTCTGCATGATGTCGGTCGCCAAAGGCATATCAGGCATCGCCTTCAACATTCTGATCGACCTGGGTCTGGTTGATCCCGAGGCGCCGGTTGCCCAGTACTGGCCGGAATTTGCGCAGAATGGCAAGGAAGGCCTGCTGGTCCGCCACGTTCTCGACCATACCGCCGGTCTGCCGGTCGTCCTCGATCCACTTTTTCCCGGCGCGATTTTCGACTGCGATGTGATTGTGAAAGCGCTCGAAAAACAGGCGCCGATCTGGGCGCCGGGCACGGTTGCCGCCTATCATATCCATACCCAGGGAAACATTCTGGGCGAAATTGTCCGGCGCATCACCGGCAAACGGTATCCGCAGTTCATCCATGACGAACTGATCGCGCCGCTGAAGCTCGATTACCGTATCGGCGGCCTGACGGAAGCCGACAGGCAACGATGCGCCGAACTCGTGCCGACCATCGAGGGAACGTTGTTTGCCCGCAAGGACAACGAGCCGGATTCGCTGCTGGCCAAGGGTTTTCTTCAGCATCCGAAAGAGCCGATGAATGTGACGCTCAATTCGGCGGGCTGGCGGCAATCCGAAATCGCCAGCGCCAACGGCCATGGAACGGCCCGTTCGGTAGCGGCGATCTATGGCATGGTCGCGCGCGGCGGCGAACTCGACGGCGTGAGGATCATGCGCCCTGAAACGATCCGTGCGATGACGACAGAGCAGCATAACCAGACCGAGCAGATGCAGCAGCGTCCGTACCATCAGGCGCGCGGCATTCTTCTCAACACGCCGCAATCGGTTTGGATGGGACCCAATCCCCGCGCCTTCGGGCATCATGGTTTCGGGGGGGCGATCGGCTTTGGCGATCCTGATGCCAAAATCGGCTTCTCCTATGCCTGCAACAAGATGCACACGCGCCCGGACAATGGTCCTCGCGCACGACGGATCATCGAAGCCGTCTATTCCGTCTTGTGAGGCAAGGTCATGAACGATCCTCGGAAAATCGCGGTCGTGACCGGAGGTGCCGGCGGCATCGGCAAGTCGTGCGTGCGCAAGCTGACACAGGACGGTTGGCGCGTGGCGGTACTTGATCTCGATGGGGCGCAGGCCGCATCTGTTGCAGAAGAGTTCGGCGGTGTCGGCTATGCCGTCGACATCGGAGATACGCAAAGCATAGTCGATGCTGCCCGCTTCGTGGAAACCGAAGTCGGGCCGGTTGCCGGACTGGCCTGCGTCGCCGCCCATCTGGAGAATCCACACCGGCCAGAACACCAGGATGCGGCGGAATGGGATGACATTCTGCGGGTTAATCTCACCGGTACGTTTCGCAGCATGGTCGAGTTCGGGCGCGGAATGCTCGAGCGCGGACAGGGGTCCATCGTCAATGTCGGCTCGATCACGGCATTCAATTCCTCTCCGCTGCAGGCTTACGGTCCGTCCAAGGCGGGCATCATCAACATGTCCCGGAACTTCGCGGTCGCGTGGGGACGCAGCGGCATTCGGGTCAACACCATATGCCCCGGCCCAACCCGCACCCCGGCCGTCGAGGCAAGTTACGCGCGCGGTGAGCGAAACCCGGAAACGATGATCCGTCAGACGGCACTCGGACGGCTGGTCAAGCCGGAAGAGGTGGCCAACGCCATTGCCTTCCTGCTTTCGGATGCCGCTTCCGGCATAACCGGCATCGAGCTGTCCGTCGATTCCGGCACGCTTGCGGCACAGCTCTGGTCTCTTTACGGCGGCGTGCCCGAAGCACCGGACCGGGAGGAAAAACAATGAACGAGCATCTGTCGAACGACGTGGTTCTGGTCACCGGAGCCGGGCGGGGCATAGGCCGCGCGACCGCCGAACTGCTTGCCAAACGTGGCGCATCGGTCGGTGTAGTCGACGTAAACGAAGCGGACGTGGCATCGACCGTGCAGGCAATCGAAGCGGCGGGTGGCAAAGCACTCGGACTTGCCGCCGATGTCAGCGACCGCGCCGCGCTTCTGGCCTTAGCCGAGCGGCTGGCAGCCGCCTTCGGCCCGCTGACCGGCATCGTCAACAATGCGATGTGGATCCGCTATGGACCCGTGGACGATATCGAGGAAGACGTGCTCGACAGGATGCTGGCCGTCGGCGTCAAGGCCGCGTTCTGGGGTGTTCAGGCCCTGCTTGCGCATGGGTCGAAAAACGGCGCCGCCGTCGTCAATATCTGCTCGCCGGTCGCCGATCTCGGCATGGCCAACACGGCGTCCTACACCGCCGTCAAAGGCGCCATCTCATCGCTGACCCGGCAACTCGCCGTCGAACTCGGCCCGCGCGGTGTTCGGGTGAATGCGGTGACACCGGGTGCGGTGCCGACGCCGGGCGCGCGGGCGATCGTCAACGAGGAAGGCTATGCGCTGCGGCGCAGGCAGACCCCCCTTGGACGCCTTGGCGAAGAAGCCGAGATCGCCGCCGGCATCGCCTTTCTTCTCAGCCCGGATGCCAGCTTTGTCACCGGCGAGGTGTTGCATGTGGATGGCGGAATTTCCGTCAAATCGATGTGAGCGGATGCTGGAGACGGGGCGACGTTGGCGCCTTCGTCTCCAGGCAACCGACTTGCCCAATATGTTCCCGACCTACGCAGCGGCTCCGTAGGAGCCAAGAAACGAGGACCTGTCCATGTCTACAAAACCCCAGGACGAAACCATCGAAGATATGTTTTCCAAAGGCCTTTCGCTGCGTCGGCAGGTGCTGGGAACCGAATACGTCGACAAGTCTCTCGCCAATGCCAACGATTTCATGATGTCGTTCCAGCGCATCACCACCGAATGGTGCTGGGGTTACGCATGGGGACGCGATACGCTGGATCTGAAGACGCGCAGCATGCTCAACCTTGCCATGCTGACCGCGCTCAACCGCGCCGCCGAAATCAAGCTTCATGTGCGTGGCGCCGTCAATAACGGCCTGACCGCCGAGGAAATCCGAGAGGTTCTGCTGCACGCGACCGTCTATTGTGGGATTCCAGCAGGCCTCGACGCCTTCAAGGCAGCCAACGAGGTGCTGCTCGAAATGAATGTCGTTTCTCCGACGCCGAGCACCGGCGCCTGAAATATCTGAATTTTCAGCTGCGGGCGGGAGGAGAACTGCCCGCGAAAACGGATGCGCAGACGAAATGGCCGCGCGCCGAAAATCGGTTCCTTTATCCGAGACAAGGTCTCACACCCAGGGAGGATAGCATGACAAAAGTCCATTCAGGCCTGAAAGCCCTATCGAAACTCGCGCTTGGCGGCTTCATCGCCGCAGCCATGTCCGTTCAGGCGAGCGCGGCGGACGACGGGCCGATCCGCATCGGGGTCATGGCGAAATTCGCCCAGATCAACGGCGCCGCAATTCTCAATGGCGCGACGCAGGCGGTCGAGGAAATCAACAGCGCCGGCGGCGTCAAAGGCCGCAAGATCGAACTGATCCAGTACGACGACCAGGGCTCCGCCAGCGATGCGACGCTCGCCTTCCAGCGCGCCGTCCGTCAGGACCAGGTCAGCGCGATGGTCGGGACCTTCCTCAGCGAGATCGCGATCACGCTGACGCCCTGGGCCGCTCGCCTGAAAGTGCCCTACATCGTCACCGGCGCGGGCGCCGATCAGGTCGGCAAGCTCGTCCATGACAATTACCCCGCCTACAAATATGTGTTCCGGACCATTTTGCCGGCTAGCTCCACCGCGGACGGCGTTTGCCAGTCGGTGAGCGATCTTGCCGTCAAGCAGCTCAAATACAAGCGCGCCGTCCTGATGACGGAAGATGCCGCGTGGACCAAGAGCTATGATGAAGCTCTGAAAACCTGCCTTCCTCAGCATGGCCTTGACGTCGCCGAGACCATCAAGGTTGCAACCGACACCAGCGACTTCACGCCGATCTTCCAGAAGATTGAGGCGATGAAGGCGGACGTGATCGTCACCGGCGTCGGCATCATCGGCAACAAGCCCGTGGTCCAGTGGGCAAACCAGCAGGTGCCGATGCTGCTGATGGGCTATAACGCACAGGCGGGCGCAAGCTCGTTCTGGAAGGAGACCAGCGGAGCGACCCAAGGCTTGGTGACCTTTACGGCTGCCTCCCAGGACTCCGCACTGACGCCCAAGACTGTGCCGTTCGGCGAGGCCTATCTAAAGCGCTTCAGCACCACGCCGGCTGCCCACTCCTATGCCACTTACGATGCAATCTATCTCTTGAAAAACGCCATCGAAAAGGCCGGCAAGACCGATGCTGACGCCATCGTCACGGAACTCGAAAAAGCCGATTTCGTCGGTGCGAGTGGCCGGATCGTTTTCCAGGGACCTAATGACCCGCTGACCCATGACATGAAGTTCGGCAAGGACTTCGTCACCGGCGTCGCCATCCAGTGGCAAGATGGCAAGCAGGTCGCCGTATGGCCGTCCGATATCGCCAAGAACAAGATCGCCTTTCCGGCTTTCGTAAACAGCGCACCGAAATAAGCGCTGCCGTGGCAGCGTTGGGGAGGGAACCCGAATGTTAATTCAAGTCATTGTCAGCGGCTTGCTGATCAGCGCGATCTATGCTTTGGCAACCACCGGGTTTACCCTCCTCTACGGTGTGAGCGGTATCTTGAACCTGGCACATGGAACCACGCTCGCCGCATCGGGCATCGCGACGTGGTATCTGATGGGTACGGCGCAGCTGAACCCGTTGCTGGCCATTGCGCTCGGCACTCTGACGGGGGTTGCCATCGGGCTCCTGACCTTCGTTCTGATCATTCGGCCCTTGCGAACGCTGATGAAACTCAGCGTCGCCGATGAGCACGTCTTCATGCTCGTTGCAACGCTGCTCTGGACCATCATCCTGCAGGAAGCACTGTCCTATCTGTTCGGTGACGTTCCTGTCAGCGTGCCTCAACTTGTGCCGGGCATTGTCGAGATCTTCGGCGTACGCACTCCGATTTCCAGTGTTCTAGTCGCTGGTCTGTCCTGGTGCGTGATTGCGGCACTCTGGTTTTATGTGTCGAAAACCCGGTCCGGCCAAACGATCCTGGCTGCATCCATCAATCCCAAGGGCCTCACCCTATGCGGGGTCAACCTCAACGCCGTTCATATCGTGGTCTGGGCGATCTATGGCGGCCTTGCTGGTCTCGCCGGGGTTCTGGTGGCGATGATCCTCGGCGTGTCGCCAAGCGGTGGCCTTGAACTGACCGCAACCGCATTTTCGATCGTAGTTCTGGGTGGCTTGGGAAGCGTTGGCGGTACATTGATTGCCGCCAATCTCATCGGCTTTATCGAGACCGGCACCGCTTACCTGATAAGCCCGTCGGTCAGAACACTTCCCGCGCTGATCATCTTGATTATCGTGCTTTATGTACGCCCGCAGGGTCTATTTGGAAGGCGCTAATCCAATGGCTGGCAATACTTTTTCCATCCGCCGTCCGTTGATCGGGCTGGCTATCGTCAGCCTCGCTACGGCTGTGCTGCCTTATGTCGGCCTTCAGGAATATTCGCTGAGCATTCTGACCCTCGGCCTTTTCTTCGCGGTTTATGCGATGAGCTGGGATCTGCTCTTCGGCTACGCCGGGGAGGCGAATTTCGGCGCCACCTTCCTGATCGGGACAGGCGCCTATACTGCCGCGCTGATGTCGAGCAATGGCGTGGCGACCCCGCTCATCTGCGTGGCCGCGGGCGCCGCGGGCGCCGTCGTCGCCGGTGCGGTACTGGCATTTCCAGCACTTCGGTTGCGTGGCCCCTATTTCGGACTGGTGACGCTGGTCGCCGTCCTTATTATGCGCCAGTTGATCATTCTGTTTTCCGACAAGACAGGCGGCGAGATCGGCGTCGCCGTACCCGATGTGATCGCCATCGAAGCGGCGACAAACTTTCATATTGCCCTTGGGCTTGCGGCGGTCACCGCTCTGGTCCTCTACCTCCTGGTGAAATCGCCCTTTGGTCTCATCCTGGAAGCGATCGGCCAGGACTCGGTCAATGCACAGGTTCTTGGCTTCAACATCGTCAAATACAAACTCACCGCGTTCTGTATCAGTGCTTTCTTTTCCGGGCTCGCCGGAGGGTTGATGACCTTCTATCTCGGCACCGCATCCACGAATGTCTTCGTCGATGCGTCTGTCGGTGTGCAGATCATCATCGCAGCGATAGTGGGCGGGCGACGTACCGTATTCGGACCGATCCTGGGTGCCTTGTTCATGGCCATCGCCTCCGAATATCTGCGGCCCCTCGGCTCTTTGAGTGAGCTTGCAGTCGCTCTGATCGCCCTGATCGTCCTGTTTTTCCTGCCCGGCGGTTTGCTGGGGCTTGTTCGGCTTGCTCGGAGACCATCATGAAATTTCTGGAAGCAAGGCAGCTTACCAAGCGGTTCGGTGGTCTGACCGCCGTGGACAAGGTCGATTTCGATGTGGACAAAGGCGAAATCCTTGGCCTGATCGGACCAAACGGTTCAGGAAAATCGACGACGATGTCCCTGGTCATGGGGCTCCACAAGCCGGACGCCGGCTCCATCCACCTCAATGGCGTCGACATTGCCGGCTGGGCGCCGAACCGCATCGCGGGCATGGGTGTGAGCATGGTGTTTCAGCACTCGCGCCCGCTTCAGCAACAGACCGTACTACAGAACGTGCTTCTGGCCTGCCTGCCCAACAAGGTGACGCACTTGCGCGTTACGGACGCTCAACGCGATAGGGCGCTCGAATCTCTGCGATTGGTCGGCCTTGGTGGAATGGAGGAGAAATTCCCCTCCGAGCTGCCGTTTGCCGGTCTGCGCCGGCTTGAAGTCGCCAAGGCGCTGGCGCGCGATCCGGATCTGTTGCTGCTTGACGAACCCTTTGCGGGCTTGAGCGCTGGCGAGGTGCGGGAGTTTTCCGACCTTATTCGTAATTTGAGGAGTGCCGGCCGGGCACTGATCCTTGTCGATCACAACGTCAAGAGCGTTGCGGCCCTAGTTGATCGCGCGGTTGCCATGAGTTCTGGCCAGAAAATCGCCGAGGGCAGCCCACGCGAAGTGCTCGCAAATGCTGATGTCCGACGCGTTTATCTTGGCAGCCAGAGCGAAACGGTGGGTGCAAACGTCCGCAAGCGTAAGAGCGAAGCGTCGCCGGTCCTGATCGTCAAAAATCTCAATGTTACGTACGGTAAGGCCCAGGCACTTTCCAATATCTCCATTGATGTTGTCGACAGGGGGGTGACGGCCGTGGTCGGTTTGAACGGTGCGGGCAAGACCTCTCTGTTCAACGCCATCGCAGGTCTCTTGCCGTCTCGCGGCGAGATAGCGTTTCGGCAGCAATCGATCGCAGGCACCCCGGCGCACGAAATTGCCAGATCCGGAATTGTGCTTTGCCCGGAGTCGCGCGAGCTCTTCGGCGACATGAGCGTACATGAAAACCTGCAGCTTGGCGGCATGCATCTGAGTTCTGCCGACAAACGCGAGCGGCTGGATTTTGTCGAACAGATCTTTCCAAGACTGGGCGAACGGCGTGGGCAGTATGCGCGAACGCTATCGGGCGGCGAACAGCAACAACTGGCGATCGGCCGCGCGTTGATGATGAAGCCGAAACTGCTCCTGATTGACGAGCCGACGTTAGGGCTGGCGCCGATTGTGATGGATATTATCTCGGAATCCATCGAGACCCTCCGCAAGAGCGGCGAACTGTCGCTTCTGTTGGCCGAGCAGAACATGGTTTTCGCTTCCCGGCATGCTGACAGTGTTTACCTGATCGAGCATGGCGCCATCGAATGGTCGGGCCCGGCCGACCAATTCGTCGAGCAGGTCGGCGGCAAGATTCTGTGACGGGGACTGTATATGAAGGTGGCCGGCCTGCACCAGCCTGGAATATTGACATACAACATGACAATATGAAAAGTTGTCTCAGTTATAGATAAACCGGCCATGGTGACTGTCCGCGAATTTGAATGGAAGTTTGACCTGTTGAACACTGCTAGCAATGATTCAATGCGTATCCAAAGCTTTCCTGGCTTGCGCGAGCAGGTTGCGGAGCGACTGAGAATGGCGATCGCGACTGGGCGATTTCCACCCGGAGCTCGTTTGGTCGAACGTGAGTTGTGCGAAATGCTGGGGGTCTCGCGTCCATCGCTGCGGGAGGCATTGAGGGAACTGCAAGTGGACGGTTTGGTGACACTGCAGCCAAACAAGGGCCTGAGCGTCAGTATTGTCACACCTGAGATCGCACGCCTCATATACGAGGTTAGGGCTGCTCTGGAAGGCCTGGCCGCGCGGCTCTTCGCACGGAACGCAACCGACGAGCAACTGAGAGCGCTTCGACGCAGCGTCAATCACCTCGCGGATGTCTACGAGGACTTCTCCGCGGAGGCTTTCATAACAGCGAAAACTCGATTTTACGAGATTTTACTCGAAGGAGCGGGAAACCCGATCGCGGGCGACATGCTAAAGCGGATTCACACCCGGGCGTCACAGCTCAGGGTCGTATCCCTTTCCCGCTCGGAACGTGCTCGGCAATCCCTTCGTGAACTTCGTGAGTTCCTGGATGCACTAGAGGCGCGGGATGAGGAGCTCTCCTACAAGCTCTGTGTTGCACACATCGAAGCTGCTGCCGCCTCTGCACTAGAAGCGATCGATCAGAAGATCGGCTAACGCGACAAGCAGCAAGTGCCATTTGCGGTTCTCTGCCGGTTCTCGTGATGCGGTATTGTCAGTCAGACAAACAAAGCCGCCAAGGCCAATATTAACGCGGGCGTCATAACGATCATGCCCCAGTCTGGCGAAATCCAGTGCGCCGACGTGCAAGCCCTCACGCCTGAGCGCTGACGACCAGAGGATTGTCGCGAGCGATCCTGTTACCGACAGGTTTGGCCCTAGGTGTTTTGTCCCGGCATTTGATGGGTTGGATCGATGATGAATCTTTCCGGTTCCATTGTCCATTGTTTGCAGATGAACTCGTAGGGCGTGAGGCCTTTTAGGGTCTTGAGGCGGCGGCCGAAGTTGTACGCGTCGATGAAGCTTTGGAGGTGGGTTCGGAGCTGATCGTGGCCGTCATAGTGAAAGCGCTTGACGGTCGCATCCTTTATCGTGCGGTTCATGCGCTCGACCTGGCCATTGGTCCATGGATGCTTAGGCTTTGTCAGTCGATGTTCGATAGCATGGGCTTGGCAGGCGCGATCGAACGGATGCCCACGCCACACAGCTGTCGGCTTTGAACGGTTTTTCGGCAGATCGGCAAACTGGATGCCGTTGTCGGTCAGGACGATATTGATCTTGTAAGGAACGGCTGCCACCAGAGCACTGAGGAATGCACGTGCCGTCGCCGTGTTGGCTTTATCGACAAGCTCAGCGAAGGCGAACTTCGAGGTGCGGTCGATGCCAACGTACAGATATAGCTTGCCTTGCCCTGTCTGCACTTCGGCGATGTCGATGTGGAAGAAGCCAATCGGGTAGGGCTTGAACTTCTTCTGGGCAGGCTTGTCGCCTTCGACATCCGGCAGCCGCGAGATGCCATGGCGCTGCAGGCAGCGGTGCAAGGACGATCGCGTCAGGTGTGGGATCGTCGCTTTCAAGCTGTAGAGACAATCGTCGAGCGGCAACAGGGTATGTCGGCGGAAGGCAACGATAATTGCCTCGTCGTTACCGGACAAGACCGTGGACTTCGGCTCGCTTGGGCCGGTCGGCGGATCAGTGATCGAGGTTCGTTTCTTCCATTTGGCGACGGTCTTCTGGTTGATGCCGTAGCGCTTGGCCAGCGCTCCCAGGCTCTCTTGACTATGTTGTATTGCTCGACGGACCGCCTCCGTCGTCGTGGCGCTCCCGTGAAGAACCTGAGCCACAGCGCTTCCCTCCACTCAATGGATAAGATTGCACCATCAAAGTCCGGGATCAAACAACCTTTCGCTACCAGGTTTCGCTGCATCTGACGCTTAAAGATTATGCTTGCCTGATCCTTCGGCATGTATCGCATTTACATTACATAAGTCACATGGTACCGTGCTTATCATGTTATTTCGGAATAATAAGGTTGGCGATGGAAACGTACGATATGTCGCGTCCGGCGTCTCTCGGTGCACTGGAAATCCGCCTTAAACTCGACCTTCTATGGTTGAACCAGCCGCCAAAGGCCTGGATGCTGGCGACCGAGGTGAACGGCGCCCCGGTTCTGGACGTTGCGGTGGTGGGTGCGGGCCTCTGCGGTCTCGTAACGCTCGCGGCGTTGAAGAAAGTCGGCATCGAGAATGTTCGGGCTTATGATCGCGCGCCCGCAGGACTTGAAGGGCCTTGGATCACTTATGCGCGGATGGAAACATTGCGGACGCGCAAGGAGGCCGTTGGACCGGCGCTCGGTATTCCATCCCTGACATTCCGTGCCTGGTTCGAAGCGCAATACGGCGCGCAGGCCTATCTCGACATGGGGCTTGTTCCGCGCCCCATGTGGATGGACTATCTCGTCTGGTACCGCCGCGTCCTCGGTCTCGATGTCGCAAACGGTTTGGCGCTTTCCGGTCTTGAGTTGCGGGCGGATGGTCTGCTTGCGCTCGACCTTTGTGACGGCGAGACAGCGAAGAAGGTTCTCGCCCGCCGTGTGGTTCTGGCGACCGGCCTTGATGGCCTCGGTGCGCCGACCTTGCCGGATGTGGTCTCCCGCGTGCCGGAGCGTTTCGTGAAGCACGGCGCGGATCTAATCGACATGCCCGCGCTCAAGGGCAAGCGGGTTGCCGTCGTCGGCGCTGGCGCTTCAGCCATGGACAATGCCGCGGCGGCCCTCGAAGCCGGTGCCGCGCGCGTCGATATCTTTGTTCGCCGTGCGGATATCCCTCGTGTCGACAAGTTCACCGGCATCGGCAGCCAAGGCATGACGCATGGTTACCTCGATCTGCCGGATGCGGACAAATGGACCTATATGGTCGCCGGCGAGCGGGCGCAGATTCCGCCGCCCCGCCACAGCGTCCTGCGGGTCTCGCGGCATCCGAACGCGTTTTTCCACGTCGGCAGCCCTGTCGACGATCTGGTCGAGGCGGACAGTGCCGTCGAAGTGGTAACGCCGAAGGGGCGGTATCCTGCCGATCTGGTGATTTTCGCTACCGGCTTCTCCATTGATTTTGACAGGCGGCCGGAGTTCGCGGCCCTGAAGGACAAGGTCCTGCTATGGCGGGACGTTCATACGCCGGCCGCAGGATGGGAGCACGCCGGGATCGGAGCGGCACCTTATCTGGGTCCGGCCTTTGAATTCAAAGCGAAACCAAATCTCGATCCGTCGACGGCAGCCGCGATTTCGCGGATCTCCTGCTTTGCCTATCCGGCAGTCCCGTCGCACGGCAAGATCACAAGCGGAATTCCTTCAATCAGCGAAGGGGCAACGCGCCTTGCGACGGGACTGGCCAGGTCATTGTTTGTCGAGGATCGTACCTATCATCTCGATCGCTTCCTTGGCTTCGATACGCCGGAACTTCTCGGTGACGAGTGGACCGATGCAGACCTTTATGAGGAAATGAACCGTGCCAATGGATGAGCGAATCCCGGATCTGCAGATTTTCTATGGCATCTCGTCGCCATGGGCCTATTTCGGTGCGCAGAAGGCCGTAGCGATTGCCCGAGACAACGGTGCCCGGGTGCGGCTGCGGCCGATCAGGATCATCGAAGCGAATGGCGGCATCCCGCTGCGCAAGCGGCCCGATGCCCGCCAGCTCTATCATGAAGTCGAGCTGCGGCGCTGGCGGGAGTTTCTCGGCATGCCTTTGAACCTGAAGCCGAAATTCTATCCTTGCCGTACCATCGAGCCGGCCGCGCAGGCGGTGATCGCACTGCAGAATGCCGGGCTTGATGCAATCGCGTTTTCCTTTGCGGTCCAGCGCGCCCTGTGGGCCGAAGAGCGCGATATCGCTGATCCCGAAACGTTGCGGGCCATCGCTATTTCTACTGCCGGGACGGATGCCGCGGCCCTCGTCGTCGATCCGCCACCGGACGAGATCGTCGAGGAATGGCATGAAAACCTCGCCGAAGCCGAACGGTTCGGCATTTTCGGCACGCCGACCTATGTCATTGGCAAGGAACTGTTCTGGGGCCAAGACCGGCTGGATTTCGTCGACAGGGCGTTGAAGGCAAGCCGCAATACGACCGACGCATTGAAGGAACCCGCATGATGCCCGCTTCCGAAAATACCACCGCCAAGGCACTGCATGACGATGCGATCATCGTCGATGGCCTGCAGACCTGCCAGTGGAGCCGCTCGATATTCGAGGAAATGCGCGCCGGTGGCCTGACGGCGGTCAACGTCTCCTCTCTGCTCTGGGAGAATTTCCGCGAGGGCATCGGTTATGTCTCTGAATGGAAGCGTTTCCTGCGGGAAAACGACGACATTCTCCGCCCGGTGCGCACCGTTGCAGACATTCATGCGGCGAAGGCGGAAAACAAGACCGGGATCATCATCGGCTGGCAAAACACGTCGCCGCTGGAGGACAAGCTCGATTACGTGGAGATCTTCAAGGATCTCGGCGTCGGTATCATGCAGCTCACCTACAATACCCAGAATTATTCCGGCGCCGGGTATCTGGAAGAGGTCGATAGTGGCCTGACCGGGTTTGGCAGGGAAATTCTCGCCGAGATGAACCGCGTCGGCGTGCTCTGCGACCTGAGCCATGTGGGCGACAAGACGAGCGCTGATGTCATCGCACGCTCCAAAAGCCCGGTTTGCATTTCCCATATCCTGCCGCGTGCATTGAAGGATGTGAAGCGCAACAAGCCGGATGAACTCTTCGTGGCCTGCGCCGAGAAAGGCGGTCTGATCGGGGTAAGCCTCTTCGCGCCGGGTCTTGCCGCCGGCAACGATGCTACCGTCGAGGACTATCTCGACGCCATGACCCATATCATCGATCTGGTCGGCGAAGATCATGTAGGCATAGGGACAGACTTTTCGCTGGATCGCCCGCGTCCAGGTCCATGGCTGCTTTGGGCCAACAAGGACAAGGGCACGGCTCGCACGCTGACCGAGTTCGGGTCGGTGAAGATTTCCAAGCCGAAGGGCATTCAGCGTATGACCGAAATGCCGCACCTGACAGCGCGCATGCTGGCGCGCGGCTGGAGCGAAGAACTCGTCCTGAAGCTTCTCGGCCGCAACTGGTTGCGGGTACTCGATCGGGCCTGGACGCCAACCGCATGATCCTTGCCGGTGTCCGCCGCTGTAGGCAAGGAAATTGCCGAACCACGAAAAAAAGGGCTTGGCGTTGCGAGCCCGGGGAACTGCGCGGCGATAGAAATTGGCCTTGCTCATAACTGGAGAGACAGACATGACGACATACATGCAGAACGGAATTTCGCGGATGTTCATCCGCGCCGGCGTGGTCGCGGCCGGCTTGTTCGCACTCCTGGGCGGTGCCCAGGCGCAGGACGCCTCGGTCAAGGGAACGGTCAATATCGTCGGCTTTTCCGGAGTCTTTGCCGACAACTACCAGAAATTCATCATCGATCCCTTCAAGGCAAAGTATCCGGGTATCAGCGTCACCTATCAGCAGAGCAAGAATTCTGCCGAGACCCTGGCGCTGCTCACCTTACAGCGGGCAGACCCCAAGGTTGACATCGCCCTGATCGACGTCGCCGTCGCCATCAAGGCGGCCAAGGATGGCATCTTCACTAAGCTCGATCCGGCCAAGGTCAAGGTGCTCGAAGAAATGCCGGCCTGGGCACGCCTCGAAGGCGACAAGGCGATCGCCTTCTCGCAGGACAATCTGGCGATCCTCTATAACACGGATACCGTGAAGCAGCCGCCGACCAGCTGGAACGATCTGGCCGACCCAAAATACAAGGGCAAGATCGCCGCCAAGCTGAGTGATACCCGTGGCGTCATCCTGCTGCCGATCCTCGACAAGCTGGCAGGCGCCGACTACAAGCAGAGCATCGATCCGGCCCTTGCTCTTCTGAAGAAGATCGCGCCGAACGTCTCCACATGGGAACCGGCTCCGGACTGCTACGCGGTGATCCAGAGCGGTGAAGTCGATCTTTCAATCTGCTGGAATGGCCGCGCGCAATATCTGCACGACACGCAGGGCGGCAAGATCGGCGTCGCTGCCCCGAAGGAAGGTTCGATCGGCCAGACGAACACCATCGGCCTCGTCGAAAATTCCAAGAATGCCGAGGCGGCGCAGCTCTTCATCAACTATGCGCTCGGCACCGTAGCGCAGGCGACATTTGCCGAAAAGAGCTTCTACGGTCCGGTCAACACCAAGGTAAGCCTGCCGGATACCGTTGCTGCGCGCATCTACGGTTCCAAGGAAGCCCAGGCTGCCCAGATGTCGCTCGACTGGAATTTCGTCGCCGACAAATATTCGGCCTGGATCCAACGCATCAGCCGCGAAGTCATCGCGCTCAACTGAGCCATTACGGGGGGCTGGCCGTCATGGCTGATCATCACGTCATCATCGACAATCTCGTGAAGACCTATCCGGGCGCCCAGAAGCCTTCCGTGGACCATGTCAGCTTCTCGCTGCCGCGTGGCGAGATGCTGGCCCTGCTCGGACCTTCCGGCTGCGGCAAGACCACGATCCTGCGCATGATTGCCGGTCTGATCGCGCCGACCTCCGGGGCGATCCGGCTCGACGGCGAGGATGTTTCATCGATCGCCGTCTACAAGCGCAACATGGGCATGGTCTTTCAGGCCTATGCCCTGTTTCCCCACATGACCATCGCCCGGAACATTTCGTTCGGGCTCGAAATGCGCAAGGTCGGTCGCGCCGAGCGCGAGGAGAGGGTCAGGAAGGCACTCGATCTCGTCAAGCTGACGGGGCTTGGCGATCGCAAGGTCAGCCAGCTCTCGGGCGGCCAGCAGCAGCGCGCGGCGATTGCCCGCTCGCTGGTGATCGAGCCGGAGCTGCTATTGCTCGATGAGCCCCTCTCGAACCTCGATGCCAAATTGCGCGACGAAATGCGGGACGAGATTCGCGATATCCAGGCTCGGACGGGTGTGACGGCCATCTTCGTAACCCATGACCAGGATGAGGCACTGTCGATGGCCGACCGCCTGGCCGTCATGTCCGCCGGACGTCTCGAGCAGATCGGCACGCCGCGCGAAATCTTCGACCGGCCCCAGACGGAATTCGTTGCCTCCTTCATCGGCGCAGGAACCGTTTTCGAAGGCAAGGTGACCGAGCATGGGCTTGCCATGGTCGAGGATCTGAAGGAACTACGCTTCGTCGGCGATGCTCCGCTCGGTTCGCCCGTCAAGCTGATGATTCGGCCGCACAGGCTGCGCCTGCTCACCGATGCAGGCCAGCCGAACCGCTTTTCCGGGACGGTGGAGCACATCGTCTATCGCGGACAGACGCTGACCCTGAATGTTCGCTGCGGCAGCCGGTTGTTGCAGGCCGATCTGCCCACGCATGCCGGCATGCTGCCTGAAAGAGGCAGCACGGTCACTCTGTCGGTTGCACCGGAGGACGTGACACTGGTTGGGCAGGTGTCGCCATGAGTGCGGCCGCTACAGCCCCGACTGCGACCTCATCCACATCCGCTGCCTCGCGTGGCATCCTGCTGATGTTGCTCCTGCCGGGACTTGTCGCGCTGGTCATCACCTTTCTTCTGCCGCTCATCTGGCTGCTCAGAGCCTCCTTTACGTCCTCCACGATGAGCGCATTCGGTGGCGGTGACTTGACCACTCAATCCTATTCCACCGTGCTGTTCGACCCGTTCTACTGGCGGGTGACCTGGAACACGCTGGTTCTCGGCTTCAATGTCGCGATCTTCGCTGTAGTCCTGTCCTATCCCATCGCCCTGTTTCTGGCGCGAACGGAAAGCCGCTTTCGCGGTGTGCTGACCGCCTTGGCCGTCGCGCCGCTTCTGACGTCTTCGGTCGTTAGAACCTATGGCTGGATGGTCATCCTCGGCGATCGGGGCGTGATCAACAGCACGCTTCAATCGCTGTCTGTCACCAGCGGCGTTATCAAGCTCACCAACAACAGTTTCGGCGCCACAGTCGCGCTGATAGAAATCCTCATGCCTTACGCTATTCTCGCCATGCTGAGCGGTTTCGGCCGGCTGAATGCACAGCTGGAGGAGGCGGCCGCGATGCTCGGGGCGAACAGGTTCAAGGTATTCACCCGCATCATCCTGCCGCTCAGCCTGCCCGGCGTGCTGACCGCCGCACTGCTGGTTTTCGTTCTGGCGATCTCGTCCTTCGTGACGCCGCGGCTGATGGGTGGCGGTCGGGTATTCGTGCTCGGCACCGAGGTCTTCAACGAAGCGACCGTGACGCTGAACTGGCCCCTCGCGGCCGCCCTTTCCGTCATGTTGCTGGTGCTCTTCAGCAGCATCATCCTGCTCTATCAGCGCGCCTTGCGCGCGCTTGAAGCGTGAGGCCGGCCATGCAGGAAAACGCACTTCTCGCCCGCATCACTTGGAATACGCTAATCACGCTGCTTTATTTCTTTCTGCTGGCGCCGATCATCATCGTCTTCATCATCTCGTTCGATACGCGCCAATATCTGGCCTTCCCGCCGGAGAGCTTCTCCCTCGGGTCCTATGTGAAGGTCTTCCACAACGCGAAATTCATTTCGGCTTTCTGGCGCAGCCTGATCATCGGCGGGATCGTCGGCGTTGTGGCGGTTTCTGCCGGCATGCTCCTGTCCCTGTCGCTGGTGCGCTACAAGTTCCGCGGCAGGGCGGCGGTGAATTTTCTCATCCTTGCCCCGTTTCTTGTGCCTCACATCGTGCTGGCGGTCGGCATCATGCTGGTGATCGCTCCGCTCGGATTGCTCGACAGTTACCCGGGCATCGTGCTCGCCCATCTCGGGATTACAATTCCCTATACGGTGCGGACGATCACCATGAGCTTGATGGCTGTCGATACCCGCGTCGAAGAGGCGGCCCTCGTGCATGGCGCGTCACCGCGAATGGTGTTCTGGCGTATCACGCTGCCGCTGGTGCGACCCGGTCTGATCGCGGGTGGTGTCATCGCCTTTCTCATCTCCTTCGATGAGGCGACGATCTCGCTTTTCATCGTTTCGGTGAAGGCGTCTACCCTGCCGACGGAAATCTACCATTACCTTGAATATTCCACCGATCCGCAGATCGCAGCGCTTTCCGTCATTCTGATCCTGATCTCGGTCGGGGTGGTGGTTGCGGTCGAGAAGCTGATCGGCTTGCGCAGGGCGCTCTGACATGCTTGTTGGAACCCGTGCCGGTATCGTCGAGGGCTTCGAGGAAAACGGTTCTGCGGTCTTTCTCGGTGTTCCTTATGCTGCTCCGATCACGCCCGAACTGCGTTTCGCGGCGCCGCAGCCGGTCCGGCCCTGGGCCGGCATTCGTGCTGCCAAGACGCTCAGTGCGGTCTGTCCGCAAATCCCGACCTATGGTCCAGTCGGAAAGGCAGCGGCATCGAAGCTGGAATTCGGTACCGACTTCCTGACAATGAATATCCGTACGCCGTCCGTCTCCGGTTCGGCTCCGGTTGTGGTTTGGATTCATGGCGGCGGTTACGCGGTCGGTTCCGCCAACGAGGCTGTGCTGCAAAGCGGATCGTTTGCGGCAAGCGGCGTGGTCGAGGTAACCATCAACTATCGATTGGGAGCGCTCGGCTTCCTGCACCTGAACGACCGTTCCCCGGACAATCGTGGTCTGCTGGACCAGATCGCCGCCCTGGAATGGGTGCGTGACAATATTGCCGCTTTCGGCGGCGACCCGAAGCGGGTGACGTTTGCCGGACGCTCGGCCGGTGGGTTCTCGATCGCTGCGGTGATGGCGATGCCCGTCGCTCACGGACTTTTCTCGCGGGCGATGCCGCAAAGCGGCGCCAGCACCGGCGTCTCGACCATGGAGGATGCGCAAAAGCTCAACCGGCGCATGCTCGAATATTTGCAGATCACCGAAGCGGAACTTCGCGACATACCGTTCGAGGTACTGCTCGTCGCGCAGCGGGATCTCTGCAACCAATCCTATGAACAGCACGATTTCGAGCGTGATGGCTCGGCCTCGATGCTCGGCGTGCCTTTCGTTCCTGTCATCGACGGTGTCTCGCTTCCATACCATCCCGAGGAGGCGGCCGCGCGAGGAGAGACTGCCGCCGTCCCTATGATGATCGGCTGTACGACCGGCGAATACGTCACTCACGCGACCGCGCAGCCGGAGATGGATTTCGATATCGCGGCGAATTTGCTGCATGAGCGCGTATTGCCGCTGGGCCTGACCGGTGCCGAGATTGTCCGGCGTTATCGCGAGGCGCTACCAGATCATTCGCCGCGCGGCATATGGCGTGCAGTGGGCGGCGACCTGGTTTTCCAGAACCCGTCCACGCGTTTCGCGCGGCTGCATTCCGCTCATCAGCCGGTCTACAAATATCTGTACGGGACTATCGACGCTGATGAGCTTGGTGCTCCGCATGGAGCTGAAGTCGGAGAGGTCTGGTATCGGCGCGGAATGGACGTGAGCCACCTGCCAGCCCGTCAGGCTGTGACCGATCGTATATTTGCGGAAGGCGTGCACGACGTCTGGGTCTCCTTCGTCCGTGGAGAGGCGCCGCAGATGCCGGGAGGGGACTGGCCACAATATTCGGCCTCCGTGCCGCACGTTCTTCACATGGGAAACGGTAATTTCCATGTCGTGACGGACCCTTTCGACCATCGTACGGCATTGTGGGGAACTCCGCATGACTGACCAGATAGATCGACTGGCCGGTCTTCACCCGCAACCGGCCCTGGTTGCGATACGGTACGAGCGCCTGGAATTCGTGAATGGCATCGGACATATAGATGCCCTCCGGGAGAATAGGTTGTCGACAGGCGAGATCATCGATCCTATTCATGCGGCTCCGATCTTCCGCTGGGCAAACCGGCTGATGTATGCGCTAGGCCATTCCGACCCGGTCAAACAACAGAATTCAGAGGGAGCTTGATCATGACTGCCATATCGACCGAAAAAGCGCCGGCCGCCATTGGGCCCTATTCGCAGGCTCGTATCGCCGGCGGCCTGCTTTTCGTATCCGGCCAGTTGCCAATTGATCCGGCAACCGGAGAATTCGTTTCGCAGGATGCGGTTGAGCAGATGAAGCAATGTATCCGCAACATTGCCGCGATTGCGGAAGCTGCCGGGACCAGCCTTTCGAAAACGGTCAAGACGACGATCCTGCTCACCGAGCTTTCCGGCTTTGCGGCCATAAACGAAGCCTATGGTGCCTTCTTCGAAGCGCCTTATCCGGCGCGCGCCACCTTAGAAGTCTCGGCCTTGCCGAAAGGCGCCAAGGTCGAGGTGGAAGCGGTTATCGAACTTGCATAGGATATGCCGATGACCGAAAATGCAAAATGCCTGCCCAGTCCGCCCCTGTCCGAACTTCCAGCCTGCGAAGACCGGGAATGGAGCCGAATGGCAATCGGTATCCTTCAGGGTGACGGTCGCCGCTCGGCCGATACGCATCTGGTAAAGCCTGTTTTCAAGGGGCTGCGCAGTATATCGATCTATCTAAAGGACGAATCCACCCACCCGACCGGCAGCCTCAAGCACCGTCTGGCACGTTCCTTGTTTCTTTACGGCATCTGCAACGGCAAGATCCGCCAGGGGACCACGCTGGTCGAGGCCTCGTCCGGCTCCACGGCGGTCAGCGAAGCCTATTTCGCTCATCTTCTCGATCTGCCCTTCATTGCTGTGATGCCGCATTCGACCAGCCGTCAGAAAGTGGACGCGATCGAGCGTTTCGGTGGACGATGCCATTTCGTCGATAGTCCCGCGGAGGTCTATACCGTGGCGGAACGGCTGGCTGCCGAGGCCGGAGGCCATTATCTCGATCAGTTCACCTTTGCCGAACGGGCGACTGACTGGCGCGGCAACAACAATATCGCCGAGTCGATCTTCGAGCAGATGAAGGCGGAAGTTCATCCGGAGCCGGAATGGGTGGTCATGAATGCGGGCACGGGCGGCACCTCCGCCACGATCGGCCGCTACATTCGTTACCGCAATCTCTCGACCCGCCTATGTGTCGTCGATGTCGAACATTCGGCCTTCTACGCCTCCTATGCTTCAGGTGATCGGAACGTTACCTGCTCGACGCCATCGCGCATCGAGGGTGTCGGCCGGCCGCGCGTCGAGCCGTCCTTTATTCCGGGCGTCATCGACCACATGATCAAGATTCCCGATGCAGCGTCGATCGCTGCCATGCACGTCCTGTCCGATCGGCTATTCCGGCGGGTTGGCGGCTCTACCGGAACGAACTTTTACGGCCTCTGCTGGATTGCCGCATCGATGATGCGGAAGGGAAGGGAAGGATCGCTCGTTTCGCTGATCTGCGATAACGGTGATCGTTATGCGGCGACCTATTACAATCCGGATTGGCTGGAGAACAACAGGATCGATATCCGCCCCCATCGCGAGATGCTGGAGACCTTCATCGATACGGGGGAGTTCAGGGCCATCCATGCCGCCTGATTATCTCGATACACGACAACTCGAAGCGTTCGTCGCGGTCATCTCGATCGGCAGCATGACGGGCGCCGCCAAGGCACTCGGCAAGTCGCAGCCGGTCATTACACGACTGATCCAGGATCTGGAGCAGGAACTCGGGTTTCCAGTCCTCCATCGCAATGGACCGCGCATCGGCCCGACGGAGCAGGGAGTTGCCTTCTTTGCGCAGGCGGAGCTTTTCCTGAGCGGTCTGCGCACGATCAGCGAGCGGGCGAGGAGTATCGAGGCAGCACAAGCGAGGCCCGTCGAGCTGGCCTCCATTCCGGCCATTGCCGCGAGTGTCGTTCCTCTGGCGCTGCAGGATATTCCTGCCGATCAGTTTCCGCAGCATGTGCATCTCCAGAGCACGGCGTCGGAAAACGTCGTTCAGGCGGTGGTGGCAAGGACTGCGGATGTCGGGATCGCCAGCCTTCCGCTCGATAATCCCGGTGTAGACGTCCACTGGATCGGCGAAGTGCCGTGCGTCGCGGTCGTTGCCGCTTCGGATCCTCTCGCCACTCGCGATATGCTCCGGCCGGAAGATCTGCAGGGGCGTCGGCTGATTGCATCCGCCAACCCCTACCGGCTGCGGATGCGCATCGACAAGGCTTTGGCCGGGCAGTCGATTGAGACCGGGGGCGTGATCGACAGCAATGCGACCTATGTGTCGCTGTCGCTGGCGCGGGCAGGGCTCGGCGTCGCAATCGTCGAATCCGTGACGATCAGCGGGTTGCCGGTCAAGGATGTCGCGATCCTGCCGCTGGCTTTTCATATTCCATTTTACTGGGGTGTTATTACCGCCACCGGCGCACCCTTATCCTCGACCGTGCAGCATCTTATTGCGGCCATCGGCCATCGGGCAGCTGAACTACCGAACTTCCGCAGACACAAGGACATCCCCGCCTAGGATCAGATCTGGAAATTGCAGAGCTTGGCGGTGTTGTCCCTTGAGGTTTTCAAGGATCTGTCCGCACTGATGGCTGCAGGCAGCGATCGTGCTGTATCGGGTTTCACAACGTCGAACGTGGCATTGACTCGATGGGGGCTTCTGACCCATCCGGTAACCTTCGCAGATCGTTCGTCCCTGCGTTCCCTCTCGGGACACCGCCCTCGGATCAGCTATCCGGCTTCACCGCTGGCAAAGAAATCTTATCTCACCTCATGCTTCGAACAAAGTGCCATCGCGCAGCATGGCATGCATGATGACGGCAAGACGACGCGCCAGCGCCACCCGTGCCTTCAGCAGTCCACGCCGCTTGGCGATCTTCATTGCCCAGCCCTTGAGCGCAAAGCTCCCGCGACTGCGTGTGAGGATCGAGTTGGCCGCTTCGTAGAGGAGTTTCCGCACCGTGCTGTCACCTTGTTTGGTGATCCGACCCGTCCAATCGATTTCTCCTGATTGATGACATTTCGGGACGAGGCCAAAGTAGGCACCGGCAGTGCGTGATTGTCGGAAGCGGCCGACTTCATCAACGGCAGCGACAAAAGCAGCAGAAGTTTGCACACCGACACCGGGGATGCTCATGAGTTGCCGGCAAGATTGCGATCGATGAGCGAGCTCACGTAAAACACGATCCATCTCCTTGATCTGCGCCGTCAGGGCTGTTCTCACTGCTAGTAGTGCGGTGATGCTCTGACCTAAACCGGGTGTTTTAGCTGCCTCCATCACTCGATCGATAAATGCCTTGCCTTGGCCAGGCCCGGGCTTGAAGCCGAAGGTCGCGCATAGACCGCGGATCATGTTGTCGTGGCGCACTCACGATTCGACCAGGTGGTTGCGTGTCGTAATGATGCTTCGCACGCCGTGCGCCGCGGGAGATTTGACGTGCACTTCGTTGTAGAACCCGGTTCTGGCCAGTTGGGCCAGGCCGGCTGCGTCACGCGGATCGGTTTTGTTGGCCTTCAATGCCTTTAGGCTTTGATGTGCCTGCTGGGCATCGATGCAGACAATGGGAATATCCAGAGCACGCAAGCCATGGCAGATCGCCGGCGACATACGTCCAAGTCCGAGAAGCTTGACCGCGAATTCGTCCTTGCGCGAAGAAAAAGTGGTCCACGGAAGCGCTTCCACGTTGGTGGCGACGCCGATCCGGGTCCACATCTGAGCAATCGCCTGAGGTATTGTTACCAGTCGTGTTGAAGGTCACCTATCGCGACGACACGGTGAAGGAAAGACCGTTCTGCGCGACCTGGCTGCCTAAAGACGTCTCTTCCGCCGCCCTAGCGTGCGAGTCACCGGGGCGGCGCATACTTCCGAGATAGGGACCGGAAATTGATGTGAATTACGCATTAATATCGCCGATATTTGCATTTGAGTATTCTGTGTCGCGACCGTATTCACCAATAATCGAGACAGTGAATATGGTGCATGATGAAGTGGATGTCGGAGAGCCGAGTTCCGGCCGTACTGATGCGTGGGGGTACGTCCCGGGGCCCCTATCTATTGGAAGGTGACCTTCCTTCGGAGCCCGCGCTTCGCGACAGAGCCTTGATCGAGATCATGGGCTCCCCCAATATTCTTCAGTTGAACGGCTTGGGTGGCGGACATCCGCTGACGAGCAAGGTTGCTATCGTAGCGCCTTCGACGCAACCCGATGCAGATGTGGATTATCTGTTCGCGCAGGTTTCCGTAACGGAGGCCACGGTAGACACCAATCCGAATTGCGGAAACATGCTGTCTGGAGTGGGTCCTTTCGCGATCGATGCAGGATTGGTGGAAGCCGTGGATGGCGAAACCGAAGTCCGCATCTTCAATCGCAACACGTCGACCCACGTGCGTGCGATCGTTCAAACACCAGGTGGGCGCGTGAACTATCAGGGCGCCGCGACGATCGACGGCGTCCCGGGGTCTGCTGCGCCGATCCTGCTCACCTTCATGGATGCGATGGGATCGAAGACCAGTGGGCTGTTCCCAAGTGGACAGAGACTCGAAGTCATCGACGGTATAGAGGTGACGTTGGCGGACTACGGAATGCCGATGATGCTGCTTCGTGCAGAAGATCTGGATCTTTCCGGCGATGAGATGCCGGACGAACTCGACGCGCGAACCGAGCTTTTCGCCAAGATCGAAGCATTGAGGCTTGAAGCGGGTCGTCGGATGGGCCTGGGAGACGTCTCCAAATCGGTCATTCCCAAGGTCGGGATACTCTCCCGTCCCCGCCGTTCCGACGGGACCATTACCTCTCGATATCTTTTGCCGCATAAGACGCACCGTAGTCATGCGGTGACGGGCGCGCTCTGCGTTGCCGTGGCAAGCCGCTCCGTAGGCACTATCGCCCACGGGATCGCTGCGGAGGGTACCGGTTCGGTGATGGTGGAGCATCCGTCCGGCGTCATCCAGATCGAGCTCGATTTCGATGCTTCTGGAAACGTACGCAACGCCAGCCTGATCAGGACCGCACGGCGGATTTTCGAGGGGGTCGTGATCGTGCCGCCGCTCGTCACGGAATAAATTTAAATCACCGGGCATCCGAAAGAACGTTTGGGATGCCACATCAACTGGGAGGAATACAAATGATAAAACGTCGCGTTCTCACTGCCATGCTGGCAGTCTTCGCATCCGCGTCCTTTCTCGGTAGGGCTTACGCCCAATCGGACAATTATCCGAGCCGACCGGTCAAGCTGATCGTGCCTTATGCCGCTGGCGGCGGGACTGACGCGATTGCCCGTCTCGTCGCCAATGGCGTCGGTGAAAAGCTCGGCCAGTCGATGGTCGTAGAAAACAATGGGACCGCAGGCGGCAACGTCGCTTCGCAGCTTGCTGCCAAAGCGGATCCGGATGGCTACACCGTACTGATGGCCAACCAGGGCCCGATGGTCGTCAACCCGCATCTGTTCGAGAGCATGAAGCTGGATCCGCTGACCGCATTCGACCCGGTCACACTGATCGCGCGCTCGCCACTCGTTGTCGTCGTTTCAAAGAATTCGCCCTACAAGAGCTTCAGCGACCTGATGGCGTTCGGTAAGGCAAATCCCGGCAAACTCACTTATGGCTCGGCCGGCAACGGCTCAGCCAGCCATCTGGCCACCGAGATGCTGTTGAAAATGGCTGGTATCCAAGCCGTTCACGTACCTTACAAGGGTGCAGGCCCGGCTCTCAACGACATGCTGGGTGGCCGTGGCGATTTCATGATCACCACCGCTCCGTCCGTCCTTGGTTTGATCGACAGCGGCGACATGGTCCCGCTCGCCGTCACGACAAAGGAGCGCGTCAAGCGTTTCAACGCCCCGAGCGTGGCCGAGAGCGGATATCCGGATTACGTTTCGGCTGCATGGTACGGCTTCGTCGTTCCGAAAGGCACGCCCGCAGCTATCAACGAGAAGCTGCGCAAAGCGACAATCGAGGCCATGGGGTCAAAGGAAATCAAGGATCGCCTCGAAGCAGAAGGAACCACGCTCGTCGGCGATAGCCCCGCAGAATTCGCCTCCATGATGAAAGCGGAATCCGAGCGTTGGAAGGGCTTCCTCGCAACCGCCGGCATCAGCATCAAGTAAACTGTAGAAAGCTCATCCCTGGACGCTTTTCCGAAGAGAACGCTCCGTCATAAGCCGGAGCGTTTTCTGTAGCGCAAGAGCAAACGTATCCGGAGCAGCATTCCAGGGCATCGCGATATTTGAGCGATAAGGAGGAAACGCAAGATGACATCTCAAAATAGTGCAACCCGACCGACAGGACGGATCAGATCTCCGCAAAACGTGGCGGGCGGCGTTGTACTGCTCCTGCTCGCGTTATTTGCAATCTGGTTGACGATCGACTTGCCGCGCGGAACGCTCAACTCGGTCGGTCCTGCCATGCTGCCGCAGGCGATCGCAGCCTTGATCGGCATTTGCGGCATAGCGCTCCTTATCAGCGGCCTGACGAAGCCGTCGGATTACGAGGAAGCCATCTGGACACTTCGCGGCCCTCTGTTGGTGACCTGCTCAATCGTCATTTTTGCGCTTACGATCAAGCCAATGCATTTCGGTAATCTGGACACGCCGGAATTGGGGCTTGTGATCTCTGGTCCACTCGCGATCATCATTGGCGGTTATGCATCACCTGAAGCCAGGCTGCGCGATCTCGTACTTCTCGCCCTGGCGCTGACACCGTTCTGCATGGTCCTTTTCGGCGATATGCTCAACCTGCCCATTCCGATCCTGCCGCGCTTCGTCGGTCAGAATCTGCTTGCCGGCATTTCCTATAAAACCGCCCTGCGCGTAACGGCTGCCGTGATGTTCGGCATTGCCGTGATCCTGTACCTGACGACGCGAGGCTCCTCTGCGTCTCTGCAGGTCGCCAAGCACGATGAGGTAAAATAAGTCATGATGGACTTTGTTTCCAACCTCGGCTTCGGCTTTGCTGTCGCGCTGACGCTCAAGAATATCGGCCTTTGCTTCATCGGCTGCATCGTCGGCACGCTGGTCGGCATTTTGCCCGGCGTTGGGCCAATCGCCACGATTGCGATGTTGCTGCCGATCACCTTTGGACTTGACCCGGTCGGAGCACTCATCATGCTCGCCGGTATCTATTACGGCGCGCAATATGGTGGCTCGACGACGGCGATCCTCGTCAATATTCCCGGGGAAGCAACCGCCGTCGTCACCACGCTGGACGGTCACCAGATGGCGAAACAGGGCCGTGCGGGTGTCGCGCTGGGGATCGCCGCTATCGGTTCCTTCGTCGCCGGCACGTTTGCGACGCTGACGATTGCCGCACTGGCAAAGCCACTCACCGGGCTTGCGCTGGTCTTCGGCCCGTCTGAATATTTTGCCCTGATGCTGATGGGTCTGGTCCTCGCCGTTGTTCTGGCGCATGGCTCGGTCCTCAAAGCGATCGCAATGATCCTCGTGGGCATCCTGCTCTCCACCGTCGGCGTCGATATCGAAACCGGCCAGGACCGCATGACCCTCGGTCTCGATTTCCTCTATGACGGCATCGACTTCGCCGTTCTGGCGATGGGCGTCTTCGGCATCGCCGAAATCCTGCGCAATCTCGACAATGTCGAGACCCGCGACGTCGTGCGCCAGACGATCGGTCGCCTCCTGCCCGGCAAGGAAGACTTCAAGCAGTCCGCAATGCCGATCGCGCGCGGCACGATTATCGGCTCCATTCTCGGCATCCTGCCGGGCAATGGCGCCGTGCTTGCGCCTTTCGCTTCTTATTCTCTGGAAAAGAAGCTCGCGAAGAACCCAAGCCGTTTCGGGAAGGGCGCGATCGAAGGCGTTGCCGGACCTGAAAGCGCCAACAATTCAGGAGCGCAGACCTCGTTCATCCCGCTTCTCACCCTTGGCATCCCGCCGAATGCCGTCATGGCGCTGATGGTCGGTGCGATGACCATTCATGGCATCGTTCCGGGTCCGCTGGTCATGACCAATACGCCGGATCTATTCTGGGGCATGATTGCTTCCATGTGGGTGGGCAATCTAATGCTGCTCATCATCAACCTGCCGATGATCGGCATGTGGGTGCGGCTGCTCAAGGTTCCGTATCAGCTGATGTTCCCGGCGATCCTGATGTTCTGCTGCATCGGCATCTTCTCGATCAACTCCGAGCCGGTTCAGGTCATCGTGATCGCCGTCTTCGGTCTGGTCGGTTATTCGATAAGCAAGCTCGGTTTCGAGCCGGCGCCTCTGCTGCTCGGCTTCGTGCTCGGCCGCTTGATGGAGGAAAACTTCCGTCGCGCGCTGCTGATGTCGCGCGGCGACATGATGACCTTCATCGCCAGCCCGATCTCGGCCACCTTGCTGCTGATCGCGGTCGTCGTTCTCGTCGTCTCGTTCATGCCGAGTCTTCGCAAGAGTCGTGACGAGGTCTTTACGGAATAGGTCAACACGGCACGAAATATACTCGAAGAAATGGCGGCATCATTGGGGGCCGCCATTTTTTATGGATTGCGAGAACCGTCTCCGGTGGAGAGCTGGCCTCTTTTCCTACACCGACTAGAGCGCTCCGCGGTGGATGCTGAAATGAACAGAGGCAATGGTGAACGACGGCGTGATCGAACTGGCCTGAAGCGGATACCGGTCGGCCGCTCGAGCCGCGGTCGGATAATGCGTGATTTCACAGGCATGTTTGACCGAGACGCGCGTCAGCACGGATAACAGGCCCGCCGTTACCCGTGCTGTTTCTATAGCGATCGCGCGCGACGGGATTAACCTCGACGCGCTCCAGGTCTGCACGCCGGACCCTAGGTGCGTGAGGCGATGGCCATTTCCGCAATTTGCAGAAACTCGGCAGCGTTGACCTTTGTCGGTTCGTAGGTGGTTTTACCGAGATTGCGCGCTACCGCGAATTCATCGGTGACGGCGCGGCGGTGGACGATCACGGTGTCGATCGCCGGCATGCAGAGCACGAACTGGCCAAAATTGCCGTTCATCAGAAACGAGCCTTTTAAAGCGGGGGTCGTCGAGGTCGGTATCCACCACAAATAGCCGTAACCGAGACCTTCCTTGCTTTTGGTCCGTTCCGGCGTGACATGCATTTTCGTGCTCTCGCTCACCCAAGCTTCGGGTACGATCGTCTTGCCGTCCCATTTCCCTTTCTGAAGCATCAACTGGCCGAGCTTCGCCATGTCGCGCGCCGAAAGGAATAGGTGGTAGGCCAGATAGCGCGACTGGTTTTCGTAACCCATCATCCGCTGCCGACCGATATCATAGTCCTGGAAGCCCAGCGGTTCCGCGAGATCGGTCTGCAATGCTTCGAATATCTTGCGGCCGGTGCGCTTCTCGAAGATCGCGCCCAGAACGTTGAAGTCCCAGTTGTTGTAGAGAAACGTCGAGCCCGGAGCGGTTTTGCCGCGCTCCGGCGTGTTCTCGTTTCCTCCGGGACTTCCGGCCGGATGATAAATGCCGGAACTGGAAATCAGCAGATCTCTGACCTTGGCGGTCTTTTCGAGCGGCAGAAGTCCCCCGTCTTCCTCGATCCCGATTTCGCCGATCGTCATGTCGAGATCGATCTTGCCTTCCGCAACGTATTTGCCGAACAGCATCGAAAGCACGCTTTTGCGAGCGGAGGCAAGATAATTGACGTCGGAGATATTACCGTAGCGATAGACGATTTCTCCCTTATGGACGATCGCCATCGACGTCGTTGCCATCGGGTAGAGCTTCTCTTCCATCTTCGCGAGGTTCTCAGCCGACCAGCCAGCCGCCGAGATATCCGTCACGGATTTCCAGGGCTCGCCCGAGGGAGCGGCAGGGCAGGTGGGATCGGCTGCGGCAGAGGCGCGAGGCGCAAGGAGGCCGGCCATGGCCGCCGAACCCGCTGCGGAAGCGGCAAGCAGCGAGCGTCGCGATAGGTTGAAGTCTTGGGTCATAGCGTTCTTTCCTGAAACGAGATTCTAGGCCGCTGCGATGGCATCAATCGCGGGCGCAGGTGAAACTGGAGGCCTGGGACATGTCGCCTGTCCCCCTGTATTTCGGCCAGGAGGGGTATTCGCACAGAGGACGTGTGCGCCCGCGCGTGTCGGATTTGGTCGCATCCATGACGATCGGATTGACTGGCGGAACGCCGTTTTCGACCCAGTTGTCGAGGGCGGTCAGGTTGTCCCAGGTGGGGGAAAAACGTCCGCCGCCGTGGGCCAGGCCGGGTACGAGATAGAAGCGGACGAATTCGGCTGCTTTCTCATGACCCATCTTTGCAACGATGGCCTCGTAGAGTTTGGCGTTGCCGTGAGGGCTGACGCTCGGGTCGTCGGTTCCCTGTAGCCAGATGATCTTGCCGCCCTTTTCGGCAAAGGCCGACCAATCGGTCTGCGTCGCGCCGATGACGCCGGACAGCTCGACGATGCGATCCTTGAATTTGCCGGGATCGCGGATATCGAAGGACAGCAGGTCGAGCGGCTGGTCACGTGCGACGAAGTTCTGGAGGAATTCGAACGAGCGGCTGGAATGATGAGCGTTTGGCCCCGAGACAGGCGGGTTGCGTATCTGCGGCTCCGAACCGAGCTGCATCAGGATGCCTTCGAGGCTGTTATAGCCGGGGTAGCTGTCGATGCCGTTCGCCAGTTGGTACGGCAAAGTATACCCGTCGTGGTAGATCTTGAGGGTCCGGTCGATCTGGGCTTTCGTAAGGCAGTTTTCCGGATTACCGGTTTCGCCTGCCTTGCAGGTGAGCTTTTCGACCAGTGCGGCCGATTGCTTGCGGCAGCCGGACGCATCGCTGATGAGCCCGTCCTTCGCGCCGTCCAGCGCGTCGCAGCTGGCAATGGCATCCTTCGCGATCGTCTCGACGAGCTTGGGAGGGATCCATCCTGCGGATTTGTCGTCATAGACGGCACGCGCAAGACCAGCGCCCCAAAGTCTGAGACCAACGAAGTTGGCGGTGGGATAATTCGTCAGAATGCCATCATAGGCATCAGGCCAGCGGGATGCCGCCGTCAAACCTTCCCGGCCGCCTGTGGAGCCGCCCTGATAATAGACTCTCTTGATTGGCTTGGCGTAGCGCTTTTCGACGAGCGCCTTCGCCACGTCGAGCGTCTTCCTGATGTGCATGTAGCCATAATTGAGCATGGCCTCGTCGTTCTTTCCGAAAGAGGCATCGTCGGCATTGGGCGCCTGATGACCCGAATCACTGCCAAACGTGACATAACCTTGCGCGAGCGGGGTCTGCACCACGTCGAGGCCAAGCGTGGTCTTTTCTGTTGTCGGCGGAATGCTGCCATTATAGCCGCCGCCGCCATATTGCAGAAGCTTCCCGTTCCAGCTGCTCGGCAAGTTCACCTGCCATAATATCTTGGGCGCTTGCGGATCGACGGGTGACGTCTCGCCCAAGACTTTGCAAAACTCGCCTTGCTGGTTCCCCAAGTCGCTGGACACCATGAATATCGCTGATGTCACCTTTGCGCCCGATGTCGGCAGAGTGATCGTGCCTGCAGGCAATGTAACCGAGTTCAAAGCCGAGCATTGCGCAGCGGGATCGCCTGCCTGCGCCGATGCGGGTGATGTTGAAGCGTATAAAACACTGACCGCCAACGCCATCGGCGAAAGCGTTCTCGAATAAATTCGCATGATTTCCTCCCTATCAACCGGCGCATACGCCGGTTGCGATGCCCTATCCGGAACATCGTCACCGACAGTACGCGGGCCAGACAGTGAGGTTAAATGCAAATATCGGATCTATTAATGTGATATTTGCATCGGTATAACTTGAGCTGATGCAACATGATCAGTTTTCAGCGCGCTTCCAGACTGTCAGCAGCATTTGAATAAAGCGATCAGCAGCAGGCGACAGAGTCGCGCTTTTGCGTCTCACAACGCCGATCGTTCGCGTCACTACCGGATTGACGATAGGTCGCGTCACGAGAAACGGATGTTCGTCCTGAGGCGTTGCCAACTGCGGAAGAACGGAGATTCCCAGTCCCGCTTCGACCAGACCCAGCGACGTATTCAGGTGAGTGACCTCATAGAACCAGTCGAGCTTCAGGTTCGAGCGAGCGAGAGCGGAGTCGAGCAAAGTCCGATTGCCGCTTGACCGATCGACGACGACAAGATGGTGGCCTGCCAGTTGCGGCCACTGAATTTCGTCAAACGCGGCGAGCGGATGATCGCGTCTGATCGCCAGCACGAAGGGATCATCAATGAGCGGCTCGAATGAGAGTTCGGGATCGGAATTGCCCATCAGATTGATTCCGAACTCGACTTCGCCCCGCGCAACGGCCTGCAATCCCTCATTCGCAGTTAGATCACGGATCCTGAATCGTATATGCGGATAATCCTTGTTGAACGCCTTGATGACGGTGGGCAGAAAGTAGAAAGCCGCCGTTGGCACGCAGGCCATTGTCACCAGCCCGCGCCGCTGTGATCCGCTGTCCTTCATAGCAAACAGCGAGCCGTCAAACTCTTCCAGCATTCGCTTTACCAGCGGCATTATCTCCTGACCTGCTGCGGTTGGCGCGACATGTCTCGTGGTGCGTTCGAGAAGTGTGATCCCAACAGCCTGCTCGAGTTTCTGAATGCGGCGTGTCAGCGCTGGCTGCGAAATATTCAGCGCTTCTGATGCCCGGTGGAAACTCTCCAGTTCGACCACGGCCTGAAATGCGCGAAGGTCGAATATTTCGCAGTTAATGCGCATGTTCTTTTACCTTGTAGTTCCGCGGCGAGGCCCACCCCTAAGATGCCGAAAGATGATGCGCGGCAACGCGATTCTTATAGCCTAGCGTTAGATTATAGCCGGTCCCGTAGCGCAATGGTCTGTAGCTCTGCGCGGGAGTTTCTGTCCGGGCAGTAAAGTTTGAACGGCATTCGCGAAACCATAGCGGGCGGTGGGCCAATAAGCGCTGAGAGATGACGTAAACCTGTTTTGAAGCCCACCCTCACTTGGGTGTCGAATCCAATCGGTCAGGCATAGCGGGAAAATCTGATTTCTCCGGTTACCTAAGGAACCCACCAGGAGTTTGGTCACTCCAACGTTCTTAAGCCCCTGGCGACGCGATCAACCTGCACGTCGAGAGCGTGCGCACCAGCGCCCGACGTTCGTCGCAGAATCTGAAGCAGACCGTGTCGTATCGGTGAAAGCTCGGGAACTCCTAGGGAGGCCATCCGGAGAGGCTTTAGTCGTTGTTCACTTCCGACCCTGCGATCAACTCCTGAAAGCGGGCAACCGCCGTGTGGTCTTGGCCGGGTCCCAGCGTCTTCCTCGCAGCACTCCATATCTCGAAGCAGAGCGACGAGAATGGCGTCGTCGTATCCGTCTGCGATGCGACCTCCAGCGCGATGCCGAGATCCTTGACCATCAGATCGAGCCCGAAGCCGGCATCGAACTTGCGCGACAGTACGAACTGCTTGAACTTCTTCTGGGTCGAATTGTTCATGCCGGTCGAGGCGTTCAAAACCTCGACCATGGTCTCAGGCGACAGACCGAAACGGCTGCCGATCAACAGCGCCTCCATGCCGATCAGGAAGCCGCCGGCGCTGACCAGATTGTTGAGCGCCTTCATTGCATGCGCGGAGCCGACGCCGCCGACCACAGTCAGGCTGGTCCCCATGGACGACACCAGCGGCCGGATCGTCTCGATCGTGTCCGCGTCGCCGCCGAGCATGATCGCCAGTTCGCCGGTTTTGGCGCGTGGCACCCCGCCGGATACCGGAGCGTCGCAGAGCGCGATCGAGGACCGCGCCAGTGCGCTTGCGATCGCTTGCGTCTTGGTGGGTGAACCGCTGGTCATGTCGATGACGATGCTGCCCGGTGCAAGGGAATCGGCAAGCCCGTTTTCCCCGAACAGAACCTCGCTGACGATATCGCTGGTCGGTAGCATCGTCACCACGATCTGGCAGTTCTTGCCAAGCTCAGCAGCGCTTGATGCGGCCGAGGCGGAAATGTCTGCGGCAACCTTTTCGGTGCGGCCCGCATCCGCGTCGAGAACTGTCAGCGGATAACCTGCTTCCGCCACCCTTTTCGCCATCGGAACGCCCATGGCGCCCAATCCGATGAATCCTACACTTGGAAGCTTCTTTTCTTGGCTCATTCTTCTGTCCTCCCTCAAACATCGCCCGGCCGGCGATCTCGTCGGCAGCTCTCTCACAGTTCAGATTGTCTTACAAGGTGACAGTATGCTAAATCAAGCCCATAAACGCGACATGAGGCGAACATGAAGACGAGCGATCAACCGGCCTACGAAATTCTGGCGCTGCGATATGCCACCACGGATCTGATGCGGCCGAGACGGGAAAACTTCTTTCCCGGTATGGACCTCCATGATGGTGAGATGCCGCTCGATTATTATGTCTGGGTCATTCGCGGCGAAGGGCGATGCCTGCTGGTCGATACCGGCTTTGGAACGGAAGCCGCTTCGACACGGCACCGAACCCTTCTGCATCAACCGACGGATCTCCTGCAACGGGCGGGCATCCAGCCTGCCAAGATATCCGACGTCATATTGACCCATCTTCACTACGACCACGCGGGCAATCTCGACCGCTTTCCCAAGGCCCGCTTTCACCTGCAAGAGGACGAAATGCGGTTCGCAACAGGCCGCAACATGTGCCATGCCTGTTTGAAAGCGCCTTTCGAATGCCGTGATGTGACGCAGGCGGTGGAAATCGTCTTCGATGGCCGGATGGTGTTTCACGACGGCGATACCGAGATTTTTCCCGGCATCGAGGTGTTCAGGATCGGTGGCCATTCCGGCGGGCTGCAAGTCGTCCGGGTCTCGACCGCGCGCGGCAAATTGGTGCTCGCCTCGGATGCCTTCCATTTCACTGAGAACCGTCTTCGCCGTGCCCCCTTTCCCATCGTCTACCATGTCGGTGAGATGCTGGACGGGTTTGCCCGTTGCGAAACACTGGCCGGCGGCGATCCCGATCTGCTGATCCCTGGCCACGATCCAGATGTGGGGTTGCGCTGGCCCGCACTTAGCCCCGACCTCCCGGATATTGTTCGTCTCGATCTTCCTCCACAAACAAAATTCCAATATTGACAGTTTGTCTGACAATATTTAAACGCATTCCGGAGGAGGACGGCCAATGCTTTTAGATGAAACGATCAAGATCGGTGATGTCGCCTACGCGTTTGCGGGCGAATATGAACCCGAGTTCCGGCCGGCCGTGGATGCGTTCCTGGAAAACTATTCGGTTGAGGAAGAGATCGGCTCGGCATCGGCCTTGCTGGTGGACGGCAAGAAGGTGTTCGACATTTGGGCCGGCTATCGTGACGAAGCCAGGACAGAGCCCTGGGAGCGGGATACCATCGTCTGCATGATGTCGGTCGCCAAGGGTATTTCCGGCATCGCTTTCAACATCCTGATCGACCGCGGCCTGGTCGATCCCGACGCCCCGGTTGCGACATACTGGCCGGAATTTGCGCAGAACGGCAAAGAAGGCCTGCTGGTCCGCCACGTTCTCGATCATACCGCCGGGCTGCCGGTGGTACTCGATCCGCTGTTTCCGGGCGCTATCTTCGATTGCGATGCGATCGTGCTGGCGCTCGAAAAGCAGGCACCGATCTGGACGCCTGGTACCGTCGCCGCCTACCATATTCACACCCAGGGCAATATCCTCGGCGAAATCGTGCGGCGGGTGACCGGCAAGCGGTATCCGCAATTCATCAATGACGAGCTGATCGCGCCGCTGAAGCTCGATTACCGCATCGGCGGCCTGAGCGATGCCGATATGCGCCGCTGCGCGGAACTGGTGCCGACGATCGAGGGTACGCTGTTTGCCCGCAAGGACAACGAGCCGGACTCGCTACTGGCCAAGGGCTTTCTCCAGCACCCGCGCGAACCGATGAACGTAACGCTGAACTCACCGGGATGGCGGCAGTCTGAAATCGCCAGCGCCAACGGTCATGGCACGGCGCGCTCCGTCGCGGCAATCTATGGCATGGTCGCCCGGGGCGGCGAGTTGGACGGCGTGCGCATCATGCGTCCCGAGACGATCCGCGACATGACGACCGAGCAGCACAATCAGACTGAACAGATGCAGCAGCGCCCCTATCATCAGGGTCTCGGCATACTTTTGAATACACCGCAATCGGTGTGGATGGGTCCCAATCCGCATGCCTTCGGGCACCACGGTTTCGGCGGCTCCATCGGCTTTGGCGACCCGGATGCCAAGATCGGATTTTCCTATGCCTGCAACAAAATGCACACGCGCCCGGACAATGGGCCGCGCGCAAGGCGCATCATCGAAGCCGTCTACGATATCCTATGAGGGGCGACCATGAGTGACGCTCGAAAAATTGCGGTCGTGACCGGTGGTGCCGGCGGCATCGGCAAGGCATGCGTCCGAAAGCTGACGCAGGATGGCTGGCGGGTCGCCGTACTCGATCTGGACGGCGCCCAGGCCGATGCGGTGGCGGAAGAATTCGGCGGCGTCGGTTATGCCGTCGATATCGGCGATACGGCAAGCATCATCGATGCCGCCCGTTTCGTGGAAGACAAGGTCGGGCCGATTTCCGGGCTTGCCTGCGTTGCTGCCCATCTGGAAAACCCGCATCGGCCGGAGCGCCAGGACGCGACGGAATGGGACGATATCCTGCGAGTCAACCTGACCGGCACGTTTCGCAGCATGGTCGAGTTCGGGCGCGGCATGCTGGAGCGCGGGCACGGCTCCATCGTCAATGTCGGCTCGATCACCGCCTTTAACTCCTCGCCGCTTCAGGCCTACGGACCGTCCAAGGCCGGTATCATCAACATGTCGCGCAATTTCGCGGTGGCGTGGGGGCGCAGCGGCATTCGGGTCAATACCGTCTGCCCTGGCCCCACCCGAACGCCCGCCGTCGAGGCGAGTTATGCCCGCGGCGAGCGCAACCCTGACACCATGATCCGCCAGACCGCTCTCGGCCGGCTGGTCAAGCCGGAAGAAGTCGCCAACGCCATCGCCTTCCTGCTGTCGGACGGTGCGTCCGGCATTACCGGCATCGAACTGTCGGTCGATTCCGGCACGCTTGCCGCGCAGCTCTGGTCTCTTTACGGCGGTGTGCCAGAAGCGGCAGACCGGGAGGAAAAACCATGAACGGCCCTCTGTCCAACCACGTAATCCTCGTCACCGGCGCCGGCCGCGGCATCGGCCGGGCGACCGCCGAACTGCTGGCCAAACGCGGCGCATCCGTCGGCGTCGTCGACGTCAACGAGATGGACACGGCATCGACCGTGGACGCGATCGAGGCAGCTGGCGGCAAGGCGCTCGGCCTGCCGACCGATGTCAGCGACCGCGCCGTGCTGATGGCGGCGGCAGCGCAACTGGCGACGAGCTTCGGCCCGCTGACCGGCATCGTCAACAATGCGATGTGGATCCGCTACGGACCTGTGGCGGATATCGATGAAACGGTTCTCGACCGGATGCTGGCTGTGGGCGTCAAGGCCGCGTTCTGGGGCGTGCAGGCCCTGCTTGCGCATGGCTCGGACAGGGGCGGCGCCGTTGTCAACATCTGCTCGCCGGTCGCCGATCTCGGCATGGCCAATACCGCCTCCTATACCGCCGTCAAGGGTGCGATCGCGTCGCTGACCCGCCAGCTCGCGGTCGAACTCGGCCCGCGTGGCATCCGGGTCAATGCGGTGACGCCGGGCGCCGTGCCGACGCCGGGCGCACGCGCCATCGTCAACGAGGAAGGGTATGCGCTCAGGCGCAAGCAGACGCCGCTCGGGCGCACGGGAGAGGAAGCCGAGATTGCCGCCGGTATCGCCTTCCTGCTCGGCCCAGATGCCAGCTTTGTTACCGGCGAGGTCCTGCATGTGGACGGCGGGATTTCGGTGAAGTCCATGTGAACGGGCCGCCGCTGCAAGCCGGCGGCCGGCACTTGCCGAAAGATGAACAGGCACCGCACGTCGATCCGGCTGTCGCCCCGCCCTTTAGAAAAGCCAAGGATAAGGACCCTTACATGTCTCATAAAGCTCAGGACGAAACGATCGAGGATATGTTCGAAAAAGGGCTTGCGCTGCGCCGGCAGGTGCTCGGGGCCGAATATGTCGACAAGTCTCTCGCCAACGCCAATGATTTCATGATGTCGTTCCAGCGCATTACTACCGAATGGTGCTGGGGTTATGCCTGGGGCCGCGACACGCTGGATCTGAAGACACGCAGCATGCTGAACCTCGCCATGCTGACCGCGCTCAACCGTGCCGCCGAGATCAAGCTGCATGTGCGCGGCGCCGTCAACAACGGCCTGACCGCCGAGGAGATCCGCGAAGTCCTGCTGCACGCTACGGTCTACTGCGGCATTCCCGCAGGCCTCGACGCCTTCAAGGCGGCTAACGAGGTGCTGCTCGAGATGAAGGTCATTTCTCCGGCTCTTGGCGCCGGAGCCTGACGCGTCCCCGGCGACCGTCACCGCAGATCCGGTCATTCGGGTATTTTCAGATGCGGGCGGGAGGAGAACGCCGGCGAATACGGGCAGCGCCGGCGAAAGGCCTGCGATGCACGACAAACGGCTTTATCGAGACAAGGTCTCACATCAGGGAGGGTAGCATGAAAAACGTCCATTCGGGCCTGAAAGCCCTATCGAAATTTGCGCTTGGCGGCCTCATTGCAGCAGCCATGTCCGTTCAGGCGAGCGCTGCCGACGACGGGCCGATCCGCATCGGCGTCATGGCGAAATTTGCCCAGATCAACGGCGCCGCCATTCTCAACGGCGCGACCCAGGCCGTCGAGGAAATCAACGGCGCCGGCGGCGTCAACGGGCGCAAGATCGAACTGGTCCAGTATGACGACCAGGGTTCCGCCAGTGATGCGACGCTAGCCTTTCAGCGCGCCGTCCGCCAGGACCGCGTCAGCGCCATGGTCGGCACCTTCCTCAGCGAGATCGCCATCACGCTGACGCCGTGGGCCGCCCGCCTGAAAGTGCCCTACATCGTCACCGGCGCCGGCGCCGACCAGGTAGGCAAGCTCGTGCACGACAATTACCCGGCCTACAAATACGTATTCCGCACCATCCTGCCGGCCAGTTCCACGGCTGAGGGCGTCTGCCAGTCGGTGAGCGACCTTGCCGTCAAGCAGCTCAAATACAAGCGCGCCGTGCTGATGACCGAGGATGCCGCCTGGACCAAGAGCTACGACGAAGCGCTGAAGACCTGCCTGCCGCAGCATGGGCTCGACGTCGTCGAAACCATCAAGGTCGCGACCGACACCAGCGACTTCACCCCGATCTTCCAGAAGATCGAGGCGATGAAGGCGGACGTGATCGTCACAGGCGTCGGCATCATCGGCAACAAGCCCGTCGTTCAGTGGGCGAACCAGCAGGTTCCGATGCTGCTGATGGGCTATAACGCCCAGGCGGGCGCAAGTTCCTTCTGGAAGGAAACCAGCGGCGCGACGCAAGGGCTGGTGACCTTCACCGCCGCCTCCCAGGATTCCGCTCTGACACCGAAGACGGTGCCCTTCGGCGAAGCTTATCTGAAGCGCTTCACCACGACGCCGGCCGCCCACTCCTACGCTACCTACGATGCGATCTACCTGTTGAAGAACGCCATCGAAAAGGCGGGCAAGACGGATGCCGACGCGATCGTCGCCGAACTCGAAAAGGCGGATTATGTCGGCGCCAGCGGCCGGATCGTCTTCCAGGGCGCCAATGACCCGCTGACCCACGACATGAAGTTCGGCAAGGACTTCGTCACCGGCGTCGCCATCCAGTGGCAGGACGGCAAGCAGGTAGCGGTATGGCCCGCCGACATCGCCAAGAACAAGATCGCCTTTCCGGCCTTCGTCAGCGCACCGAAATAAGCGCTGCATGGAGCGGGATGGCGAAAAGGGTGGGCGGGTTTCGCCATCCCAATCCCGCTCTCAGTTTCTGATATCGATCATGAAGCATGATCCAGCAGCCTTGGGGAGGGAACCCGAATGTTAACTCAAGTCATTGTCAGCGGCTTGTTGATCAGCGCGATCTATGCGTTGGCAACCACGGGATTTACTCTCCTTTACGGCGTGAGCGGTATCCTGAATCTCGCGCACGGAACCACGCTCGCGGCATCGGGAATAGCGACTTGGTATCTCATGGGAACCGCCCAGCTGAACCCGTTCCTGGCCATTGCGCTCGGCATTCTGACGGGGGTTGCTATCGGGCTCCTGACCTTCGTTCTGATCATCCGGCCCTTGCGAACGCTGATGAAACTCAGCGTCGCCGATGAGCATGTCTTCATGCTTGTGGCGACGCTGCTGTGGACCATTATCCTTCAGGAAGTCTTGTCTTATATCTTTGGCGACGTGCCGGTCAGCATTCCACAGCTCGTCCCGGGAACCATCGAGGTTTTCGGTGTGCGCACTCCGGTATCGAGCGTACTTGTAGCCGGACTGTCATGGTGCGTGATCACGGCCTTGTGGTTCTATGTGTCTAAGACGAGATCCGGCCAGACGATCCTCGCCGCCTCGATCAACCCGAAGGGCCTCATTCTGTGTGGTGTTAACCTGAATGCCGTGCATATAGTGGTCTGGGCGATCTATGGTGGCCTTGCCGGTCTTGCCGGTGTCCTTGTTGCCATGATCCTCGGCGTGTCGCCGAGCGGGGGTCTCGAACTGACGGCGACCGCTTTCTCGATCGTGGTGCTGGGCGGGCTCGGAAGCGTCGGCGGCACTTTGATTGCGGCCAATCTGATCGGCTTTATTGAAACCGGGACCGCCTACTTCATAAGCCCATCGGTGCGAACGCTGCCCGCCTTGATTATCCTCATCATTGTGCTCTACGTGCGCCCGCAGGGCCTCTTCGGGAGGCGCTAACTCTATGAACGTGAACACCCAATCCATTCGCCGCCCTATGGTCGGGCTGGTTATCGTCAGTCTTGCCGCGGCAATCCTACCCTATGTCGGGCTGCAGGAATACTCGCTCAGCATTCTCACGCTTGGTCTCTTTTTTGCAGTCTATTCGATGAGTTGGGACCTGTTATTCGGTTACGCCGGGGAAGCCAATTTCGGCGCGACGTTCCTGATCGGTACCGGCGCTTACACCGCGGCACTGATGTCGAGCAATGGCGTTGCAACGCCTCTCGTTTGTGTGGCCGCAGGTGCCGCGGCAGCTGTCATCGCCGGTGCGATCCTGGCTTTTCCCGCCCTTCGGTTGCGCGGTCCTTACTTCGGTTTGGTGACACTGGTGGCCGTCCTTATCATGCGCCAGTTGATCATCCTGTTCTCCGACAAGACCGGTGGAGAAATCGGTATCGCAGTACCCGATGTGATCGCCCTCGATTCAGCCACCAATTTCCATATTGCATTGGGCCTAGCAGCTGTCACGGCCTCGGTTCTATATTTCCTGGTCAAATCGCCTTTCGGTCTCATCCTCGAAGCCATTGGCCAGGACCCGATCAACGCTCAGGTCTTGGGCTTTAATATCGTCAAATACAAGCTGACGGCTTTTTGTGTGAGCGCGTTCTTCTCCGGTCTCGCCGGTGCTTTGATGACGTTTTATCTGGGGACCGCGTCCACCAATGTCTTTGTAGATGCGTCGGTGGGCGTGCAAATTATCATTGCGGCCATCGTCGGAGGACGAAGAACCGTGTTCGGGCCGATCCTTGGCGCGCTCTTCATGGCTGCCGCCTCGGAATATCTGCGGCCGCTCGGCTCCCTGAGCGAGCTTTCCGTGGCGCTGATCGCCCTGATCGTTCTTTTCTTCCTACCTGGCGGCCTGCTGGGACTTGTTCGGCTTGCTCGGAGACCATCATGAAATTCCTGGAAGCAAGGCAGCTTACCAAGCGTTTCGGCGGACTTACCGCCGTCGACAATGTCGATTTCGACGTCGACAAGGGCGAAATCCTCGGCCTGATCGGCCCGAACGGCTCGGGAAAATCCACCACCATGTCGCTGATCATGGGGCTTCACAAACCCGATGCTGGCTCCATTCACCTCAACGGCGTCGATATCGCCGGCTGGACTCCGAACCGCATTGCAGGCATGGGGGTCAGCATGGTGTTCCAGCACTCGCGCCCGTTGCAACAGCAGACGGTTCTGCAAAACGTGCTTCTGGCCTGCCTGCCGAACAAGGTCACACATCTGCGAGTCTCGGACGCGCAGAGAGAAAAGGCGATCGAATCCCTGCGCCTCGTCGGCCTCAACGGCGTGCATGACAAGGCGCCGTCGGAACTGCCCTTTGCCGGCCTGCGCCGGCTGGAAGTGGCTAAGGCGCTGGCGCGCGACCCCGACCTGCTGCTGCTGGACGAACCCTTCGCGGGCTTGAGCGCCGGAGAGGTGCGGGAGTTTTCCGACCTCATCCGGCATCTCAAAGGATCTGGCCGGGCGCTGATCCTCGTGGATCACAACGTCAAGAGTGTCGCCGCCCTGGTCGACCGTGCCGTCGCCATGAGTTCCGGCCAGAGGATTGCCGAAGGCAGCCCGCGCGACGTTCTTGCCAATGCCGATGTCCGCCGCGTGTATCTCGGCAGCCAGAGCGACACAGTCGCCCCTGAAGTTCGCCGCGATGACAGCGACGCGCCGCCGGTGTTGCGCGTCAAAAACCTCAATGTTTTCTACGGCAAGGCCCAGGCGCTTTCCAATGTCTCGATCGACGTCGTGGATAAAGGCGTCACGGCAGTAGTGGGGCTCAACGGCGCCGGCAAGACCTCGCTGTTCAACGCGATTGCCGGCCTGCTCCCATCGCGCGGCGAGATTTCGGTCCGGGACCGATCCATTGCCGGCATGCCGGCCTATGAGATCGCCAGGTCCGGCATCGTGCTTTGCCCGGAATCGCGCGAGCTTTTCGGTGACATGAGCGTGCTCGAAAACCTGAAGCTTGGCGGCATGCATCTGAGCGCCGCCGATCTGCGCGAGCGGCTGGAGTTCGTCGAGCAGATCTTCCCGCGTCTGGCCGAACGGCGCCGGCAATATGCACGCACGCTGTCTGGCGGCGAGCAGCAGCAATTGGCGATCGGCCGCGCCTTGATGATGAAGCCGAAACTGCTGCTGATCGACGAGCCGACGCTCGGGCTGGCGCCGATCGTGATGGATATCATTTCTGAATCAATCGAGGCGCTCCGGAAAAGCGGCGAACTTTCGCTGCTACTAGCCGAACAAAATATGGTTTTCGCCTCACGCCATGCCGATAGCGTCTATCTTGTAGAGCACGGAAGCATTGAATGGTCTGGGCCTGCACATCAATTCGTTGAGCAGGCCGGCAGTAAAATCTTGTGATGCGGATCAGCGGCCTCGTGCAAACTACGTTCTCGGCAGAGAACGGCTGGCTTATTGACAGACAACAAGACAATATGAAATCATCCGTAGGCGAGTGGAGCTGTAAGCCGCAACGTTGGAGTACTTCTCCCGTAGTGCAGGAAAGTGGTTTGATTGACTGTTAGCGACGACGATTCGATGCGAATACAAACTCTGCCTGGCCTGCGTGAGCAGGTTGCTGAGCGCTTGCGAATGGCCATCGCGACTGGACGCTTTCCACCTGGTGCGCGCCTGATTGAGCGAGAACTGTGCGAGATGCTGGGAGTATCGCGCCCTTCGCTTCGAGAGGCATTGCGAGAGTTGCAGGTTGATGGATTGGTCACGTTGCAGCCCAATAAGGGGCTGAGCGTGAGTATCGTCACGCCCGAGATCGCCAGATTGATCTATGAAGTTCGGGCAGCGCTCGAAGGGCTGGCTGCGCGGTTGTTTGCGCGTAATGCAACGGAAGAACAATTAAAAGCTCTGCGACGCAGTGTGAATCATTTGGCCGACGTCTACGAGGATTTTTCAGCGGATGCGTTTATTACGGCGAAGACCCGTTTCTATGATATTTTGCTTGAAGGAGCGGGCAATCCGATAGCTGCAGATATGCTTAAGCGTATTCACACCAGAGCATCGCAACTTCGGGTCGTCTCGTTGTCTCGTGAGGAACGAGCTAAGCAGTCTATAAAGGAACTCCGGGCTTTCCTGGATGCTCTCGAGGCTCGCGACGAAGATCTATCGTACAGGCTTTGTGTCGCGCACATCGAGGCGGCGGCGGTAGCCGCATTAGAGGCGATCGATCGAAAGCTCGACAACTCGGCAGACGAGGGTGATCGTTTGCGGCGTGGCCAATCAACGAGTTGAGCCCGTGGCATTTGGTGCCTTTTAAAGTCCGGGTATCTGGACCACTGTTATGCGCGATGCGCAATTTATCGGGCATTCAGCGTACTGATTAAAGGTGCGGCGGTTCGCATCCCATCAAGAGCAAGCAGTCTATCTTGACTAACGCTCCACAGGTCAAGCGAAAGGCCGTCAACAAAAGCCGTTGAGCCATAGAATCTTGTGCGCTTCTATCGCCGCGCGCAGTTCGTTTTGCGAATTTCGGTTGCCCTGGTTGAATAACCCCCAGATTTGTAGTCGCCTCTTTCCTAATTTTGAGGCAACAAGATCATCATGAGCAAACCGAATTTCAGCGAAGAGTTTAAGTGTAACGCGGAGCCCCACATCGCGGAGCGAGGCTAGTCCAGGCTTCGGTTGCGCGCGCTTGATGCGTAGGAAGGCCCCGCGATCTGGGTGTGCCCGAGGTCCAGGAGATGGCGTGTCGAAAGTCCGAACCCGGCTTTGCCCGCGAACGATTCCTCCTCTGCGCTGACCACGTCAATATCGAGGTAGACAGACCGGCAGGCTCACCGGTCTGTTGGCGAAGGATACGGGGAGGGACGGTGGCGAGGTTTGCACGCCCCTATAAACTGGACGTGTCGCAACTTTATGGATGGCGCAGGAAAGCGCTTTTCTCAGATCTCGCCACTTGAATTCGAAGACACGAATTTGCAGAGGGCGGCATTGCGAGCGCAGGCAGCTGCTTCCAATACTAGAGTCAGCGTCGGCAATAACGACCCTCGTGTTCAGCGCGTACGCCTTATTTTCGGAAAGAAAAGCGTTGGCGAGGCTGTAAAATGTCACTCTCAAGAACTAATGAGGGGAAAGCGATGAAAATGACGGTGGATTACCTGACCGGGCTTAGCGGCGACCCGGCTGAACTGCGGCAGGTATTTTCGATGTTTCCCTCGGGCGTAGTGACTGTGGCAGCACTGAACCACAAGGGAGAACCGGTCGGCATGGTCGCCAGCTCGTTCACCTCGGTTTCTCTCGATCCGCCTCTCGTGTCCATCTGCATTCAGAATACTTCGGCGACGTGGCCGGCCTTACACGCTTCGAAACGTCTCGGCATCAGCGTTATGACGCAGGAGCAGAAAACGTTGTGCCGGACGCTCGCCCGAAAGGACGGCGACCGGTTCGAAGGCGTCGATTGGCAAACTGCGGACGGCTCGGCCGTTTTCATATCGGGCTCCGCTGCCTGGCTCGAATGCACGATTCACAACGAATTCAAGGCCGGAGATCACACGATCGTCCTGTTGGATGTCTGCGCGGCCAATATAAGTCTCGATGCTTTGCCGCTGCTTTTCTTCCGCAGTAGCTTCAGGGCTTTGGCTCCTGATCCAGCCTGAGGGAATCCAACACTCAAACGGCAGGTTCGCGGTATGGCGACGACGCTCCTCAGGTATTATCCAAGTTCAGCCTGAAGTGGCTCCGCATGACTGCCGTCATCGCCGATATCGATCAAAGGGGTGTCATTCGGAGCTGAGTTGAACATCGCGGCATGGCGATCGAGACGTCAGTCGCTCACGCCACGCGGCACGACATGGGCGCGCACGCGGCCATTCTCATCGACCCAGCCGCTTCTGGCCGCATATTTCAGCATCGCTGCCAAGCCGTTTTGCCATTCCTCCGACGGCTTTCCGGATAAGGCAAGCCATTTCGGATCAAGCCAGACATGTTGAGCGTCTTCGTGCACGCTACCGCTATCGCCGAGCATGGCTGTGAGGTCAGCTATGGATTGCCGGTCTTCCGGCACGGAAATCTTAAGGCTGGTGAAGACCTCCGCGTCCATCAGTTGCGGTGGAGAGTTCGGATCGAGACGAATTTCCATATTTTCCTTCCTTGATCAGGATTCCGGTGAGAGCGACGATTTCCTCCGGACACGATAGGTTTTTCGATGTGTGCGGCGGCGCAGTCAGCTTGAAGGGTATCGCTTAAAGGTTCTGCCGCAATTCCTATTGACGATCTTTGCCGCAATTCGAGGATGCGAACGTGAGCCAACCTCGTCGTCGCTCTTCCGGACGCCCGCATGGTGCACCTTCGGTCGATACCCGAAGTTCCGGCAACCAGGCCATCTACCAGAACTTTGCAATGCGCCGAATTCATCACATTGATGCTTGATGGCGGCGTCTACTGGATTTCTCATCATATTGTGACCAGACATTCGACACCAGTTAAGCGGTGCGATGAGCCAGACTGTTCGACGGCCAAGCCTGCCGTTTCGACAGACTGGCTGCACCTGAATGATGTGCGGCAACACCGCCAGGGGTAAGGGCTAATGAATATAGGGACGCCATATGAGAATTTTCCCGGCGAGGCGCGCGTTGCGCTCACTCCGGAAAGCGCTCGGCATTTGCGGAAGCTTGGATACGATTGTCTGGTCGAAGCGGGCGCGGGCAAGGCTGCCGGGTTTTCGGATGATGCCTATCGGGTGGCGGGCGTGACGGTGGTGGAAAGCGCGGCGGCGCTTTATGCGCAATCCGACATTGTCGCCAAGGTACGTCCGCCGGAGGCTTCGGAAGTTGACCGGCTGCGATCGGGCCAGACGCTGATCTCGTTCTTCTATCCGGTGCAGAACAGGGATCTGCTGGAGGCGGCGAAGGCGAGGGGCGTCAATGTCATCGCCATGGACATGGTGCCGCGTATTTCCCGTGCCCAGAAGATGGATGCGCTGTCGTCCATGGCCAATATCGCCGGCTATCGCGCGGTGATCGAGGCCGGCAACAATTTCGGACGGTTCTTCACCGGTCAGGTGACGGCAGCCGGCAAGGTGCCACCGGCCAAGGTGCTGGTGATCGGCGCGGGGGTTGCGGGTCTCGCCGCGATCGGCACAGCAACCTCGCTCGGTGCCATCACCTACGCGTTCGACGTGCGTCCGGAAGTGGCCGAGCAGATCGAGAGCATGGGTGCGGAGTTCGTCTATCTCGACTTTGCCGACCAGGCTGCGGATGGTGCTGCGACGGGCGGTTACGCCGCGCCGTCCTCGCCGGAATTCCGCGAGAAGCAGCTGCAGAAGTTCCGCGAACTGGCGCCCCAGATCGACATCGTCATCACCACGGCGCTGATCCCCGGCCGCGATGCGCCAAAACTGTGGCTCGCCGACATGGTGGCGATGATGAAGCCCGGCTCGGTCATCATCGACCTTGCGGCGGAGCGCGGCGGTAACTGCGACCTCACCGTCGCCGACCAGCGCGTCGTGTCCGACAATGGCGTGATCGTCATCGGTTATACGGATTTCCCGAGCCGCATGGCGACCCAAGCCTCGACGCTCTATTCCACCAATATCCGCCACATGATGGCCGATCTGACGCCGGGCAAGGATGGCAAGCTCGTCCACAACATGGAAGACGACGTCATCCGCGGTTCGACGGTGACTTTCGAGGGCGCCATCGCCTATCCGCCACCGCCGCCGAAGATCCAGGCGATCGCCGCCCAGAAACCCAAGGAAAAGCCCAAGGAACTGACGCAGGAGGAGAAGCGCGCGGCCGAGACCGCCGCCTTCAAGGCGCAGACGAGGAACCAGGGATTGCTGCTCGTTGCGGGCACGGCGCTGCTGCTTCTGGTCGGCGCCTATGCTCCGGCGAGCTTCATGAACCATTTCGTGGTCTTCACGCTCGCATGCTTCGTCGGTTTCCAGGTGATCTGGAACGTTTCGCATTCACTGCATACGCCGCTGATGGCCGTGACCAACGCGGTGTCCGGCATCGTCATCCTCGGCGCTCTCCTGCAGATCGGCTCGGGCAACTGGCTGGTCGTGGTGCTGGCAGCACTTTCCGTGCTGATCGCCACGGTCAACATCGTCGGCGGCTTTCTCGTGACACGGCGCATGCTCGCCATGTTCCAGAAGTCGTGATCGGGTAGGGGGGATTTCAAAATCATGACCATTGGTATCGTATCTGCCGCCTATATCGCTGCAGCTGTCCTCTTCATCCTGTCGCTCGGCGGCTTGTCCGGCCAGGAGAGCGCCAAGCGCGCCGTCTGGTACGGCATCGTCGGCATGGGGCTCGCCGTCATCGCCACCGTCTTTGGTCCGGGTGTCGGCAACTGGTTCATCATCGCCGTGATGATCGCCGGTGGCTCCGTCCTCGGTTATTACGTCGCCAGCCGCGTACAGATGACGGAGATGCCGCAGCTCGTCGCGGCGCTGCATTCCTTCGTCGGGCTTGCCGCCGTGTTCATCGGCTTCAATGCGCATATCGAAGCCGCCCGCATCGCCCTCCTGGATCAGCCGGCGCGTGCCGCACTCGAAGGGTTTGCCGGCATCCTTGCCCACAAGACCCCGGTCGAGCTTGCCATCATGAAGGTCGAGGTGTTTCTCGGCGTCTTCATCGGCGCCGTCACCTTCACCGGTTCGGTCATCGCCTTCGGCAAGCTGGCCGGAAGGGTGGACGGCAAGGCGAAGAAGCTGCCGGGCGGGCATGTGCTCAATGCCGGTGCGGCCATCCTGTCGCTGATCCTGCTCGTCATGTATGCCGGCGGCTCCGGCGTCTGGATGCTGGTCCTGATGACGCTTCTCGCCTTCTTCATCGGTTACCACCTGATCATGGGCATCGGCGGCGCCGACATGCCGGTCGTCGTGTCGATGCTCAACTCCTATTCCGGCTGGGCGGCGACGGCGATCGGCTTCACGCTCGGCAACGATCTCCTGATCGTCACCGGCGCGCTGGTCGGCTCTTCGGGCGCCATCCTCTCCTACATCATGTGCAAGGCGATGAACCGCTCCTTCCTCTCGGTCATCCTCGGCGGCTTCGGTAGCATGACCGGGCCGGCGATGGAGATCACCGGCGAACAGGTGGCGATCGATGCGGATGGCGTCGCCGCGGCATTGAACGATGCCGACAGCGTGGTGATCGTGCCCGGTTACGGCATGGCGGTCGCGCAGGCGCAGCAGTCTGTTTCCGAACTCACCCGCAAGCTGCGCGCCGCCGGCAAGACCGTCCGCTTCGCCATCCATCCGGTCGCGGGCCGGCTGCCCGGGCACATGAACGTGCTGCTCGCCGAAGCCAAAGTACCCTACGACATCGTGCTCGAAATGGACGAGATCAACGACGATTTCCCGACCACCGACGTGGCGATCGTCATCGGCTCCAACGACATCGTCAATCCCGCCGCCCAGGAAGACCCGAACTCGCCGATCGCCGGCATGCCGGTGCTGGAAGTCTGGAAGGCCAAGCAGGTCTTCGTATCCAAGCGCGGCCAGGGAACCGGATACTCCGGCATCGAGAACCCGCTCTTCTTCAAGGACAATACCCGCATGTTCTATGGAGATGCGAAAAAGAGCATCGACCAGTTGTTGCCGCAGATCGGATGAGGCCATGCACGCACATGGCTGCCGTATCCAGGTCGCAGAATTGATGCAGACAACGGATATTTCCGGTATCGACTTTCGTCGTTTTGTGCCGCCAGGCGGACTGGTCGCATGGGGACAGGGTTGTGCAGAGCCCGTTCCGCTTACGTCCGCGCTGATGGCGCAGCGCCGCAATATCGGCAATTTCCGGGCCTTCGTCGGTGGGAGCTTCGCCGGGAGCACAGATCCGCAGCATTGCGACGTGGTGACTTTCAGCTCCTATATTGGTATGGGGCGCAATGCCGCCCTGTCGAAGGCAGGCAGGCTCGACATATTGCCGTGTGCCTATTCGAGCATGGCGACCTCGCTTGTACCTCCGGACCTTTTGATGTTGCAGGCGGCTGAGGATGCGGACGGTATACTACGCTATGCCGTCGCCTGCGAATATCTGCCCGGCCTTGCAGATCGCGCCCGGGCGATCGTCGTCGAAGTGAATTCGGAAGCACCGCTCAGTCCGCAGTCGCCCGCTATCGACATGGCAAGGGTCGTGGCGGTCGTACGTACGGCCCGGGCGGTGATCGAGCTGCCTTCCGGCGAAGCGGACGAAGTCGCGACGCGGATCGGCCGGATCGTCGCCGCGCTCGTGGAGGATGGCGCCACCCTGCAGATCGGCGTGGGAAGCCTGCCGGAGACCGCCTTGCGCGCGCTTTCTTCCCATCGTGATATCGGTATCCATTCCGGCGCGATCGGCGACAGCGTCGCAGCCCTCATCGAGGCCGGGGTCGTAACCAATGCGCGAAAGCCGGTCGATCGTGGTGTGACGGTCGCCGGCATATTCTTCGGCAGCGCGCGCCTCAATCGGCTCGCGCATGGAAACAGCGCCATCCGTCTGGCGCCGACATCCTATACCCACGATGCCGGGATCATAAGCGGAATCGACCGCTTCGTGTCGTTGAACAGTGCCATCGAGGTCGATCTGACCGGCGCCGTCAATTCCGAGGTCGCAAACGGCGTATACGTGGGTGGCGTTGGCGGCGCAGGCGAATTCACCCGTGCAGCTGCTCGGTCGCGAGGCGGGCTGCCAATCATCGCGCTCGGCTCCACCGCCGCGCGGGGAAAGGTGAGCCGGATCGTCGATCGCCTTTCCGGCCCGACGACGATTTCCCGGTCCGACGCAGGCATAGTCGTGACCGAATTTGGTGCCGCGGACCTGCGCGGCAAGTCGCTGGCGGAACGGCGGCGGTTGATGATCGAGATCGCGCATCCCGATGTCCGGGCCTGGCTCGACTCGTCCCCTTCGTATTGAGTTCGTGAGATGCTCGGGTGATACAATGAGGTGCGAAACTATCAGAGATCGCGACGCGCCGGGACCAGGGAGGCTGCTCGTGCGGCGTGCGCGGAGGATAACCGCAAGCTGGACGAACGGCGCAAGCCGCGTCCCTGTCACTTCGCGCCGGTCTCCATCAATCTCACGACTTCTTCACTGCGGAACACATACCCCGGGTTTCCGAGGTCGTTCCGATAGCAATCATCGATCCCAGGCAATCCCGCACGGAGGGCAAAATGGCCGGAGAAGGCATTACTTTGGACGAGGATTTCCTGCGCTCCTGGATTGGCCGCGAAGCAGTGACGACCGACACGATTTCCGCCGATCTCACCAACAGATTCGCCGCGACCTTTGATCTGGAGCGGACCTTTTCATTCGGCGACAAGGTACCTCGGCTCTTCCATTTCTGCCTCGCCCAGCCTATCGCGCTGCTCAGACAGATCGGCGAGGACGGGCATCCGAAACGCGGAGAATTCTTGCCACCGGTTCCTTTGCCGCGGCGTATGTGGGCCGCGGGCAGCGTCGATTTTTCCGGCGATCTGCATGTGGGCGAAACGGTAAAGCGGGTTTCGCGAATTGCGGACGTCTCGATCAAAGAAGGACGCTCCGGCACGCTATGCTTCGTCACTGTGGAGCATCGTATCGAGGCCCGGGGCCGTTCCCTGGTTGAAGAGCGGCAGGATATCGTGTACCGCGCGGCAGAACCGGCTCCTGCGTCTGCAACGCCGGTTCCGCAAGCTTCTGCCGGCACCTACCGCAAGCGCATCGAGGCCGATGCGGTTCTTCTCTTTCGTTACTCCGCACTCACTTTCAACGGGCATCGTATTCACTACGACAAGCCTTATGCAACTGGAGCGGAAGGATATCCGGGCCTTGTTGTCCACGGGCCGCTACAAGCGACCCTGCTGATGAACCTAGCGATCGATATTCGCGGCAAGCCGCCGACGCGGTTTTCGTTTCGCAGCCTGTCGCCTATTTTCGACAATATGCCAATTAACCTCCATGCCGAGGAATCCGAGGGCAATCTCAAGCTTTGGACAGCGGCCGAGAACGGGCCTACCGCCATGGCTGCCGAGGCGGTCTGGACCTGAGTGCAGGCTCCTTTATCCACCACTGCGTTTTTTGTGTAGGGGACTGTCCGAATGCTATGACATGGCCGTTACCGCATGGCGCGACGCGGCCGGTATTGATCTCGGGGGCATTCGCGTCCCGGAAGACCAAGGCAATTGGCCCGGTCTCGCCAAGGGCGTTGCGGCTGCAGGCGATTATCTGTCGGCACGGCGGCGCTGGCCTGATTTGCCGAAGTAGCTGACATTCTTCCGGGCGCAGTAGGTAGAGCAGACGGTCGTAGCAGGCCGGTTTGGCGGATGACAAGAAAGCAGTTAGGCGTTAGTGTGGACGCGGCGCAGAAGCGGGCCTGTGCCGAGAATGCGACCACTGGCGGGATGCAAGACCTGCCAAGCGACTACGCATTTGCCCACCAAGCATAACGCCCCGAACGGAGTAATCTTCGCTGGCGCCTCAATTTCCCCGCAAGCGCGTGACCCTCAAGGATGTCGCGCAGGCCTCCGGCGTCCATCCGGCAACAGTGTCACGCTTCATGAACGCGCGCGACATCTCCTATGTCGGCGCAAAGACGGCGGAACGCATCCTGAAGGTGGCCGAAGAGCTCGGCTACAAGCGCAACATGCAGGCGGCCGGTCTGAGAGGCAGGCTAAGCCATACGATCGGGATCCTCGTCACCAGCATCACATATCCGGTCTTTCCGCCGCTGATCGACGCCATACAGTCGGTCGCGAAGCGCGCCGGCTATGTGTGCTACGTCCAGTCGCTGAGCGAGGATCCCACGGATGTCACCAACGCCGTCGATCACCTCCTCGCGCATCAGGTAGACGGGATCGTTCTCGCCTCTTCCTACGACAGCGAGGCGGCGCTTCAGACCTGCGCCGCCGCCGGCGTGCCGGTGACGCTGGTGTTCAGCCATGCCGGTGCGAACCATAACCTGCGGGTGCTCAGCGACGACGGGGAGGGTAGTGCGTTGATGGCTCGCCATCTGACCGGGCTCGGCCATCGGCGCATCGCCCATGTCAGCGGGCCTGCCGCCCTCGGCAGCAGCCGCACCCGCCAGCAGAGTTTCATGAGGATGCTGGACGAAGCCGATCTGCCCCAACCGGCCGAGTATTTTCTGGGGACTGCGAGCCATACGCGGGAAGCGGGGCGGGAGGCGATGTTCAGGCTGCTGGCGCTTGCGGAGCCCCCGACGGCGGTTGCGACGGCTTCCGATTTCCTGGCGCTTGGTTGCTACGACGCCTTAAAGGAAGCGGGCCTCAAATGCCCCGATGACGTTTCCGTCGTGGGTTATGAGGACATCGGCATGTGCGATCTCATGACCCCGCCGCTGACCACGATCCACACAAGCCTGACGGAAATCGGCGAACGTTCGGCCGAAATGCTGCTCGACGCGATCGCCGGAAAGCTGCCAGCCGCACCGGTCGCGATGTTCCACCCGACGTTGATGGTGCGTGGATCGACCGCGGAGCCGAAGAGGAGCCGGCAGTGAAATTGATCCGCCGGTAATGATTGGCAGCCTTCTGGCAGCCAGGATATTCGTTGCCTGACTACCTTATTCACCGCTCGGTACCACGATTGCCTTGATCGATTCCCCTCGGCTGGCGCAATTGATCGCGTCCTCGGTCTGCTCCAGCGCGAAGCGGTGGGTGATCAGGTCACCGAAGCCATATTTTGCGCCGGCCTGCGCGGCGACGTCCACAGCCCCCGCGATCTCACGCATATCGAGATACATGGAGCCGACGATGCGGATGTTGCGGTTGTTGACGTAGACCGGATTGAAGCTGGTGGTGGCCGATCCCGAATAGAGGCCAACGATGGCATAGCGGCCATAATGGGCGAGGAGGTGGAGGCCTTCGTCGAAGGCCTCTACTCGGCCAGCGGCCTCCACGACCACATTGGCCCCGGCGCCGTCCGTCATCTCGAGGATGCGGGCGCGGCGTTCCTCGCGCGTGGTGTCGGAGAGGCTGAAGATCGCGTCGGCGCCGAAGCGGCGTGCGATGTCGAGCCGCAAGACGGGATCGCCGATGACGGCGACCTGCGCCGCTCCGTTGAGCCGGGCGACGAGGCACATGGCGAGGCCGACCGGACCGGAGCCCTGGATGACGACATTCGTGCCCGAAATGTCGCCGAGACGCTGCAGCGCGGTCAGGGCGGTCGGCATGGCGCAACCGAAGGCGATCACCGAATCGGAAGTGACGCCGTCGGGAATGCGGCAAAAGGAGGTCGTGAGGTCGAGCGTGGCGAATTCCTGGAATGCCGCCGCGTTCGGCGCGCCGAAGGGGGCGGGCCAGACGCGGTTCTGGCAAAATCCGAGGGTCTTTTCACCGCGGCAGAAGCGGCACTGGCCGCAGGAGCCGCCGGGAACCCAGTAGATCCGGTTGCCTTTGGCGACCGGATTGCCGACGCGATCCGTCTTCACGTTCGCCCCGATGGATTCGATCACGCCAACGCCCTCGTGGCCGAAACAGACAGGCCCGGCGGGCGCCCCGAGATCGCCGATGAGCCTGTGGACATCGCTGCCGCAGATACCTGCATGGGTGACGCGAACCACAAACTGGTCTGGACCCGGCTCCGGCACGGTGGTGTCGTGACAAACGAGCGGCCTGCGCGGCGCCGCGAAGACGATTGCTTTCGAGCGTATCATAAGCGTCCTCCGACAACACGGCAGCGCCCGGAGATGGACGCCGCGTGCCGCCTCTGTGGTCCTGACAAAGTCTTTATTCGGGCTTCAGGCCGATCGCATCAACGATAGCCTTTACGTCCTTCTGATAGGTGACTATCAGGTCGCCGAATTCCTTGCGGGACATGGTGCCGAGATTGAGCGCGAGGTCCTTTGCACGCGCCTGCACGTCCGGCGACCGCAGCGCTTTCGCGGCGGATTCATGCAGTTTGTCGAGCATGGCGTCCGACATGCCGGCCGGCCCGACGAAGGAGTACCAGTAGTTCCAGATGCCACCGATATCGTAGCCCGCTTCGCCGATCGTTGGGACCTCGGGCAGGATTGGCGAACGGCTATCTCCGCCCACCGCGATAACGCGGGCCACGCCGCTTTCGATGAAAGGCTTGGTGCTGATGATTGCGTCCAGCGCCACGTCGATTTCCCCGGCCGCCAACGCCTGAAGCATGGGGGCCGATCCCTGGTAGGACACGGGCTCGACCTCGATTCCGGCCTTGGTGGTGAAGGCGCCGAGCTGCGTGCGGACCGACGTTCCCGGAATGCCGACGCTGACAGGATTCTTTTGCGCCTTTGCGTAGGCGACGAAATCGGCGACGCTCTTGATATTGGCTTCCGACCGCGTCACGAGAATGACCGGCGTGTCCGCGAGATAGGATATCGGCTTGAATTCCTTCAGCGGATCAAGCTCGTAACCTTTGATGATCATCGGCCCGAGGACGACGTTGTGGGAGGAGAAGCCGATGGTGTAGCCTTCTGGCGCGGCTCTCGCGATCAAGAAGAGGCCCAATGTCCCGGACCCTCCGGGTTTGTTGTCGACCAGCACGTTCTGGCCAAGATCAACGCGCATCTTGTCCGCTACCAGGCGTGTGAGGATGTCGGACGCCCCGCCAGGCGGATTGGGCACGATCACGGTGATCGGTCGCGTTGGATAGTTCTGTGCCCGCGCGACGCCCGCGGGTGCGACGAACGCCGCCGCCATGGCCAGCGCCGTGCGGCGCGAAATTGCTGCTACCATTGTATGTCCTCCCTGTCCTCCCCGGGAGCGGTCGATGTCGCTGCGCCGGATGCTTCCTCGCCGCGGATGGGACAGGACAGCCGGCAGGTGCGCAACGGCCTTCCGGAAAATTCGTAACCGCGAATGCGCTTCGGTCGCGCGGGCTGCTGCCTTTTGGCAAAAAATGCGACACGGGCTGGTATCACCCGGTCGCTGTCTGTGCAGATGGTTCGAGGATTCCGCCCGTTCAGGCCATGCCCTGCAGGATGAGGTCCCTCAGGACGTCGCGTTGGACCTTTCCGGTCAGCGTGCGGGGCAGGGTCTCGACGATTTCCAGGCGCTCCGGATATTTGAACTTCGCGACGCCGAGGCTGCCCATGAAATCAGTCAGCTCGGTGAGCGTCAGTGTTGCGCTGTCCCTGAGAATTACAGCCGCGCACGCGCGTTGCCCGAGCCGCTCGTCCGGCAGACCGATGACGGCGGCGCTGGCGATCTTCGGGTGCTTGAAGAGATAATCCTCGATCTCGGCGGGGCTGATGTTCTCGCCGCCGCGGATGATGATTTCCTTGCGCCGTCCGACGATGCGCAGATAGCCGTCTGCATCCATCAAGCCGAGGTCGCCGGACCGAATGAAGCCGTCTTCCGTGAAAGCGCGGGCGCTATGTTCGGGATCAAGATAACCCATGCAAAGATTCGGCCCGCGATAGAGAATTTCACCCTCCTCGCCAGTGAGAACGGGACGATCGTCGATATCGACAAGCTTGTAGTCGATGCCCTCCTGGAAACGCCCATCGGAGCCGGTAATCTTCTCGATCGGGTCGCCGGGGAGGGTGATGGTGATGTTCTGGCCCTCGGACTGACCGTAGGCGGTGACGAGTTGCCCGCCGAGGCGCTCGGCTACGCGGGTGACGAGGCTGCGCGGGATGGGCGCCCCAGCGGTGCAGAGGAAACGGAATGCAGACAGATCGTGCGCGCCGAGGTTCGGGGCATTGGTGAGGTCGTTGTAGAAGGTCGTCGCTCCCCACATGAGGCTGCACCGTTCCCGGGCGATGGCCTCCACCGCCTTCTCGGGGTTCCAGCCATCCATCAGCACCACGGTGCCGCCGAAATAGAGGCCCATTTCCACACCAAACACCGCCCCGGTCGAATGGCCGACAGGGCTTGGCGTGAAGATGACGTCATCTGCGTTGAAACCGAATAGCGCGGTATGATTGCGTAGCGGGAACAGCATAGTATTATGCGAGTGCATTACAGCCTTCGGCTTGGATTCGGTACCGGAGGTGAAAGAGACGATCCGGATAGAGTCCGGATCGCGCGTCACAGCGGCGATCTCCTCGCCAAAACGATCTTCCCAGCGCTCCGCAAGAAATACAGCTACATCGCCTGCAGCGTTCGGAGCGGCATCGACGACGAGGATATGCTCCAGCGACGGAGTGCTCTGCCGCAGCCCCGGCACCATGCCCGTGTGGTCGAAATTCCGGTAGCTGCGGGGGACGACGAGCACCTTCGCCTTCACCGTGTCGAGCAGGAAGGAGAGGTCACCCTCACGCAGTTGCGGGATGAGCGGCAAGTATATCGCCCCCATGCGCACGGCCGCCTGCTGGAAGATGGCGAATTCCATGCGGTTGGGCAATTGCAGGCCGATCACGTCGCCTGGCCGCATGCCGGCGGCCCAGAGACCGGCCGCCACGCGCGTCACGAGCCGGTCGAAGGCGCCGTAGGTGAGGCGGGTGCTGTCGTCGATGACAGCGATCCGATCCGGCTGCTGCGCGGCAAATCGTGCAAGTCTGTCTGCAACCGGCTCGGCGCTCCACCAGCCCTCTTTCCGGTAGCGCTCGGCATGGGCCCGGTGATGCGCCGGAAGAAGCTCCGTCTTCATCCGCCGATCCCCTGGAAAGCTTCCGGAACACCGAGAGGCCAGTTGGTTCCCCACAGATGCATGCCGCCGTTGATCTGGAGCAACTCGCCGGTGATGAACTTGCCGCTTGCAGCCGTCAAATAGACGACGCCTTCCGCGATGTCCCACGTATCCCCCATGCGCCGCATCGGATTGCCCTTGCCCAGCCGCTGCATCATCGCCGGTGGATAGTTGTTGAGACCTTCCGTTTCGATGGTTCCAGGTGCCAGAGAATTGACGCGGATACCGAGCGGCGCCCATTCAACGGCGACGGAACGGGACAGGTATACGACGCCGGCGCGTGCGGCGGCCGTATGGGCCGATTGTGGAATGCCCCGGTCGATGGTCGCGACGATGTTGACGATGCTGCCGGGCTCGCCCCGGTCGCGCCAGCGCCGCGCCGCGGCCTGCATCATGTACCAGGTGCCGTTGAGATTGGTATCGACGACGGCGTTCCAGCCCTTCACCGACAGGTCGATGGCATTGATCGGAAACTGCCCGCCGGCGCTGTTGATCAGCGCATCGACGGTCCCCAGGCGCGAAAAGGCCTCGTCCATCAACCGATCGACGGCCTCTGGATCGCGGATCGACATGGCGAAGGTCTCGATGTCCGCGCCGACATGGTCCCTGATTTCCGACGCGGCGCGGTCCAGCTTTTCCCCGTCGCGGCCGCAGATCATCACCTTCGCGCCGAGGCGCGCGGCGAGGACGGCGGTGGCGCGGCCCATGCCGCTGCCGCCGCCGGAGATCAGGAGCGACCGGCCGTCAAGGAGCCCGTCGGCATAGACCGTTGGATGGGCCGCAAGCTCGGGGACGCAGATGCCCCATGTCCTGGCTTCGATCTTCTCCGTACGTACTTCCATGGTCACTTCATTCTCTCCCGAAAATCTCGCGTGCGATGATGAGTTTCTGGATCTCGGAGGTGCCGTCCCAGACTTCGGTGATGCGGGCGTCGCGATAGGCGCGCTCCGCCGCGTTGCCCTTCTTCAGCCCCCAGGCTCCGTGGATCTGCACCGAGGCATGGGCGATCCGCGTCGCAGTCTCGCTCGAATGCAGCTTCGCCATGGCCGCCTTGGCACCGATGGCCTTGCCGGCGTCGAGATCGGCGGCCGCATCGAGCATGATCATGCGCGAGGCGTGCAGTTGCGTGGCGCAATCGGCGACGAGGAAGCTGATCGCCTGGTTTTTGGAGAGCTTGCTGCCGAAGGCCTCCCGACTCTTCGCGTGGCCGACCGCCGCATCATAGGCAGAGCGCGCGATGCCGAGCGCGTGGGCAGCCGTCATCAGGCGGATGTAGTCGAGCGACTGCAGCATCTGCGCAAGGCCGCGGCCGGGCTCGCCGAGAAGCTGGGTCTTCGGAACGCGGACATCCTTCAGTACGAGGTCGCCATGCTTCGTGCCGCGCGCACCCATCTTGGAATAGAGCTCCTCGACCGCCATTCCGGCCGTGCCCTTGTCGATCAGGAAGCTGCTGACGCCACGAGCGCGAGCCGTTGGGTCCGTCTTTGCCGCGACCAGCGTCAGATCGGCGTTGATCGCATTGCCGATCCAGGCTTTCTTGCCGTTGAGAACGTAGTCGTCGCCGTCCGCGATCGCTGTCGTGGTGATGGCGCCGGCGTCGGAGCCGCAATGCTCCTCGGTCAGTGCGAAGCTCAGCTTGCAGCGCCCTGCGGCGATGGCCGGCAGGTAGCGTTCCTTCTGCTCGGCCGTACCGAAATCGCGCAGGCCAGTCACCGGGCCGGCCCAGGTCAGGAGGATCGCGCCGGTAGATGCGCAGGCTGCCGCGATTTCCTCGACAACGAGGCTCGCCGTGCAGGAGTTGGCGCCGAGGCCACCATGTTCGCGCGGAACGGCGAGGCCCAGAAGGCCGGCTTGCTTCAGGGCTTCCTGGCCCTCGTCGGGAAAACGCTCCCTGATATCGACATCCACCGCCCGGCTTGCGGCGACGGCCGCAGCCTTTCGCGCGGCATCCAGGATATCCTGATCCACTCCGTTTCCAGCTTGCACTTTGCTCCCTCCCTCTCGACCTTCGGCCGGACGTTGTCTCGACGACGACCAAAAGCCAATTTCAACGCTTGCAACTTCATCGCCGTTTCTGTTACACAATCGTTTGTATAAAGCAACACAATCGATTGCTTTATCGAATTTTGCTTCTGGAACGATTTGGGCACTGGGAGGGTTCAATGCCGTTTTCCGACAACGCGCGGCCATGCCGCCGGCGAATAATGATTTTTGCAACAGCGGCCGCGGCGATGGTCGCGCTGGCCGGTCCGGTTCGCACGGAGGACAAGGAACCGGTCCGCATCGGCAGCGTGGCGCTGATGAGCAGCGCCTATACGCAGCAGGGCGTTCGCGGCATGGACCTGGCCGTCGAGGAGATCAACGCGGCGGGCGGCGTGCTTGGTGGGCATCCGATCGAGCTGGTCAAGTACGACGACCAGAACAAGCCCGAGGAGGCCGCGGCCGCGGCCGAGCGGCTGATCTCGCGCGACAAGGTCAAGGTAGTGCTCGGCTCGCTGACGACGACGGCGACGGCCGCCCTTTCCTCGGTCGCCAAGCGGCGCCACGCCGTTCTCGTCGGCTGGTCGGCCAAGTCCGAGAGTCTCCGCGAGGGCGGCACGCCGCTGCAGTTCTTCCTGAACAGCACCGTCGGCCAGGACACGGCGAAATACAGCGATTTCATCATCGGCCTCGGCCTCAAGCGGGTGGCGATCATCGCCGAACAGTCCGACTACGGCCAGTCGGCGATCAATTCGATCACTGCGCTGTGGAAAGAAAACCCGAAGGCACCGGAAATCGTCGCCGTGGAGCGTTTTGATCCGCGCGACACCGATTTTTCGCCGATCCTGACCAAGGTCAAGGGCGCGAAGCCGGATGCTCTCTACATCGCCCCCGGCGGCGCGGTGGAGACCTTCGCCAACATCCTCAAGCAACGCCGCCAGCTCGGCGTGCAGGGCCTCGTCCTGCCGGCGCCGGGCGCCATGACCGGTTCGCTGATCGGCCTTGCGGCCGAAGCGACGGAAGGCCTCGTCTTCGGCGATTTCTATTCCAACGGCAGCGAGCTGCCCCAGAGCGTCGATTTCGTCAACCGGTTCCAGAAGGAATACGGTTACGCGCCGGAAAAGATGGAACTGCTCGGCTACGAGGCTGTCCAGACGGCGGCCAAAGGAATCAACGCCGCCGGCCCGGATGCCAGCCCGACAGACATCGCCGCGGCGATCACCGGAATGGAGCTGGAATCGGCGCGAGGGAAATGGCGGTTCGACAAGCTCGGCGCCTCCTACCAGGCCCCGGCAGGCTTTGCGCTGCTCACCGTCAAGGACGGCAAGATCACCGGTTACAAGCCCTGACAGATATCGCCTGCGCTCGCCCGGCTCCGGCCGGCGGCGCGGGCGCATCCTATCGCGGGAGGCGATATTCTTGGAACTCGATATCTTTCTGCAGCAATTGCTGAACGGCCTGACGATCGGCGTCGGTTACGCGCTCGTCGCCGGCGGGCTGGCGGCGATCTTCGGCATCATGCGTATCGTCAACTTCGCCCACGGCGAGTTCTTCATGATCGGCGGCTACGCGCTCTACTATGCGATGGCTGTGCTGGGTCTACCTTATTTTGCAGCCGGGCCGCTGGCGGTCCTGGCGGTGGTTGCGGTCGGCTACCTCGTGCAGCGCCTGACCATCGAGCCGCTGATGGAGGCCGATCCGCTGAACACGCTGCTCGTCACCTTCGCGCTAAGCCTGTTCATCTTCCATTCCGTCGTCGTCGTCGCCGGTTCTTCGGGCCGCAACATCGACACGCCCTTCGAAGACGTGATCACGCTCGGCAACGTGATCCTCACCGAGCAGAAGCTGTTCGTGATGCTTGGCGGCCTGCTGATTCTCGGCGCGCTCGCCGTTTTCCTTGCCTATACGCCGATCGGCAAACAGATGCGCGCCACGGCGGAGAACCGCTATGCCGCGACGATCCTCGGCATCGACGTCAGGCGGGTCGATCGCTTCACCTTCGGGCTCGGCATCGGGCTTGCCGCCGTCGCCGGCGTGCTGATCGCGCCGATCACGCCGCTGGTCCCGGCCGTCGGCGCCTCCTACACGCTGAAGGCTTTCGCCGTGATCGTGCTTGGCGGCATGGGCAGCATTCCGGGCGCGATCATCGCCGGCACGGGCCTCGGCCTCGTAGAGGCGCTGACGGCCGGATATCTTTCGAGCGCATGGAAAGACGGGGTCGCCTTCGTCGTGCTCATCACGGTGCTGCTCACCCGACCGACCGGTCTTCTCGGCAAGGGGGGCGCCCACTGATGCTGCGCATTTCGCTCGCTCTCGCGGCCCTGCTCGTCATCGCCGTGGCGCCCTTCGTCGTGACCGATCCCTATTTCCAGCAGGTGATGGTGATCTTCGGAATCTATGCGATCTTCGCCGTCGCTCTCGACATCCTGTTTGGCTTTCTCGGCGTCCATTCATTCGGCCATGCCGCCTTCTTCGGCGGCGGCGCCTATGTCTGCGGCATCCTGATGGAGACATACGGCGTCTCCTTCGGTTTGGCGCTGGTCGCAGCAACCTTGTTCTCCGCCGTGTTGGGCTTCCTGATCGCTATCCCGGCGCTCAGGATGCGCGGCATCTATTTCGCCATCACCACGCTGTTCTGTGCGGAGGTCGTGCGGCTGGTCGTTACCAACGTGCCCGACGTCACGCGAGGGGTAATGGGGCTGACGACGCCGATGCCGTCCTTCCCAGGCGTGCCGTATGGCTACGAGACCGCGGTCTTCTACTACATCACTTTCGCCATTCTCGTGCTTGCCTGCTTGCTGCTCGAGCGCTTTCGGGTCTCGCCCCTCGGCCGCAGCTTCATTGCCATCCGGGAGAACGAACAACTGGCGGCCTCGGTCGGCGTTCCGGTGTTCCGCATCAAGTTCTATGCGTTCGGCGTCTCCGGCGGGCTCGCGGGACTTGCCGGAGCCATCTACGCGCCGTTCATCGGCATCATATCGCCGGATCTCCTGTCGCCCACCTACTCGGCGATGGGCATGCTGATGGTCGTGGTCGGCGGCTTCGGCACCATCTACGGCGCGATCTTCGGGGCCTTCATGTTCTCCGTCGTCACGGAGTTCTTCCGCGCTGCGGCGGAACTCCGGATGATCATATTCTCCGGCATCCTCATCGTTGCGATCATCTTCATGCCGCGCGGCGTGCTGACGCCGCTGGTGGAATATCTGCGCCGACCGTCCGGCAAGGACAAGGCCGGGCTCGTTACAAGGGATGAAGCGGCATGACCCATCTCTTCCAGGCATTCGACATCACCAAGCGCTTCGGTGGTCTCGTCGCGCTCGACAAGACCAGTTTCCATGTCGACGAGGGTGAAATTCTCGGCCTAATCGGTCCGAACGGCGCCGGCAAAAGCACCTGCTTCAACGTCGTGACCGGGACGCTGCGCCCAACGAGCGGCCGGATCGAGCTGATGGGGCAGGACATCACCGACGCACCGCCCTTCGTGACCGCGCGGCTCGGCATGGCCCGCACCTTCCAGCATACGACGGTCTTTCCGCAGCTGACCGTGCGCGAGAATATCGAAGCCGCCTGCTATCTCCGGGCGAAGGCCGGGCTTGCCCCGGCGCTTCTGCGCACGCCGGGTTATCGTGCCGATCAGGCCTCGCTGGACGCTGCGGTGGATGTCATCCTGAGGACCGTGGACCTGAAGCAGGTCGAGGGCAGCCGGGCGAAGGGTCTCCCCTACGGCTATCTCCGGCGGCTCGGCATCGGCATCGCGCTCGGTACCGACCCCGTCCTGCTGCTTATGGACGAGCCGGCCGCGGGACTGAACCCGACGGAATCACTGGAATATGCAAAGCTCGCGCGACGATTGCGCGACAGCGGCATCACCATCGTGATCGTCGAACACGACATGAAGGTCATCATGAACCTCTGCGACCGGATCGTCGTCCTCAACTACGGCAAAAAGATCGCCGAGGGCCGCCCCGACGAAATCCGCAGCAACCCGCTCGTTATCGAAAGCTATCTCGGCAAGAGCCGCGACGAGACGGAGGCGGATCATGCTTGAGATTGACGAGCTGGCGATCAACTACGACCAGGTCGAAGCGGTGCGAAAGGTTTCCATCGCGGTCGGCGCGGGCGAGATGGTGGCGCTGATCGGCGCCAATGGCGCCGGCAAGACGACCGTACTACACAGCGTTATGGGCCTGCTGAAACCGAAGGCCGGGACGATCCGGCTGAAGGGCGAGAACATCGTCGGCGCGCCGTCCAAGCGCATCCTCGATCTTGGCGTCGCGCTGGTGCCCGAGGGCCGGCAGCTGTTCGGCCATCTCTCCGTGCTCGAAAACCTCGAGGTCGGCTATGCCCGCAAGTTCGGGATACGTTTCGACAGGGCTGGCTTCGAGGGCCGGGTCGCAAAGATAGACGCCTACTTCCCCCGCATCCGCGAGCGGCTGAAGCAAACCTCCGGCACTCTGTCCGGGGGAGAGCAGCAGATGGTGGCAATCGCACGGGCGCTGATGAGCGATCCGGACATCCTGCTCCTCGACGAGCCTTCGCTCGGCCTGTCGCCGATCATGATGGACACGGTTCTCGACCTTCTCGTGCAGCTGCACGGGGAGGGGATGGCGATCCTGCTCGTCGAGCAGAACGCCCGCGCGGCGCTGCGCATATCCGAGCGCGCCTACGTCCTCGATTCCGGCGTCACGACGCTTAACGGCAGGGCCCGCGCCTTGCTGCGAGACCCACGCGTGCAACAGGCCTATTTGGGGCTTTGAGGACCCGGCACGACCGGATTCAGCGACGATCAACGGACGACGATGCCGACGGTCCAGGGCCCTGCTGCACTATTCGGATGAGGCGCGCCTGCATCGGAAGCAACAATCCGATGCGTAAGGCTGGCAACGCTTGGGATATCGCCGAGGCAACGGTCTATCTTTCCGCCCCTCCGGCCGTTTCGTCACCGGCGAGGCAACGATCAACGATGACTGCCAGCAGATGCTCGGCATCATCTGGCCGCTCGACCAGCCGGACGGGTTCGGCACGACTGCTTGAAAGACAAGGGCGGCCGCAGCGAGTGGCCACCCTTCTCGAGCCTTTGCGACTTTATTCGGCCGAAGCGCCGCTGAGTTCGACGATCGGCTTCCAGCGCGCCGATTCCGCATTGATGAAGGCGGTGAAATCGACGGAGTTCTGATAGGCCGGCTCGGCGCCGAGGGTTCGCATCCGCTCGATGACGGCAGGGTCCGCGAGCGCCTGCTGCACGGCTTTCGAGAACTTGTCGACGATCTCCTTTGGCGTGCCCTTCGGCGCCGAAATGCCGAACCAGGACGATACGTCGAAGCCGGGCAGGCCGGATTCGGCGACGGTCGGCACGTCGGGAAGTTTCGGCCAACGCTGCGCAGAAGTGATCGCCAGCGGCTTCACCGTCTTTGCGATCGCCTGCGGCATCACGGCGCTCAGATTTTCGAACGAGATGTTGGCCTCGCCGGTCATGACGCCCTGCACAGCGGGCGCGCTGGCCTTGTAGGGGATATGGGACATCTCGACCTTCGCCTGCTGTGAGAAGAGGACGGCCGACATATGCGGGGATGTTCCAGCGCCGGAACTCGCATAATCGACCTTACCCGGATTGGCCTTGGCATAGGCGATCAGTTCCTGGACGCTGTTCGCCGGAAAGTCCTTGTTGGCGTAGAGCAGGTTCGGCAGCGTCGTCATGCGGGCGACATGCGTCAGGTCGTTGATCGGATCGTATTTCAGGTTCTTGTAAAGATGTGGCCCGATCCCTTGCGAGGCGATCGTGACGATCACGAAAGTATATCCGTCGGGGGGCTGGTGCGACGCGAATTCGCAGGCGATGTTTCCGCCCGAACCGGGCTTGTAAGTCGTGTTGATCTGCTGGCCGAGCGTCTTGGCGACCTGGTCGGCGATGGCGCGCCAGACATTGTCGCTGCTGCCGCCGGGCGCGCCCTGTCCGATCATCTCGATCGGCCTGGCAGGCCAGTCCGCCGCGTGGATGGGCTGTCCAAGCGTCGTCAGTCCGGCCGCGATTGCAGCCGCAATAAGCACTTTCCTCATTAGGATCTCCTCCCGTTAACCCGGGTGGAATATTACAGCCGCCGCTCGCTGCCCGTTAAGCACAGACAACCGAATTCAGCAGAGCGGATACAAATCGCCACATTCGTGGTGATTTGTCCGAGCGCAACCGTTACCGCGCATGATGATGGCTTCGTCGTTATGTCGAGACGATGCCGGACGCCTTCTCCGCCACGGTGCGGATGGTCGCGATCAACTGCGGCAGGTTGCGCTCGATGCGGGCGAGGGGGCCGGCGACGAGAAAGGCGACGTCAGCTGTACCATCCGGCTTCATCACCGGCGCTGCGACGCTGCCAACATCGTCCACCGTGTGCCCGAGGCCGATATCGTAGCCCCGTTGGCGGATGGTAACCATCAGTTCGCGCATTTGCACCCTGTCGGTCGGCGTAGCCGTCGTCAGCGCCTTGAATCTTTCGGTCTTCAAATAGGCTTCACGCCATTCCTCCGGAGCGGAGGCGAGAAGGACCCTGCCGGGTTTTTCAAGCCTTGCGGCCCTCATTAAGATGCTCAAGCGAGGCGCCGTAAAATTTCCAGACATTGCGCACATGCCGGCGCGCCGCTGCTTCGGCGGCATCCTCGTCGCCATTTTTCACCGCTGCGGCGATCGCCCGGTGATCGCGGATGACACCTTCGCTCATCGCGCGTGGCGCGGCCGAGAGAGTGCGCATCAGAAGCGTAATCTGACGCTCGATCTGCGTCAGCGACTGCGTGAGGTGCCGGTTCTTGGATCCGTCCCTCAGCGAGCCGTGGAAGGCGAGGTCCTCGGCGACGTGGGCTTCGATGTCTTGTTGCGCCACGGCCTGTTCGTGCCGGTCGATGATGGCGTCGAGGAGGGCGTGTCCCTCGGCCGTCATGGCGCGTGCGGCCAACCGCGCCGTCATGCCTTCCAGCGCCTCACGCAGTTCGAAAAGCTCCTTGAGGTTCTGCTGGTCTCCCCGCAGAACCACGACGCCGAGCCGCGGCCGGGCCTCCACCAGCCCGTCCCGTTCGAGCAGCAGCAGTGCCTCGCGCGCCGGCGTGCGGCTGACGCCGAGCCTGCGGGCGATTTCCGGCACGCTAAGTCGTTCGCCGGGCGCGATTTCGCCGTCCATGATGGCCTGGCGGACGGCGTCGGCGACCCTGTTGACCAGCGAAGCATTTTCCGAAAGCGTTGAAAGGGTCTTGACCATGGCCTCTCCTTCCGGCGAGGCGTAGTCAAATTTTACGCCCCGCGCAACGCCCGGAATGTGTGGTGGACAACACATTCGTACGAAAGCGGGCGATGGCACAGTTTTTCGGACGGCGAGGGTTGTCCACCGGCGTGGGATGCGAAATTCCTGCAGGAAACAGCTGATAGGAGGCAAGCCCTTGCGCGATCCGTTGAACGATCCCCTAGCTGAACGGTTCCTTCAGGAACAGCGCACCCGCCATGGCGGGCCGGTGACGGAGCGGGTGGAAGCCGGCCGGGTGCGTGACTATGCACTGGCGCTGGAGAGCCTGCCGCCTGAGCCGTCCAGGCCGGTGCCGCCGCTCTTCCTATTGACGCTTGGACGAACGCGGCGCCCTCATCTGAATCGACTTCCGGGCGGCACGGTCAACGCCAATGACGAATTCGAGCTTTTCGGGGATGTATTCGTCGGCGACGAGATTACGGTCGAGACGACGGTGCGATCCGTTGAGAAGAAGGCCGGCAGGAAAGGCGACCTCTATCTCATCACAGCCGAGAAGACTTATCGCAAGGCATCGGGCGAATTGGTGGCGCGGCGCACCAACAGCATCCTGCGCTGGGAGTAGGAAGCCGACGGCACCGGGGCGTCGGCCTTTTCCCTTACTTGCCGGTGAAGTTCGGCTTGCGCTTTTCGAGAAAGGCATGTGCCGCCTCCGCATGGTCTGCGGTAAAATGCGACATCAGCTCAAGCCCGTTATGGGCCTCGATGATCGATTCGAACTGGCGGCGCAGTACCATGTTTATCGCCTGCTTGGTCGTGTTTATGGCGAAGGTAGCGCCGGAGGCCAGCCGGTCGGCGATGCCGTATACCGTCTCGTCGAGCCGTTCGGCCGTAACGGCCCGGGTGATGAGTCCGATTTCGGCCGCCTCCTTCGCGATGATCGGATCGCCGGTCAGCAGATATTCGCGGGCGCGCTGATAGCCGATCAATTGCGGCCAGATCAGCGCGCCGCCATCGCCTGCCGTATAACCGACCGCGACGTGAGGATCGCCGATCTTGGCGGTTTCCACGGCATAGGTGAGGTCGCAAAAGAGCGCCAGCGTTGCCCCGAGCCCGATCGCATGACCGTTGATGCGGGCGATGATGGGCTTTTCGAGGCGCAGCAGCCCATAGAGCATGTCCGCCGCCTCACGCATGGAGGAGACGGCGGCCATCGGCTGGTCCAGCAGCTTGACCATCTCTCCGACATCGCCTCCGGCTGAAAAGGCGCGTTCGCCGGCGCCGGTGATGACGACGATCTTCGTTTCCGGATCCTGGTTGATGGTCGAGAAAACCGTCTTGAAGTCCTCGTGCATACCGGCGGTAACGGCGTTGGTCGGCGGCTGGTCGAGGGTGATGGTCAGGACGCCACCCTTTGAGGAAAACTTCAGGTGCTTGTATCGGTCGTAGATGGTCATCTCATTTTCCGGTGAAGACCGGCCTCCTCTTTTCGATAAATGCGCGAGACGCTTCCTTGTGGTCGTCGCTCAGCATAAGCAGCCGGTCTCCGTCCCGCTCCATAATCAGGGCGGCGGAGAGCGAAGCTTCCGCGCCCTGCAGGACAACGTCCTTGATCTGACGGACGGACAGCGGCGGCAACTCGGCGATCCTCTGCGCCAGGACGAGCGCGGCGGAGAAGGCCGTTCCGCTTTCGACGACCTCGCTGACGAGGCCCATCTCGGCCGCGAGTGTCGCGGGGAAACGGTCGCCGGTGAGCAGGTAGCGCATCGCCTTGAATTTTCCGACGGCGCGGGGAAAGCGTTGTGTTCCGCCATTGCCGGGCAATATACCGAGCCGGACCTCGGGAAAGGCGAACTCGGCCGTTTCGCCGGCGATGATGATATCGCAGAGCATGGCGAACTCCGCGCCGCCGCCGAGTGCGATCCCCTCTACCGCAGCGATCAGCGGCACGCGGCACTGGGAAAGCGGCGCCCAGATACGGTTGGAGACAAACATGCTGTCATGCTGGATTGACGCATCCGGAAATTCCTTGATGTCGCCGCCGGCGGAAAAGCAGGTGTCGCTGCCAGTGATGACCACGGCACGAATCTGCGTGTCCAGGTTCGCGTCAACGATCGCATCCGAGATTGCGCCTCGCAGAGCGAAGCTAAGTGCATTGCGCGCCTTAGGCCGGTTCATGCGCAGAATGCGGACATGTCCCTGGGTTTCGACAAGAAGATCGTCGCTGCTCAATTCCGTCATGGCTGTACCTCCTCTGCAACACGCTTACGCCCAAGCCTGCGCTCCCTATGGGCGACGACAATCCCGGCGGCGATGATCAGGATCGCTCCGCCGAGCGTGGCAAGGCCCGGCCTCTCGCCGAAAAAGAAGATGCCGATCAACGTCGCCCAGAGCAATGTCGAATATTCGAAAGGCGCGATCACCGAGATCGGCGCATATTTATAGCAGGCGGTCAGCAGCAATTGTCCGAGGCCGCCGAGCGCGCCGATGCCGATCAACAGCAGCCATTCCTCGCCACTCGGCCACCGCCAGCCGAAGGGCAGGGTTGCGAGCGCGATAACTGAGGAGAACAGTGAAAAATAGAAGACGATGGAGGTCGGCGAATCCGTAGCCGAGAGCTGGCGGATTTGTATCAAGGAGAAGGAGAAGCAAAGCGTGTTGAGCAAGCAGCAGGCGACGCCGATCAGCGCCGCAGCCTCGTAACTGCCGCTGATCTTCGGCAGCATTATGATGAGAACGCCGACGATGCCGGCCGCTACCGCGCCGCCGCGCCAGATTCCGACCGTCTCCTTGAGGAGAATCATGGCAAGGATGACATTGAGGATCGGCGATAGGTAAAGCAGCGCGGTGACATCGGTCAGCGGCAAATAGCCGAGCGCCGTGAACCAGAGCGCTAGCGCGGCGCAGCCGAGGATGGAGCGGATGAAATGGCCGCCGGGCCGTTTTGTCTTCAGCGTTGCCATCTCGCCCCGCAACGCGAGCGACAGGAAGATAATCGGGACGATGAAGAAGGAGCGTGCGAACAGAAGCTCCCCTATCGGCACCGTATCGGCCGCCTTGACCAGTCCCGCCAGCGAGACGAAGCAGAGCGCGGCTCCGAGGCGCATGGCGATGCCGAGATAGAGGCGGCCGTTTCCCCTAACATCCTCGTCGGCGGCTCCGGCACTCATTTTCGCTGCATCCTTTCGGGCGTTATCCTGCGCTGGTCAGCGGCCCTTGAATTGCGGCGGGCGTTTTTCGCGGAAACTGTCGACGCCTTCCTTGGCATCGTCGGTGGCGCGCAGCCTCAGCCGGATCTCGTCGAACCCGGCGACGGCAGCTGCAGGGCTTTCCTCAACCGCGGCACGGGCGTTTGCAATCGTCGCCTCCACGGCGAGCGGCGCCACCGTATGGGCGATCTTCAGGGCTATCTCGCGGGCGCGGTCGAATTCCTGCCCGGCCGGCACGACCTCCTGGACGAAGTTGAAGCGGAGCGCATCCGCCGCGTTCCATTCGTCGCCGGTCAGCAGATAGCGCATCGCGTTGCCCCAGCCGGCGCGCTCGACCATGCGGATCGTTGCACCGCCTGCGGCCATGATGCCACGCTTCACCTCCATCTGGGTGAAGCGGCAATTGTCGGCGGCGATGACAATGTCCGCGGAAAGCATCATCTCGACGCCGACCGTATAACAGATGCCTTTCACCGCAACGACGACGGGCTTCCTGCGAAAGGGCGGGCGAAGGTTCCAGATATCGAGGGCGTCGGCCGGATACGGGGATTCGCCGCGCGCCCAGACTTCGGCGAGTTTCGGCAGGTCGAGCCCTGCGGTGAAGTTTACCCCTTCCGCGTAGACGAGGGCGCAACGCGCTTCCGGGTCGCGGTCGAAATCAGTCATCGCATAGGCATATTCCCGCAGCATCTTGGGCGTAAAGCCATTGAGCTTGGCCGGTCGGTCTATACCGATCAATCTCAGCATTCCCTCGCTGCGCACATTGATCCGGCCGTCGCCGTTGTCGTCGGTCATCCGGTCTTCTCCTCAGAAACCTTGCAATACGATCTTGCCGACCGCCTTACGGTCCGCGATCCGCCCTGCGCCCTCGGCGAAAGCGGAAAATGGCAATACACTGTCGATCTCGGCCGTCATGGTCCCCGCTGCCAAGGCCTGAAAGGCGTCGCGGATACCATCCAGCAAATCGGGATCGCGCAGCTTAAACAGCCGGTCGAGCGTCGAGCCGAGAACGACGAGATCTTTGACGAGGACGTAGTTGGCCGGAATCTGCGGAATGGTGCCTGAGGCGAAGCCCACGATGACGTAGCGCCCGGCGGGTTTCAGGCAACGGATGGCGCCTTCAAAGGCATCGCCGCCGACGACGTCAACCACGGCGTCCACCGCCTTCAGCCCGGCCGCGGCAAGGGCATCCCTCATGGCGTTGCGAGAAGCGTCAAGCCTGTCGGAGCGCAGCACGATCTCGGCGCCGAGGCGGCGGGCGGCTACTTCCTTTTCGTCTGAGGATACGAGTGCGACGACGCGCGCGCCAAGATAGCGCGCATACTGGATGCCGGCCGAACCGACACCGCCAGCCGCACCGGTCATCAACACCCATTCCCCCGGTCTCAACCGAGCGCGCAGTTTCATCGCACCGACCACCGTCGCGATCACCGTACCGCTCGCCGCCGCCTCGGCAAAGCCGATGCCTTCGGGGATCGGCATGCAGGTCCAGTCCGGCGCTGCGGCATATTCGGCGAAGGCGCCGAATTGCGGCTGCGCGACCACGCGGTCACCGGTCTTGAAACCGGTGACGTCCGCACCGATCTCGACTACTGTGCCCGCGACATCGCGGCCGGGCACGAAGGGCAGTTCCGGCTTCACCTGGTACTTGCCCTCGATCATCAGGAGGTCGGGAAAGTTCAGCGCTGCCGCCTCGGTGCGGATCAGCACCTCGTGCGGAGCCGGTTTCGGGCGCGGCACGCGGTCGAGGCGCGCCTTGCGCCGGTCGCCATATTCGGAGATGACGATGGCGCTCATGTCACCGGAAGCGCTCATGTTCACTCGTCCTCGCCAGGAAAGTTCGGCGTGCGCTTCTCCTTGAAGCTGGCCGTTCCCTCTTTGAAGTCGGGGCAGACATTGCTGGTCAGCATGTCCTGATTGGCCATGCGTACCGCTTCCGCCAGATCCTGGAACGGGACCTCGTAGACCTGCTCCTTCAGCACGCGCATCGAGCGCGGCGAGCACCAGACGGCCATCTCCCTGGCATAGGCATAGGTCTCCTCAGCCAGCTTGTCGGAAGGGAAGACCTTATTGACAAGACCGAGCTCCTTGGCCTCCGGCGCGAAGAACTTGCGGCCGGACAGGAGGAGTTCCAGCGCATTGGCGTGACCGACGACCAGCGACAGCATCCAGGACATGCCGTATTCGGCCGAAAGGCCCCGGCGGGCAAAGGCGGTGGTGAAGGCAGCACCCTCGGCTGCGAACCGGATATCGCAGCACAGCGCATAGACCATGCCGAGACCGGCGGTCGCGCCGTTCAGCATGCCGATAACCGGCTTGCGGAGGCGAGGGAAATAGGTGTGTCGGGTCTGGTAGTCGGGCCGCTTGTTCATGTCGAAGGGACGCGGAAGCTTGAGCGTCAGCTCCTTGGGCGTCTGCCCACCGAAGCCGGAAATATCGCCGCCGGCGCAGAAGGCGCGCCCGGCACCGGTCAGCACGATGACCTTCGTGGCTCGGTCGGCATCCGCCTTCCACATCGCTTCGTAGAGTTCGGTGACGATCTCGTCGTTGAGGCTGTTCATCTGCTCTGGCCGATTGAGCGTGATTGTCGCCACGCCGTCGGCGGTCTCGTAGAGAATGGTCTTGTAGGTCATATCGGCCTCCCGTATCGACAGCCCTTATCGCCGTGCCGCACTTAAAGCGCCACCGTGCCCAGGGACTTGCGCGCTTCAAATTACATATGTGGCGCTTCGGCCGGCCAGATTTTTTCGCGGCGCGAACCGAACCATTTTCTCGGCGTACCCATTTTTGGATGCGGGGAGGAACGATCATGATTTCCACGAAAATGACCGCGCTGTTCGGTATCGACCACCCGGTCATGCAGAGCGGCTTCCGCTACATCTCGCGCGCGCCTTTCGTGGCGGCGGTCGCCAATGCCGGCGCGCTCGGCACGCTTTCGGCCCATACACAGCCGACGGGCACGGCCCTGCGCGAGGAAATCCGCGAGACCCGACGGCTCGCCGACCGCCCCTTCGCCGTCAACCTTACGCTGCTACCCGAAAACATCGCCTCCTATCCCTACGGCGATTACATCGACGTCATCGTTGACGAAGGCATTACGGTCGTGGAGACATCGGGCGCAAAGCCTGCGGCCTATATCGAGCGGCTGAAAAAGGCCGGGGTGAAGGTGATCCACAAATGCACCTCGGTGCGCCACGCGCTGTCGGCAGAGAGATACGGCGCCGACGCGGTCTGCGTCACAGGCTTCGAATCCGCCGGGCATCCGGGCGAGGATGATGTGCCGAGCCTCGTGCTGGTGCCGCGCGTCGTGGACGAAGTGAAGATCCCCGTCATCGCTTCTGGGGGCTTCGCCGACGGGCGCGGGCTTGCGGCGGCGCTGTCGCTCGGTGCCGTCGGCGTCAACATGGGCACGCGCTTCCTCGTGACGCAGGAAAGCCCGATTCACGTCGAGAGCAAAAAAAGCCTTGCCGGCGCCGGCGAACGCGACACGACGCTGATCGCGCGCTCGCTCGGCGACAGCGTGCGCGTGTTGAAGACGCCCGTCACGGCGCAGGTGCTGGAGCTGGAACGTTCCGGCGCCGGCAAGGAGGCTCTTGCGCCGTTGATCGCCGCCGATCTCTGGTACAGGGCGCTGACCTCGGGGAGGATCGACGAGGCGCCGGTCCCGTCGGGCATCGCGCTCGGGCTCATCAGGGACGTGCCGACATGTGCCGAACTCGTCTCCCGGCTGATGGCGGAGGCGGAGGTGACGATCGGCCGCCTCGCGGGACTTGGAAAGGCCTGACGGAGAGCCGGAGGCTTAGAGCCTGGCGCCGTAGAGCTTGCGCAACTCCACTTTGCTCACCTTGCCGCTTGGCAGGCGCGGCAGGTCGTCGATGAAGATCACCGACTTGGGGCACTTGTAGCGGGCGATGAGGCTGCGCGCGTGTTCGATCATCTCCGCCTCGGTGACGTGGCGACCCGGGGCAATCACGGCGATCGCCTTGACGGATTCCCCCCATTTTTCGTCCGGCACGCCGATGACGGCGACATCGGAAAGGGCGGTGTGGGTAATCAGCGCTTCCTCCACCTCGCGGCAGTAGATGTTCTCGCCGCCGGAAATGATCATGTCCTTCTTGCGGTCCACGAGAAAAAGGAACCGCTCCTCGTCGAAATAGCCGACGTCGCCCATGTGGAACCAGCCGTCGCGCAAGGTTTCGGCCGTCGCCTTGTCGTTGTTCCAGTAGCGCACCAGCGCTGTGTCCGAGCGCACCACGACTTCGCCGGCGACGCCTGTCGGGCACTCGTTGCCGTTGTCATCGAGGATACGGATGTCGGTGTCGGTCGCCGGTTGGCCGACGGAGCCGAGGCGCTTCACGTCCTCAGGCGTGCCGTTCAGCTTGTGCTGATGGGTATAATGGCAAGTGCAGTTTGCTTCCGTCGAGCCGTAGCCGTTGGCGAAGACCGGACCGAAGATCGAAAGGCCGCGCTTGAGTACGGGCACCGGCATCGGCGCCGCGGCGTAGAGAATCGTACGGACGCTGGATACGTCATATTTCTCGACGTCGGGAACGGCGAGGACGTTCTGCAGCATGGTCGGCGCGAGATGGAGATGGGTGATGCCCTGTTCTTCGATCGTCCTCAGAATCATCGGCGGATCGAAGGTACGGTGCATGTGGACCGCGCCCCCTTTCCAGAAGCTGCCGATATACTGGCTGCGCGAGCCGGCGTGGAAGAAGGGCATCATGAGAAGCTGGCGGCTGTCGCTCGTCGCACCGAGCTGCCCGGCCATGACTTCGGCCAGGCGTACCTCGCCCCATTGCGAGCGTAGCACTCCCTTCGGACGTCCCGTAGTGCCGCTGGTATACATGATGATGGCGCCGTCGTCCGGCCTTGCGCGGAAAGGCGGCCCTTCGGGCGAGCCGCCGGCCAGAAGCTCCTCATAGGGGATCGCCCAGTCCGGCGTTTCGGCGCCGAGGCAAACATAGGTCTTCACCTCGAGTTCCGACCGCAGGCCGTCAATGACCGGTGCGTATTGTGCCTCGAAGATCAGGGCCAGCGGCGCGCTGTCCTTTAGCACATAGAGGATTTCCGCCGCGGTCAGCCGGAAGTTTACGGTCGTCAACACATAGCCGGCGCGTTCGCAGGCACCATAGGCCTCGATATATTCCGGCGTGTTCATGGCCAGCATGGCGATCCGGTCCTGCCGGCGGGCGCCGGTACGGTGCAGACCGTCCGCCAGCCGATTGATCCGCTCCCAGTGACGGCGGAAGGTCAGCACGGCGTCGCCGAAGACGACGGCGGGCGCATTCGGAAAAAGGGCAGCATTTCGTTCGTGGACGTCGGCGAGCAGCTTCATGGATTTCTCCTACCTGCCCTCTGTTGCATCGCTGCCGGCGTCCAAGTCCATTGTGCGCGGATGGCGGCGGCAAGACAACACGGATGTAATCTGTTGAACCCGCCACTGGCCGGTTCCGTGGCAGAAACGGCAGAATCCCGGCAACGAGGGAGTGTCGGATCATGAGACCGCAGATATTCAGGACGTCGATCACCGAGATGCTGGGCATCCGCCATCCGCTCTTGTGCGGTGGCCTCGGCCCCGGCGTCTCGGACGGGCGTTATGTAGCGGCTGCGGTCAATGCGGGCGGCATGGGATTCATCGTCGCGACCGGACATGACGATCCCGGCGCCTTCGAGGAGGAGTTGAAGATCTGCCGCGAACTGACGGGCGGCAAGCCGTTCGGCGTCAATCTTTATATTTCCCGGTTCGCTGGCGGGGCCGAGCGGGTCCGCGCGCAACTGCCGCTGCTCGACAAATACGGCGTGACCTGTGTCGAGACGGCGGGCGCCAGCCCAGAGCCGGTCATCCCGGCGCTGAAGGAAATGGGCATCAAGATTCTCCACAAGGTCCCTGCAGTCCGCTACGTGCCGACCGCCGTCCGCGCTGGGGCGGATGCAGTCGTCATCGTCGGCGCCGAATGTGGCGGGCATCCCGGCATCTATCAGATCGGATCGATCGTGCAGGCGACCCGGGCGCCGGAGATCGCTGGCATTCCGGTCATCGCAGCCGGCGGCTTCGCCACAGGACGGCAATTGGTCGCGGCCCTCTCCATGGGATGCGAGGCGATGCTGATGGGTTCCCGTATGATGGTCTCCTCCGACCTCTGGGTCCATGACGACTACAAGAAACGTGTTGTCGCCGGCGACGGCACGGAGAGCAAGATCGTCAAGCAGCTGCTCGGCGACCATCACCGCGTCCTTGACAACGACAGCGCCAGGGCGGTTCTGGCGCTGGAAGAGCAGAAGATCATCGATTTCGACGCCTACCGCCCGCATGTCAACGGCACGCTGACCCGCACCGCTTATCGCAGCGGGGATTTCTCCAAGGGCATGATCGACTACGGCCCGGCGGTTGTCTTCGCCGACGGCATCAAATCGACCGAGGCGATATTCGACGAAATCCTGGACGACGCGGTGAAGGCCCTCGGGCGTGTCAACCTGCTCCGTGCCGATGAGGGCGCGCTTCCGGTGGCAGCGCAATGAGCGCGGTCGAGCCTTTTCGCGTAGCGGTGCCGCAAGCCGAGATCGACGATCTCGTCCGGCGCCTTGCCGCAACGCGCTGGCCGCCCCTCGGTCCCGAAGACGGCTGGTCGGCGGGAGCGGATCAGCGTTACATCCGCAGGATCGCGAAAGATTGGGCGGCATTCGACTGGCGCGCCTTCGAACGGAAGATCAATGCCGTTCCGAACTTCACCACGATTATCGAAGGTCAGATGATTCATTTCCTCTGGCTTCGCTCGGGCCGACCGGACGCGATCCCGCTGATCATGACACATGGCTGGCCAAGCAGTTTCCTCGAATATCTGTCGGTCGCGCGGACGCTTGCCGGTTCCCCGGAAGAGGGACCGGCCTTCGATGTGGTAGTGCCATCACTGCCGGGCTTCGGTTTCTCGTCCATTCCGAACAAGCCCGGCATGTCGCCGCGGCGGATCGCCGGTCTCTGGGTGCGGCTGATGGCGTGGCTCGGCTATTCGCGCTTCTCCGCCTTCGGCTGCGACTGGGGTGCCTATGTGACCGCGCTGATCGGGCTCGACCATGGCGACCGGGTCGATGCGATCCAGATGGGCTATGTCAGCCTGACGTCGCCTGATGTCACTCTGGACCGAAATGACCCGGCCGAGAAGGCCTACGGCGAACGCCGCCGCCGCTGGAGCGAGGAAGAGTTCGGTTATTTCTTCCAGCAGGGTACCAAGCCCGCGACGGTCGGCCTGCCGCTGAACGATTCGCCTTCCGGCCTTGCTGCTTCGATTCTGGAAAAGTGGCGGGCGTGGGCCGACTGCGGCGACGATCCGGCCGAGATCGTACCGACGGAAGCCATCTTAGGTACGCTCGGCCTCTACTGGTTCACGCAGACGGCGACGAGCGCGGCACGCCTTTACTATGAAAGCCGCAGGGACCCGGTGGTGCTTGCGCCGGGCCAGCGGGTGATGGTGCCGAGCGGTTTCTATCTGGAAGGGTCGCGGCCGGAGCAGCGTGGCAAGACCGTGCGTATGGGTCCCCCGCCCCGTCGCCTCGCCGAAGCGGCCTTCGACATCAGGGACTGGACCGTCGGTGCACGGGGCGGGCATTTCCCGGCCCTCGAGGTGCCGGACGACCTCGTTGCCAGCCTGCGGGCCTTCTTCGGCGCCTACGGCCGCCCGGCGCGGTGAGCCACATCCGACCGACAGATCACATATGTGGTCACTGCGGTCGTAGTTCAGCTCGGGCTTGCCCGGCTCTCGCAGTGCGGCACAGTGACAGCAGGAAAATTGGAGGAGAACATGCGTTTCCTGACGAAGATTTTGGTTGCAGCCACACTCTGCACTGCCTCTTTAACTCCGGCCGTTGCAGCGGACTGGCCTGCGAAGCCCGTTACCATCATCGGCGGCGGCGCGCCGGGCGGCCCGGTCGAGATGATCGCGCGCGGCTTTTCCGAGCCCTTGTCGAGGATACTGAAGCAGCAATTCGTGATCGAAAGCAAGCCGGGCGCGGGCGGTAACATCGCCAACGAACTCGTGGCGCGAGCCGCGCCGGACGGTTATACTTTCGGCATGACCTCGGTCGCGCCACACGGCATCGGCCCGACGCTCTATGAAAAGCTGAACTATGATCCGATGAACTTCACCTTCGTTGCCCGCATCGCCGGCTTCCCGAACGTGATCTATGTTCCAAAGGACTCTCCCTACAACTCGATCGCCGACCTCGTGAAGGACGCCAAGGACAATCCCGGCAAGATAAGCCAGGGCTCGATCGGTGTCGGCAGCTCCACGCAGATGATCGGCGTGCTGCTGATGCAGAGTGCTGGTGTCCAGATCAACCACATTCCCTTCAAGGGCAGCGCGCCGCTGATGAACGCCATCATGTCCGGCGAGCTTGACATGGCCGTCGATAACCTGCCGGGCGCGCTCGGCCAGATCAAGGCCGGCGCGGTCAAGGCGCTCGCCGTCTCGACCAAGGTCCGCTCGAAGCAGCTTCCCGACGTTCCGACGGTTGCCGAGGCCGGTTATCCGGATTTCGACGTCACGAGTTGGTATGCGCTGATCGGACCCAAGGGCGTTCCTCAGCCGATCGTCGATCGGCTGAGCGGGGAGATCAAGACAATCCTCGCGACGCCCGAAGCACAGGATTACTACGGCAAGCTCGGCGCCGAAGTGATTTATCAGCCGCCGGGGGATTTCGAAGCTTTCGTGAAAGCGGAGATAGCCCGCTGGGCGCCGATCGTCAAAGCCTCCGGGGCGAAGGTCGAGTGAGCAATCATAGGTGGAATTGCGGGCCGCGCTTGTTTTCGCGTGGCCCATGGAAGGAGCGGCGTCTGCGATGACCACAATGCCCTATATCACCATCGACGCTGGCGCGCGCGCGTCGGATTCCGTCAGGCGCTGGGCGCAGAAGACACCGCACGAGCCGGCGCTGCTCGACGGTTCGCAGTGCCTGACCTATGCGGACCTAGAGGGGCGCATAGGTCAGGCCGCACGGTTCCTTGCCGAGCAGGGCGTACAGGCGGGTGACCGTGTCCTTATCGTCGCCGAAAACGATCTCGTTGCACCGCTGGTCATGTTCGGTGCGCAGGCATTGGACGCCTGGCCCTGTATCGTCAATGCACGCGTTGCGGCAGCCGAGATGGAGGCCCTGCGCGTCGTCGTCGAACCGCGTCTCGTCATCGTCGCGCCGACACCATCGAGGGAAGCCGCCGTCTTTGCGGAACGCATCGGTGCCGTGCGGGTCGAAACCGACGTTCTCGGCGGAATTTCCTTAGCGTCCATCAGCGGACCTGAGCCTGAGCCGGTCCTCGCGGATGCGGAGCGGCAGACGGCGCTGGTGCTTTTCACGTCCGGCACCACCGGCCTTCCCAAGGCGGTGATGCTGAGCCATGCGGCGCTGATCAGCATCGGCGCAGCTCTTGCCGACGTGCGCAAGGTGCGCCCCGGAGGGCGCTACGACGGCGGCGCGCCGCTGTCGCATGTCATGGGCATCTGCACGCTGATGTCGGTGCTGACCGGCGGGGCGAGCCTGTCGTTCACGGGCCGTGTCGATGTTCCGGACGTCGTGCGCCGCATCGCCGACGGATCGCTGACGCATCTGTCCTTCGTTCCGACGGTCTATGCCCGTATCCTCGACCATATCCGTTCGGCCGGGATCGACGTGTCCCGTTCGCGGCTCGAATATATATCCTCGGGCGGGGCGCCGCTCGACCCGACGCTGAAGGCCGAGATCGAGCGGCTGTTCCGCGTCCGCCTCGTCAACGGTTACGGCATGACGGAATGCTGCCCCATCGCCCGCACCCGGCCGGATCGCGACTATGTTCACGACAGCATCGGCTATGCCGAGCCGGGCGCGGAAATCCGCATCGTCCGCGAGGACGGGAAGGATGCCGCGCCGGCTGAGATCGGCGAGCTTTGGGCACGCGCACTCGGGGTCATGCAGGGTTACTATCGCAATCCGAAGGCAACGGCCGAAGCCCTGCGCGAAGGTGGCTGGATGGCGACAGGGGATCTTGCGACCAGCGCCGAGGATGGCGAGATCCGGATCGTCGGCCGCAAGAAGGAAATGATCATCCGCTCGGGTTTCAACGTCTATCCGGCGGAAGTGGAGGCAGCTCTCAACCGGCACCCTGGCGTGCTGCAGTCCGCCGCGCTCGGCGTCAAACAGCCGGACGGCGATGAGGAAGTCGTCGCTTTCGTGCAACCGCGCGAGGACGTGACCGTTTCCGAAGACGAATTGATCCGGCACATGCGGAGCGAGGTAGCACCCTACAAGATTCCGTCGCGGCTCTTCATACGCGCCGCGCTGCCGCTCGGCTCTACCGGCAAGATCCTCAAGCGGCAGTTGCTCGACGAACTACTGGCAGGCTGACGAAAAACCGGTGAACACAGAAAAGGCCCTGCCGTCGCTGAAACGGCAGGGCCTTTGTCGCAAAAGCATACGACTCAGAGTTGCAGCGCCTTGGGTTCGACGAATTCCTCGATGCCGTAATCGCCGAGCTCGCGGCCATAGCCGGATTGCTTGAAGCCGCCGAAGGGGGCGAGCGGGTTGAAGCGACCGCCATTGATCTCGATCTGGCCGGTGCGGATGCGTCTGGCCGCAGCGGTCGCCCGCTCGGTGCTGCCGGCCCAGACCGAGCCGGAAAGCCCGTAGCGCGAATTGTTGGCGATGGCGACGGCGTCGTCATCGTCCTTCGCGGTCAGGATCGCAAGGACCGGACCGAACACCTCCTCTTGCGCCAGCGTCGCGTCGGGGCCGACGTCGGCGAAGACGGTCGGTTTGACGAAATAGCCCTGGTCGAGGCCCTCGGGCGCATCGGCGCCGCCGGCAACCAGTGTGCCGCCTTCGTCCGCCGCAGTGCGGATGAGCTGCAGGATGCCGTCGCGCTGCTTTTCGGAAATTACCGGGCCGAGACGGGTCGCAGGATCCATCGGATCGCCGAGCACGAAGCTGCGGGCCGCCTCCCGGGCGATCTCGATCGCTTCGGCCTTCTTGGCTTCGGGAACGATAAGTCGCGTCAGCGCCGAGCAGGTCTGGCCGGAATTGAGGAAGCAGGCGTTGACGGTGGCCTTGACCGCCTTGGCGAGATCGGCGTCATCGAGCACAACGGCGGCCGACTTGCCGCCAAGTTCCAGCGAGACACGTTTGATCTGGCCGGCGGCCTCACGGGCGAGCATCGCGCCGGTGCGGGTGGAGCCGGTAAAGGAGACCATGTCTACGTCGGGATGGGTGGCTAGATGCAGGCCTATCTTCGCGCCCGGACCGGTGACGACGTTGAAGATGCCGGCCGGCGCGCCTGCGGCTTCGAAGATATCGGCAAGCAATAGGGCATTAAGCGGCGCCAGGTCGGCCGGCTTCAGCACGACGGTGCAGCCCGCGACGAGCGCCGGCGCGACTTTCGCGGCGATCTGGTGCAGCGGATAGTTCCACGGCGTGATGGCGGCGACCACCCCGACCGCCTCCTGGAGGACGGTGGAGTTACCGACCTGCTTCTCGAAGGGAAACTCGTGCGCGATCTTCGCGGTATTCTGGAAACTTTGCAGTGGCAGGCCCACCTGGATCATCTTGGCGAGCTTCAGCGGCATGCCGACTTCAAGGGTGATGGCTTTCGCGAGGTCGTCCATCCGGGCTTCGATCAGCTCTCCGACGCGGGAGACGACGGCAGCGCGTTCGATGGCCGGAGTTGCCATCCATGCGGGCCATGCAGCCTTGGCGGCGGCCACGGCTGCTTCGACGTCGGCGGTCGTACCGACGGAGATAGTGGCGATCGAGGCGCGGTTCGCCGGGTTCTCGACCGTGGTACCGCCGACGGCGCCCGTCCAGGCGCCCTTGATGAAATGACCCTTGTCGCTCCAGATGCTCATGCTACGTGTCTCCGGCTTGTCTGCATTCGCCGCTTCATAGCCGATCCTTTGCACTGCCGGTGTGGGCGGCCGGCGTTGAGCACATATGAACTTTGTGCGCCTGCGAAGAGGAAAGCGGATGACTTGCGCCGCGCTCTTGGCGACAGATCGCCCGAACGACACTTCGGGAATTCTCATGCAGCACCTTGATCACCGTCCGGACAGCCGGCTCGACAATCTCATCAATCCGCGCTCCGTCGCCGTCGTCGGCGCCTCCGACGACCCGGTCCGCATTTCCGGCCGGCCGCTCGCCTATCTCAAAAAGCACGGTTTCGGCGGCGCGATCTATCCGATCAATCCCAATCGCGAAACCGTGCAGGGGCTGAAAGCCTATGCCTCTCTGCTCGACCTGCCGGAAGTGCCGGATGTTGCCATCGTCGCCATCCCTGCGCAGCATGTATTGCCTGCCATCGCCGATGCCGGCAGGAAAGGCGTCGCCTCCGCCATCATCATGTCGTCGGGCTTTGCGGAAGCGGGCGGCGAGGGCGTCGCCATGCAGCAGGAACTGCTGCGGCTCGGCCGCGAAGGCGGCGTCCGGCTGATCGGACCGAACTGCGTAGGCCTGTTCTCGGCGGGCAGCCGCTTCTATGGCACCTTCACCCAGTCGCTCGACGGCGGCGTGCCGAAGCCGGGCGGCGTCGCCGTCGTGTCGCAGAGCGGCGCCTATGGCGGCTACATCGCCTATCTGGCGCGCGAACGCGGGCTCGGCGTCAACTACTGGATCACCACGGGCAACGAGGTCGATGTCGATGCCGCCGAAGCGATCGGCTGGTTGGCACTGCGCGACGACGTCAAGGTCATCGCCGTCTATCTGGAAGGCGTGCGCAACGGGCCGGCTTTCCTCAATGCGCTCGCCATGGCGCGGGCGGCGAAGAAACCGGTCGTTGTCATGAAGGTCGGCCGATCCGAAGCAGGTGCGATCGCCGCGTCGTCACACACTGCTTCGCTTGCCGGCACGGATGCCGTCTATGATGCGGTGTTCCGTGAATACGGCGCTTTGCGCGCCCGTACGACGGAAGAGCAGCTGGACATCGCCGAAGCCTGCCTCGCCGGAAAATTCCCTTCCGGCAACCGGCTGGGGATCGTCACGCTTTCGGGCGGCGTCGGCGTGCAGATGTGTGATGCGGCGGAAAGCTACGGGCTCAACGTCGCGCCGATGCCGAAACCGGCACAGGAGAAGCTGAGGGCGCTGCTGCCCTACGCGGCGGTCGCCAACCCGATCGACACCACCGCGCAGGTGATGAACGACATGTCGCTGGTTTCGAAGAACCTCGAGATCGTGCTGAAGGACGGCGGCTACGATTCGCTCGTCAGCTTCCTGACCACCGTACCGGCCGCCCAGGCCTACGGCACCAAGCTGCGCGACGCGATCCTCGCCGGTGTCGCGGCAGCCGGCGGCAACCGGCTGGCGGTTCTGTGCATGGCGGCGCCCAAGGAGGCGATGGACGCCTATAGGGACGCAGGCTTCCTCGTCTATCAGGATGCCGACCGCGCCGTGCAGATCGTCGGCGCCATGAGCCATTTCGGCAAGGCCTTCGAGGCGGAATCCGGAACGGTCGACACCGGAGACGCGCCGCGTTTCGAGACGCAAGCGCGAGCGCTTTCGGAGCACGAGGCGAAGGCGGTGCTGTCGAAGGCCGGCGTACCCTTCCTGCCCGAGCGGCTGGCAGCGACCCGCGAGGCTACCGTCGCGGCAGCCACCGAGGTCGGATTCCCGGTCGCCATGAAGATCGTTTCCGGCGACATCCAGCATAAGTCCGACATCGGCGGCGTCATGCTGAACATCAAGGACGCGGATGCGGCGGGCGCCGCCTTCGACACGATCATCGCGAATGCGAAAGCCCATGTGCCGGACGCCGTGCTCGACGGCGTGCTGGTCGCGCCGATGGCACCGCACGGCATCGAGACTATCGTCGGCGTCATGCGAGATCCGGTCTTCGGTCCGGTCGTCATGTTCGGCCTTGGCGGCGTGCTCGTCGAGGTACTGAAGGACGTGACCTTCTCGATCGCCCCCTTTGACGAGAAGGACGCGATGGCGATGATCCGAAGGATCAAGGGCTATCCGATGCTGGAAGGCGTACGTGGGGCAGGCCGCTCCGACATCGAGGCGCTGGCGAAGGTGCTGTCCGACCTCTCGCGCTTCGCCGCGAAAAATGCGGACACGATCGAGAGCCTCGACCTCAACCCGCTGCGCATCCTGCTCGGCAAGGGCGGTGCGGTGGCGCTGGATGCGGTGATCGTGCCGCGCAAGGCGAACTGAAAAGAGGCGCGGCTGGAAGCGCCGCGCCTCTTTCCGAACAGATCGTCAAGGGAAAGAGGCGGCACGTCGTGCCTCGTGGTTTCAGCCCTTCGGCTGGTTGCGCTTCTGTTTCTCGATGAATTCGGACGCGATGCGGTGGTGCTCGCTGCTGCGGGTCATGGCCATCTGTCGGGCGAGCGTCGTATCCAGCATTTCGGACGCAGTGCGATGAAGATAGAGGTTCATCAGCTTCTTGGTTTCGCGCAGCGCCCCCGCCGGCTGCGTGATCATCTTGGCGGCCAGCGCCCTCGCCTCGTCCATCAGCGCTTCGGGCGCAACGACGCGGTTGGCAAGCCCGTATTCCACGGCCTGCTGCGGTGTGATCCGGTCACCTGTAAAGATCAGTTCCTTCGCCCTCAGCAGGCTGGTGTAGTGCGGCCAGGAGACGGAGATGCCATCGCCGACCACGAGGCCGATATTGATGTGCGGCTCAGCCATGAAGGACTTTTCCGACATCAGCACGATGTCGCAGAGTGTCGCCAGCGTTGCGCCCCATCCCACGGCAGGGCCGTTGACGGCGGCGATGATCGGGATCGGCACGTCGATGAAGCCGTGGATGGTGCGACGGGCGTTTTCCTGCACGGCGGCGGCGAAATCCTCGTCCTCCAGCGTCTTGACGAAATGGGTCATGTCACCGCCGGCGCTGAAGGCCCGGCCGGCCCCGGTCAGGATGGCGACACGCGCTTCAGGGTCCTCGGCAAGCGCCCGGAACAGCTTCGGGAACGAAAACAGCATTTCGCTGGTCGAGGCGTTCATGTCGTTGGGGCGATTGAGTGTGATAATGCGCAGCCCCCCTTCCGCGGCAACGCTTATTTCCGGTGGCAGGTCGTATAGATTGGTCACGTCCGCTCCTTTTGCTTGAACATGGCTCCATATCGAATGGTCGTGTCGAGACGGCGCTGCTCGCTCAGCTGTCGCTGGTTCGCGTCCAGCCGAACTCCAGCCGGATGCCGCCGTTGTCGGACGGTGGCGGGGTCAGGACGAGCATCTCTCCCTCGAACCCGATCTCGCGGACCTGCTCGCTGCCCACGAACGCCGGATTCGATGCCGAGTCGACCATCGTCACGAGGCGATTGTCCTCGATACGAAACGTCCCGCAGTAGGAAGAGAAGCTTCGCGCCCGGCCGGGTGCGGCGCCAGGCCGGCCGTCACAGATCGTCGCAAGCACATGGCCGTCCTGCGTGAGGAGCAACTGACCCAGCGGCCGCGGGCCGAAGGGCGGCTTTCCCGTCAGACCGTCGGCGCCAATGGATCTGGTCCAGACCAGACGCCATGCGCCCGAAATATCCCCGTAAATGGCCGACATTCGTTCCGAGCCTCCTCCCGCCCGGCCCGACATCCAGAATCGAGAGATCAGGATGCTGACAGGGACGACACGAAAAGCGACCGGTAGTCGTCCGCCGACGGCCGCACCGGGTTGGTCAGGGTCGAGACATCATCGACGGCATAGCCGACCATCTCGTCCACCGCGTCCGCCGTCACGCCCATGGCGCCTAGCGAGGCGGGGATACCAAGGCGCTTGTTGAGCGCGACGATGGCGCCGGATACCTCTCCGCCTGACTTCAGGCCCATCGCCGCGGCGACCGCATCGAGTTTGCCGCCCACATGCGGAGCGTTGAAGCGCAGGACCGGCGGCAGGAGCACGGCGTTCAGCGTGCCGTGGTGCAGCTTCAGCCGCTCGATGCGGCCGGCGGCGTGGCTCATGGAGTGGACGGCGCCGAGGCCCTTGGTGAAGGCGAGGGCGCCTTCGACCGCCGCCATCATCATGTCGCTGCGGGCTTTGATATCGCTGCCATCGGCGACAGCCCGCTCCAGCGCTCCGTCGCCGATCGCCCGCTTCAGCCCGTCGAGCCCGATGGCGTCGGCGATCGGATTGTAGAGCGGCGAGAGATAGGCCTCGATGCAATGGGTGACGGCGTCCATGCCCGTCGCGGCAGTGAGCGAGGCGGGCAGCTTGAGGGTCAGTTCCGGATCGCAGATGGCGGCATCCGGTATGAGATAGGGGCTGGCGATGGTCGATTTGCGGCCGTCGGCCGTGACGATGATTGTGCCGACGCTGACTTCGGTGCCGGTGCCGGCCGTCGTCGGTACGGCGATCAGCGGACCGACCTTGCCGATCTTGCCCTGGCCCTTGCGCGCCGTCTCGTACTGGGCGAGCGGCTCGGCATGGCTCGCAAGCAGGTTGACGGCCTTGCCGAGATCGATCGGCGAGCCGCCGCCGATAGCGACGATGCCGTCGCAGTCTTCGCCGCGATAGACGTCGAGCGCGGCCTTGACGGCGGTCTCCGTCGGGTTCGGCGGCGTGCCGTCATAGACCGTCCACGGCAGGCCCTCGGGCCAGTGGGCTTTCACCTGATCGAGGATGCCGACGGCGGCGATGCCCTTGTCCGTGCAGATCAGCGGGCGCTTGACGCCGAGCCGGTTCAACTCCGCGCCGATCCTTTTGATCGCGCCTGCCTCGAACCATACCCGGTTGACAAATTGGAGCAGCGGCATAGTCATCCTCGCAAAATTTACCTTGACCCTTCAAACCGCGGAGCGGCGAAGCCTAGTATGTGGCGCACAGGTGCGAAGGATATCGAAAGGCGCGCCGGCGCCATGCGGCAACGCATATATGCGATTGGCGGCGGTAAGGCTCCCCAGAGCGGCGGCTTTGCGACAAAGAAAATCCAAAGCCAGCAAACCCGTGGATGTCATGGAACAGATCAGACCAGAACACGACTATGAAGCCTTCCTCGCCGATGGACGCTTCATGATTCAGAGGAGCCGCTCCAGCGGTGCCTATGTTTTCTATCCGCGCGTTGCGGAGCCGCGGACGGGCGTACGCGACCTGGAATGGGTCGAAGCATCCGGCGACGGCACGGTCTATGCAGTGACGGTGGTTCGCAAGCGGCCGCCGGAGAAGGACTATAGCGTGGTCCTCGTCGATCTGGCCGAAGGACCGCGGATGATGTCGCGGGTGGACGGCATCGAACCTACGGCGGTCAAGATCGGTATGTCGGTTAAGGCCAGCGTCGTTACGGAAGACGGCAAACCGCTTGTGATTTTCACGCCCAAGGGAGGCCAGGCATGAGCGTCGACGCATTCCCACGAGGTGGCACGGCCATCGTTTCCGGCGCAACCTACGGCATGGGCGAGGCGCCTGGTTACGATTCGATGGATCTCGCCGTCCATGCCAGTCTCAAGGCGCTGGACCAGGTCGGCCTGACGCCGGCGGATGTCGATGGCCTTTTCGTCGCTCTACCCTCCGACATGATGTCGCAGCTGTCCATGGCGCAATATCTCGGCATCCATCCGAAGGTCATGAGCAACAACCGCGTCGGCGGCTCCTCCTTCCAGACCTACGCGCACATGGCGGCGCTGGCGCTGGCTGCCGGCGAATGCGATGTCGCGGTGATCGCCTACGGCAGCAACCAGCGCACGTCTGCCGGCAAACTGATCAGCAGCACCAAGCCGTCGATCTATCAGGCTCCCTACAAGCCGATGCTGCCGATCTCGGCCTATGCACTGGCCGCCTCGCGACACATGCACCAGTATGGCACGACGCGCGAGCAACTGGCTGAAGTCGCCGTTGCAGCGCGCAAATGGGCGAACCTCAATCCCGACGCATTCATGCATGGCGACCTGACGATCGACGATTGCCTTTCCGCACGGATGATCTCCGATCCATTCACCAAGAACGATTGCTGCCTCGTTACCGACGGCGCGGCTGCGGTTGTCATGACGCGCGCGGACCGGGCGAAGGATCTGGCGAAGCGGCCGGCCTATCTGCTCGGCGCCGGTTCGGCGACCACGCATATGGATATCGCCTCCATGGCCGATCTCACGGTCTCCGCCGCGGTCGAATCCGGCAAGCGCGCCTATGCCCATGCCGGCGTTGGCCCGGAGGATATCGACGTTGTCGAACTCTACGACGCCTTCACGATCAACACGATCCTGTTTCTCGAGGACCTCGGCTTCTGCCCGAAGGGCGAGGGCGGACGCTTCGTCGCAGGCGGCGCCATCGCACCCGGCGGCAAGCTGGCCGTCAACACCAATGGTGGCGGCCTTTCCTGCGTGCATCCCGGCATGTACGGTCTCTTCACGATGGTCGAAGCCATGGAACAGGTCATGGGCATCGCCGGCGAGCGTCAGGTGAAGGATGTCGATCTGGCAATCTCGCACGGCAATGGCGGCTTCCTCTCCAGCCAGGCCACTCTCATTCTCGGATCGGAGGCAACGCTTTGACTACGGATATCGAATCGCCCGTGAAGGTGGAATTTCAGGGGCGCGTCGCGGTCGTGACGATGGACAATGCGAAGACGAAGAACGCGCTGTCGCCGGAGATGATCCGCGATCTGGGGGATCGCTTCGAGGCACTGATGGGCGACTGGAACTGCGGCGCCATCGTGCTAACGGGCGCGAACGGCGCCTTCTGCTCCGGCGGCGACGTTTCGCGCATGCAGCGCGACCGGCAGGTCCTGGATACCCGGGTCTATATCGGTGGCATGCATCGTATCGTCCGCGCGATGGTGAACGGCGGCAAGCCGGTGGTCGCCGCCGTCGAGGGAGCTGCCTTCGGGGCCGGAATGTCGCTGGCGACAGGTTGCGATTTCGTCGTCGCCTCGCAGCGTTCGAAGTTTTGTGCCGCCTTTGCGAAAGTCGGGCTGGCGCCGGATGGCGGGCTTTACTGGACCCTTCCGCAGCGCGTCGGCGTCGGCCTGGCGAAGAAGCTGATCATGCTGGCGCCGACACTTGCCGCAGCCGACGCCGAGAAGATCGGCATTGTCGATGAAGCGGTCGCGGATGGTGAGGCTCTTTCCCGCGCGATTAACATCGCGACGGAGTTAGCCGCAGCCGCGCCGCTCTCCATGGCGGTCGTGAAGGCAGCTTACGCCGATGGCATCCTGACCTTGGAAGATGCCTTCCGCGCCGAGCGCGACCACCATCCGATGCTGGTGCGCAGCGCCGATCATCTCGGCGCCATCGATGCTTTCCGGGAAAAGCGGCTGCCGGAGTTCAGCGGCAAGTAACAGCGCCGGCCAGGAGATCCTCCCAAGGCTTGACCGGCAAGAAAGACCCCGGCGCGGAGGGCGCCGGGGTCTTTGGTGTTGTATGCATTGCAAAGCCGGCGCATGGTATGCCGGCCGGGCTCATCAGCCGATAGCGCCTGTGGCGGTCCATTCCGCGATCTGTGCGGCGATGCTCCAGCCAGCAAGTGCGTCGTTCGTCGATGTTGCGGACGCCGCCTTCGCGGCAACCGGATCCGCCGGGATGGTGCGGCTGAAACGCGGCGCCGGCGCCGGCTGCACTACCCCGTCGATATCGAGATAGACGTTGCGCGCCTTCATATGCGGATGATCCGGGGCTTCGTCCATCGTCAGGACCGGCGCGAAGCAGGCGTCGGTACCCTCCAGCAGCTCCGTCCATTCGGCCATCGTCTTCTCCTTGAAGCGCGCTGCAAAATGTTCCCGCATTTCCGGCCAGCGGGTCCGGTCGTTCTGCGGAGGCAGGTCGGATAGCTTGAGACCGATCTTTTCGACCAGCAGTTCGAAGAACTTGGCCTCGATCGGGGCGATGGAGATGTAGCGGCCATCGGCACATTCGTAGACGTCGTAGAAGGGCGCGCCCGAATCGGAATAGTTGGTGCCCCGATCAAGCGACATCATGCCGGCGGCGCGCATGCCGTGGAAATTGGTCATCAGGTGCGCCGTGCCGTCAGAGATGGCGGCATCGACGACCTGGCCCTTGCCGGACGTACGTGCCTCGATCATCGCGGCCAGCATGCCGAAGGCGAGATAGAGCGCGCCGCCGCCGAGATCGCCGACAAGGCTGAGCGGTGGTGCCGGCGGCTGATCCTTCCGACCGATGGCGGCCAGCGCGCCGGTGATTGCGATATAGTTGAGGTCATGGGCTGCAGCTTGCGAAAGCGGTCCCTCCTGGCCCCAGCCGGTCATGCGGCCGTAAACCAGTTTGGGATTGCGCGCGAGGCAATCTTCCGGCCCGAGGCCGAGACGTTCCGTGACGCCGGGCCTGAAACCCTCGATCAGCCCATCTGCTTCCTCGACCAGCGACAGGACAAAATCCACCCCGGCCTTGCTCTTCAGATCGACGGCGATCTGCTTGCGGCCTCGCAGCAGGAGATTGTACCTCAACGGTCGGGCGATACCTAGGCCGGCATCCACCTTGCGCTCCACGCGCAGGACGGTTGCGCCGAGGTCCGCGAGCAACATCGCGCACATCGGCCCCGGGCCGATGCCTGCAAGTTCAACGATCTTCACACCGGCCAGCGGACCCATGACTTCTCCCGAAATTCAACAATAATCCAAGTTTCCTGCCCAAAAAAAACGGCCGGCGCTATCGGCGCCGGCCATTCATCACGGTTCTGCGCTTTGATGGCACGACGCTTTAGCCGCTGTGTGCCTCGTTCCATATCGAAACATAGGGGCCGCGATCCTTACTCGGCAGCGCAACCTGCATCTTGCGTCCGCCGAAAGCATTGCGATTGGCGGCACGAGGTTCCTTGGGTTCGTGCATGTACTCGCCGAAGAAGCGCCGCATCTCCTCGCGCATGATCTGCACCAGTTCGCTTTCGCGGGAAATGATGGTGTCACTCGGCGCGCCGATACCGATTGCCAAAGGCCGGTCGGTGCATTCGGTCGGCATCAGCATGGCAATCAGGCCTGAGCCCTGCACGACCTGATCGATGGAGACGAAATACCCCTTGCGGCGTACATCGGCCAGCGATGATAGGAGCTCCGGAATGCGGATCGCTTCCATGTCCTCTCGGCGATAGGCGTTAATCCGATGGAAAATCCGCTTCACTTCGCTGTCGTCATGCGCACTCAGAAGCGCTTTGCCGACGCCGGATGTCGCCAGCGGCCGCTTGGTGCCGAGTCGGATATGGTGGTTGACCGCGTGATTGGGATCCAGCACCTGGATGTATTGTGCATGGTCGCCGTTCCGCGCGGCAAGCAGTACGAGCTGGCCGCTGCGTTCGTTGATGGCGTGCAGCAGGCGCGGCAATGATGCTTCCGCAAACAGCGTCGGGTTAAGCCAGCAACCGAGTAACGGCACGCGGTCGGTGGGCACATAGGTCCGCTGCACCCGGTCGAATTTCAGGTAGCCCATGGCGACCATGCTGCGCAGCAGCGCAGAGGTGCTGGACTGCGGATAACCAAGGGCAAGCGACACGGTGATGACGTTGACCGGCTGACGCACCTCATCGAAGAATTCGAGAATTTCGAGCGTCCGCGCGACCGACTTCACAATATGCCGCTCGTCGCCCGCGGAAGCGGGTTTGTCTTCTGATTTCATGCAATCCTCCCAATCACGTAGAAATCGTATTTAATGAATGTCGTTCGGTATTTTGAACAGAGCTTTTTTTCGTGTCAATCCCTTTTTGGGATGCGGATGGCCGCAATCAGCAGATACGTGTGAAAACACGCCTTACCTTTCGAAGATGATTTGGAAGTCGCCTCGCGCCGGTTACCAGCATGGCAATCGTTCTGAAGGAGTATAGCTTTGCGTGGATTGAAAGACAGGCGGGTCATCGTCACCGGCGGCGCGAGTGGCATTGGCCGCGCAACCGCCCTACGGTTAGCGGACGAAGGCTGCATCGTCGGGGTTTTCGACCTCAATGCCCAGACTGGTACGCAAGTCGCGGAAACGGGGAACTCGGCAGGCGGACGGGTGCTCTTTTTCTGCGTGGACATTACCGACCGTGACGCGATCGAAAAGGCCGTCGATGCGTTTGAGGAACAGGCCGGGCCTGTTGAACTGCTTGCCAACGTTGCCGGCTGGGACCTGCCGGTACCTTTCCTCGATACCGACCGGGCGTTCTGGGACAAGGTCATCCAGATCAATCTTTACGGCCCGCTCAACATGCATCACGTGGTGATAAAGCGCATGGCGGAACGAGGTTTCGGCCGCGTCGTCAACATCGCATCCGACGCCGGAAGGGTCGGCTCCTCTGGCGAGGCGGTCTATTCGGCCTGCAAGGGTGGCATCATCGCCTTCACCAAGACCATGGCCCGCGAACTGGCCCGCAGCGGCGTCGTACTGAACGTCGTCGCGCCCGGCCCGACCGACACCCCGCTCTTCGACGGCTTCAAGGCTGCTTCCCCGACCGGCGGCAAGATTGCTGAGGGCCTGGCACGCGCCATCCCGCTGCAGCGACTTGGCCAGCCGGACGACTATCCGGGCATGATCGCCTTTCTGCTCAGCGACGATGCCGCTTTCATCACCGGCCAGACGATCAGTGTGTCTGGCGGCCTGACCATGCACGGCTGAGGGGAGGCGACCATGGGAATGCTTGAGGGAAAGGTGGCGATCGTCACCGGCGCCGGACGCGGCATCGGCCGCTCGGTTGCGCTGCAGATGGCCGCGGAAGGCGCCAAGGTCATCGTCAACGATATTGGCGTCGGCCTGGACGGTTCGGGCGCTGACGCCGGCCTTGCCGCTGGTGTCGTGAAGGAGATCGAAGCGGCCGGCGGTGCGGGGCTCGCCAGTACGCTGTCGATCTCCGAACCGAAGAATGCCGAAGGCATCGTCGAGGCTGCCGTCGAGGCCTTCGGCCGGCTTGACGTCGTCGTCAACAATGCTGGCATCATCCGCGATGCGATCTTCCACAAGATGTCGTGGTCCGACTGGCTGGACGTGATCCAGGTCCATCTGCATGGCAGTTTCGGCCTCAGTCGCGCAGCCGCCAGCCGGTTCCGCGAGCAGAACACCGGCAGCTTCGTTCACATGACTTCGACCTCCGGCCTCATCGGCCAGGTCGGGCAGGCGAACTATATGGCGGCGAAGATGGCGATCGTCGGTATGTCGCGCGGCATCGCCCTCGACATGCGCCGCTACAATGTCCGCTCCAATTGCGTCGCGCCTTTCGCATGGAGCCGGATGACGAGTTCCATCCCGAACGAGACCGAGGCGGAAAAGGCCCGTGTCGCCAAGTTCCAGCAGATGGATCCGGACAAGGTCGCGCCGCTTGTCGCCTTCCTGGGGTCAGACGGGGCGAAGGATATTTCCGGCCAGATCTTCTGCGTTCGCAAGAACGAAGTCATGCTTTTCAACCAGCCGCGGCCGATCCGCACGATCCACACGGCGGAAGGTTGGACTCCATCCTCGGTCGGCCAGATGATGAACGCCGCTTTTAAGGGTTCACTCGTTCCGCTTGAAGTTTCCGGCGACATCTTTCTATGGGATCCCGTCTAATGACAATCGTCTACGAAAAGCTGATGAACCTCGACATCCCGACCGTCGAGCAAACCTACACGGAAAAGGATACGATGCTGTATGCGCTCGGCGTCGGCGTCGGTCACGACCCGGTCGATCGGAATCAACTCGCGTTCGTATACGAGAAGGACCTCAAGGCGCTTCCGACGCTTGCCGTCGTTCTCGCCCATCCCGGCCTGTGGTCGCGCGATCTCGATACCGGAATCGACTACGTCAAACTGGTGCATGGCGAACAGGGGCTGACGGTTCACAAGCCGTTGCCAGTTGCCGGCACGGTGCTCGGCATTTCTCGAATCACCGGCGTCATCGACAAGGGCGAGGGGCGGGGGGCGCTTGTCTACTACGAGCGCAAGATCATCGACAAGGCGAGCGGCGAACTGCTTGCCACCATCACCCAGTCGAGCTTCTGCCGGGGTGACGGCGGCTTCGGTGGCCCGAGCGGTCCAGCGCCCAAGCCGCACGAGTTGCCGGAGCGCGAGCCGGATCTCATCTGCGACCTGCAGACCGTGCCCCAGGCTGCGCTGGTCTATCGGCTTAGCGCCGACCGCAACCCCCTGCATGTGGATCTCGACGTCGCCGCCACGGCCGGCTTCAAGCAGCCGATCCTGCATGGTCTTGCCACCTACGGCGTCTCCGGCCACGCGATCCTCAAGGCGGTTTGCGGCTACGATCCCGCACGTTTGAAATCTCTGGATTGCCGCTTCACGGCGCCGGTCTATCCGGGCGAGACGTTCAGGACGGAAATCTGGGTAGATGGCTCCATCGCAAGCTTCCGGACACGTTCCGTGGAGCGCGACCTGATCGCGATCTCGAACGGTCGCGCCGAAATCGCCGCCTGAGAGCCTGCTCCTCTCCGATGCATCAAGGCGCGGGGTCGCGACGGCGGTCCCGCGCCTTTGGCATATCGCGCGAGAGAAGTGTGCGGCCGCCACATGGCCAGCAGCCGCACAGAAAAGCGAGGCGGAAGGCGTTTCAACATATGCATGTTGAGGTTGCCTCCAACCGCCTTCCGAAAGGCCTCCAGAATTGACCCTCCAGCGCATTCGGAAATACCACCAAGCCATGAAGGACGGCGCGGATGCCGTTCAGGCAAGCATGCGGAGTTTAAACTTGGCCCTAGAGCTGAACGAAGATCAGTTGCAAATTCAGGACCTCGTCCGACGTGTAGCGCGTGAGAAGGTAGCGGGACGGGCTCAGGAAATCGATCTGACCGCCGAATATCCGCACGACATGTACGCGCTTATAAAGGAACTTGGCCTCTTCACGCTGCCGTTTCCCCCGGAGTATGGCGGCACGGGCAGCATGCTGTCGGCCTGTGTCGCGGTCGAGGAACTCGGCCGGGTCTGCTACAATACCGCCTATTTGCTGGTCGTGCAGTGGGTGCCGATCGGTGCCATCCTAGCCGGCGGCAGCCCGGAGCAAAAGGCGAAATACCTGCCGGGTCTCGCCTCCGGCGACCTGCGCGGCGCGCTTTCGCTGACCGAGCCGCAGAGCGGGTCCGACGTCGCAGGCATCAAGACCCGCGCCCGGCGCGATGGCAACGGCTTCCGCCTCAACGGTTCGAAGATCTGGTGCACCAATGCCGGCATGGCGGATTTCGTGCTCGTGGCGGCCAAGACAGGTGAAGACGACGAGCGTGGCAAAGTCAACCTGTTCATCGTCGAGAAGGGCACGCCCGGCTTCGAGGTCGGCCGCAAGGAAGACAAGATCGGCGCCCGTGGCGTTCCATCCCATTCGCTCTATTTCGACAATGCCTATATCCCCGCCGAGAACATGCTCGGCGACGAAAAGACCGGTTTCCGGGTCGCAATGGCGGCGCTGAACGACTCGCGACCGATCATCGGCGCGCGCGGTGTGGGGCTGGCGCAGGGTGCGATGGATCACGCCATCGACTTCATCAAGAATCGTCACGCCTTCGGTCAGACGGTATCCAACTTCCAGGGCGTACGCTGGATGGTGGCCGACATGGCCATCCAGATCGAGGCGGCGCGCAAGCTCGTCTACCAGGCGGCGGCCGCCGTCGATGCCGGCATCAAGGGCCAGGAACTGGCGCAGCTCGCCGCCATCGCCAAATGCCACGCCACCGACACGGCCATGACGGTCGCCACCAACGCAGTGCAATTGTTCGGCGCCGCCGGCGTATCGAACGAATACCCGATCAACCGCTATTTCCGCGACGCGAAGGTGCTGCAGATCATCGAAGGCACCAACCAGATCCAGCGGAACATCATTTCACGCAATCTGCTCGACTGACGTCGGCATCGGAGACATCATCATGGACGTTCTTGGACTTGGCCTCTACTACGAAGACCTGCCGGTTGGCCGTTCCTTCAAGACGATCGGCCGTACCATCACCGAGACCGATATCATCAATTTCACGACCTGCACCGGGATGACTGAGGTGCTCTTCACCAACCGCGAATTCCAGGCCAAGGAGTCCGACATCCAGGGCGCCGTGACGCCGGGCGCGCTGGTCTTCACCTTCTCGGAAGGGCTGCTGGTTCAGGCAAGCATGCAGCACACCGGTTTTGCGTTCCTCGGCATGGAACTGGAAATCAAAGGCCCGACGGTCGCCGGTGACACCATTCACGTTGAGGTCGAGGTGATCGAATCCCGCCGTTCCGGCAGCCGGCCGAACAGGGGCATCGTGCGCACGCGCAACAAGGTGATCAACCAGAAAGGCGAGACGGTGATGATCTACACGCCTCTGCGGATGGTCAAGGCCCGCACGGATGGGAAGGCAGCCCAGTGACGGAGCGCGCCATCCAGCCCGGCAATGCCGGCCCACTCTCCGGGTTTCGGATTATCGATCTCTCGATCAACGTGCTCGGACCGGTGGCAACCCAGATACTAGGTGACATGGGAGCTGACGTCATTAAGGTGGAATCCCCTGAAGGCGATCATACCCGGCATGTCGGCCCCTCGCGCAGCGAGGCGATGGGCGTCTTCTTCCTGAACCTGAACAGGAATAAGCGCAGCGTCGTTCTCGACCTCAAGAAACCCGAGGCGCGCAATGCACTTTTTCGCCTCGTCGAGACAGCCGACGTGTTCATTCACAGCATGCGTCCCAGCGCCGCCGAGCGGCTCGGCATCGATTATGCCGCCATTGCCGCTATCAATCCCTCGCTTGTTTACGCCTCGGCCAGCGGATATCGGCCGGAAAGTTCCAGGCGCAACTGGCCGGCCTTCGACGACGTCATTCAGGGCATGAGCGGTGTCGCGGCGATGAACGGCCGCAATCACGGCGAACCGCGCTATTTTCCCACCGTCATCGCCGACAAGCACTGCGGCTACGTCCTGGCTTCGGCGGTGTCGATGGCGCTTCTGTGGCGCGAACGGACGGGGCGGGGACAGGAAGTGCATGTTCCCATGCTGGAAAGTATGGTCACCTTCAACATGCTGGAACATCTTTGGGGCGGGGTGCTGGACGATCCGGCGCATGGGCTCGGCTACAGCCGAATGTTCACGCCGCACAGGCGCCCCTATCGAACCAGTGACGGCTATATCTGCCTGCTCGCCAACACGGACGAACAGTGGCGGCGCATGTTCGACGTGATCGGCAGGCCGGACATGGCGAATGACCCGCGGTTCGCCAAGGTGAACGCGCGCTCGCAGAACATCGATACCCTCTACGGCGTGCTTTCGGAGCGGATGGAGCAGGAGACAACTGCGGAGTGGCGTCGGCGCCTTGACGCGGCTGACATTCCCAATGGGCCTGTGCAGGACTTCAACGACCTGCTCGAGGATCCGTATTTCAAGGAGACCAGTTTCTTCCAGCGGACGACCCATCCGACGGAGGGCAAGTTCATGACGACCTCCATTCCGGTGGCTTTTTCGGAATCGGCGGGTTCGATCCGCCGTCTGGCGCCGCGGCTCGGTGAACACACCCGTGAAGTGCTCGAAGGTTGCGGCCTGGCGTCGGCCGAAATTGACGCCGCAAGCGCAACGGCACAAACAGAGAAGACCTTGGTGAAAGCGTGACAGAGAACGACATATCCGAGAGGCTGCAACAGCAGCAACTTATTACAGATTCGGTTACCGCGTTTGCGCGGCGCGAGCTTTCGCCCGCCGCGCTGCGGTCTGGTGCGGTGAGCCGCGAGCGCTGGCAGGGGCTTGCCGAACTTGGCCTGATGGGGATGATGATACCTGAAGATACCGGCGGTCTCGGTCTCAGGATCGGCGACCTCGTTCCCGCCCTTGAGGCGCTGGGTCGGCCGTTGCTGCGCGAGCCGCTTGTCGCATCCGCTGTATTCGCGGGCACGCTTCTTTCCAAAACCGCATCGACTGAAAAAGGTGCCGAACTTCTGGCTCGACTGGCGGAGGGGGCGTTGCTGCCGGCCGTGGCGTGGCAGGAGGAGTACCGGCTGGAGGCTTCTCATGCCGGGACGATGCTGGCAGCGAGCGGCGAAGGCCGGATACTTACTGGCCGCAAGATCCTTGTTGTGCCGGGTACCGATATTGATGGTCTTCTTGTGCTTGCCGGAACTGGCGGCGGCAAGGCGCTTGTCTGGCTGGAGCCGCAGGCAAAGGGTCTGCGGATAGAGTCCGGAACGGCCGCGGATGGCGGAGCCATCGCAACCGTCCATTTCGACAAGGTGCCCGTGGATACTGCAGATATCCTGTCTGTCGATGCGGGCGACCTCTTCGACGAGGCGCTTCAGACGACGACGATTGCGGCCTGCGCGGAAATGCTCGGCCTCATCTGCGGCGCGATCGACATGACCATGGACTATCTGCGGACGCGCAAGCAGTTCAACCGGACGATCGGTTCGTTCCAGGGGCTGCAGCATCGCGCAGCCGACCTCTTCATCCAGCAGGAGCTTTCCGCAGCGGCCATCGCGCGTGCGGTGGCCGATTTCGAAGCGACGACGGATGCCAAGGGACGAGCCATCGCAGCGAGCCGCGCCAAGGCCCGTGTCTCCTCGGCGGCGCTGATTGTCACCAAGGAAGCGATCCAAATGCATGGTGGCATCGGTTATACGGACGAGCACGAGATCGGGCTCTATCTGAAACGGGCGCTGACCCTTTCGGCCTGGCTCGGAAATGCGGGTGAACACCGCGCGCGCTTTGCGCAGCTGACGATGGGAGTGGCTGCATGAGCGCCGCAAAGCAACAGGATTGGAACGCCCTTTCCGACGAGGACTTCCGCAGCGTTGTACGCGAGTTCTTCACGACGCACTATCCAGAGGAATTACGCTATTCGCCGAGCCGCAGGCGCCTTTCCGAAATGCGCGGCTGGTACGATACCCTTTCGCAGCACGGCTGGGTCGCCCCGGCATGGCCCGCCGAGTATGGCGGCATGGGCCTCGAACCCGGCAAACTGGTGATCTTCATCGAGGAGCAGGAGGCCCACGGCGTCGCCCGCGTGCCGGACCATGGCATCGTCATGGTTGGACCGCTGCTTATCCAGCAGGGTTCCGATGACCAGAGAAAGCGGTATCTGCCCAAGATCCTGTCTGGCGAGGAAATCTGGTGCCAGGGCTATTCCGAACCGAACGCCGGCTCTGACCTTGCGAGCCTCCGAACCGAGGCGGTCCTCGACGGCGACGAATTCGTCGTCAACGGCCAGAAGACGTGGTCGACGCTGGCGCAGGACGGCACGCACATGTTCATGCTGGTGCGCACCGATAAGCAGGCGCGAAAGCAGGAAGGCATCAGCTTCCTTCTCGTCGACATGAAAACGCCGGGCATCACCGTCAGGCCGATGCGCACGCTTTCCGGCCACGAGGAATTCTGCGAAGTCTTCTTCGACAATGTACGCGTGCCGAAGGAAAACATCGTGGGCGAGATCAACAAGGGCTGGGGCGTTGCCAAGGCGTTGCTCAGCTTCGAGCGTCTGTTCCTCGGCAGCCCGAAGCTGGCGCAGAGTGCGCTGGCCCGGCTGTCGACGCTCGCAGTGCTCGCCGGCCGCGACCGCGACCTGGTTTTCCGTGACCGCTTCGCCGCGCTACAGCTGGATGTTGATGATCTCAACGGGCTCTACCGCCGCTTCACCGCGCAGGTGCGCAGCGGCGAAAAGCTGGGACCGGACGTCTCGATCCTGAAGATCTGGGGAACGGAGACCTTTGCGCGCATCGGAGACCTGATCGTCGAGACCGCCGGCGGTGCCGGAATGGTCGATGGACCATCGGCTTTCGGCAACGAGACTTTCGACGTCCTGTCCAACTTCTACAATGCGCGTCCTTCGACCATTTATGGCGGCACCAACGAGATCCAGCGCAACATCATCGCCGGAAACGTCTTGAACCTGCCGTCCGCCTGACTGGAGTATCCCATGACCAAGACCCCACTCTCGAACATTCGGGTACTCGATCTCTCGCGCATCCTCGCCGGCCCTTGGGCCGGGCAATATCTCGCCGATCTCGGGGCAGAGGTCATCAAGGTCGAGCGGCCTGGTGCCGGCGACGACGCCCGCCAGTATGGCCCGCCCTATGTCAGGGATGCAGACGGCAATCCGACCAGCGAGAATTTCTTCCACCTGTCCTGCAACCGCGGCAAGCTGTCGATCACCGTCGATATGGCGAAGCCGGAGGGGCAGGAAATCATCCGCCGCATCGCTATGGAAAGCGACGTGCTGGTGGAAAATTTCAAGTATGGCGACCTTGCGCGCTACGGGCTCGACTACGAGACCCTGCACAAGCTGAACCCGCGGCTCGTTTATTGCTCGATCACAGGCTTCGGCCAGACCGGCCCCTACCGAAATCGCCCCGGTTACGACGCCGTCTTCCAGGGCATGAGCGGCCTGATGAGCGTCACGGGGTACCCGGACGATATACCCGGCGGCGGGCCGATGAAGGTCGGCCCATCCATCGTCGATATCATCACCGGGCTGAATGCCGTTATCGGCATCGTCGCGGCGCTTTACAATCGCGATCAAAACGGCGGTACGGGCCAGCATGTGGACCTCGCCCTGTTTGACTCCGCCGTCGCCGCCCTGTCGCATTATGTGCAGATCTACCTGTCCTCCGGCACGCCTCCCGGACGCCGCGGCACGCAGGGCAACGGAGGCGTGCCCTCCCAGATGTTTCTCTGCAAGGAAGGCGGCCTGATGCTGACGGCCGGCAATGACGGCCAGTACCGACGCCTCTGCCAGGCAATCGGCCATCCCGAGATGGCAACCGACCCACGTTTCATCGACGGACCGACCCGCATCAAGCATCGCGACGCGCTCTCCGCGGAGCTTCAGGCGGTCTTCCTCACGAGAATGCCCGAGGAATGGTTGCCGGCGCTTGAGGCGGCAGGTGTTCCGTCTGGCCCGATCTACAACTTCCAGCAGGTTTTCGACGACCCTCAGACCGTCGCGCGCGAGATGAAGGTCACGGTCAAGCATCCGCACAACGAGGCCGTGGATCTTGTGGGCAGCCCGCTGAAATTCTCCGAGACGCCGATCAAGGACTACAAGGCGCCGCCGCTGCTCGGCGAGCATACGGCGCAGATCCTGGAGCGTTTCGGCTTCGGCGCCGACACGCAGGCCGAACTGAAGTCCAAGGGAATCATCTGAACTTGCGGCTGAGCGAAAACATGAAAGCGGCCGAAGCGCTTCGGCCGCTTTCTACGTTCTTTGCGGAAGAGGGCTTAGCCGAAGTTCGGCTGGCGTTTGCCTTCGAAGGCGGCGAGACCTTCCGACACCGCCTCGGAGCGTAATGGAGCATTGACGCTGACGATCTCGAACTCCAGCGCGTCGTTCAGGGGTTTGTCGAGGCCGTCGATCGCGAGGCGCTTCATCAGCGACATGCCTTCGGAAGAGCGGGTGGCGAGCTTGGCGCAATAAGCGAGTGCTTCGGCGCGCAGATCCGCATCCGGAACCACGTAGTTGACGAGGCCCCACTGTTCGGCCTTTGCCGCCTCGATCCAGCGGACACTCATGAAGAGATCCATGGCGCGCCGCAGCCCGACGACGCGCGGCAGGCGCTGCGACGCGCCCCAGCCGGGCACCAGGCCGAACTGGGCGTGCTGGTCGCCGAACTTCGCCGTCTCGGCGGCGAAGGCGACGTCGCAGGCGAGAAGCAGTTCCATGCCGCCGGCGAGGCAGAGACCCTGCACGGCGCAGACGATGGGAAGCCGGCTGGCTTCGAGCGCCTGCAAAGTTTCATGGCCGCGGCGCAGGAAAGCATCGATCTCGGCCTCGCTGTTGCGTTTTTCCTTGACTTCCCCAAGTTCGGCGCCCGTGCAGAAATGCTTCCCCTCGGCGCAGATGAGCACCGCGCGCACGGCGGGATCGGCTTCGAAATCCTTCAATGCCGCGTGGATGGCGGCATGGACATCCATCGAAAGGCAATTGAAGACAGCGGGTCTGGCAAGTTCCATCACGCCTGTGGCGCCGTCTGTCCGGACGTTGATCAATTTCCTGGCTTCCGTCATTGTTCATTTTCCGCTTGTGGTTGATGCACTAGATAGGTTCTTGTGCGTGAGCGCCGGTGGAAGAGCAACAATCGGGCCACGGGCGCGGCAGATGAACATGGACGCGATTTCTTTGACCAAGAATGCCGAAGAAGGCACAGGCGACGCGTCGTCGCCACGGGCGATGAACAGGCTGCTCGGGCTGTTCAACGTGATTGCGCTGCAGCCCGAGGGAGTGACGCTGGCACGGCTCAGTGTTGCACTTAGCTCGCCGAAAAGCAGCCTGCTGACCTTGCTGCGCCCGCTCACCGCGCAAGGCTACCTGATCCACAAGGACGGCCGCTATGTTCTCGGCCCAGAAATCTACTGGCTGGCCAGCAACATTCTCAGCAGCCGCAAGCTCTCCAATCTCGTTCGGCCGATCATGGAGGAACTGACGGCCTCGTCCGGAGAAACGGTCATCTTGGCAACGCTGGATCGGACTCTGGGGATGATCATCTATCAGGACGTGGTGGAAAGTAATCAGTCTATTCGATACGTCGTTCCGGCGGGAGAGGCGCGCGCCCTTTATGCATCAGCCGGGGGACGGTTGATGCTGGCCTATCAGGACGAGGCCTGGCGCGAAGCCTATCTGGCCAATACCGAATTGAAGGCGTTCACCAACGCCACGGTCACCGACGTCCATCTGCTGCGGGAAATCCTCGAGGACATCCGCCGCTCCGGCATTTCGGTCAGCATGGGGCAGGCGGTTGTCGGCGCCGCCGGCTTTGCCGCCCCCGTTTTCGACGCGGAAGGCACCATACTTGCGACGATCATCATTGGTGCACCCGAGATGCGCGGCAGGCTCGAGAAGGACAGGATCTCGGGACTGATCGTGGAGGCGGCCACCAAGGTTTCCCGTGCTCTCGGCTACAATCCCGTCGACAGGGATCAGATCCTCACGCGGTCGTCCGCCCCGGGCCGCGAAAAGGGCCGATAGAGAAGACCGCTCAGCGGGCGGCCTTCCCGATTAAGGAGGTGGAACCTCCTTTCGAGCCTTAAAAGACGCGCCGCGCTCCACGGCATAAACCCCAAAATCGGGACCGATTTTCAGAAAGCACAATGCGCAGCTTCAAAGAGCTGGAGGCCGTGCGTCCGGGAGGACGCACGGCGCTTGAGGCTCAGAGCGGTGAGTCCTTCGGAAAATTCGGCTTGCGCTTCTCGGTGAAGGAAGCGACACCCTCGCGCACTTCCGGCCCGGTGAAGCCGAGGAACTCGAGCGCGAGCGAGGCGTCGAAGATCGGACCAGCCTGGCGGAGCCAGTTGTTCAGCGAATATTTTGTCCAGCGAATGGCGCTCGGGGCCATGCTGGCAAGCTTGCTTGCCGTCTTCAGCGCGGTTTCGTCCAGAACTTCGTCATCGACCGCAAGCGAGATGAGGCCGATGCGCTCGGCTTCCTCACCGGACAGTGGATCGCACAGCAGCAAGTAGTATTTCGCCTTGGCAAGTCCGCAGAGCAGCGGCCAGACGATTGCGGCGTGGTCGCCGGCAGCGACGCCGAGCTTTGTGTGGCCGTCGATGATCTTTGCATTCTTCGCTGCGATCGACACGTCTGCCAGCATGCCACAGACGAGGCCCGCGCCGACCGCCGGGCCGCGGATCGCACTGACGACGGGCTTGGAGCAGTTGATGACGTTGTAGACGATGTCACGGGCTTCCTTCCAGTTCTGGGCGCGGATCTGGAAGTCGTTCATGATCCCGTCGATCATGCTCATCTCGCCGCCGGCGGAAAAGGCGTCGCCCGCGCCGGTGATGATCACGGCGGAGACGTTGGGATCGGTATCGACGTCGCGCCAGATTTCGCCGAGTTCGGCATGCATGGTCTGGTCGGCGGCATTCAGCTTGCCGGGATTGTTCATGCGGATGCGCAGCACACGCTCGGCAGGGGTGTCGAATGTGAGCCTCTTGTAACGGGCGTAGCGTTCGTCGATCATTCCAAATTCTCCGGTTACGTGCTTTCCTCAGGCGGGCCTGCTGATCGTTCCTTACCGCAAGCGGCGGGACCGCCCCTGCCCGGCCGCTCTGAAAGCGCATATGTGTTGCTTGGCAAACTATCGCCTCCCGGACCTTTGCCTGCGCAATCGGCCGAGGGTATGGGCTGGTAACGGGACCGACATAACGACCGGATAAAAGCATGGATCTCTCTTATACCCCCGCCGAACTTGTCTTCCGCGAGGAAGTGCGCGCCTTCATTCGCGACAACCTGCCGGAATCCATTCGCGCCAAGGCTGGTCTTTCTGCGTATTACGACGGCAGCGACGTGCGTACCTGGCACAAGCTCCTGGACGCCAAGGGCTGGGCCGCATCACATTGGCCAATGGAATATGGCGGGCCGGGCTGGAGCGCCGTGCAGCGCTACATCTTCATGGAGGAGATCCTCCAGGCGCCGGCGCCGGAGCCGCTTTCCTTCAACATCAATATGGTCGGCCCGGTCGTCTACACATTCGGCTCTCCAGAACAGAAGGAACGCTTCCTGCCGAAGATCCGCAGCCTCGACTACTGGTTCTGCCAGGGCTTCTCGGAGCCGGGCGCCGGCTCGGACCTCGCCGCGCTACGCACTTCGGCCGTCCGCGAAGGCGACGATTACGTGATTAACGGTCAGAAGATCTGGACCTCGACGGCGCACGATGCGGACTGGATGTTTTGCCTGGTGCGCACCGATCCTTCCGCGAAGAAGCAGGAAGGCATCTCGTTCGTCCTGATCGACATGAAGACGCCGGGCGTCACCGTCCGGCCGATCATCACGATCGACGGCGAGCACCACACCAACGAGGTGTTCCTCGACAATGTCCGCGTGCCGGTCGTGAACCGGGTCGGCGAGGAAAACAAGGGCTGGGACTACGCGAAGTTCCTGCTCGGCAACGAGCGCACCGGCATCGCCCGCGTCGGCCTCTCCAAGGGCCGGCTGCAGCGGGCGCGGCGCCTCGCCGAGCTTTCCGAGGTGCTGGACGGCAAGCTCTCGGAGGATCCTTTCTTCCGCCGCCGCTGCATCGAGCTCGAGATCGAGCTGAAGGCGTTGGAAGTGACGGCGCTTCGCATCATCGACCGGCAGCGCAAGCGAAACGACGGCAAGCCCGACCCTGCCTCGTCGATCCTCAAGCTGCGCGGCGCCGAGACACAGCAGTTCTCCGCCGAACTGGTGGCGGAAGTCGCGGGTCCCCTCGGACTCGCCTTCACCCATGGCAGCAAGGCGCCCTGGCAGGATCTTGCCGAGGACGACCTGACGGCGGTGCTTGGCGCCGTGCCTAACTACTTCCTGTCGCGGGCAGCCACGATCTACGGTGGCGCCAGTGAGGTCCAGAAGAACATCATTTCAAAGGCGATCCTCGGTTTCTGACATGGATTTTGAACTCTCTTCCGAACAATCGATGCTGAAGGACAGCGTCGACCGCCTGATCGCCCAACGCTATACTCAGGAGGCGCGCGAACGCTTCAAGGCGGAAGCGCCCGGCTGGAGCCGCGACAATTGGCAGCAATTTGCCGACCTCGGCCTTCTCGGCCTCGGATTCGACGAGGCGCTTGGCGGCTTCGGCGGCAGCATGACGGATACGATGATCGTCGCGGAGGCCTTCGGCGGCGGCATGGTCGTCGAGCCCTGGCTCGGCAGCGTCGTACTGGCCGGCGGCATCCTCCGCCATGCCGATTTCGGCGGCCGGGAAGAAGCGGTCGCGGCCCTGGCCGAGGGCAGCCGTATCCTCGCGCTCGCCCATGAGGAGGAAGGCGCCCGCTACTTGCTTTCCCGCGTGTCCGCCAAGGCCGACAAGGCAGGCAGCGGCTACGTTGTTAACGGGCGCAAGATCAACGTGATTGCCGGCGACAGCGCCGACACGCTGTTCGTGACAGCCCGCACCGGCGGCGGTGTGCAGGACGAGGATGGTATCTCGATCTTCGCGGTGCCGAAAGGGCATCCGGGCGTGACGGTCGAGCCGTACCGGTCCATCGACGGCGCGCGCTATGCGGCGGTCACGCTGAAGGGCGTCGAGCTCCCAGCCGCGGCGCTGGTGGGCGCCGCCGGCGAAGGCTTCCCGATTCTCGAAAAGGCTGTCGGCGACGCTATCGTCGCGCTCTGCGGCGAGGCGGTCGGCCTGATGGAGGCCATGCTGAAGACCGTGGTCGAATATCTGAAGACACGCAACCAGTTCGGCGGTCCGCTCGGGCGCTTCCAGGCGCTGCAGCACCGGTCGGCTGAGATGTACGTCATGACGGAACAGGCGCGCAGCATGGCGATCTACGCGGCGGCCATGGCGTCGGAGCCGGACGACCGGGAGCGCCGCCGGGCGATGTCCTTCGCCAAGGTGCAGATCGGCAAGTCGCTGCATTTCGTCGGCCAGTACGCCGTTCAGATGTCCGGCGGCATCGGCGTTACCGAGGAATATATCATCGGGCAACATTTCAAGCGTTCGACGGCCATGGAGCGGCAGTTCGGCGACACGGATCACCACCTGTCGCTGATCGATCTCCTCGACCGCCGCGGCTGAGCGTAGAAAAGGGACATTCGGATGTTTGAAAGCGGTTTGCTCAAGGGCAAGAAGATTCTGATCACAGGCGGCGGCTCGGGACTTGGCAAGAGTTTTGGCTCACGCATGGCTGAACTGGGGGCGGAAATCGCCATCTGCGGTCGCCGCGCCGAGGTGCTGGAGGCCACCGCGGACGAATTCCGCAAGGCGAGCGGCGCACGGGTCACAACCCATATCTGCGACGTGCGCGACGCGGCGGCCGTCGATGCGATGTTCGACGCTATCTGGAAGGACGGGCCACTCGACGGGCTGATCAACAACGCCGCCGGCAACTTCATAGCGCGCACCGAGACGCTGTCTCCGCGTGCCATAGACTCGGTGTTGAACATCGTGCTGCACGGCACTTTCTACTGCACGGTCGCCGCCGGCAAGCGCTGGATCGCCGACAAGCGTCCTGGCACAATTCTCAGCGTCGTTTCCGCAGCGGCCAATGCCGGCCGCGCTTTCACGGTGCCGTCTGCCAGCGCCAAGGCCGGGGTGCTCGCCATGATGAAGAGTCTTGCCGTCGAATGGGGTCCGCACGGAATCCGCACAGTTGCCGTATCGCCCGGCCTGTTCCCGACCAAGGGTGCATGGGAAAACCTCTATCCGGAAGGCTCGAAGGCCAAGCCGGAGGAGATGGAAGTGCCGCTGCGCCGTGTCGGCGACCATATAGAGATCTCCAACCTCGTCTCATATCTGATGTCGGGGCAGGCGGGTTATATCAACGGCGAATGCATCACGATCGACGGCGGCCGCGACCTGCAGAACGGCGGCGGCGCCGGGGTCATCGGTCTCTTCGACTGGACGTCTGAGCGCTGGGATGAATTCAAGTCCGTCAAGAAGAGCTAATCACCAATTAAAGCAGGAAGGACCCCATGAAGATCCTGGTGCCAGTCAAGCGCGTGGTTGATTACAACGTGAAGATCCGGGTAAAGCCGGATGGTTCGGGCGTTGAACTCGCCAACGTCAAGATGTCGATGAACCCGTTCGACGAAATCTCGGTCGAAGAGGCGCTGCGCCTGAAGGAAGCCGGCAAGGCGGAAGAAGTGGTGGTCGTTTCGATCGGCCCGGCCAAGGCCGAGGAAACGTTGCGCACCGCGCTCGCCATGGGCGCCGACCGGGCGATCCTGGTCGAGACCGACGATGTCGTCGAACCGCTCGCCGTCGCCAAGATCCTGAAGGGCATCGTCGATGCCGAGCAGCCCGGCCTGATCATCGTCGGCAAACAGGCGATCGACGACGATTCGAACCAGACCGGCCAGATGCTGGCGGCCCTCATCGGCGCCGCCCAGGCGACCTTCGCTTCCAAGATCGAGATCGCTGATGGTTCCGCCAAGGTGACCCGCGAAGTCGATGGCGGCCTGCAGACGATCGAAGTCAAGCTTCCGGCCGTCGTCACCACCGACCTTCGCCTGAACGAACCGCGTTACGCTTCGCTGCCGAACATCATGAAGGCCAAGAAGAAGCCGCTCGACAAGAAGACCCCCGGTGATTTCGGCGTCGATACGGCTCCGCGCCTCAAGGTCCTGAAGACCGAAGAGCCGGGCGGCCGCAAGGCCGGCATCAAGGTCAAGACGGTCGAGGAACTGGTATCCAGCCTCAAGACCGCCGGCGTCCTCTAAGCGACAGGGAAAAGGATTATTCAAGATGGCCATTCTTCTTCTCGCCGAACACGACAATGCCAGCCTCAACGACCAGACCGCCAAGGCGCTGAGCGCTGCCGCCAGGATCGGCGGCGACGTGCATGTGCTGGTCGCCGGCTCCGGCGCCAAGGCGGCGGCCGATGCCGCTGCAAAGCTCTCCGGTGTTTCCAAGGTGCTGCTCGCCGACGATGCGGGCCTTGCCAACAACCTGGCTGAGCCGCTTGCAGCACTCATCGTTTCGCTCGCCGGCGCCTATGACACGATCATCGCGCCGGCGACGGCATCCGCCAAGAACGTCATGCCGCGCGTCGCGGCCCTGCTGGACGTCGCTCAGGTCTCGGAAATCATCGAAGTGGTTTCCGCCGACACGTTCAAACGTCCGATCTATGCCGGCAACGCCATCCAGACCGTCCGGTCGACCGACGCAAAGAAGGTCATCACGGTGCGCACGGCTTCCTTCCAGGCAGCCGGCGAGGGTGGTTCGGCCGCCGTCGAGACCATCCCGGCAGCTGCGAACCCGGGTGTTTCCTCTTTCGTTTCCGACGCCCTGTCTTCGTCGGAACGTCCGGAACTGACCTCTGCCAAGATCATCATCTCCGGCGGCCGCGCGCTCGGCTCTTCGGAAAAGTTCAAGGAAGTCATCCTGCCGGTTGCCGACAAGCTCGGCGCCGCCGTCGGCGCTTCCCGCGCTGCGGTCGATGCGGGTTACGCCCCGAACGACTGGCAGGTCGGCCAGACCGGCAAGGTCGTCGCGCCGCAGCTCTATATTGCGGCCGGCATTTCCGGTGCCATCCAGCATCTGGCCGGCATGAAGGACTCGAAGGTCATCGTCGCGATCAACAAGGATGAAGAGGCACCGATCTTCCAGGTCGCCGATTACGGCATCGTCGGCGATCTCTTCGAAATCCTGCCGAAGCTCGAAAAGGCGCTTTAGGATCGGCCGGTCGATGGACAGTCCCCAGAGCCTTTTTTCCGACCTCGATGCGCAGGCGGATCACGCCACGACCGGCCTTGCCGCCGGCGGGATGATCTGGCGTATGTGGGGCGAAGGACCTCCGTTGGTCCTGTTGCATGGCGGCCACGGGTCTTGGAAGCACTGGCTGCAAAACATCCCCGTCCTGGCACGCAAATATCGCGTGTATGTACCCAATCTGCCCGGAATGGGTGGTTCCGCGCCGGTTGGGGAGACAATAGAGGAAATCTCCGCCGCGGTGGCGGCCGCGCTCGATGAGCTCGGACTTTCGGAAAACTATTTCCTCGCCGGCTTCTCCTTCGGATCGATCGTGGCGGCTTATATATTGGATGCGCATCAGACACGGGTGCGTCACCTTTTCATCGTCGGCACAGCCGGTTTCGGCAAGGTGGATATGGTGACGGGTGAGTTGCGACGCTGGCAGGAGACATCCGACGTGCAGGCGCGCCGCGCCATCCATGCTCACAATCTTTCCAGGCTGATGCTCCACAGGTCCGAGAGCATAGACGATCTTGCCATCGACATTCAGGCGGACAATGCCGAACATACGCAGGTGAACAATAGAAAGGCTGCGCTCGCTGCGAACATGGGGGACTGTCTCGATCGCCATCCGAACGTCCCCGTCACGGCGATATGGGGTGCCGAGGATGTGCTCGTCCGCCGCCATCTGGACGAGCGCGTCGCCTATCTCGAGAGACGGCGACCGCCTGGCCGCAGTGTCATCGTTCCGACAGCAGGACACTGGGTTCAGTATGAGGCTGCGGAGGCCGTCAATCGAAGAATGCTGGACACTATGGAAGCTGCAGACGACGTAGCCGGAAAAGACTCGGAGGTGCCCCATGCCTGAAAAGCTGCTTGTAGAGCGCGACGGTCACATCGTCACTCTGACCTTCAACGATCCCCACAAATTGAACGTTTTTTCGCCGCAACTGCGCGACGAGCTGGCCGATGCGCTGACGGAACTCAACGACGATCCTACGTGCCGCGCGATTGTGCTGACCGGTGCCGGCGGTCTCTTCACGGCCGGCGGGGACATCCGCAGTTTCAAGGAAACGACGCCGCTCGAGATGCGTGCCCGGCTCGAAAAGGGCAGTTCGCGACTGATGCGCCTCATCGTTGCCGGGCGCAAGCCGATCGTCGCCGCAGTGGAAGGAACCTGCTATGGTGCAGGAATATCGCTGGCCGCTGCCTGCGACTATTTCGTCGTCGCTTCGGACTCGCGTTTGTGCTGCGCCTTCATGCGGCTCGGCTTCCTGCCGGATCTCGGAGCCATGTGGTCGCTGCCGCGGCGGGTCGGTCTTGGCAAGGCAAAGGAATTGATCGCCCTGGCTCCGGAGTTCAGCGGCAGAGACGCGTTCGACATGCGGCTCGCCGATCGGCTCGTCGAGCCGGGCCGGGCGCTGGCGGAGGCCCGCGAGGTCGCGGAGCGGTTTGCCCGCATGCCGCCAGTTTCCATGGCCATCCTGAAGTCTGCCTTCTCCGAGGGCCTCGATGCGGCGCTCCAGCAGGAGATCGATCTCCAGCCTGTGCTCGTCGCCACGGAAGACCACGCCGAGGCGAAAGCGGCGTTCTTCGAAAAGCGCAGTCCTGTCTTCAAGGGTCGCTGAGCCAATACCAAGCCGCCGGGCGGCCACGCCCAAAGGCCTCTCGGGCCTGCGGGCATGTGCGTGCGTGGGTCAGGAAGAGGTGAAGCCGCTATCGACGGGAAGCGTATGGCCGGTGACGCGGGCGGCCTCGTCGGAAGCGAGGAATAGCGCGCCATAGGCGATGTGTTCCGGCATCGCGTCACCCAGCCTGTTCCGGTTGCCTTCACCGCCCGTCCCGGTCGGACGCGCGTTGTTGATCCGCGTGGCCCGTTCCGTCAGCGTCCGTGTCGGGGCAACTGCATTGACGCGGATATTGTCCGACGCCAGCTGGCGGGCCAGGGCCCGTGTCAGCGAGATCACCCCGCCCTTTGCCGAGGAATAGGCGTCGATGTTCTCGAGGCCGACGATACCGGCAGTCGACGTCGTGTTGACGATCGCCCCGCCGCCGGCGGCGCGCAGGTGCGGTATCGTCTCGCGGCACATCAGCCAGGTTCCGAAGAGGTTGAGCCGCAGCGTCTTCCAGAAGACTTCCGGATCGCCCTTTTCCGTGGCGCTGTCGTCGAGAAAGGAAGCACCGGCATTGTTGTAGAGGATGTCGATACGGCCGAACGTTGAAACGGCCGCCTCGACCGCCGCCTTGACGCTCGCCTCGTTCGTGACGTCGGTCTCGACGAAGATCGCTTCGCGGTCGGCCGCCGTCTGTGCCTCGACGGTGCTCCGGCCGAAGTCGGGATCGAGTTCCGCGACCACGACCTTCGCACCCTCGCGGGCGAAGATCTCGACGGCCGCGCGGCCGATACCGGCGCCGCCGCCGGTCATCACCGCGATTTTCCCATTTAGTCTGCCCATATTTTCCTCCTCCCTGTTACGGCCGCTTCAGCGGCCTTTGAAGACCGGTTTGCGCTTCTCCGCGAAAGCACGCACAGCCTCCGTGTGATCCTCGCTGGTCGCGAGACGAATCTGGTTGAAGGCTTCGAGATCGAGGATTTCCTCGATGCCGCCGGTTTCGGCTGCCTGGAAATTGCGCTTGATATAGCCATGGGCAAGCGTTGCGCCTTCCGCGAAAGTGCGCGCGAAAGCTCGTGTCTCGGCGACGAGCGTTTCATCGTCGGTGACTTTCGAAACGATCCCGAGGTCCAACGCCTTTCCGGCATCTAGTTTCTCGGACGTGAGATAGAGCTGCTTCGCCTTGCTTGGCCCGAGCAGCCGGGTGAGGAAATAGGTGCCGCCGAAATCGCCAGCGAAACCGACATTCACAAAGCTGGTGACGAATTTGGCGGAGCGGCAGGCGATGCGAAAGTCGCATGCAAGCGCCAGCGCGAAACCGGCGCCCGCCGCGGCGCCGTTGACCATGGCGATCGTCACCTTCGGCAGTTCGTAGATCCGCTTGACCAGTTCGTGCCGGCGGCGCAGCAGATNNCGCCTTCAGTGCCGGCGGCGCAGCAGATCGACGCGTGGCTCGAAGGGGATTTCGCTGGCATTGCCCTTCATCGCCTTGACATCGCCGCCGGCACTGAAGGCGCGGCCCGCGCCGGTCAGGATGACAGCTCCGATGCCGGGGTCCCTGCCGATGGCCTTGAGGTCTTCGGTCAGGGGAAAGATGATATCGTCGTTCACCGCGTTCAGAACCTCGGGACGGTTCAGCGTGATGGTGGCGATGCGGTCCTCAGTCTCGACGGTATAGGTTTCGGTCATGGAAAGTGCTCCTCGGTCCGCCGGCTATCTAGCGGCATTGGGAGCGATTTCAGAAGGCCCCGGCAACAGCAACATATATGCGTCGTTGAGCCGGCGCGCATGGACAAGGATGCGCCGCGCCGCCAAAGAACGCTGAAGAAAGCCCGGCGCAGGGGATGCGCGCGTGGCTAGGAATTCTAGGAGACGATCATGACGATACGCTTTGACGGCCGGGTGGCCATCGTGACGGGCGCGGGCGCCGGCCTCGGCCGAGCCCATGCCATGCTTCTGGCGAAGCACGGCGCCAAGGTGGTCGTCAACGATCCCGGCGGCAGCGTTGACGGCAAGGGCGGCTCAGGCGCGGCAGCCGACGCGGTCGTCGAGGAGATCAAGGCTGCCGGCGGGGAGGCCGTCGCCAACTATGCGAGCGTTGCCGACCGTGCAGGCGCGGAATCCATCGTCCAGACTGCGATCGACAGCTTCGGCAAGATCGACATCGTCGTCAACAATGCGGGCATTCTGCGCGACAAGAGCTTCATCAAGATGACCCTCGAGGAATTCGAAATCGTCCTCAACGTTCACCTGCTCGGCACCGTCTACGTGACCAAGGCCGCCTGGCCGCACCTGCTGGAACAGAAATATGGCCGGGTAGTCTTCACCAGTTCCGGCTCCGGCCTCGTCGGCTCCTACGGACAGTCGAATTACGGTGCGGCCAAGACCGGCATGCTCGGGCTGATGAACAACCTGAAGTTCGAGGGTGCGAAGTCCAACATCAAGGTCAACATGATCTCGCCGGTGGCCGGCACGCGCATGACAGAGGGCATCATCGAGCAGAAGCTGTTCGACCTGTCCAAGCCTGAGCAGGTATCGCCCGCCGTCGCGTGGCTTTCCAGCGAGGAATGCGACGTGAACGGCGAGATTGTCGCTGCCGGCGCTGGTTATTTCACCGTGCTGAAGCTGATGAAGGGCACAGGCCACGTGGTCGATCCGTCGCACGTCGCAACCCTTGAGGACTTCGCCAACAACAAGGACAAAATTTTCGACCTCTCGGGCGCCAAGCCCTATACCAGCACGCTGGATGACGAGACGAAGAAGAAGCTTGGGCTGATCTGAGGAGGAACGACATGGCCAGCGGAGGGGAAGGCCGGGCGATCGTTACAGGGGGTGCCACGGGCATCGGCCTTGGGATCGCCAGGCGGCTGAAGCAGGACGGCTTCGACGTGACGATCGTCTCGCGCGACGAAGCCAGGCTGAAAGCCGCCTGCGCGGGGATCGGCGGAGGAGCGGATTGCATTGCAGCCGATATCAGCGAACGTTCCTCGGTCAAGGCGTTGGCGGCGGAAGTTGCCCGCCGCTACGGCGAGATCGCGGTTTTAGTCAACAATGCCGGCGTCATGATGACGACGACCCTTTCGACACCTTCGGACGAGATGGACCGTCTCTGGGATGAAACCTTCGCCATCAACCTGAAGGGGACCATGATGGTCTCGCAGGAACTGGCACCGATACTGCGTTCGCCGGGCGGCCGGATCGTCAACCTGTCGTCCACCGTGGCCTACAATGGCGGCAGCGTTCCGGGCCTCATCGCCTACAGCGCCTCCAAGGCGGGCATCACCGGGCTGACCATGGCGCTGGCGCGGGAGCTCGCTCCCAGGGACATTACCGTCAACGCAGTGGCACCGGGCATGATTGAGGAAACCGGACTGACCGGCACGTTCGACGAGGCGCGCAAGGCGCGCATCCAGCAGATTCTGCCGTTGCGCCGGCCGGGCCTGCCCCACGAAGTTGCGGCCGCCGTATCCTATCTGTGCGCGCCCGAGGCCGGTTACGTGACGGGAAGCATTCTGTCGGTAAACGGTGGCTGGATATTCCGGTAGGCGCCGAGGTTGCCATTACGCCCATTGAATTTCAGAGCGGCCGCGTAAAAGCATCGTCTTGCAAACAGGCCTGAAAATCAGAAACGATTTGCGAGCCTGTTCCGTAGATGCCGCCACCGTCTGGAAGGTGGAAGACGTCTCTCGCGCGGAATGACCGCGAGAATCCGCTCGAAAACCTCCGCTGTCGCGCGACTAGATCGCATCTAATGAGTTCTTCAAGTCCAGTGCATTGGAGGACAGATGCGCGCACTGCCGCAACGCGCATGTATGCGTCATTTCAGGCGCGCGCATGGACAGCCGTGTGACCGCCGCGGGATAAGCGATCAAGAGATCATGGCTATCGCACAGATGAGGACACTTCGGATGAAGACACGGATTACGGAGCTTCTGGGGATCAAGTACCCGGTCGTTCAGGGCGGAATGCATATGGTCGGCCGGGCGGAGCTCGCCTCTGCCGTCTCTAACGCGGGCGGCCTCGGAATCCTGACGGCGCTGACGCAGCCGACGCCGGAAGATCTGGCCAAGGAAATCGCTCGCTGCCGCGAGATGACGGACAAGCCCTTTGGCGTCAACATCACGATCATGCCTTCCCTGCGCCCGATCGCCCATGACGAATATGCGCGGGCGGCCGTGGAGAACGGCGTGCGCATCATCGAGACGGCGGGCCGCAGTCCCGAGGCGCTGATGCCGATCTTCAACGAGGCCGGCGCGAAGGTCATCCACAAGTGCACTTCGGTCCGCCATTCGCTGAAGGCGGAGAAGATCGGCTGCGCGGCCGTCAGCGTCGATGGTTTCGAATGCGCCGGCCATCCGGGCGAGGACGACATACCCAACATGATCCTGCTGCCTTTGGCCGCCGACGCACTCAAGATCCCGTTCATCGCTTCCGGCGGCATCGGGGACGGACGTGGCTTGGCGGCGGCGCTGATGCTCGGCGCCGATGGCATCAACATGGGCACGCGCTTCATGGCGACGAAGGAGGCCCCGATCCACGAGAACGTGAAGAAACGGCTGGTCGAAGCGAGCGAGTTCGACACGATCCACCTTTACCGTCCGCTGAAAAATACCTCCCGCTACTTCCGCAACTCGGTCGCCGAGGAAGCGCAGCGGATCGAGAAGGAGAAGGGTGCAGCGTTGACGATCGCCGATATCGCGCCTCTGGTGAACGGCCAGCGCGGACGCTCGGTTTATCTCGACGGCGACATGGAGGGCGGGGTCTGGACCGCGGGCCTGGCCGCCTCGCTGATCCACGACATTCCGAGCTGCGCCGAACTCATCGACCGCATGGTGGCCGACGCGCGGCAGATCATCCGGACGAGAACGCAACAGATGCTGGAGGAAGTAGCATGACCGCAGTTACCGACACGCTCTTCGACCTAAGCGGGCTCAACGCCCTCGTCACGGGCTCCAGCCGCGGCATCGGCCGGGCGATCGCCGACCGCTTCGTCCAGCACGGGGCGCGCGTGATCATTTCCAGCCGCAAGATGGACAGTTGCGAGGCGGCGGCGGCCGATATCAACGCCCGCCGGGGCCGGCCGGACGCGGCGATCCCGATCGCCGCCAACGTCTCGCGCCGCGAAGAGCTGGTGCAGCTCTACGCGAAAAGCGCGACCGCTCTCGGCAAGATCGACATCGTCGTTTGCAACGCGGCGATCCATCCCTATGTCGGACCGGCCATGGGTACCAGCGATGAGGCGATGCGCAAGGTCATCGACGCCAACGTGATGGGCAATCACTGGCTGATCCAGCGGGCACTTCCCGGCATGCTGGAACGCGGCTTCGGGCGCATCATCCTGATCGCCTCGATCGTCGGGCATTTCGGCTCCGACAAGTTCTATTCCTATTCGATCTCCAAGGCGGCAGACATGCAGATGGCTCGTGCGCTGGCTGCAGAGCATGGCCGCAGCGGCATCCGGGTCAACACGGTCGCTCCGGGCACGGTCCTGACGGACATGGCGCGGGGCATCACGGAGGACAAAGAATACATGGAGCACGAGATGCGCCGCAACACGGTGCAGCGGCTCGGCCAGCCTGACGAGATCGCCGGCGTTGTCGTTATGCTGGCATCGCCGGCCGGGGCCTATGTCAACGGCCAGGTCATCAACGTAGACGGCGGCTACACGATTTCCTTCTGACGGTCGAGAAGCCATAGGCAGGCAAGCGCCGACATCGCGACCAAGGTCGCAAGCGGTCCCAGCCAGGCAATGCCGAGTACATCGACCATTCCTCCCGCGACGAACGAGCCGATCGCGCTTCCGGCATAGACGAAGGAGGCGTTGATGGAAAAGATCAAGCCGGCCGATCCCGGCATGAGGCGGATCAACCGCATCTGCAGCGGCGGAATGTGGTTGAATAGCGCGCCGCCGGCAATAATGGCGAGCATACACGCGGCTGCGAAACCGTAGTGCAGCAGCGTCATCGGCAAGGCGATGCAAGCCGTTACGACGGCCTGGCCGGCGAGCGTCACCGATGGACCGAACATGTCGATCGCCCTGCCGGTGATCCATGTTCCCGCCATCGTGCCGATTCCCAAACACAACAATGCCGCCGCGAGCGCAGATGTGGAAAGTCCTGCCTGCTCGATGAAGATTTCCGCCTGGAAGACGTAGATCAGGTTCGCACTGCCGCTGAATAGGATGGTGAGGCTGGCATTGGCCATCAGCGTCCTGTTGACGACTGCGCTGCGCAACGCACTGAGCGTGAGCGGCTCCGGTCGGGCGGATCCTGGCGTCATGACGCGGAGGAGCGCGGCGAAGACCAACAGGAAACCGCCGGTAATGAAGAAGGCGGCGCGCCAGCCGACCACGTTGCTCGCCCAGGCAGCGGCCGGAAGCGCGATGACCTGCGAAAGCGATATGCCGAGAGCCACGGTCGAGAGCGCCCTGCCGCGATCCTCAGGCGGATGGATAGCCACGGCAAAGGCCGCCGCCGTCGGTGTGAAAAGAGCCGCCCCGATGGCCGAAACGACACGGCTTACCATGAAATTGCCGCCGGAGTCCGCATATGCCGCGATGAGGCAGCCAACCGCCGCGAGTAGCGCGGCGAGAATGAGTACGGGGCGGTAGGCCACCCGCGTCGCCAGCCAGCCGAGCAACGGCGAAGCCAGCGCATATGTGATCGCGTAGATCGACATCAGGAGCCCGGCCTCGGTCGCGGTGAGGCCAAGTTCCTGGCGTACCGGCGGCAGCAGGGCGACAATCATGAAGCCACCCGAAAGAACGCCGAGATTGCCGAAAACCATGGCAAGGGATGGCACAAGCAGCGAGCGTTTCATGAATGGTCTCGGTTTCGGCGTTAAGGGCAGGGGTCCCCGCGGCCTGGACGCCTCGGGCTGCCCTTGTTCGCATCTGTTGCTTGCGGAAGCCTACGAAGGGGTCCGCAAGGGGTTTTCATGGGCGCGCAACGAGTACGCCAGAGCCCGGAGGCTCCTGATAAATCGTCTTCACCACTTCTAGCCTCCTTTGCAGCACCGCCCGCTGGCTGATCGTGCGCTTGTCCGTCAGTTCGCCCGTATCCAGCGTCGGCGGATCGGTCGTGACGCAGATTCTCAGGATCCGGCTCGCTGCACCGACTGCGTTTTCGGCCAGGGCATCGAGCCCCGACTGGAGTTTATGCTGCACCGGAGCTGACTCTAGCACGGCCGTATCCAACGCTTCCGGTCCGAGGCCCGACAGCGCCCGACACGCATCCATGTTGGGAAACAGGATAGCGCCAAGATAATCCCGATCCGGGGCAGTGATCACTGCGTCGAGGATCAGCGGCGCAAAGGCAGTGATGGCGAGATTGCGAAGTTCTGCGACATGCACCCAGGTTCCGTTGGTGATCTTGAAGTTCTCGGCGATGCGGCCATCGAAAAGGAGGCCTTTTTCTGGAACGTCGGGGTCGATGAACCTGACGGCATCGCCGGTCTTGTAGAAACCATCCTCATCGAAGGCCGCTTTCGTCAACTCTGGATTCTTCCAGTATCCCGGCGTCACGCAGGGGCCTCTCAGCCGAAATTCGAGCTTGCCTTGCACCGGCGCCACCTTGATTTCCATTGCCGGAACAGGCAGGCCGACCAGCGGCACACGGTTCGGATCCCAGTTGGCGCTAGCCGGCACAGGACCCGCTTCTGTGCAGCCGAGGCCCGACGTGATCATGATGCGCGCGCCGACCGTGTCGATGGCCATCCGGTCGAGTTCTTCCCAGATGTGATGGGGCAGGCTCGCGCCGCCATAATACATCAGCTTCAGCCGGCTGAAGAACGTCTTGCGCAGTGCGGGTTCGTTTCGGAAATAGGGGAGCAGCGTCGCGAAGCCTTGCGGCGTGTTGAGATAGAGCGTCGGTGCTACTTCGCGCAGGTTCTGCACCGTGGGTCCGACCAGTTCCGCCGTAGGCCGGCCGATGTCGATTCGCAGGCTTCCGCCGGAGTAAAGGGCGGTTCCGAAATTCTGCGTCCCGCCGAACGTGTGGTGCCAGGGCAGCCAATCGACCATTACCGCTGGCTCCTCCAGCGTGAAGGTAAAGGTTTGCGCTACCTGCTGGCGCTGGCTCGCCATCATCAGGTGCGGATAGATGACACCTTTCGGCGAGCCGGTCGTGCCCGATGTAAAGAGGATCTTCGCCACCGTGTCGGGCCGGATGGCGGCATGGGCGCGCGCGAGGGCGTCCCGGTCCGTCGTCTGCAGCAATGTCTCGAAGGGTGTCGAGGCCGGGTCGGTCAGGTGATTGGTGGTCGTTACGATTTCCGCATCTGCCGGTGCGACCGCCCGGATTGCCCGGCCGTAGCGGGCGCCGTCAGATGCGAAGATCAGGGCTGGGTTCAGGAGATCGATGACGCCCTTCAGCTTCAGATAGTCGGTCGCGAGCAGGGAATAGGCCGGCGAAACAGGCGAATAGGCGATACCGGCATGCAGCGCCGCCAGAACCAGCAGCGCCGTCTCCATGTCGTTTTCCGAAAGCATGACGATGGGGCGTTCGGCGGGCATGTCCCGCGCGACCAGCGCGGTCGCGATCGCTTCCACCTGTCGGAGCGTCTCGCCATAGGTCAGTTCCGAGAGCGTTCCGTTCTCGTGCCGCATCGACAGGAACACATAATCCGGCTTTTCCACGGCCCATCTGACCAGTCTGTCCGTCAGGTTCGGCGGATAGGCATCGAGAGGTTCGTCGAGAGACAGGATCGTGCTGCCGTCGGAGCCGGCCCGGGCTGTTGCCTTGGTCGTGCCGAGGCGCACCGGTCGAAAGGCTGTTTCGCGAAGAGGCGTATCCATCTGGCTGCATCCTTAGTGGTAGGTGCGGCCGCCATCGACCGCGAGGCTGATGCCGGTGATGAAAGAGGCCTTCTCGGAGGCGAGGAAAAGGGCAGCCTGGGCGATTTCCTCAGCCTTGCCCATTCGCTGAAGCGCGTAGGCTTTCCTGATTCTCTCGTAAAACGCGTCGTCCTTTTCAAACAGGCCGTTCAGCATGTTGGTATCGACCGTGCCGGGACATATGGCATTGACGCGAATGTCGGGGCCCCATTCGGCGGCGAGACTCTTGGTCAGCATCAGCACGCCCGCCTTCGATGCCGCATAAGCGGTACCCGCCCCGGACGGCAGAATCCCGCTGCCGGACGCGATGTTGACGATGGAAGGGACCGTCGATTTCCGCAGGTGCGGCAAAGCCGCCTGACAAAGAAGAAACGGGCCGGTCAGGTTGACCGCGAGCACCTTGTTCCAACGTTCGAGTGAAATGGTTTCCGTCGGATTGTCGTCTGCGATGCCGGCCGCGTTGATCAATGCGTCGAGACCGCCGAGACCGCGAACGGCCTGTTCGACACCCTCGTAGACGGCATGCGGGTCCGTCTGGTCCACCGTGAATGCCGCGCCTTTTGCGCCGGCAGCTTCAAGGCCGTCGGCATCCCGGTCAAATCGGGCGACCACGGCATCTTCGGCCTCGAAAAGTGCTGCTATCGCGCGGCCGATGCCCGAAGCCGCACCGGTCACGATAACGCGCTTTCCTGCCAGTTGACCTGTCGTCATTCTCGTTCCTCCTCGAAATCCGCCGGACGATAGGGCGAATGGCCCTGCGAAACAGCAGCGCCCGTTGTAAAAACATGGATATGACATTGATGTCCTGAGGTCCGTTTACGGACGTTAACGCTTCGCGCACGGCTTTTCCCCGGAGAAAAGCCCGCCGCGCCTAAAGCTATGGATGTGATGTCTGCCAGCGGGCGAGACCGACCACGTTGAACATTGACGAGGCTTGAGGTGTGTTGCCGGAATCCGGTCAGTTCGAAGGAGGAAAGAACATGAGGGGATATCACAGGAAAAACCGTGCTCTTCTGCATCGCGCCGCGTTGATGAGCGCCGTGGCCGCTTCTGCCTTTGCGTTTGCCGGGCCGCTTTCGGCACAGTCGAAGGAGCCGATCAAGCTCGGCATCCTGACCGCCTTCACGGGAAGCGACGCCATCAGCGGCCGCAACGGCGCGATCGGCGTCAAGATGGCCGTCGACGAGATCAACAAGGCCGGCGGCATTCTCGGCCGGCAGCTCGTCATCGTCCAGGGCGACGATCAGTCCGACCCGACGGCCGCCGTCAACGAGGCGCGCCGCCTCGCGACCCAGGAAAAGGTCGAACTGCTGTTCGGCCCGCAGTCGAGCCAGCGCACGCTTGCAGTCCTGCCGGTGCTTAACGAGACCAAGATCGCCCAGATCGCGACGAGCGGCTCGCTTGACCTGACCCCCCAGAAGGGTCCGTACATGTTTACCGTCCAGAGCAACGCCGCCGACCAGGGCTATCACATGGCCCACTACGTCACGGACACGCTGAAGGCCAAGACGGTCGGCATCCTGACCGACAACGGCGCACAGGCTCTGTCCGGCGTCGCCTATATCAAGAAGGAACTGGAAGCCGGCGGCGCAAAGGTGACCGGCGTCCAGGAATTCCCCTTCCGCTCGGAAGACAAGACGGCACAGCTTTTGTCGCTGAAGTCCGGAAATCCGGAAGCTCTCATCATCTGGGCCAATACGCCCGAGGATTTGGGCGTCCTGCTCAACAACCTGTCCGACATCGGCTGGGACGATGTGCCGCTCGCCGGCCCGAACGCGACGGTCATGCAAGCGTCCGGCGCTGCGAAGATCGCCGACAAGGCGCTGTTCGAGAAGGTTGCCGGCGTCGCCTATCGCGGCTGGACCTACTGCCCGGGCGACGACGTCGTCAACAGCCCCTACGTCAAGTTCAAGGAACGGCTGAAGGCCGCCAACCCGGACAGCTACAAGGATCTTCTGCCCGCCATCGTCGGCTACAGCTATGACGGGATCATGATTCTGAAGGCGGCCGTCGAAGCCACCGGCGGCACGGATCCTGAAAAGATCCGCGTCTGGATCGAAAACAATGCCGACAAGGTTCCGACGGTCTCCGGCCCAATGAAGGCTTCCGCCGAAAGCCACTTCCTGGCCGGCAAGGAAGTGATGACCCCGATCGTCAACCCGCTCAACACAAACGAGCAGGGCCTCTTCATGCGGGCCGACTGCAAGTAAGGCGATCGAGCTTTTCGACGGGCCGGGCGCTCTGCCGTCTGGTCCGTTTCCAGATTTCAATTCGGGAGAAGAAGATGTGGCAGGAATACGCCATCATCCTGGTCCGCGGCATCGGCCTCGGCTCGGTCTATGCGCTCATCGCGATGAGCTTCAATATCGTCAAGGTCTCCAGCGGCATCCTGAATTTCGCCCAAGGTAACATGTTCGTCCTTGGCGGCATGATGGCCTATGGCTTCGTGGCGTTCTTCGGCCAGCCGTCACTCGGGGTCTGGATTCTGCTCATTCCCGTCGCAGCGATCGTCATCGCGGTCCTGCTGACGATCCAAGGCTACCTGACGATGCTGCCGCTCAGCTATTCGGACGACCAGCAGTCCTGGCTCATCACCACGATGGCGGTTTCGATCATCATCGGCGCCATCCTGCTTCTGGTCCAAGGTCCCAACGCCCTGATGGTTCGCTCCATCTTCGCCAACATTCCGGTATTCGGAATGCGTGTGCCCGCTCCGTTTCTGATGGCGATCGGCCTCGCGCTTTTCTGGTACGTCGTCCTGCAATGGTTCTTGTCGAAGACCCTGACCGGCCTCGCCATCAGCGCGCTCTGGCAGGATCCGGTCGCCGGCCGCGCCGCCGGTCTCAAGGTGCGGCGGCTGCAACTGCTCGCCTTCGGCATCTCCGGCTTGATCGTCGGCTCTGCCGGCTTCGTCTCTGCGCCGATCATCACGCTCGCCTCGGATTCGGCCGTCGCCTATGTGCTCAACGGCTTCGTGGCGCTCGTCATCGGCGGCGTCGCGAGCAATACCGGCGCATTGATCGCCGGCCCGCTCGTCGGTGTCGCCGCCATGCTGGCCACCTTCAAGCTCGGCGGCGAATTCCAGGGGCTCGTCTCGATGCTTATCTTGGTCACCATTCTTCTCATCCGCCCCGAAGGCATCTTCGGCAGCACGGCCGCGAGGCGCGTATGAACGCAAAAGTCTCCACATCCGGCGACATCGCCGCGGCAGCGCTTGCCCCTTCTGGGCGCGCACTGCCATTGCTCGACCGATCCGCTCGCATCCAACTGGTGATCGGCATCTTGATCCTGGTTGTCGCCACCATCGTCCCGTCGGCCCTCGGTCAGGCCTACTGGATCGGCATCGTTAACTTGGCGATCATTTATGTGGTCGCCAGCATCTTCATGGGCCTGCTGCTCGTCGATGCGGGCCAGGTTTCCTTCGGCCACGGTGCGGTTTTCGGCGCCGCGGCCTATGCGGTCGGGATCGCCTGCGGCATGCACGGCCTCTCCTTTCCGGTCGGCATCGTGTTCGGCGTTCTCGCCGCGCTGGTGATCGGCGTGCTTTTCGCACTGCCGGCATTGCGTGTGCAGTGGTTCTACCTCGGTTTTGTGACATTGAGCGCCGCCATGGTATTCCCGCAGATGCTGTTCGCGTTCAACACGCTGACGAACGGCATCAACGGCATCTCCATTCCGTTGCCGCAGCTCAATGCGCCGATCTTGTTCGGACTGTCTGCCCTTTCGATCATGACTCTGGTGCTCGGCATCGCGGCGATCGCCACGTCGGCAATCTTCCCGAAGACCCTGCTTGGCCGGCGCATGCGCGTCGCTTCGGCAAGCCCGGAAGCAGCCCAGTCGCTCGGTATCAGCCCGGGGCGCATGCGCTTCATCGCCTTCATGATCGCCTCGTTCGGCACCGGTCTTGCCGGCGTGCTGTACCCTCCGACGGTCGGTTTCGTCAGCCCGAACGCCTTCCACCTCGACATGTCTATCCTGTTCTTCTTCGCCGTCATCGTCGGCGGCAAGGGGCAGCCTCTCGGCACGATCGCGGGCGTCACGCTGCTTTATCTTCTTCCGAACGTCTTCCTTGCCCAGTTGATCGAGTACCGACCGCTCGTTTACGGCACGGTCGCCTTCCTGGTCATGCTGCTGATGCCGGCCGGCATCGTTGGCGGGGTCGTTCGTTGGCTGACTCTGCGCCAGAAGCCGCAGCGTATGCCAGCGCTGCAGTTCGGCCATATCGTCGATAGTGCGCAGGTGAGCCTTCCGAGGCCCGAAGGCAACGCGATCGAGATCAAGGACGTGCGTAAGGCCTTCGGCAGCGTCGTGGCCATCAACAACGTGACGCTCACGGTTCGCCGCGGCGAGATCCACGGCCTTGTCGGAGCCAACGGCTCGGGAAAGACCAGCCTCCTCAACGTGCTGAACGGTTTCAGCGCCTCGGATGCGGGAACCGTAAAGGTCAACGGCAGGGACGTGACGTCCCTCAGGGCGCGTGAAGTCGCCAAGCTGGGCGTCGGCCGCACCTTCCAGACGCCGCGCATCTTCGAACAATTGAGCGCCTGGGACAATGTCCAGATCGGCCTCGACGCAAAGCTCTCGAGCAATCCCACCCTCGTCTCCGAGCATTTCGTCGGCAGCCTGCGCGACATCCTCGGACCTTTGCGTACCGAATCGATCCCGCACGGCCAGCGCCGTCTGCTTGAAGTCATCCGCGTTATCCTCACGGATGCCGATATCCTTCTGCTCGACGAGCCGGCTGCGGGCCTGTCTCCCGAAGAGCGTCTCGCCTTCGCCGCGCTTCTGCGCGATCTGCGTGACAAGCTGGGCCTGACTATCATCTTCGTCGAACATGACCTCGATCTGGTGGCACGTGTTGCGGATCGAGTGACAGTGCTGGAAAGCGGCACGGTCATCGCCTCCGGTGATGTCGCGAGTGTCTGGAACGACCCCAAGGTGAAACCTCTGTTCGTATCGGTGCGTCATGCTTGAGATTTCGGGACTTTGTGCAGGATATGGAAAACTCCCTGTCCTTCGTGACGTCAGCTTCTCTGCGGCTGCGGGCGAAATCGTCCTGATCGCCGGCGAGAACGGCGCCGGCAAGACTACGCTGCTGCAGACCATCGGCGGCCTCATCAAGCCCACGGCGGGGTCGGTCCGGTTCATGGGCCAGGATGTCACCGGCGCTATTCCGGAGGATCTCGTTCCCCGAGGGCTGCGGCTTGTTCTCGACGGTCACAGGGTTTTCCCCGAACTGTCGGTCTTCGACAACATCCGTCTCGGCGCGCTCGCATCGAAGACGGACAAGGGCGCCTTCGACGCCGCGGTGGACCAGATTTTCGAGGTTTTCCCAATCCTGAAGCAGAAGGCTCGTGACAAAGCTCGCAGCCTGAGCGGCGGGCAGCAGCAAATGCTGACGCTGTCGCAGGCTTTCGTGGCGCAGCCCAAGGTCCTGCTCTGTGACGAGCCGTCGCTCGGTCTTGCCATCGCCCTGATGCCGCCGATCATGGAATTCCTGCGCAGCTGGGCGAAAAATGGCACGGCGGTCGTCATCGTCGAACAGCATGTAGATCTGGCGCTCGCTGTCGCCGACCGGGCCATGCTGATGCAGCGCGGCAGCATCGCCTTCAACGGTACGGCAGAGGAGTTCCGGGCGGGACCCGTCCAAACCGGTCAATAATGGCGCAAAGGCCGGCGTCCGCGCCGGCCTTTGCGGTAGATGGAGGAGAACGCAATGCAATATGCACGATTGGGCGATACCGGTCTCGTGGTGTCGAGACTCTCTCTCGGCACTATGACCTTCGGTTCCGGCAAGGCGGGAAAATACACGGCCTTAAGCACAATCGACCAGAAGCAGGCGAATGAACTTGTCGCCAGGGCACTTGACGCGGGCATCAATTCCTTCAATTCCGCGGCAACCTATTCGGGTGGCGAGTCCGAGGAATATCTTGGAAGGGCACTCGGCAGCCGGCGCGCCGACGCGGTCATAACGACGAAGGTCGGTTTTCGCAGCAACGACGCCGTCACCGATGGCGGGCTTTCCCATCGCAGCATCATGAAAACCGCGGACGACTGCCTGAAGCGACTGGGAACGGACTGGATAGACGTGTTTTCAGTCCACCGTGTGGACGAATACACGCCCATCGAGGAGGTCGTGGAAGGGCTGGACCGTCTGGTGCAGCAGGGCAAGGTCCGCTACGTCGGCTACGCCAACTGGCCCGCCTGGATGGTAGGTAAGGCCGTCGGCCTTCAGCAGGGCCGAAATCTGGCGCGTTTCCGCGTCGGCGAGATGCTCTATACGCTGATTTCCCGCGATATCGAACAGACGGTCGTGCCACTGATGAAGGAAAGCGGGATAGGGCTTTTCGTCTGGAGCCCGCTCGCAGGCGGGCTGCTCAGCGGCAAATATACGAACGAAAACCGTGAAGGCGATGGCGGACGCATGTCGCGTACCTATGGTCTGCCCTTCGATTGGGATCTTGCCTTCAAGGTAGTGGAAATCACGGGGGAAATCGCAAGCCGGCTCGGTGCCACGCCCGCGCAGGTCGCGCTTGCGTGGCTGCTATCGCGTTCTGCAGTCACCTCGATCCTGATCGGCGTGTCCAGCGCAACCCAACTTGAAGACAATCTCGGCGCCGTGAGCCTCCCCCTGACCGAAGGGGATCTGGGACGGCTCGACGACGTGACGAAGCTGCCGCCGCGCTATCCCGAATGGTTCGTGGACCGGAATTCCGATCCCGTCGTGAGAAATGCGCTCGCCGGATAGATGCGCCGGCCCGTACGAGCAGAGGAGGAATGTGCGTTATGGGTGCCAGACAGGAACTGATGGGCATGATCGAGGCGGACAACGCCTTCGATCGTCCGGAAAAGGAACTCGCTCCGGTGCGGCTGGAGGCCGCGCGGGCGCTGGTGGCGGAGCGACGGCAGCAGATTCCGATTCTGGAAAAGCGGGCGCAGGAAGCCGGACTGACGGAGGTGAAAAGCTTCGCCGATCTCGTCCCGCTCCTCTTTGCCCACACCGTCTATAAGTCCTATCCGGCATCCTTCGTAGAGAACGGCCGCTGGAGCCGCATGCTGCAGTGGATGGACACGCTATCGGTCGCGAAGGTGACCGACGTGGATGTCGAAGGCGTTACGGATGTCGATGACTTCATCGACCGGCTGCGCGCTGCCGGCCATATGGTCCTCGCGACCAGCGGCACGACCGGAAAGAATTCCTTCCTCAATCACAAGCAGGAGGACATCGACCGACGCCGCCACTATTTCCGTCATGCGAAAGGCTGGCCCTATGTCAAGGCGAAGAACGACCGTCCCTTTTTCGCACTCGGCCCGAGCGCCGGGCCAACGAGCATGGTCGAGGCCTTTCACCTTCATGCCGACGTCTTCGGCCGCCCGGACGACGTACACTACCTGACGGACGAGCCGCTGCGCATTTCCGATATCAGCCGGATGGCCGCGATGCGCAAGCAAATGGCCGAAGGAAAGGTCTCGCCCGGCGAAATTCGTGCACTTGAGGAAAGGGCCGAAGCCCGCCAAGCGGAGATGAAGAAGGCCATCGACCACCTGACCGAGACCATTCTCGCGCACCGACACGAGCCGATCTACATCACCGGCATGTATCCGCAGCATATCCTGATCGTCGATCGGGCCCGTGAACTCGGCGCGCGCGACGGCGAGTTTCACCGCGACAGCATCGTTCATATCGGCGGCGGCACCAAGAACGCGGTTCTGCCGCCGGACTACAAGGAACGGACGGCAAGCTTCTACGGCAATGTCTACGACGCGCCAACCTACGGCATGACGGAACTGGCCCAGGCGCTGGTGCGCTGCGAGGCCAAGCGCTACCACGCGCCGCCGGCGCTGATCGTCCTTATCCTCGATCAGGCTGGCGAGCGTCTGCTGACCGCCGAGGACGCCGACGAAAACGGCTTGGTCACCGGTCGTTTCGCCTTCCTCGATCTCATGTACGAGGGGCGCTGGGGCGGGCTGATCTCGGGCGACAAGGTCACGATGGACTATTCGCCGTGCCCGTGCGGCCGCCACGGGCCGACGCTTCACGACAACATCAGCCGGTTCAGCGCGCCGGGCCAGGACGATTACATCGGTTGTGCCGGAACGCTGGACGCTTATATCAGGGGAGCGCTTGCATCATGAACATGCCCATTCCCAACGCCGCCCTCGAAGGTGCGCCATCCATCGTCCACTATGTAAAGGGCGAGACCGCTACCGGCGCCGAGCGCTCGTTCGGTTCGTCGGAAAACGGCTTCACCGCGCCGAAGCTCGATCTGGACGGCCTCGTCTGGCCGCGCTCGGCTCCGCTGCCCGCTGCAGCCATTCCGGTGGCAGAGATCATGGATGTTCTCGTCGCGACCGGCGAGGCACTGACCCGCGACGCGGACGGACTTCTGGCCCAGGCGCTGGAGCGTAGCGCCCGCACCAATCCTCTTCCACGCGACATTCTGGAGCGCGCTTATGCCGGGATCGGCGGCAGCTTCACCCGGCAGCGTATGCAGTTCCAGATCGACCAGGAGCTTGGCGGCGCCGACGTGCTGGACGGTTGGCGCGAAGTGACCACGCCCGGCGGCCGGCGGTGCGCCTACCGCGCCTGCCCGCCGCGCATGATCCATATCATCGCCGGCAATGCTCCGGGCGTAGCGGCCGGCACGATCATTCGCGCCTCGCTGACCAAGGGCGTCAGCCTGATCAAGCTGCCATCCAACGACCTGTTCACGGCGACGGCGATCCTCAGGACCATGGCGGCCGTCGCGCCCGGCCATCCGTTGACGAAGTGCTTCACCGCCGCCTACTGGAAGGGTGGCGACCAGGCGGTCGAGGGCTCGGTCTTCCAGCCGCAATATTTCGACAAGCTGATTGCGTGGGGCGGCGAAAGCACCATCCGCAACGCGATGAAGAATTTGGGGCCGGGGCTGGAACTGGTCTCTTTCGATCCGAAGTCCTCCATCTCGCTGGTCGGCCGCGAGGCCTTCGCTTCGGCCGAGGCGCTGGCGGAAGCTGCGGATTACGCAGCGATGGACGCAACGGTGTTCGACCAGCAGGCCTGCTCGTCGAGTCGTTTCCAGTTCGTCGAGGGCGACGAGGCGGATGTCGACCGCTACTGCGCGCTGCTCGAAGCCGCGCTGAAGAAGCCGCGTGCAACGGCCTCGGCGGTTCGGCGGCCGCTGCCGGTGGACCTGCGCGACGAAATCGACAGCCTACGCGAGATGCCGGACTTCTACGGGGTCTGGGGTGAGAGCGACGGCGGCGGTCTCGTCATCCGTTCCGACGATCCGGTAGACTTCTATCCCGACCATAAGGTGGTCAATGTAGTGCCCGTGAAGCGCCTCGAGGATGCCGTTCGCCACGTCAACATCGCAACCCAAACTGTCGGCATCTATCCTGAAAGCCGCAAGCGCGCACTGCGCGATGCGGTCGCCAATGCCGGCGCCCAGAGGGTCGTCAGCCTCGGCGCTGCCGTCAATATCGAGCATGGCTTGCCCCATGACGGGTTCCGGCCGCTTCAGCGTTTCGTGCGCTGGGTCAACGACGAGGTGCGCGGTGAGGTGGTCGCCCCGATCGACGGCTGAAGGACATCCGGAAATTCCATCAACCGCCAATGGCCGGCAGGAGGAGCGCCGGTCATACGGCATCGTCTAGGAGGAGGACACCATGAAGATGTTCAGAACCGCGGCCGTGACGATCCTTGCGGTCCTTGCGGTCGCAACCGTCGCCAAGGCCGCATGGCCCGAAAAGCCCGTACGTTTCGTCGTGCCTTTCGCACCGGGCGGCAGCACGGACGGGATTGCCCGCCTCGTCGCGGAGAAGCTTTCCCAGGCACTCGGCCAACAGTTCGCCGTCGAGAACGTCGCTGGCGCCGGGGGGCTGATCGGTGCTCAGACCGTCTCGGCCCAGCCGGCCGATGGCTATACGATCCTGTTCGGTACCTCGACCATGTCCACCATCGACGTCTTCTACAAGGACGCCAAGGTCAACACGCTGAAGGATTTCAAGCCTGTATCGCTCGTCAGCCAGGGCGTGCTGACGCTCGTGGTTCAACCGAGCCTCGGCCTCAAAAGCTACAAGGACTTTGTCGAATACGCCAAGAAGAACCCGGGTGCGTTCAATTTCGGCACGCCGGGGCCGGGCGTCGCGCATCTGACGGTGGAGATGTTGAAACACCAGTCAGGCATCGACGTTCAGGTCGTCCCGTACAAGGGCGCTGGGCCGGCGATGACGGCACTCATCTCAGGCGAAATCCAGGGCATGATGGAGCCGACGATCACCACCAAGCCTCAGGTTGATGCCGGCAAGATCGTGGCGCTGGCGACCAGCGGGGCTGAACGCTCGAAAACCTTCCCCGACAAGCCGACCATCGCCGAGGCGATGAACGGCAGGTTCGAAGCTGCCTTCTACAACGGTATCTTTGTGAAAACTGGCACGCCCGACGATATCGTCAAGAAGCTTGGCGAGGAAGTGGCCAAGGTCGTCAAGACGCCGGACGTCGTGGATCGGCTCGGTAGTCTCGGGCAGCAGGCCGTTGGCTCTACGCCGGCGGAATTCCGCGCCAGTCTGGAGAAGGAAATCCCGCAATGGGTAGCGGTCGGCAAGGAAGCGGGAATCCAGCCCGAATGATGCCGGGCCGGTAAGCGTCAAGCACGCCTGAGATCGGTGAATTGCGCCGTTCCGATGACGCTCGTCGCGGGACTAACCAAGTGATGTGGCTGCTAGATCCCGAACGAACGAATCCTGGGTTTCCATTGCCTGAATTTTCGGGAAAGACCGACGTCGTCATCGGTGCTGCAGGGATATCGGGTCGGCCCGCATGGCGGCGCCTGCCCGCGAGCGCCGGGAATAGAAACCCGTCGTTTTTCCGCCGGCGAGAAAAGCCGGCACATGACCGGCCATGCGCTGATCATGAACGGCGGTGGCCGCGGCCTCTGATGGCCGCATGGAGCGATGGTCACAATTCCGTCGATCCGGACTTACGGATCATTTCCCCCTTAGGATTATCCCGTCGGGCTCCTGGCGATCAGCGACCCGGCGTGCATTGGCGAGGATCGCCTCGCAGAGCCGTGCGGTTGCCGGCTGCGTGTTCGTACCGCCGAGATGCGGAGAAACGATCAGGTTGGGCGCCCGCCACAGCGCATGTCCCGGCAGCAGAGGTTCGGGGTCGGTGACGTCAAGCGCGGCGCCTGCGATGCAGCCTTCTTCCAAGCAGGATATCAGCGCTTCAGTGTCAATCACGCCGCCGCGGGCGACGTTGACGAGCAGCGCGTTCGGCTTCATCGCCGCCAATTGCGGTGCCGAGAAGAGATGGTGCGTGGCGGGAACGTAAGCGACCGCGATCGCGACGACGTCGGCCGTCGAAAGAGCCGCGTCCAGTCCGCCGAAATCCGAGGAGCCGGCCAGTCGACCGTCATCGACAGGGCTGCGATTGACCGCCTTGACCCGCATTCCGAAAGCGAGCAGACGCGTGGCGATCTGGCGGCCAAGGCTGCCATAGCCGACAATCAACGCTTCGCGGTCTTCCAGCGTCGAAATACCCTGCGCTATCCCGGGCCGCCAGGCTTCCTTGCCAGCCGCGTCGAGGATCGCCGGCAGCCGGCGCGCAAGCGCAAGCAGCAAGGCCACCGCGTGTTCTGCGACACCGGGCGAGCGGGAATCGCCGGCGTTCGTAACCACCGTGCCGGGCGGAATGCCGTGCGTCACAAGGTTTTCGTATCCCGCCGAAAGCAGTTGGATCCAGCCGACGCCGCAGCCGCGCAGCAGAGCGGCGATATCTTCATCGTAGCGGCTATTCTCCAGAAGCAGACCGGCAGCGTTTTGCAGCGCCGCCGGTAGATCGGCCTTGTCCTTCACGACAACAACGTCGAAGAAGGCGGAAAGCCGCTCTGCGACAATTTCGCCTTCCGCCAGATAACTCCAGACGACGACCTTCACGGTACTTTCCGCTTTATTCCGGCTTGACACCCGAGGCTTCGACGACCGGCTTCCAACGGGCAACTTCTTCCCTCATCATCTTGTCCATGTCAGCCGGCCCAAGATAGGCGGAAACTGCGCCAATGGCATGCATCTTCTTGTCGAAATCGGGATTGCTGAGCGCCTGGCTGACCGCATCGGAGAACTTCTTGACGACGGCATCCGGCGTTCCCTTTGGCGCGACGATGCCGAACCATGAGGAGACCTCGAAGCCGGGTACGCCAGCCTCAGCCACCGTCGGCACGTCCGGCAGATCCGGCCAGCGGGTGCTGGACGTGACCGCCAGCGCCTTTACCTTCTTGGCCGTTACCTGAGCCATGACGGCGCTGAGGTTCTCAAAGGAGATGTCGGCCTCGCCGGTGAGGATGCCCTGCACGGCCGGCGCGCTGGCCTTGTATGGAATGTGATTCATCTCGATGCCGGCCTTCTGCGAGAAAAGCACGGTCGACATATGGGTAGAGGCGCCGAGGCTTGAAGATGCGTAGTTGATCTTGCCCGGATTGGCCTTGGCATAGTCGATCAACTCCTTGACGGAATTTATCGGCAGGTTTTCGTTTGCATAGAGTATGTTGGGCAGCGTGACGAGACGCGCCACGCCGCGCAGGTCCTCGATCGGATTATAGTTCAGGTTCTTGTAGATGTTCGGTGTGATACTCTGCGAGTGGATGGTCGTCAGCAGCAGCGTGTAGCCGTCAGCGGGCTTGCGGGCCGCGTATTCCCCCGCGATATGACCGCCGCCGCCCGGCTTGTAATTGACGACGATCGGCTGGCCGAGCGTCTTGGAAACCTCGTCGCCGATTACGCGCCACACCGTATCCGTGCTACCGCCAGCTGCGCCGACCGAGACGAGTTCGATCGGCTTGGAAGGCCAATCCTGTGCCTCGGCCGCCGCCGCCATCGCTGAGAAGCCGCCAACGATCAGGGCTGCCTTCAAAAAAGTCTTCATGATTTCTCCTCCGGGTATTGTCTTTGGATGCCCATGTTCGACGCCCTCGGCGTCTTGGCAACCTTCTTCGTCACTCCATTACATATGTGGGCGAAACCGCCGCCGGTATCGCTCTTCTCGCTTTCTGACTGTCCATGGCTCAATATGGCCATATAGCCCGATCGGACTGAAGCGTTTAATGGGAGGATCAGCCGTTGCGCCTGAAAAGCTATCGCGACTTTTGGGCGGCAATGCTTTTTGCCGTCATATCACTTGTATTTCTCTGGCAGAGTGCAGGGCTCGCCATGGGAACGGCTGCCCGAATGGGGCCTGCCTACATGCCCCGCATGCTGTGTATCCTGATGCTGATCGTTGCGGCCGTATTGTTCGTCCGCAGCTTCCGCGTGAGTGACGGCGAAGATGAGACGGTCGGTCTCAATCTGAGACCGATGATCATCATCCCGGGCGCGATGTTCGTATTCTCCCTCGCTCTCTATCCGCTGGGCCTCGTGATCGCCGTCATCCTGAGCGTTGTCGTCGCTTCTTTTTCCGACAAGGATTCGCGCCCGGTCGAAGTGGCGCTGACGGCGATTTTCCTTGCTGTGTTTTCTGTCGGGGTTTTCGCTTACGGGCTTGGCCTGAATTTCCCGCTATGGCCCGGAGCATAAACTTATGGATCTTCTGAACAATCTTTCTATCGGCTTCGGTGTCGCACTGCAGCCCTACAATCTCTTCGTCTGTTTCATCGGAACGATCATCGGCACGCTGATCGGGGTCCTGCCGGGCATCGGACCGCTTGCGACCATGGCAATGCTGCTTCCCATCACGCTCTACCTGCCGCCGGAATCTGCCCTCATCATGCTTGCCGGCATCTATTATGGCGCGCAGTACGGCGGATCGACGACGGCCATTCTCGTCAACCTACCGGGCGAAAGTTCGTCGGCCGTGACCTGCATCGACGGTTATCAGATGGCCCGCAACGGCCGCGCGGGCTCAGCCCTTGCCATCGCCGCTCTCGGCTCGTTCTTCGCCGGCACCGTCGGCACGATCCTGATCGCGCTGTTCGCCCCCGCCCTGGCACAGGTCGGTCTTGCCTTCCGCGCTCCGGACTATTTCTCGCTGATGGTGCTTGGCCTCATCGGCGCGGTCGTCCTGGCGCACGGGTCGGTCGTCAAAGCCATCGGGATGGTGTTCCTCGGGCTTCTGCTCGGCATCGTTGGAACGGACGTGACGTCCGGTGCGACGCGGTTCACCTTCGGTAACCTGGAGCTTTCGGACGGAATCGATTTCGTGGTCATCGCCGTCGGTCTCTTCGGTCTTGGCGAAATCATAGCCAATCTCTCCGACCGGAGCGCCGACAGGTCGCACGGGGTCGCGAAGGTTTCCGGCCTCTGGCCGACGATGCAGGAGTTCAAGCAGGCCTGGCCGGCGGTCCTGCGCGGCACCGGCATCGGCGCTGTGCTCGGCCTTCTGCCGGGTGGTGGAGCGCTGCTCTCCTCCTTCGCGTCCTATACAGTCGAGAAGAAGATGTCGAAGACGCCGGAACGTTTCGGCCGCGGCGCAATCGAGGGCGTGGCAGGTCCCGAATCGGCCAACAATGCCGGCGCACAGACATCCTTCATCCCGATGCTGACGCTTGGCATCCCGTCGAACGTGATCATGGCGATGATGATCGGCGCGATGATGATGCAGGGCATCGTGCCCGGCCCGCAGGTCATGACCGAGCGCCCGACGCTCGCCTGGGGAATGATCTGCAGCATGTGGGTGGGCAACCTGATGCTCGTCATCATCAACCTTCCGTTGATCGGCGTCTGGATCAAGCTGCTTTCGATCCCCTACCGGGTGCTGTTCCCGGCCATCATCCTGTTTTGCTGCGTCGGCGTCTTCAGCGTCAACAACAGCACGTTCGACGTGATGCTTGCCGGTGCCTTCGGGATCGTCGGTTATCTCTTCATCCGGCTCGGCTGCGAACCCGCGCCGCTGGCGCTCGGCTTCGTGCTCGGCCCGTTGATGGAGGAAAATCTCAGGCGCGCCATGCTGCTGTCGCGCGGTGATCCCATGATCTTCCTCCAGCGCCCCATCAGCGCGGTTCTCCTAGGCGTCAGCGCTCTCCTGGTCCTGCTGATGGTGATGCCCGCCTTTCGCTCGAATCGAGAAGACGCGTTCCAGGAATGATTGTTTCAGGCCGGCGCGCCGCGAGGTTGCGCCGGCTGGAAAGCGATCGTAATACGGGGCAGAGCGTCGATCGTTTCGGCGTATTCAGGATCGTTGACGATGCCTATCCCGGACGCCGCCGAACAGTTCCCGCGCAAGGGTCGCGTTACACTTCGTGACGTCGCCGCGCTTTCGGGCGTCCACGCATCGACGGTTTCGAAGGTCCTTTCGGCATCGTCAGAAACCGGTCGAATTCCGCCCGTAACGGTCGATCGGGTGTTGGACGCGGCGAGAACGCTGGGTTATCGACCGAACCTGCTGGCAGCAAGCCTGCGCACCAGCCGTTCCTTCGCCGTCGGCATCATCGTCACCGACATTTCCAACCCAACGATCCCGATGGCGTTGCTCGCGATCGAGAAGGTGCTGGCGCCGCTCGGCTTCATTTCGGTTCTCGCCCATGTCGAACCGGGCTCCCCCAGTCTCGTTGAAGACGTCAACCGGCTTCTTGACAGACAGCTCGACGGCATGATCCTTGCGAGCTCAGCCACGCCCGATATCGTCCTCGATGCCTGCGCAAGGGCATCGGTGCCTACGGTGCTGATGTTCGGACTGGAGCGGCGCCCGGGCCTTTCCGCTGTCATCCACGATGAGCGCAGCGGCGTTGCGCTGCTGGCGGACCATCTCCTGTCTCTGGGCCATCGGCGGATCGCCCATATTGCAGGGCCGCAGGCTCTGTCGACAGGACGATCCCGCCACGCGGCCTTCTTGGAGATCATGGCCTCAGCCGGCTTGCGACAAGAGGAGACGCCAGTGGAGATCGCTGCGGCCTATACACGCGAGGCGGGGCGTGCGGCCTGCGTGCGCCTGCTCGGATCGCATCGCCCGACCGCTATTCTCGCAGCCCATGATCTTCTGGCCCTCGGTTGCCTTGATGTCTTCCGCGAGTGCGGGGTCGCCTGTCCGGCCGAAATCTCAGTGACCGGTTTCGACGACATTCCCAACATGGACCTCATCAATCCGTCGCTGACGACCGTCAGACTGGATTTCGAAGGCCTCGGCAACCACGCAGCCCATCTCCTGCTGAACGCGATCGACGGCGCCGCCTCGGAAGGTGACGTCGCGATCCTGCAGCCGAGGCTGATGGTGCGCGGATCCACCTCGGCGATCTGACAGCATCCGGACGTCCGGCTTGGAAACAACACATATGTGGTCTCCGTAAGTGGAACATCCGTCGGGGTTGCCAGCCGCAAGGTAAATGGACTTATTTGCGAAATCGATTTCGCAAATAAGTCCATTACGCACTTGGGAGGGTGTCATGCGTGGATTGTTGGTTGTAGCAGGTGGTCTTCTTTTGGGATTATGGGCGGGGAGCGCCGCCGCCGAGACATCATGGCCGGTCAAGCCGATCACGATCGTGGCGGCTGGTGCGGCAGGTTCGAGCAGCGATTTCCTGATCCGCGCCATTTTCGATCCGGTATCGAAGGCGCTCGGCGTGCCAATCGTTCCGGAATTCAAGCCAGGCGCGGGAACGACGCTGGCGGCGACCCACGCGGCCCAGCAGCCTGCAGACGGCAACACGTTTTTCCTGGCCAGCGTCGCGCCGCTCGCAATTGCGCCGCGGCTGTACAAGGATGCGAAATATGATCCCGTCCGGGATTTCTCGGGCGTCGCCAAGCTGACCACCGGTCAGAACGTGCTTTTTGTCGGCAAAGCTGTCCCTGCCTCTACGGTCGCGGAATTCGTCGCACTCGCAAAGGCGCAGCCCGGCAAGATGAACATCGGCATCGGTGCCGGCGGCTCGTCCTTCCACATGGCGACCGTCTCTTTACCAGGAACGCGGGCATCGAACTGGCGCCGATCATCTACAAGTCCAACAGCGAATCGGTGCAGGCAACGCTGACGGGCGAGGTGCAGTCCTCGTTCGATAACCTGATAACCGTCATCCCGCATATCAGGAGCGGCGCAGTAAAGGCGCTGGCCGTCTCCTCCTCGAAGCGTTCCGAGCAATTGCCCGACGTGCCGACGATGATGGAGGCAGGCATTCCGGACTATGACGTGACTTCCTGGTTCGGCCTCGTCGCTCCGAAGGGAACGCCTCGGCATATCATCGATCGCATGTCTGCCGAGATCGCCAGGGCGCTAGGCCAGCCGGAGGTGATCGAGCGCGTCGTCGGACTTGGCAGTGTGGTGGATTATGCCGACGCCACCAGTTTCGACACATTCTTCAAGAGCGAGAACGCCCGCTGGAAGCCCATCGTGGAAGCCTCCGGCGCGGCCGTTCAATAAAAGGGAGACCATAATGTCAGAGCAGACGACGATCGAGACGCTCGAATCGCGACTACGAAAACTGGAAGACCAATTGGCGATCTACCAGCTTGTGGCGACCTATGGACCGTCCGTGGACAGCCTCTCGCAGGAGGCGGTAGGGTCCCTTTGGACCGAAGACGGGGTCTATGACGCCGGCGGCTCGACCCCCATGCGGGGAGCCGCGGAGATCGGCGACCTCGTCAACGGAGACCTTCACCGGGGCTATGTCGCAAAAGGTTGCGCCCATGTCGGCAGCCTGCCGCATCTGGTGATTGATGGCGACACGGCCGTCGCGACGAACCACACACGGGTCTACACGAAGAACGGCGATCACTGGAAGGTGGAGCGCGCCAGCGCCAACCGCTGGGAACTCGTCCGCACGTCCGATGGCTGGCGCGTGAAGCACAGGCTGAACCGGCCGCTGGACGGTACGTCCGACCCACGCGACATCCTGGGCCGCGGCGTCCGTGGCTGAGCCTAGACCGTACAACAAGAAAGGAACCCATTATGAGCCAGACGATCCTCGTGACAGGAGGCACCGGCCTTGCCGGCTCCAACATCGCGGTCCTTCTTCGCGAAAAAGGTTATAGCGTCCGCGCGCTGGTCCGCCGGACCGAAGGCACCGAGCCGCTTGTCGAAAAAGGCATCGAGGTGGTGACCGGCGATATTACCGATCCCCTCTCGCTCGACCTTGCCATGGCTGGTGCAAACGGCGTCATCCACGCCGCCGCCGCGCTCGGCGGCACTTGGTCTTCCTTCGGCGCTGACGATTTCTGGGCGGTGAACCACCAGGGTACACTCAATGTCCTCGACGCGGCGAGGAAGGCGGGCGTCCAGAAAACCGTGGTGATCGACACCCACTCGATCCTGGACCCGTCCTTCACCCATAGGGAGCGCTCACCAGTGATCCTCATCGAGGAGGTCAATTCGCACTATGTCCGCTCGAAGCGCGCAGCCTATTACGGTGGACTCTACCGTGCAGCGACCGGTCAGAACATATGCTTCGTGACGCCCGGAGCAATCTACGGACCCGGCATTCTCGTCGAGCGCTCTCTTGATCCCACCTCTTTCACCTCGGTCCTGCTTCGCGGCATAAGGGGAGAGATCGACACGTTTCTTACCTATCCGATGTTCTGGACTTTCGTGCAGGACCTTGCGCAGATTTGTGTCCGGGCATTGGAAAAAGGCGAGATCGGCCGGCGCTACCTCGCCATGGGCGGGGATTCGGACGTATCCAGCCTCGCCGCGTTCTGCAATCAAGGCGCGGAACTCGCCGGCTCGCCGCACCGCGTCCGCGAAATCAATCCCAACGATCCAAATGCCCCGAACATCGGGACGATGCGGCAGTTCGCGCTGCGCAAATATGCCCGGCCCTATATCGATTGCTCGGCAACGACCGAGGCGCTTGGCTGGGCGCCGACGCCCCGGGCCGAAGCCATAACAAGGACGATAAATTGGGCGCGTTCCGTTGAAAAGCTCACCAGCAGCGACCCCGCTGCTGCATGATCGCGAGGAACGTGACAACAAGGATGAACCGACCCGTGCAGAAATCGCTTCTCTTCTCGCCCCTGACGATCCGCGGCTTTACGAGCCGCAATCGCATAATGGTCTCGCCCATGTGCCAGTATGCGGCCGAGCACGGCCTCGCCAACGATTATCATCTCGTCCATCTGGGACGCTATGCGCTCGGCGGCGCCGGCATGGTCATCGCCGAGGCGACGGCGGTCGAGGAGTGCGGGCGAATTTCCCGCGGCGATCTCGGCCTGTGGCGGGACGATCAGGTCGAACCGATGAGAAAGATCACGGCGTTTCTCCGCCGCTATGGCGCCGTGCCGGGCATCCAACTCGGCCATGCCGGGCGCAAGGCCAGCACCCAGGCACCCTGGCATGGCAACGGCCCGCTGACGGACGCTGACCGGGCCCGCGACGACCCCCCCTGGCCGGTGGTCGCGCCGAGCGCCATCCCGGCGGGAGAAGGTTGGCAGACGCCGCGGGAACTGAGCGAGGCGGAGATCGGGGAGATCGTCGTTTCCTACCGGGAAGCCGCGCGACGGGCCGACGAGGCGGGCTTCGAAATCATCGATTTCCACGGCGCCCACGGCTATCTGCTGCATTCCTTTCTGACGCCGATCTCCAACCTGCGTACCGATGGCTACGGCGGATCTCTGGAAAATCGCATGCGTTTTCCACTGCAAGTGGTCGATGCCGTCCGCTCCGTCTGGCCGGAAGGAAAGGCGATATTCTATCGCCTGTCGACGCTGGACGGCATCGAGGGTGGCTGGGCGTTGGAGGATTCGGCGATATTTTGCCGGGAACTCCTCAAGCGGGGCGTCGATGTCATCGACTGCTCCTCGGGCGGCGCGATCGCCGATCGCTCGCGCGACGTCCGCATTCGCCGCGGCTTCGGTTTCCATACGCCCTATTCGGCATATCTTCGCAAGGAAACGGGTGGCCTGGTCGCGACGGTAGGACTGATCGTCGAGGGGCAACAGGCTGAGGCCATCCTTCAGGCCGGCGAGGCCGACATCATCGCCATCGGCCGCGAGTTTCAGGACGACCCCAACTGGGCCCATCATGCGCAGGCCGAGATCGAGGGCGAAAACTTCGATGCTTGGCATCAGGAGTCCGGCTGGTGGCTCGACAAGCGCGCGCCGTTGCTGCGTAAACTGCGCGACAACGGCGAAACGCCTATGGATCGTTACATGCCTGCAAAGTGAGCGGGACGCTGTTTCCGCGGCCGCGTAAATCGCAGCGATGTGTTGTTTAGAGCCGGATGACTACGCTTGTCCGGCTCAAGAGGCTAATCACGGCCGAACGTCAATTAGCGGCAGAGATGAATGACCGATGATATGAATTTTCCCGAACGGGAGGCGATGGAATTCGACGTTGTGATCGTCGGCGCTGGGCCAGCCGGCCTGTCGGCTGCGATCCGGCTGAAGCAGGTCAATCCGGACCTGACGGTCGTCGTGCTCGAAAAGGGTTCGGAAGTCGGTGCGCATATCCTGTCCGGCGCCGTCGTCGATCCGGCCGGCATCGATGCGCTTCTGCCCGGCTGGCGCGAGGAGGACGGCCACCCGTTCAAGACCGAAGTCACCGACGACCATTTCCTGTTCCTAGGACCTGCCGGCTCGATCCGCCTGCCGAACTTTTTGATGCCGCCGCTGATGAACAATCACGGCAATTACATCGTCTCGCTCGGAAACGTCTGTCGCTGGCTCGCCGAAAAGGCGGAAGGTTTGGGCGTAGAGATCTATCCCGGCTTTGCCGCCACCGAAGTGCTCTACAACGAGGACGGCTCGGTCAAGGGGGTGGCGACCGGCGACATGGGCATCGAGCGCAACGGCGAACCCGGCCCGGCCTTCACCCGCGGCATGGAGCTGCATGGCAAATACGTGCTGATCGGCGAGGGCGTGCGCGGTTCGCTCGCCAAGCAGCTGATCGCGAAGTTCAGGCTCGATGAAGGCCGCGAGCCCCAGAAGTTCGGTATCGGCCTGAAGGAACTCTGGCAGGTCAAGCCGGAGCATCACAAGCCGGGTCTCGTGCAGCACTCCTTCGGCTGGCCGCTGAATATGAACACCGGCGGCGGTTCCTTCCTCTATCACCTGGAAGACAATCTCGTCGCCGTCGGCTTCGTGATGCACCTGAACTACAAGAACCCCTATCTCTACCCCTTCGAGGAATTCCAGCGGTTCAAGACGCATCCGGCAATCCGGGGCACGTTCGAAGGCGGCAAGCGCCTGTCCTATGGCGCCCGCGCCATCACAGAAGGCGGGTACCAGTCTGTTCCAAAACTGTCCTTCCCGGGTGGAGCGCTGATCGGCTGTTCGGCCGGTTTCGTCAACGTGCCGCGCATCAAGGGCAGCCACAACGCAGTTCTCTCCGGCATGCTGGCCGCCGACAAGATCGCCGCGGCGATTGCCGCCGGCCGCGCCAATGACGAACCGGTCGAGATCGAGAACGAATGGCGCGCCACCGCGATCGGCAAGGACCTGAAGCGGGTCCGCAACGTCAAGCCGCTCTGGTCGAAGTTCGGAACCCTGATCGGTATCGGGCTCGGCGGGCTGGACATGTGGATCAACCAGCTGTTCGGCGGCTCGCCGTTCACGCTGAAGCACGGCAAGACCGATGCCCTGTCGCTGGAACCCGCTGAAAAGCATAAGAAGATAGACTATCCGAAGCCGGACGGCGTGCTGACCTTCGACCGTCTGTCCTCGGTCTTCCTGTCGAACACCAACCACGAGGAAGACCAGCCGGTGCATTTGCACGTCAAGAACATGGACCTGCAGAGGAAGTCCGAGCTGGAGGTCTTTGCCGGCCCGTCGACCCGCTACTGTCCCGCCGGGGTCTACGAATGGGTGGAAAAGGACGGGCAGGAGGTCTACGTCATCAACGCTCAGAACTGCGTCCACTGCAAGACCTGCGACATCAAGGACCCCAACCAGAACATCAACTGGGTCCCCCCGCAGGGCGGCGAGGGGCCGGTTTATCCCAATATGTGACAAGGCGGAACGGTCGGCGGAAGGGAGAGCCGCGTGGCATGGAGACGACTAGCGCGAGAGAGAATGGCTGGCATCTGCCGCATGCACTTCACATGGGCATCCGTTCGCCCGACACGCCGCTGCTCAGAGCGACCCTTGGCACCGACGACCCGCTCGTCCATATCGACCATGCCGCCAAGCTCGGCCTAGCCGGCATCGCCGACAACATGCTTCGCCTGCGCCCGCCCGAGGTCCAGGCCGCCATGGGCGAACGGCTGCGCGCCCATGGCCTGCGCTTCGGAAGTTTCGTCGTCAGTCCGGCAGAATGGCCGCGCCTCTGGTGGGGGCGGCCAGGCGAAGAAAATGCCGCACGCATCCGATCTGAAATCTCCGGCTGCATCAAGGCTGCGCAACGCGTTGGTGCGGAAGTGCTGACGATTACCAGCATGGCTGACGACACCATCGCCTTCGATCGCCAACTGGACGCCATGGCCGCCCATCTCGATGCCGTCCTTCCCATTGCGGCGGATGCAGGGCTCAGGTTCGGTCTTGAAACGGTCAGCCGAAATCGGGTGCCGGACCTTCTCCTGCGCCACTTGCGGGACGCGATGCATCTGGTCGCCGGTATCGGCCATCCCGCGCTCGGGCTCGTCTTCGACACCCACCACGTCCGCGCCATGGATGGCGATCTGATGGCCTCCGCGGCTGCGGCGGCTGGCCACGTCTTTTCGATCCAGATCGCCGATTTCCCCGAACGTTTCGAGCCCGGCACCGGGGAAATCGATTTTGTCCCGATCCTGTCGGACCTTCACGAGCAGAACTCCGATGCACTTGTCGAGTGGGAATTCTATGCGGCCGGTAAAGGCGTCGTCGCGGAAGCAGCCTGCATCACTGCGGTAGGCGTTATCGACCGAAAAATTCGCCATCGGGGATAATTGCATGTTGCATGCAACATGCTGAGATGCTACCCGTTGTGCGTCTCATTCCCGAAAGGAGATTCCGATGAACCGAGGCCTGATCCTCGATCCTACATCCCACCGCTCGGACGACATCTCCGATCCCGGTCCGGATCTCGAAAGCCTGGCTGGAAAAGTAATCGGCTTCCGTGTCGACGAGCTTTGGCGATCCTGGGACTGGGTTTCCGAGATCTGGGGCCAGATGCTGGAGCGCGACGGCGCCACGGTGAAGTTCTGGCGTGCCCGCGGCCGTACCGGCGAGGTGGGCGCCCACGTGATCGAGGAGCTCGACGCTTTTACCGACACGCTCGATGCAGCCGTGGTGGGTCTTGCCAATTGCGGTTCCTGCACGTCCTGGACCATTCACGACGCTCTCTGGGCCGCAAAGAAATCGATCCCGACGGTTGCGGTCGCGACTGATCATTTCGAGGAACTGGCCGGCAACCTGTCGCGGCGCGGCGGCCGTTCGGGCCTTCGCCTCCACATCCTCCCTTATCCGCTCGACATCCGGCAGAAGGCTGAAGTTCATGACATTGCAAGAGACCACTATCGATCGTTCCTGCGGACCCTCGGGGTGCGAGATCGACTGGCTGTCCAGCCAGCGGCATGAAGCCGAGCTCGACGCGGAGAAATTCACTGCCTTCGCCATGGAGCAGGGCTGGGGTGACGGCCTGCCGTTGATCCCGCCGACGGAGGGCCGGGTGCGCATGCACCTGAAGATGAGCGGCCGCTTTCCGGACGAGGTGGTGGCAACGCTGCTGCCGCTTCGCACAGAGTGCACGGTGGAGAAGATCGCCATCAATGCGGTCATGGCCGGGGCGCCGGCGGAATCGATGCCGCTGCTGATTGCTGCCGTCGAGGCGATGGCAGAGCCGAAATTCGAACTGCAGTCGCTGAACGCGACGACCGGCTCCGTCGTACCGGCGCTGATCGTCAACGGGCCGATCCGCCACCAGTTGAAGATTCCCTTTGCGACCGGTTGCCTTGGCGGCGTCGCCGGACCGGCGCCCGCTATCGGTCGCGCGTTGCGCCTCCTGATCCGCAACGTCGCGGGCCAGGTGATCGACGTCACCTCGCAGAGTACCTACGGCACGCCCGGCCGTGTTTCCGGCATCGTCTTCGGCGAATGGGAGGAGAAGTCTCCCTGGGCGCCGCTCGGCGAACGGCTCGGCGTCAAGGGCAATGCCGTTACCGCTTACGGTGCGATGGGCACGGCCAATATCTGCGACATGATCGGCAACACCGCCGACCATTTCCTGCAGATGATCGGCAAGTCGCTCGCTTATCCGGGCGCCAACGGCTTCCTGCCATCTTCGCAGTGGTCGGAAACGCTGGTGGCGATCAATCCGGTCTGGGCCGAAGTGATCGGCAAGGCGTTTCCAAATATCGAGGACGTACAGCAGAAGATCTTCGATTATGCGGCGATCCCGATCGATTTCCTCGATCCGGTCTATCGCGAGCCGATCGACCGCTGCGGGCGCCTCCGCGCCGACGGGCGGGTACATCTGATCCAGAAGCCGGAAGAAGTCTTCGTCATGGTTGCCGGCGGCATGGGCGGGCTGCATTGCGCCATGCTTCACTCGTGGGGGACATGTCTGACAACCACCAAGCCAGTGCGGATGCCTGCATGAACGAAGAGCCCTTCGTCATCGTAGGCGATAGGAAGCGGACTGCGGCGGAAATCCGCGCCCGCGCGGCATCGCTTGCCGAGGCTCTTGCGGGCCTTGGCGTCGGTCGCGGTGATGCGGTCGCGCTGATCGCCCACAATGGTTTCAGCTTCTTCGAAGCGGAAACCGCGATGCGGTCACTTGATGGCTTTCTTGTGCCCCTGAACTGGCATCTCACCGCAGCGGAAGCGGGATATATCCTGAGGGACTGCAACGCCAAGGTCACTATCGGCGAGGACGCGCTGCTCACCGCCATCGGCGACGAGATCGCCGATGGCGTCATCCAGGTCTCGCTTGATGTCAAGACGCCGGGCCGTCTCTCGTACGACGCACTGGCGGCAACGCCGGTGACGTGCGAGCGCAAGGGTAGCGGGCTGGAAAGCTCGATCATCTACACTTCCGGCACCACGGGACATCCGAAGGGTGTGCGGCGCATGCCGAAATCGGAAAGCGAGATCGCCGCGCGGCGGCATGCGCTCAACCTCCTCTATCCGTCGCGCCCAGGGGCGCGGGCGCTGGTCACAGGCCCGCAATACCATCTTTTTAGCCTCGCCGTATCGATGACCTATTTCGGCGCCGGCGGTTCGGTTTTCGTGATGGACCGCTTCGACGGCGAGGCTTTCCTTGCGGCGATTTCCGAGCACCGGATCACGCATACGCATCTCGTCCCGACGATGATGGTCCGGCTTCTGAGGCTGCCGGCGGAAGTGCGCGCCCGCTACGACGTGTCCTCGCTTGAATTCCTGATCCATAGTGGTGCGCCCTGCGCCGAGGACGTCAAACGGGCGATGATCGAATGGTTCGGGCCGGTCGTCTGGGAAAGCTACGGTTCGTCCGAGACCGGGGCGGTCACCATGATCAACTCCGCGGAGTGGATGGAAAGGCCTGGATCCGTCGGCCGGCCCTACGCGACCGGCGAGGTCCGCATCTATGACGGTGAGGGCAAGATAATGCCGGTCGGCACGATCGGCGAGATCCATACCGTCATGCATGGAACGCCGGATTTTACCTATCACGGCAACGACGCTGCCCGTCAGCGGATCGGTCGCGACGGCATGATCGGTTCCGGCGACATCGGCTGGCTGGACGAAGACGGATACCTCTATGTCTGCGACCGCGTCGCGGACATGGTGATTTCCGGCGGCGTCAATATCTATCCCGCCGAAATCGAGGCGGCGATCCTGTCCCATCCATGCGTGGTGGATACGGCCGTCTTCGGTATTCCGGATCCCGAATTCGGCGAATCGGTTGCTGCGCATCTGGCGATAATCGGCGACCTGACAGAGGATGGCCTGCGCGCCTATCTGCGGGAGCGTCTCGCATCCTACAAGGTGCCGAAGCGGATCGTCTTCCAGACCGAACTGCCCAGGCTTGAAAATGGCAAGATACTGAAGAGAGCGCTGCGGGAGCCTTACTGGGCCGGTCGTCAGCGCCGCGTTTAAGGAAACCTATGACGCACGAAAAACCTTTGCCGCTGGCCGGCCTGCGCGTGCTCGACATCGCCTCTCTCTATGCCGCGCCCTTCGCTGCAACGCTACTCGGGGACTTCGGAGCGGAAGTCATCAAGGTCGAACCTCCCGAGGGCGACAGTTTCCGCAACACCGCCATGTGGGGCCTCGTCGGACGCAACAAGAAGTCCTTGACGCTCGACCTGCGTACGCCCACTGGATGCGAGGACCTGCTGAAGCTCGTGGAGACGGCCGACGTGGTGGTGCAGAACTATCCACGCGAGGTGCTTGAACGCCGCGGTATCGACTGGAAGGCCATGTCAACGCGCAATCCGCGCCTCGTCATGGTCAGCGTTTCCTGCTTCGGCCAGACTGGACCCTATGCCGGACGGCCGGGTTCGGGCACGATCGGCGAAGGTTTCGGCGGTCTGACCGGGCTCACCGGGCGGCCGGACGATGTACCGATGCTGTCCTCGGTCGCCCTGGGAGATGCCATCGGAGCAATGAATGCGGCCATGGGTACGGTCGCGGCGCTCTATTGGCGCGACATGCGCGGCGGGTCCGGCCAGGAGATCGATGTCTCCCTGTTCGAGCCCATCCTGATGGCGATCTCGGGTGCTTGCGCGGACTGGTCGCCGGGCAATTCGCCGCAACGCAAAGGCGGCCGCCTTGGCGGCGGCATCCGCAACGCCTATCGCACGGCGGACGGCGGGCATGTGGTGATTTCCGCAAGCACGCCGCGCCACGCCGCGGAAATGGCTCAACTGGCCGGGGCCGAAGCCGGCACAGATCCCGATGCGGCGGTTGCTGCGTGGGTGGCGCGCCACAGCCAGGCGGACGTTCTCGAGATTCTCGTCGCGAAGCGGCTGCCCGTCGCCCCGGTCAACGATATAGACGCCATGCTGGCTGATCCGCAGGTCATCGCCCGCGGCAGTCTGCTGCGCACCGAGGTGAACGGCCGCCCGGCCGTACTGCCGGCACCGCAGCCAAAAATGTCCGAAAGCCCCGGTTCAATCCGCTCGACCGGCGCGGCGCTTGGCGAGCACAATGCCGAGATACTCGGCTCTGCGGGGCCGCTTCCGGGGCGGGCTGCGTTCGCACAATAGGGATGATGCCGATATGGGGGGCATATTTGAAGGCAAGACGGTCGTTGTGACCGGCGGTGGCAGCGGGATCGGGCGCGAGACGGCGTTGCAGTTCGCCCGCTGCGGAGCAATGGTCGTCCTTGCCGGCCGCACGATCGCCCGTCTGGAAGAGACGGTGGCGGCCATTTCGGCCGAAGGTGGAGAGGCTCTGGCGGTCGAGGCCGACATGGCGAAGGCGGACGATGTCGAACGACTGATGAAGACCGCCGTCGAACGCTTCGGTTCATTGCACATCCTGATCAACAATGCGGGATTGGGAACCGTTGGCAAGCCTCTCTGCGACGTCTCGAATGAAGAGTTCGATGCGGTCTTTGTAGTCAATGCACGAGGTGTCTTCCTCGGCATGAAATATGCCATTCCTCATATCATCGAAGCCGGCGGCGGCTCGATCGTGAACTTGTCGTCCAAGGCCGGATTGCGGGGTGCGCCGAACAATTTCGAATATACGGGCGCAAAGCATGCTGTCATCGGCATGACGAAATCTGCGGCCATCGATTATGGCCGCAGGGGGGTGCGCATCAACTGCATCTGCCCGGCCGCGCATGAAAGCGATATGGCGCTGGCCTTTAAGGCGACCTTCGAGCCCGACGCCTGGGATGCCAGAATGGCAGCACTCTATCCGTCGACAGGCCGCATGGGCAGCCTCGCGGAAGCGGCCGCGCCCATTCTCTTCCTCTGCTCGCCGGCGGCTTCAAACATCCATGGGATCGCGCTGCCGATCGACGGGGGATTCACGGCACAATAAGGCATTGAAGGAGAGGCGTCGTTAGCCCTCACGTGTCGATTGCGAGGTGAGGTACACGCCGCGCCCGCTTGCCACGAGCCGCCCGTCCTTGTCGAAAATCGAAGCATCCGCCGTCGTCACGGTCTTGCCCAGCTTGACCACCTTCGCTGATATCCTGAGGTCACCATAAGCGGCGATGCGGTGATAGTCGGTCCGGAGATCCACCGTGGGCGAAGCGTGGCCGAGCGCCGTTGCGATGGCATAATCGCCGCCGGCATCGACCAGCGAGGCGAGCACGCCGCCGTGGATCAGCTTGCGCTCAGGCGCGCCCATCATTTCGTCCCGCCAGACTGCGGCAGCCTCCAGTTCCCCGTGACCCACCGACAGGATGCGCAGGCCGAGCCAGGCATTGAACGGACAACGGTCCGCCATCGTTTGCAATTCTTCGACGGATACGGCCGATTCGGACACGATTTTCTCCAGCTGTAATTTATCGGATCGGCTCTTCGAAAAGCCTGATGATGGCCTGCCCGGTCGTCGTGCGCTCGCCGGCCTCATTGACGACAACAAGCGAGACAGTCACAACGGAACCCTGTCGTTCCGTCACCTCACAACGGATTTCCAGCGCCGCACCTTCGAAATCCGCTTGCCGGTAGCTGGCCGATATCCGCACGACTGTGCCGCGGCCCGCAAGCCACCGGTCGAGCATCTGACCGAACAGGGCGAATTTGTAGGTACCCTGGATCGGTGCGCCTGCGAGACCCATCTCGCGGGCGGCGCGGTCGTCGTAGTGGATATTGTAGTAGTCGTTCTCCGCGGCGCACCATTCGACCAGGTGATGTCGCAATATCTGGCCCGTGAAAAGCGGCGTCAGGGTTTCGCCGGGTTCGAAGGTTGGCGCGTCGGCGCTCATGTGGCGGACAGCCCGGAGATCATCCATTTCGTATAACGCTCGAGCTGGAAGTCCTGCCGGCCGAGGAAACTGTCGATGACCAGCAGCCGCTTGTAGAACTGCCCGACGCTGTATTCCTCGGTGATGCCGTAGCCGCCGTGCAACTGGATCCCTTGAGAGGTTGCCCATTTGCCGATGCGTGTCACGAAGGCCTTGCAGCCGGCGACCTTGGCGCTGCGCTCGGCAGGCCCGGCATTGGCGAGGGCCTGCAGTGCGCACATGACCGCAGAGCGGGCGAGCACCATGTCCATAACCATATCGGCCATCCGGTGCTGCAGCACCTGGAAGCTCGACAGGGAGACGCCGTACTGGTGGCGGTCGCGGATATATTGCGACGTCACCTCGATCGCACCCTCCATGGCCCCGACGGCCTCGGCACAGAGGACGACGGCGGTTTCGTCGAGACTGGAGGAAAGCACCGCCAGAGCATCCTCGCCCGAGGCGAGAAGCGTGCTTTGATCGACCTTCACGTCTTGGAGGACCAGATCGACGCCCGAAGTCCAGTCGATCAGCTTGTCGCCTTCGGGCGAAAGTCCTGCGACGGACTTACCGATCAGGAAGAGACGCAGGCCTTCGGTCCCGTTTTTGCCGTCTTCGAGCGCCGTCACCAGGAAGAGGTCCGCGGCGTCGCCGCCGACCACCAGCGTCTTGCGCCCTGAAAGGACCCAGCCGTCGGCCGTCCTACTTGCTTTGGTCTCGATGGCGAGCGGGTCGCCGCGGGAAATGGCTTCGGACCAGGCGACGGCAACCAGCGCCTCGCCGGAAATCAGGTTTTCGAGCGCAGCCTGCGCAGCCTCGTTCTGGCGGAACGCCGTCAGGAGGCGCGCCGGGAACACGCCGCACATCGTGTAGGGTTCCAGCGCCTGCGCCTTGCCGAGCGTTTCGGCGATCAGCGTATTTTCGATGGTCGAGGCGCCGAAGCCGCCGGCCGCTTCCGGCACGCCTATGCCGAACCAGCCGAGTTCCGCCAACTGGCTCCAGGCGGCGCGGTCGATGGTGACGCCTTCGGCAACGCGCTTGCGGCGCTTGTCGAAGGTATATTCCTCCGTTGCGTAACGCTGGGCGCTTTCGAGGATGAGCTTCTGCTCGTCGCTGAGTTGCAGTTCCATGGTTGATCCTGTCAGAAGCCGAAGAGCGTTTTCGAGACGATGTTGCGCTGCACCTCGTTGGCGCCACCATAGATGGAGGCCGCGCGCCGATAGATCAGTTCGGCCATCAGGCCGGGGGCATAGTCGGGACCTGTGAAGGGCAAGTTGCGCAGCGACGGCTCGTCGTTGGTGTCGGGGTAATAGTAGGCGCCGTAGTCGCCGATGGTCTCGACCAGCATATCCGTCAGCTTCTGGGCAAGCTCTGTGCCGCGGGCCTTGAGGATCGAGCCGACGGCAGCCCCGCCGTTGCGCTCGTCCAGTCCGTGGGCGATGACACGGGATACGGTCATGTCGATGGCCGTCATCTCGATTTCCAGCTCGGCCAACCGCGCCGCAAAGGTCGGGCGGTTGATCAGCGGTTGGTCGCCGGCCCGCTCCATCGAGGCGATCTTCTTGATCTTCTGCAGGTAGCGCTTCAGAGCCGGCGCCTCGGCGCCGTAGAAGGCGCGCTCGTTGAACAGCAGGAACTTGGTGTAATTCCAGCCCTTGTTTTCCTCGCCGATCAGGTTCTCGACCGGGACGCGGACGTTGTCGTAGAACACCTCCGCAAGATGGTGGGAACCTTCAAGGCTCTCGATCGGTCGCACGGTGACGCCGGGCGTCTTGATGTCGAGTAGGAAGAAGGAGATACCGGCCTGCTTCTTGGCGGAAGGATCGGTGCGCGCGAGCAGGAAATTCCAGTCGCCGAACTTGCCGTGCGAGGTCCAGATCTTCTGGCCGTTGATGACGTAGTGGTCACCGTCGCGTACGGCGGTGGTGCGCAGGGAAGCGAGGTCCGATCCGGCGTTCGGCTCGGAAAAGCCCTGTACCCAGAAAGTGTCACCGTTGCGGATGCCCGGCAGGAAGCGCTCCTTTTGCTCCGGTGTTCCGAAGGTGAAGATCACCGGGCCGACAAGACCGATGCCGCCAATGTTGGTCACCGGTGCGCCGGCAAGATAGCATTCTTCATCGAAGATGTAGCGCTGGCGGGCCGTCCATTTCGGGCCGCCATATTCCACCGGCCAGTGCGGGACCGACCAGCCCTTCTTCGCGAGGATCTTCTGCCAGGCCATGGCTTCCTCGTGCCCGGAAAGGAAGCCGGCCCTGCCGCGTACGGCGAGGTCTTCCGGCAGCTCCGCCTTCAGAAAGGCGCGCACTTCCTCGCGGAACGCCTCGTCCGCCGAATCCGGTTCGAAATCCATGTGCACCTCCGATAATTGGCGGGATCACGCCCTTCCGACTTGCTCCGCCGGCATGGTCATGCTCGCGTCAAGCAGTCACCGCCGTCGCCGGGCAACCTATCAGCTTCGCCCGGCGTCCTGCCAACCTCAAAACGCACGCGCCATCCGCCGCGCGGGCCAACAGCAAGAATGTGTTTTTGACTTTGCGCGGGTGACACGAAAATTGATCCGGAGTGTGCCTGCGCTCACATGGATCGCCTGCCGGAGGAGAGTACATGGAAACCCTGGGAAGACTTTTTGACCGAAACGCGCAGATTTACGGTGGCGAGGAGGCCCTGGTGTTTGGTGAGAGACACTGGACCTACGGAGAGCTGCGCCGACGCGCCGGCAGGTTTTCCGCCGCGCTCTATCGCCTCGGCGTGCGGCGGCAGGACCGTGTCTCCATCCTGGCGATGAACTGCCCGGAATATGTCGAGGTATACGGCGCCGGCCACCTGGCCGGTTATATCATCGGAACGGTCAATTACCGTCTGACGCCGCCCGAGCTGGAATTCGTACTCGGCGATTCCGCGCCCTCGGTGCTCGTCTTCGAGGCACAATATGCGGGCGTAGTGGACAGGTTGCGGACGGCCGTGCCCTCGCTGCGACATTTGATCTGCATCGGCGAAACCGCGCCTGACTGGGCTCTCCCCTACGAGGCGCTCGTGGCAGAAGAGAAAGAGAGCGCCGCGCCGATCGTCTCGCTGCCGGAAGACTACGCCCATCTGATGTATTCCAGCGGTACCACCGGCCGGCCAAAGGGCGTCATCAAGACCCACCGTGCCGAACTCGCCCGCGGCGAGATCTTCGCAGCGCAGCTGCGACTGCCCTCGAATGGACGATCGTTGGTGATGATGCCGCTGTTCCACACCGGTGCGACGTCCATCCTGTTCGCCTCGCAATGGGTCGGCGCCTCGGTCGTACTGCATCGGAAGTTCGACGCGACAGCGGTACTCGGCGACATCGAGCGCTACCGCGTGGGAATGACGCATATGGCGCCTACCATCGTGCGCGCCATTCTCGAGTCGCCGGAAATCGACAAGCGCGACCTCTCCAGTCTCGACACGCTCTTCTACGCCTCTGCCCCCATGCCCGTGGCACTTCTGAAGCGTGCCATCGCCCGCTTCGGCCCAATCCTCGCCAATGGCTACGGTACCACCGAGGGCGGCGGCACTTTCCTGCAGAAGCACTACCACCGGCTGGAAGGAGACGAGCGCGACCGCCGCCGCCTCTTTTCCATCGGCCATCCGACCGCGCATGCGGATATCCGAATCGTTGACGACGCCGGAAACGTCCTGCCGCCGGAAACGCCCGGCGAACTCATCCTCCGTTCACCCACCGTGATGGCGTGTTACTGGAACAATTCCGTAGCGACGAAGCAGACACTCCGCGACGGCTGGCTTAGCACCGGCGATGTCGGCGTCATGGACGAGGATGGTTTCATCTACCTCGTGGACCGCAAGAAGGACATGATCATCTCTGGCGGCGAGAATATTTACTGCCAGGAGGTCGAGCAGGTGCTGATGAACTGCGAAGGCGTCAGCGAGGCCGCGGTACTTGGCGTCGCGGACGACTACTGGGGCGAGAAAGTCGTCGCCTTCATCATCCGCGACGCCGCTTCGGCCATTTCGTCTGAAGAGGTTACCGCCTTCTGCAGCCAGCACCTCGCCCGCTACAAGGTCCCCCGGATCGTCGCATTCGTGGACGACGTGCCGCGAGTGGCCAGTGGCAAGGTCGATAAGCGGGCACTCAGGAACCTCTATCTGGCGCAGAACGCGTCTGCGGCGGAGGGGTCGGCGTGAGGCGCTATTCGCCGGTGAAACGCGGCGGCCGCTTTTCCCGGAAAGCGCTCGTGCCTTCGGTGAAGTCGGCCGTATAGCGCATCTGCGGACTGATCAGCGCCTCGTCGCGCAGGAAAGCGTCGATGCGCGGCGAGACGCTGCGATCGACGAGGTGCTTCATCATGGCGATGGCCAGCGTCGGCGCGGCGGCGAGCTGGCCGGCCGTCGCCAGAGCCTCCGCCTCCAGGTCGGCGCTGTCCACGACGCGGCTGGCGAGGCCGAGCGCGAGGGCTTCGTTCGCATCGATGGTTCTGGCGGTGAAGAGCAGGTCCTTGGCGCGAAGCGGCCCCAGAAGTCGGGTCAGGTGAAAGGCCGCGCCGGAATCGGCAACCAGACCGAGTTTGGCGAAAGGCATGCAGAATTTCGCCCGGCTGCCGGCCAGCACGATATCGCAACCGAGCGCGATCGCCCAGCCGAGGCCGAAGGCCGTGCCGTCCACCGCCGCGACCACCGGCTTGTCTGCCGCGGCGAGGAGCGATGCGATGCGCAGCCCGCCCTGTTTCATGCGCCGGCGGGAAGAAGCAATGGTTTCCGCCCCGAACTGGCCGACATCTGCGCCGGAGCAGAAATGCCCCCCGGCTCCCGAAATGAGGATGCAGCGCGCTTCGGGGTTGCCGTCGAACTCCTCCAGCGCGTCCGCGAAAGTGCGGCGCATGTCCTTGTCCATAGCGTTGCGCCGATCCGGGCGGTGGATGAGGATGCGGCCGACGCCGTTCTCGAGGCTGGTGCGGATGCCGCTTTCCGAGGTCGTCATTCTCCCTTGAACTCCGGCTTTCGCTTTTCGAGGAAACCATTGACCGCTTCGGCATAGTCGCCGCTGAGCATGGTGATTGCCTCGAAAGCGATCGATGCATCGAAGGCGAGTTCCAGCTGCTGGCGGATCTGCTTGTTGATCGCCTGTTTAGTCCAGCGCACAGCGAGCGGCGGCAGTGCCGCCATTTCGGTGGCGATGCCGAGGGCAGCGTCCATCACGCCGTAAGACGGCGCGACATGGCCGACGAGACCCATTCGGTAGGCCTCGTTGCCGTCGACGAGGCGGCTGCGCATAAGGAAGTCCTTGGCCCGGCTCGGCCCGACGAGAAGTGGCCAGACGACCGCGCCGCCATCGCCGGCCACAAGGCCGACCTTTACATGGGTATCGCCGATGCGAGCCGTTTCCGCCATCACCACGACATCGCAGGCAAGCGCCAGCGTAGCACCGAGGCCGACCGCGTCACCGTTCACGGCCGCGATCACCGGCTGGGGGATATCCAGGAGTCCCCGCAGCAGCGTCAGCGCCGATCCGGGCACGGCCGCGGTATGACGGAAATTTTCCTTCGGATCGCCGAGCCGCCGGGCGATCGCCTTGAGGTCGCCGCCGGCGGAGAATGCCTTTCCCGCTCCGGTCAGCACGATCGCGCGGATCGTCTTGTCTGCGGCGAGCTTCGGCCAGAGTAGTTCTGCCTCCCGGTGCAGTTCGCTGCTGAAGGCGTTCATCTGCTCCGGCCGGTTGAGGGTTACGACAGCAATGCCGTCGCGCTGTTCGACGAGGATGTGGTCTCCGCTCGCAGCCGTCATGGCGTTCCCTGTCGTTTCGTTCGACCTTGTCTATTCAAGCTTGAGGCCCACTTTTTCGACCAATTGCTCAAGCGTGCGGAGTTCGGTCGCCATGTCGGCCTTCATCTGCTCGGGCGACGAGCCGCCCGGCTCGCCGACGGCGAGGATCTTCTGCTTCACGTCCGGCAATTCGAGGATCTGGTTGATCTCGGCGTTCAGTCTGTCGACGATTTCTTTCGGCGTGTCCTTCGGCGCGAAGAAGGTGAAGGCATAGATCGACTGGAAGCCGGGGACCGTATCGCCCAGTGACGGGATGTCGGGCAACTGGCTGATGGGCTTCGGGGAGGTGACCCCAAGCGCGGTCAGCTGGCCGGTCTTGCCATACTGCTGATGAAGCACGGGCGACCCGAAGATCATCGAGACTTCGTTGGCGACGACCGCCTGGGTCGCCGGCCCGGTGCCCTTGTAGGGAATGTGGAGGATGTCCGTGCCCGTCATGTTCTTGAAGAGCTCGCTGGTGAAATAGGTATGTGCACCGATGCCGGTGGAACTGTAGCTGTATTCCCCGGGCTTGGCCTTGGCGGCATCGATGAATTGCTTCGCCGTCTTGAAGCCGAGCGACGGGTTGACGTAGAGCACGTAGGCGCCAGTATGGGTCGTGGCGACGGGTGCCAGATCCCTGGCTGCATCGAAGGAAAGCTGCCCTTTCTTTGTCAACTCGAGGGTAATCAGCGAGGAGACTGAAGTATAGAGCAGCGTATAGCCGTCATTCTTCGCCCTCACGACTTGTTCCGTGCCGATGGCGGTAGAGGCGCCGGGCTTCGTTTCGATCAGGAACTGCTGTCCGAGGCGATGCGAAAGCTTGTCGACGAAGATGCGCCCCATGATTTCCACCGGACCGCCCGGATCGAACGGTACGATCACAGTGACCGGCTTGGTCGGATAGTTCGCGGCATGGGCCGGCAGGGCGCCCGTCATCGGGGCGAGGAATGCGGCGGTCAGGACCGCGACGAGATTCCGTTTCTTCATCGATGTCATTCCTTCAAGTTTGTTTCGGATTGCGGGCCGAAGCGGCTGGCCCGAGCTCTGCCCGGGCGATGAATATGCGCAGCATCTCGCTCGATCCTTCGAGGATCTTCGCCGTGCGCAGGTCGCGGTACCATGCTTCCAGCGGCAGCTCACGCGAGAGCCCCATCGCGCCCATGATCTGGATCATCCGGTCGACCGTGCGGCTGGCTGCATCCACGGCACCCGCCTTGGCGATCGTGGCCTGCAGGCGGATGTCCTCGTCCCGGTCGTGCTTCCACGCAGCCTCCCAGACCAGCCAGCGCGCCGCGTTGACGTCGATCCGGCTTTCGGCCACCGCGAACTGGATCGCCTGCCGCGTCGCCAGCGCCGCACCGAAAGTCTCGCGCTCCCGCGCCCAGTCTGCGGCGATCCGCAGCGACTCCTCGGCAATGCCGACCGCGCGGGCCGCGTAGAGCAACCGCGCCCGCTGAAGCCACTTGCCGGCAAGTTCCAGCCCTTTCCCTTCCGCGCCGATCAGGTTTCCGGCCGGGATACGGCAATTGTCGAACCTTACTTCGGTCGGCCAGTGGTCGCGCAGCACCGGCAGGCTACGCACGACTTCCATGCCGGGCGTACCGGCATCGACCACGAAGGCGCTGATGCCGTTCTCCGTCCGCGCATACACGACGCCGTAGCGTGCATAATCCGCGTGGGTGATCCACATCTTCGTGCCGTTAATGACGTAGCTGTCACCGTCCCTTGCCGCCGTGGTGCGGATCGCCCTTGCCGGATCGCTGCCGCCGGTCGCCTCGGCGATCGCGGTGAAGCCGTACCAGCCGTTGCGGATTGAGGGGACGACGTAGCGTTCGATCTGCTCGGCGGTGCCGGAGTAGAGGACGATCGGGGGCGGGTGGCCAAAGGCGCCGCCGCCCGGCTGTGGAAAGCAGAAACGGTGCTTGCTTCCGGCCTCGGCGGCGATGACGAATTCCAAGGAGGAGAGGCCGCCACCGCCATATTCTTCCGGTGCGTCGAGGCACCACAGACCGATAGCTCTCGCCTTGTCCTGCAGTCGCGCGATCAGGTCGGACGGCATGCCGCGGGCCTCAGGTGGAATGCTCCGCTCGGCCGGAACGATCTCGTCGCGGACGAAGTCCTCCACGGTATCGCGCAGCGTCACGAGATGTGGCGGCAGTTCGAAGCCGAAACCCGTCTCGCTCATTTGCCACCCTTCAGAACGTGCTCCACGCGCGCCTTCACCAGGGGGCTGGCCAACAGCTTGATCTGTTCGCCGACGGCGGCGGCAAGATGTGCTTCCAGCCCCTCGCGCAGATCCATCCGCGAGAGGCGGACATAAGCCTCGATCGTGTCGCGCGAAAGCGCGGCCAACTTCTCGACCCGCGCGATCGCACGATCACGGGCACGGACTTCGCCGGAAGATTCGCCAAGATTCATCGCTTCGGCCATCGCCGGGCCGATGCGCGGCTGCTCTTCGAGGAGCTTCCAAAGCAGATGCGGAGCCTTCAGCCGCAACAGCCATTCGCCTCCGGTGCCGGGGGCGAAGCCGACACGGGCCCAGCCCTGCATGAACCAGCCTTCGGGTCCCAGGAAACGGCAGTCGCAGGCGAGCGCGATGTCGAAGCCCAGGCCGATCGCAGGTCCGTCGACCGCCGCGACGGTGACGACCGGCATCTCGACCAGAGCCCGGATGACATCCTGATAAGCCGTATAGACGATCTGACGGCGCTCTTCCTCGGACATGCCGGTCCGGCTGACGGCGCCCTTCAGGTTTCCGCCGGCGCAAAAAGCCGGGCCCTCGCCGGTGACCACGACGCCGGCGATCGAGCCGTCCCGCGCCAGTTCACGAAGCCCCGCGGCGATTTCTCGGCATTCGTCGGGGCCGAGCGCATTGCGTTGCTCCGGCCAGTCGAAAACGGCGACAGCGACATTGCCGCTTCGTTCAAGTCGCAAAGCCATTGTGATCCTCCAAACAACGTGCGGCATTTTCCGCAGAACGAGCGCCAGTGTCCCGTCTCTTCGCTGAACCGGCACATATATGCGAATAGAAGGCAGGTATGCGGATGACCGCGCGCGATCCTGCAGGGGTGCGGGACAGGTTAGAGCGGCTCGCTCTGGAACTTGCCCTGAACCATTCGGCGCAGCACCGCCGGCGCATCGGCTGCCAGCGGACCTTTCGCCAGCTTCGGCTCCAGTTCGTCCAACACGACGCGCGTCACCATGGGCAGCTTCTTGAAGGCGCGGGCCTCATCGAAGGTTACCCAGGCGGGGCTCTCCAGCTCTTCGTCGGGAACGTCCACCTGCTTGACGAGGGCCTCGGCCTCGACGACGAAAAAGCGGGCGTCGAAACGACGCGGCTGCGTGGGCGGTGTTATGGCACGCGTCAGGAGCCTCAGGCCCGAAAGTGACGGAATGACACCGTGGCTGAAGAAGTTCTGCCAGGAGGCGCCCGGCGGCTTGCGCGTCGCCTCGCGCGCCACGCCGATCAGGTAGCCGGTTTCCTCGAAAGTCTCGCGAATTGCCGCCAGTGCCAGCGCTCGGGCCCGCGCGGAAGTAGTCCTTGAACGCCTGCAAAGCAAGTTCTCGACCGCCGGATCGAGCTCATCGGTGACGGTCACGAAGCGGTCCTGATTTTCGATCCGACCTCCGGGAAAGACCAGCGCGCCGGGCATGAAGACATGACTCATCGATCTGCGGCCCATCAGCAGCCGGACCGCATCGGCGTCACGCCGGTATACGATGAGCGTCGCCGCATCGCGTGGGCGAAGCGCACGCTTCTTCTTCGCATTTTCCGTTTCCGCTGTATCCGACATCTGCATCTCTCCCTGGATTCCACCCCACATTGGTGTTCTCCCGGCCACTTGCAAATGCAGACAACGCTCTGCGGCCACAACAACACGTAGCTGTTGAATGTCCCGCCGCCGCCGTCGCCGCAGGCATCACATGTATGCTCAGAGAAAAGCCGCTTGTGAGCCTCGCCATGGGCCGCGCCGACGGTCGGAGATCAGCGAGATGCGGGAGGAGCAGATGAGCGAAACTATCGACGGTCTTCACGTGGTTGCAGCCGGTCTGCAATTTCCGGAAGGGCCTGTCGCCATGCCGGACGGTTCGCTGCTGCTGGTGGAGATCCGCCGTCAGACACTGACGCGGATCGCTCCGGACGGTACGGTGAGCATGGCCGCGAAGGTGCCAGGCGGTCCTAACGGTGCCGCGTTGGGTCCGGATGGCCGAGTCTACATCTGCAACAACGGCGGCTTCCGCTGGGCTGATGTTCACGGCATCATGGTTCCCGTCAGCCAGGCCGAAGATTATTCCGGTGGCTCGATCGACGTTTTCGATCCTGCGACAGGCATTCTGTCGACCCTCTATCGCGGCTGCGGCGAAACGGCGCTGAAGGGGCCGAACGACATCGTGTTCGACGCGGAAGGCGGCTTTTACTTTACCGACCTCGGCAAGCGGCGCCTGTCGGATGCCGATATAGGCTGCGTCTACTGGGCGCGGCCGGACGGAAGCGAGATCCGCTCCGTCGTGCAGCCGATGGACCGGCCGAATGGCGTCGGCCTTTCGCCGGACGGGCGCACCCTGTATGTCGCGGAAACGCTGACCGGGCGGCTCTGGGCCTTCGACATCGAGGGGCCGGGGAGGGTTCGGCCTTTCTGCGGTCACTATCCCGGAATCAACGGCCGGCTCGTTGCCGGCCTGCCTGGCTATCAACTCTTCGATTCGCTCGCCGTCGAGGCTTCCGGCAATATCTGCGTCGCGACGCTGGCGCGGGGCGCGATCTCGGTCTTCTCGCCGAACGGCGCGCTTGTCGAGCAGGTGGATACGGGCGATACCCATACCACCAACATCTGCTTCGGCGGACCTGACATGAAGACGGCCTTCGTCACCCGCGCCGGTGTGGGCGACGTCATTTCCCTGCCGTGGGCTCGCCCCGGCCTGCCCTTGGTATATTGATCCATGCTTCCACTCGACGGTATCACGGTCCTCGACTTCTCCACGCTTCTGCCCGGCCCGCTGGCGACGCTTTTCCTGTCGGAGGCCGGCGCGCGCGTCATCAAGGTGGAAAGGCCGGGCGGCGGCGACATGATGCGCCAGTTTGGCCAGGCCGAGTTCGACCTGCTTAATGCCGGCAAGGACAGTATCGCCCTCGACCTGAAGGACCCCGCCGCGCTTGAAAGGCTGCGGCCGCTGATCGAGAAGGCCGATATCCTTGTCGAGCAGTTCCGGCCCGGCACGATGAACCGCCTCGGGCTCGGCTACGAAGCGGTGAAGGCAATCCGCCCGGATGTCATATACTGCTCGATCAACGGCTACGGTTCGAACGGTGCTTATGCCTCGGTGCCGGGCCACGATCTCACCTATGCGGCGGAAGCCGGCCTGCTCGGCCTGACGACCGGCGCCGACGGAGCGCCGGTCGTGCCCTGGGCGCTCGTCGCCGATGTCGGCGGCGGCACCTACCCGCTTCTCGTCAACCTGCTGATGGCACTGCTCAAGCGTCAGCGCACAGGGGAGGGCGAGCGCATTGAAGTGGCGATGTTCGACGGGCTTCTGGTCTTCGCCTCCTGGGCGCTGGCGGAACGGATGGAAAAAGGCACATGGCCTGCGCCGAACGGCCACGCGGCCTCGGGCGCGTCGCCGCGCTACCGCGTCTATCCCACCGCCGACGGCCGCCATCTTGCCGTCGCCTGCGCCGAGCCGAAGTTCTGGGAGACGTTCTGCCGCCTGATCGCGCTGCCAGCCGATCTCGCCTCCAGCGAAGACTGGCCGGCGGTGATCGAGGCCGTCGCGGAACGCATCGCGCGCCGGACCTCCACCGAATGGACGGCGGTTTTCGATGGGCAGGAAGTCTGCTGCGCCGTGGTGCGTACGCCAGAGGAAGCGATCACCGGAACGCTTGCCCGCGACCGCGGCTTCGCCCCGGCGGCCGATGGCTCGCTGACATTGCCGCTGCCGCTCGCTCCGTCGCTTCGCCGTGACGCCCGTGCGCCTGCACCGACGGTCGGGCAGTCGAACGAAGCGATTTTTGGAAGCCTCACACAGGGTTGAGCAAGGCGCGCACCGTATCGATCAGCCGGAGCGTCGGCCCGGAAACGCCGTCCTTCCAGACCAGCCCCAGCGACATGACGAGCGACAGGTCCTCGACCGGGCGGATGACGACACCCCGCGTCCAGCTCGCACCGTCGGCCGAGATCGCCAGAGCGAGGCCCAGGCCGACGCCGACGAGGTTCATCGTCGTCGCTTCCCCTTGTGTTTCCTGCACGATTCGCGGTTGAAGCCCGGCTGCCTTGCAGGCAGCCGCGACGGCATCGTGATAGACCGGGTTGACCGTTCGCAGGAGGCCGACAAAGTCCTCGCCCAGCAGGTCGGCGACCCGGATATGCTCCTGTGCCACCAGCCTGTGTCCCTCGTTCATCGCGAGCCAGATCCGGTGCTCACCGACCGGCAGGCTTGAAAATCCTGACGGCAGCTTCTCCGGCAGATAGACGAAACCGGCGTCCAGGTCGCCGCGGTCGATTGCGCCGAGCTGGGCCTGCGAGGTCATCTGCAGCGGCCGCAGCTCGATATCGGGCCAAGCCCGGCGGAAGTCGCGAAATGTGTCGGAGACTACTCGCGAGCGCCCGGCCGTCTCGTGGAAGCCGAGCCGGACCATGCCCGCCTTGCCGCTGGCGATCCGCGCCGCCCGTTCGCCGGCCAGTTCCACCTCCCGCAAAATCCATCTTGCATCGGCGAGATAGGCTTCTCCCGCCGGCGTCAGACGAATGCGGCGCTTTGCCCGCGAGAACAGCGCGAAGCCGAGTTCCTCCTCCAGCGCCGCGATCTGTCGCGAGAGCGCAGGCTGCACGACGTTGAGCCGCGCTGAAGCCTTGCGGATGCTCTCCGCCTCGGCGGCGGCGACGAAATAGCGGAGATGGCGAAGTTCCATGCCAAAGATGATAACTTTCTGCGATCAAAATGACAAGAAACTAACATTTGCGTTTTCACTAGCAGCCCGAGATCATGCAGCTCTCTTGAGGAGGAGATCATCATGAACGTGACTGTCAGAGATGCAGGCGACGATGCCACGAAGGCCGCAATCCTGGAGATCGTCAACCCGATCGCCCGCCAGAAGGTGGAGACCGCTCAGGCGGTTCGTTATCCGGCGGCGCCGCGGCTGGACAGGCTGGCCGGCAAGACCGTCGGTTTCTTCTGGAACGGCAAGCAGCAGGGCAATCAGGCGCTGGAGCGTACCAAGACCAACCTGAAGCGGCTCTATCCGGACATCCAGTTCCGCGATTACCTCGGTGCCATGGGTGGCGTCCTGCGGCGCGCTTCCGACGCACAGCTCGATGCGATGGCGGCGGAGTGCGACGCGGTCGTCGGTACCTCGGCGGACTGCGGCAGCTGTACCTCGTGGCTGATCCACGACATGTGCGGCGTCGAGCAGCGCGGCACACCGGCCATCGCCTGGACGGCCAGCCAGTTTCACGAGGACGCCCACTGGAGCGCCAATGTCTGGGGCGTGCCGGATCTCGTTATCGCCGAAGTGCCCGAATGCTTCACCAACAATAGCCCCGACCGGATCCATGCCATGGTCGATGCCGCGATGGACACGATCATCCGCGGCTTCACCACCACGCCGCCCTCCGCCACGCTCGACTTCAAACGCATCAGCCGCGACAGTGTCGAGCAGCCGTCGCTGACCTATGCCGGGCGCGACCTGATGGACGCTTTCGACACGATGAATGCCGCCTTCGTCCGCTCGGGCTGGAGCGACGGCTTTCCGCTCGTGCCGCCGGTCCGCTCCAAGGTCGAGGCGATGATCGAGGGCTCCGGCCTTCCGGGTGATCACGTCGTCGGCTATCTTGAACCGGGTTTCGGCATCGCCACCATCGAGAAGATCGCCGCCAATGCCGTCATGGCTGGCTGCACGCCGAAGATGATGCCGCTGCTCGTCGCCATGGTCGATTGCTTCCTGGATTTCCGCGCCGGGTGGCGCGGCGTCAACATGTCCACCGGCCCGCAGGCGCCGGTTATCCTGGTCTCCGGTCCGATCGTCGAGGAACTCGGCCTCAACTACGGCATCGCACCTATCGGCCCCGGCTCGCAGAACGCGGCGAATGTCGCGATCGGCCGCGCAGCCCGGCTGATCATGATGAATATCGGCCTGTCCTATCCGGGCGTCAGCGACATGGACACGCACGGCACGACCATGAAGTTCTCCTATTGCATCGCAGAGAATGAGGCGCGCAATCCCTGGGACCCCTACCGCGTCGTCAAGGGCTACGGACGAGAAAGCTCCACTGTCACAGTGAACTCACCCTTCTCGCAGACCTGCCTCTACGACTTCCAGAACCACGATCCGGAAATGCTAGCCGAAGTGTTCTGCTCGGCCATGTCCTCGGCGGCCAACGCCATGGGGGCCGCCTGGCTGACGACCCACAAGGGGGCAGACGGCGTACCGGCAGTCTGGCGTGGCGATCCGGACAACCTTCTGCTGCTTTGCCCCGACCATGCCGCCGTCTTTGCGCGGGCAGGCTGGTCCCTTGCAGATCTCCGCGAGCGCCTCTATCGCGGCTCGCGCCTCAGCTTCCGCAAAGCGATGCTCAACAAGACACCGGAACTCTTCGAGGTCGTACATCCGCATCTGCAATGGATGCGGGAGCATCCGGAGACCGAAATCTCCCTATACGGTGCACCGGAAAACTTCGATATCTTCGTCGTGGGCGGCGATGCGGGCTGGAGCACCTGGCACGACGGCGGCACCTATTCGGTGACGCGCGAAATCCGCAAACCCTGACAGACACGGTCTCGCCGCGAGGAGGAGCGCGGTGGGACCGGTTCATCATTGGGGGAGCGGCATGGCTGTCCTTGCACATCATATTCCTGAGGCCTATGTTTTGGCGATCCGGCGGGCGGGGCCTGGCCTGGACGTGCTGACATCTGTAGGCGGCGATCCGGCGATCTTCCGCTCCGTTCTTTTCTGGCTTGATGTCCCGCCGAATCTTTCCGCATTGCCTTCGCTCGGCCTTATGCTCAGCCTCGGGGCAGGGGTGGAGCGGCTGACGGCAGCCGGTACCGTACCGGATCACGTCGCCATCGGCCGCATCTCCAACGACATCCAGACGGAAGGCATGAGCGATTACGTGCTGCTGCATGTGCTGAGGCAGCACCGCCAGTTGGCTCGCCTGCAGGACGAACAGCGCAGGCATCACTGGGAATGGCGGCTGTGGCCACGCGCCCGAGACGTCACCGTCGGCATCCTCGGCCTTGGCCGGCTCGGCAGCGAAGCGGCGCGCAAGCTGGCGCTGATGGGTTTTAACGTGCGCGGCTGGAGCCGCCGCCGCAGGCAGGTAGAAGGCGTTGAAAGTTTTGCCGGCGATGCCGAACTGCCGTCCTTCCTGTCGGCATGCAACCATCTCGTCTGCCTGCTGCCGCTGACGCGCGAAACGGAAAACATTCTGGACGCCCGCCTCTTTTCAAAGTTGCCGCGCGGCGCGTTCCTGATCAATGCCGGCCGCGGCGGGCATCTCGATGAGGCGGCACTCCTCGCCGCGCTAGCAAGCGGACAGCTCGCTGGAGCTACCCTCGACGTCCTCCGGCAGGAGCCGCCGCCGGCGGATCACATCTTCTTCGAAAACCCGGCAATCCTCCTGACGCCCCATTCGGCAGTCTGCTCGACGCCGGAACAGATCGCTCCGGACGTCGTCGAGAACCTCCGCCGGGCGGAGCGCGGCGATCCGCCGCTTTACCCGGTCGACAGGAAGGCGGGGTACTGACGATAGGAATCCTCCTGCCTGCCGCAACGATACGGCGCCCGACGGAAGCGGTGCTTGCAGCCCGAAGGACGGGCGGCGCGGAACCGGCCGCAATGATCGCTGCGTTTCACCGCGCCGGTACCCACGGCACGGCACTGCTCCACTACTATTTCACCCTGCAGATGCACGGCCGTGTCGATTGTGGTCAATCAGATACGCACCATCACCGCCGAAGTCGACGCAGAATTCCTGCTTCAAACCAAGGAGACCTGACCATGGCACTTTCTCCAGCAGACGTCGTCGCCCAGTTTCACCGCATGGTGGAGGGCGACGGCAGCAGCCTGAGCCTCATCGAGGTCGAAAGCGGCCTTGCACGTGTGCGCTATGCCAAGACGGGCGACGCTCATTGCGAGACCTGCGTGCTGTCGCCGGAAGACCTCCGCGACATGCTGAGCGAGGCCTTCCAGCGCAATGGCACCGGCATCCGCGAAGTCGAGATCGTCTGAGGTCTTATTCCAGGGTCACTTTGGCGGCCTTGATGGTCCGGCCCCAGAGCTCACTTTCGGTGGCGAGGAAGGCTTTGTAGTCTTCGGTCGAAGAGGCGATCGGCTCCGCTGCCTGCGCGGCCAGCTTTTCCCTTACCGCCGGCTTCTTGAGGGCCGTGGCGAATTCCCTCTGGAGACGCGCAACGATCTCCGCCGGTGTTTTGGCCGGCACCATCACGCCGTGCCAGGAGACGACTTCGAAATCCGGCTGTTTCAGCGTTTCCGCCACGGTTGGAATGTCCGGCAGCGCCGCAAGCCGCTCGTTGCTGGTTACGGCTAGCGCCCTGAGGGTCCCGGCCTTGATGTGCGGCAACGCGGTGTTGGCAGTATCCATGTAAAATTCCACCCCGCCGGCCAGCAGGTCGTTCAGAGCCGGCCCGCCTCCGCGATAGGGTACGTGCACGGCCTCAATACCCGCGGCCTGCAGGAAGAGCAGGTTGGCGAGATGCGTCGAGCCGCCGATCCCGGAGGAGGCGTAGGAAAGCGCGCCCGGTCGAGCCTTCGCATAGGTGACGAATTCCTCGACGGTCTTTACGGGAACCGAATTGTTGACCAGCAGCACCAGCGGTACCTGCGCGCTGAGCATCACCGGCTCGAAATCCTTGACGGGATCGTAGGACAGCGACTTGTAGAGCCATGGATTGGTGACGATGAAGGAAGTGTTGTAAAGCACGGTATAACCATCCGGCTCCGCGGCGGCCACCACCTCGGCGCCGATATTGCCGTTGGCGCCGCCCCTGTTTTCGACGATGACCGATTGTCCCATCTGATTGCCCAGTTCCTGTGCCAGGATGCGGGCGACGGTGTCGGTCCCGCCGGCCGCCGCGAAAGGCAGCACGATCTTGACCGGCCGCGTCGGATAGTTCTCGGCGGCGTACGATCCTCCCGCGCTGGCGAGCATGACGAGAGTTGCGAAGAAAAACCTGATCATCTCATTCCTCATCGAAAAAGCGGGCGGCTGCGTCGATCAGACCGGCCGTTCGAACACCGCCGCCACGCCTTGGCCCCCGCCGATGCACATTGTTTCCAAGCCGTAACGGCCGTTGCGACGCTCAAGTTCGTAGAGCAGAGTTGAGAGGATGCGGACGCCTGTCGCACCGACCGGATGGCCGAGCGAAATGCCGGACCCGTGGACGTTCAGCCGGTCCGGATCGTTCCAACCCCAGCCCTTGAGCACGGACAGGACCTGGCAGGCGAAGGCTTCGTTGACCTCGACGAGATCCATCTTGTCAAAGCTGAGGCCGGTCTTCTTGAAAAGCTTTTGCACTGCTGGGACAGGGCCGATGCCCATGGTGGCCGGATGGCAGCCGGCAGCGGCCCAGCCGGAGAGATAGGCGAGCGGCTCGAGGCCGAATTCTTTCAGCTTGTCCTCGGCGACGACGAGGCAGGCGGCGGCCGCGTCATTCTGCTGCGCGGCGTTGCCAGCCGTCACCGTCCCGTCCTTCATGATCGGCTTCAGCTTGGCAAGCGTCTCGACGGTCGTGCCCGGCCGCACGCCCTCGTCGCGATCGACGACGATCGCCTCGCCCTTCTTCTGCGGAACGCTGATCGGGACGATCTCGCGCGAGAACGTGCCGTTCTCCCAGGCGGCTGCGGCGCGCTGCTGGCTGCGGGCGGCATAGGCATCCGCCTCCTCGCGCGTGATCGAGAATTCCCTTGCAAGGTTCTCCGCGGTCTCGATCATGCCCGATATCTTGCCGAAACGATCCACCGGCTGCGAGCGCTCGCGGCCGCGGTCCAGCCGGTCGTGGAAGGGCTGGGTGCCGGATCGTGCGCCCCAGCGCATCGAAGTCGAATAATACTCGACATTGCTCATCGATTCGACGCCACCGGCAAGCACGACGTCCGCCGCGCCGGTCTGCACCATCATGGCCGCCGTGATGACGGCCTGTAGGCCACCGCCGCAGCGCCGGTCGAGCTGCATGCCGGGAACCTCTATCGGAAAGCCGGCCTCAAGCGCAATCCAGCGGCCGGCGCAGGGTGTTTCGCCGTTCACGTAGGACTGGGCGAAAACGACGTCGTCGATCAATCCTGGATCAATGCCCGCTTCTGCGACCACGGCCTTGGCAACGGCTGCCCCCATGGCCTCTACACTGACGGACTTCAGGGAACCGCCGAAGCCGCCGACGGGTGTACGTTTGGGGGAGATAATTGCTGCGCGACGCATGGGTGCCCTCTTTATCCTGTTCGGAGTCCGCCAGCTGCGGCCTGATAGCCTGCACGCCCGACGGGTTGTTTCGCGAGGCTGTTTTATCCGTCGGACGTGTGTGGCCGACATCTCCCGTATCGAGAAAACGTAAACGTGTTTTTTGCGCGGAAAGCCAGATCAAACCAGCACAATTGCATGCCATCGTCTGACAAGCGATCGAAATTCATATAGGCGAATTGCTCCCTTCGGATGGGCCTATCAAGGGCTGCGCGCGTGACGAGGCTTTACACGAGCGACAAAGTTTGATCCGCTCCTCCTTGAGGAGAGCGCGTCCCGCGTGGATGCGTCTGTAATGTGATCGTAGCGATTTGGAGGAGCGTGCGCATGGTCGATGCCATGGGCGCGAAGTCGACGATGTTGCAATCGAATGATTTGGTATCCCCTGGAAAAAGCCTGATCGGTTATCCGCCGATCAATCTTCGCGGCGCGGAAGCCGAGCCGGATGTGCCCAAAGAAAGCTATCCGATTTGCCTTCCGAACCCGTCGCGGCCGCAGGTCAAATCCGGAGATCGCGCTCTTCGGATACTGGAATATTTCTACACCGTACGGCGTCCCGCGAAGGCGTACGAGATCGGCGATGCGCTCGGCATACCACGATCGAGTGCGCACGAATTGCTTCACACGCTTGTCGATACCGGCTTTCTCACGGCGAATTCCGCGACGCGGACGTTCTTCCCGTCGCTGCGCATCGTGCGGATAGCGAATTTCGTGGCCCCGTTCTATTTTGGGGAAACCCGCGTGATCGACCTGCTCGGCGCGCTGAAGGACGAGACCGGGGAAACCGCGGCGGTCTCGGTGCGCAACGGGCTACACATGCAGATGGTCGCCGTGGAATACGCCGAATCGACAGGCCCGGTGTTTGCGACGGAAGGAAGCATCGTGCCCATCCTCGACTCCGCGGCCGGCTGCGGCTATCTCATGAGCCAATCAAAGGAATGTATCGTAGATCTTATGCGCAAGGTCAGCCGTCGCAAGTCGCTGACCTCGGCAGATCCGGGATGCGTCCGCTACCTTTCGCTGATCAGGAGTTTCCGTCGGCAGGGCTTTGCGGTCGTCCGCATGGTGCCGGAACTGACGTCCATCGCGGCGCCGCTGTTGAACGCCTCGCTCAGCGACGCGCTGGCGATCGGCATCGGCGGCGACACGGACCGCCTGATGCCGAACGAGACCGACCTCGGCCGGAAACTGGCGGAAGTCATTGCCCGTTTCGCAACTCGCTCGGTTTGAGACATCCGGCGCGTTGCCGTTCCCAAGCCGACGGTAGCTTCAGTCCCTGGAGCCGGAAGCGAACCGCGCGTTGATAAAGGCGCCGATGCCCTCAAGCCCCTCGCGAGCCTCATCGAGGACGGCAAGGAAACGATGCCAGACATGGGGCATGCCGGGCCAGACTTCCAGCGTCACCCGCACCCCGGAATGGGCAGCCCGATCCGCTACCGCAATGGCTTCGTCCAGCAGGATTTCCGCCTCCCCCACCTGGATGAGCAGCGGCGGCAAACCAGTGAAATCGGCGAAAGTCGGCGAGACATGCGGGTGCTCCGCAGAACCGCCGCCGAGATAGGCTGCGGCGCGGCTGCGCAGCCTGGATGCCGTCAGGATGAAATCCGTGGCCGCGCGCGACTCCATGCTGGGCGAGGAGCAGGTAAGGTCCGCCCAGGGCGAGATCACCGCGCCGCAGACCGGCATCGGCAGCCCGGCGTCACGGATCGCCAGGAGAACGCCTAGAGCAAGCCCGCCGCCGGCCGAGTCGCCCGCAATGGCGATACATCCGGGAGGAAAACCGCTATCGAGCAGGTGGCGATAGGCCGCGACGCCGTCCTCCACGGCTGCAGGGAAGGGGTTTTCCGGCGCCAGACGATAATTGATCGCCAGCACGCGGGCACGGCTCGACCGGGCGAGTTCGCCGGCCATGGCCCGGTAGCCGTGCGCATTGCCAAGCACGTAGGCGCCGCCGTGCAGATAGAGTAGGACACGTTTGCCCTGCGAGACCGGCGCGTCCACCCAGAGCCCGTCCATAGAGCCGATCACCGCCGGTGAGAGCGTGATATCGGCGGCTGGTTCCATCGCGGCCGATGCCCTGTCAAAACCCTGCCGGCTCGAGGCGATATCGTCCGTCAGCGTCGGCGCGGCCTTCAGGATCGCCGTCCGGATCGCTTCGAGTTGCTCTTTGCTCACTTGCCCTTCTCCTTCATTGCGTCCTTGAAAAAGACCGAGATCAAGAGCGAATCGAAGGACGATCCGACAGCCCTCATGTTCGACGCCGATCAACCGACTCGGTCCGAGCAAATGAATCTCGACAGCTGTTGCCGTCGAGATTTCAGCGCGGGCGCGAAGTCGGCTGCTCCACCCCGCCGGTTTCCGGCGGGCCACAAATCACCTGCAAGAAAATGCCGGGCCGTCAGCGATACTGATTCGGCAACCCGACCTCTCGACCCGACGCGTCGTCACCGGCTTCAAGTCGATGTGAAACCGCTGTCCACCGGCAGCGTGTGGCCGGTGATGCGCGAAGCGTTTTCCGATGCGAGGAACAGGGCGCCGCGGGCAATGTCGATCGGCATGGCGTGGCCGAGATGGTTTCGGTCGCCGCCGCCGGTGGGCCTCTCATCGTCGAGCTTTGCGGCCCGCGGCGTGAGCGTCTTGGTCGGGGCGACGGCATTCACACGAATCCTGTGCTCCGCATATTGCAATGCCAGCGACCGGGTGAGAGCGATGATGCCGCCCTTCGATGCGGAATAGGCGTCGATCTTGCGCAGTCCTACCAGGCCGGCGATCGAGGCGGTATTGACGATGGCGCCGCCGCCGTTTTCGATGAGGCGAGGAATGGCGAAACGGCTCATCAGCCAGGTGCCGAAAAGATTGAGCTGGATCGTCTTCCAGAAGACGTCGATGTCTCCGTCTACGGTGGCGTCGTTTTCGAACGAGCGGCCGGCATTGTTGTAGAGCACATCCAGCTTGCCGAAATTCGAAATCGCTGCCGCGACCGCCGCCTCCGCATTTTCGGGAACGGTGACATCGGTTCGTACGAAGATCGCCTTGCCCCCCGCGTCCACGACTGCTTTCGCTGCGGCGGCGCCGGCCTCTTCCTGCACTTCGCCGACGACAACCTTGGCGCCCTCGCTGGCGAAGAGTTCCACCGCCGCGCGGCCGATCCCGTTGCCGCCCCCTGTAATAAGAACGACCTTGCCTTCGAGCTGGCCCATTCGCATTCTCCTGGTTTGTTGAAGTTTCGCGGGACGAAATCCCGGCACCCGCTCAGACTCATGCCGCGCGTTGCGGCAGGATCTCCGGCCAAGGGGCCGGAGATCCTGCCCTTATGTATTGGCGAAGCCGATGATGGCTGAGGTAAACTCATCCGGCTTTTCGATATGCGAATAGTGGCCGCATGCGGGGATGGTGTTGAAAATTGCGCCGGGTATGCTCTCCGCGAACTGCTTTCCGTAGGACACCGGTACGATTTTGTCTTCCTCGCCCCAAAGAACCAGCGTCGGGATGTCGATCCGGTGCAGGCGGCGTTTCAGCGCCGGGTTGAAGCCGTTGGGGTTGTAGGAGAACAGGCAGAAGCTGTCGCGGTTGCGCGCGAATGCGAGCACCTCGTCGTCCGGCAGGCTTGAAAAATCGAGGCCGTTGAACGCCTCCAGGCCGATCTTCTGGTCGTGGAACAGAAGTGCCGGCAGACCCTCGATCGCGACCTGGAAGTAATCGGTGACGTCCTGCTGCAGATGGCTGCCAAACTTGACGCCGGTAGTGTCCGCCAGCACGAGCCGCGCCAGCCGCTTGGTGCTTTTGGTGGCGATTTCGGCGGCGACCCAGCCGCCGAAGGAGGAACCGACCAGGGTCACATCCTCAAGATCGAGCCGGTCGAGGAGATCGAGGTAGATATAGGCCAGATCGTCAGGCGTGATCACGCCGGTGGGCAGGGTGGAGGTACCGAAACCCGGATGCGAGGGCGCCAGCACGCGGAATTGCCCGGACAGCTTCTCGATGAACGGCAATTTCGCGCTCACCCCGTCGACCGGGTGGAGGTAGAGAAGCGCCGGCCCCGATCCGACGTCAATCAGCTCAAGATCGATATCGTTGATTTTCACCGATTTCTCGGCCTTGGAATACATGTAACCCATATTTCAAGATCCTTCCCTCTTGGGAAACTCCGTAGCGCGCAGTGGAATGCGGGCGAGCGGCTCAGGCCGATATCTTCTGACGCCGTTCGACCGGCTGGAAGTCCTCGAACCGCGGCACGACCTCGTTGGCGTAGAGCTTGACGCTGTCCATGATCTCGTCGTGGGTAATCCTGTGGCAATCCGGCATGAAGAGCAGGTGGCCGAAGCCGCCAACGCCCTCGCGGAACTCCTTCAGTTTCTCGAGCACCGTGTCCGGTGTCCCCCAGATGAGCATGCCGGTGTTGCGGAGGTCCTCCAGCGAGCAGGTCGCGATGTCGATGCCGCCGCCGTCCTTCGTCGGGATGAGCGGGCCGGCGATGTTGCCGCGCCGGCTCTTCTTCAAAGCCTTGGCATAGAAAGCCGGCGACTGGTAACCGGGCGGATTCGAGGCCCATTGCTGGATGCGGCCGATGCTCGCCAGATAAGGCCGCATGATCTGCGCCCGGTTCTCCGCCTCCTGCTCCGAACCGGCAACGGTAAGGCACGAGAGGTAGGCAAGCTTTTCGTCCGGCGCCTCGCGGGCGTGCACCTTGCGGTATTCGTCGCGATAGGCGTCGAACAGGATCTTCGCCAGATAGCCGCAGAGGAAGGTCGCGAAAGTGATGTCGTTGCGTGCCGCCCAGCGGGCCGAATCGGTCGAGTGACCGGGAATCCACATCGGAACCTTGCGCTGCCATGGCCGCGGGATGCAATTGACTGAGCGGTACTGGAAGAATTCGCCTTCCCAGGGGAAGGGGCCGTCCGTCGTCGAGAGGGTTTTGACGACGAGGTTGAAGAATTCCTCGTAGCGTTCGCGGGCACGCACCGGATTGATGTTGGAGGAGAAAGGTTCCCAGTTGGCGCCACGCACCAGTCCTAGTTCGAGCCGGCCGCGCGAAAGAATGTCGATCATCGCCGCTTCCTCGGCGACGCGGAGCGGGTCCATGCGGTTCGTAACGAGGACGCCGAGCGAGAGCAGCCGCGCTTTCTTGGTGGCGCGGGCAACGACGGCAAGATCCTGCAGCACGCTGGTCGACAGCGTGTTGGTCGTCGCATGGTGCTCGTTGATCATGATGTTGAGGCCGAGTTCATCGGACTGACACCATTCCTCGAGCCGCCAGTCCTTGATCTGAAGGACCATCTTCGGATCGACGATCTCGCTCGGGACCGTCAGACGGATCGGCCCTTCGAAATCGGTATAGGGGGTGTAGGCTTGTTCGCTGAAATGCCAGCTCTTCATGGAAACTCCTCCTGCGGTGGTCCCTCGCGGTACCGTGTCTCGACTGGCCACGCGTCCATCAGTCGACAGCTCGCGGCGCTGAACGAGCATCCTCTCCCGCCGGGATCGCCGCAACCGCCGCGAGGGCAATTCGGAAATGCGAATGCGATGCCGCTGACTGACGGGGCCATTCGCGGATACGAATTCGTCGCGCATAGGGTGCACCGGCGCGGCTGCTTGCCTATTTTCGCGCCTACCGGCAATCCGTCGGTTTGCCTTTCGGGCCTGTGACGCCGGTGTCCCGTTTTCTAACATCGCTGAAGGACTGCAAGACCATGATCACTGCCGATCTCACCGACAAGAAGGTTCTGATAACCGGGGCGACGTCCGGCATCGGCAAGGCGACCGCCCTGCTGTTCGCACGCCTCGGCGCACAGGTGGTCGCGAGCGGCCTTCCGAACGACGCCCATGCTGAGACCGCCATCGGCGAGTTCGAGCAGGCCGGTCTCGGCGGCCGGATCCACGTCGTGCCCGGCGACGTCTCCAGCGAGAGCGATGCGGCGTGCATGGTCAACCAGGCTGTCGAACGGCTAGGCGGCCTCGACTATCTCGTCAACAATGCCGGCACGCCGGCAACGGCCGGAAAGGAGGTCGATTACAACGATCTCGACTTCTACACCGAGGCTTTCTGGCAGAAGGTGATCACGACCAATCTCTATGGGCCGTTCTACTGCGCGCGCGCGGCGGCGGCGGCGTTGAAGGCGTCGAAGGGCGCTATCGTTTCCACCAGTTCGACCTCCGGTGCCAGCGGTGGCGGTTCGCTCAGCTACAGCTCCTCAAAGGCAGGCCTCAATATCCTGACGCGCAACCTGGCAGCCATCCTTGCACCTGACGTACGGGTCAACGCGGTCGCGCCCGGTCTCGTCGATACGCCCTGGACGGCTGGGTTTTCCGCCGCTCGCAAGGAAGGCTCTGTCCGCATGTCGATGATGCCGCGCATCCTCCAGCCGGAAGAGGTCGCCGAGGTCATTCTGTTCCTGTGTGCCGGCCCCGCCATGGTCAATGCCCAGGTCATCACCATCGACGGCGGTCGCTACTGAGCGGAACGTCGGATGCCGAAGAAGGATTCGACTTTGGCCTGCTCGGCGGACGATTGTGCTGCGAGATCAGCCTTGAAGAGGGCCTTTGCCGTCTCGTCGACGGCGACAACGGCCGGCCGCTGCTGGATGCGAGCGATCCAGGCCGAGACCGCGGGTCGGTTGGCAAGGTCTATGCCGAGGGTTTTCGCATAGCGGCCGAGCCAGGGAAAGGCAGCGATGTCCGCAATGCTGTAGTCGGCACCCCCCAGCCATTCGGCCTGCGAGAGCCGCGTCTCGGCGACATCGTAAAGTCGTTCGGCTTCCGCCGTGTAGCGCGTAGCGCTGTAAGCAGTGCCCTCGGTGCCGGCGAAGCGCGGGGCGATGAAGCGGAAATGCAGCGCCTGCCCGAACATCGGCCCGACACCCGCCATTTGCCACATCAGCCATTGCATGACCGACCCGGCTGCGATTCTTCGGGTCTGCGGGCAAAAAGCGCCCTGTCTTTTCCGCGAGATGGATCAGGATCGCGCCGGACTCGAAAATCGGCACGCCATCGTCGACCAGCACCGGCAGCCGGCCGTTCGGGTTGAGGCTGCGGAATTCCGCCGCCTCGAGGGATCCATCGTACAGTTCGATCGCCTCGAACCTGTGGTGGAGGTCCAGTTCCGCCAGCATGAGCTGAACCTTGAAGACGTTCGGGCTGCCGCGGCCGTAAAGGGTGATCATCCGAGAAGTTCTCCGGGAATGATATGGCTGCAACGTCCTCACCGATGGTGTGCGCGGTCCTCTTGCCGGCGAATGTTGCTTCCTTCGTTTTGACTGCCAGTCCTTTGCCTTTGCCGGGCGACTTGCGACAACCGCTTCGACAGCTGAAAAGCGACGAACAAGGGCTTTTCTCATCTTTTATTCCAAAGCAGTGCGGGCAGCGAGGCAAAACTACAGATGCAAATCAATGAACGTGGCAACGGACAACGTAGAAAAATATATATGTGAGTTTACACGACTGCAGACTGCAGGGTGGGTAATAGGGCCTTGTTCACGATAAGCTGAGCGTATGTGCGGCCGGGAAAATGTTGTCGCTGAGAAAATGTTGTCGGTTGTGTCAGGAACCGTCCGCCGGGATTTTTACACCAAATCCATGATGGCGCGATCATGGTGGTTGGCCAGGAGTTGCGAACAGATTTCGACGGTTTGGTATCTCTCTCGACCGCATCATCGTCGCGAGGCCGGGCCGCTTTCGATCTCACTGCAACACATTGCCCAAGCCGCAAGGAGGAAAGATGGATTTTCGCCAGTTGCGGACGATTGTGAACGTCGCCGAACTCAAAAGCATTCGGCTGGCGGCTGACCGTATGAATATCGCGCAGTCAGCCCTGAGCCGGCAGATCCGGACGCTGGAAGAAGAACTTCAAGTCAGGCTTTTCGACCGGAATGGACGTGGCGTGGAGCCGACGGCCGATGGGCACGCGCTGGTCGCCAGAGCGACAGTCATCCTGCGTGAAATGGAGCAGGCGCGCGCGGATATCGGGCGTGGGGGTGTCTTGCGCGGAGATGTCTCGTTCGGAATGCCGCCGACCGTCGCAGACGTTCTGGCGGGCCCTCTGATCGAACGGTTCATGCAACTGCATCCGCAGGTAAAGCTTCGCGTCGTGTCGGGTTATAGCGGTTATGTTCTGGACTGGCTGCAAAGAGGCACGATCGATCTGGGCGTTCTTTATGGCGCGCGCCACCCGACGACCGTTCGCTCGCGTCCGCTTCTCGTGGAGGAACTGTTTCTGATCAGGCGGGCAGGCGGGTCCGGCGGGGGGCAGATATCTCTTGCGGCGATCGCGGCCGAGCGGCTTATCCTTCCCGGTCGCCAGCACGGGCTTCGCCTTCTGCTGGACGAACTGGCGGCCAAGGAGGGCATGGAACTCGATCCGGTTGCCGAAGCGGATTCCTTGCCGGTGCAGATCGATCTTGTCAGGCGGGGCCTCGGCGCCACGATCCTGCCCCTTCTGCCGGTGTTCCGGCATGTCGAAAGCGGCGAACTGACCGCGCATGCCTTTGTCTCGCCCGGCATCACGCGCAGGCTTATTCTGGCGCGGACGGTCGATAGGCAGATCTCCTCGGCCGCCCAGCAATTTGCACGTCTTGTCCGTTCCGAAGTCGCAAGCCTTGTCGCCAAAGGCCGTTGGGCCGGTACTCTGGCGGAGCCGGACGTCGAGGGAGAAATGCCAGAATGGCATATCTGAATTCGACAAACGATGCTTCGCTCGAGACGAGAGCCCTTCTAGATTCCCGCCGACAAACAGCAGCAGTGTGAGAGATTCATGGTATCGGAAAGCATCGGTGATCGTTACGTGCCTGAGATCAGGGAGGCGGTTCGTGCGTTGTGCGCGGAATTTCCTGCGGAATATCACCGCAAGGTGGACGAACGGCGTGGCTATCCGGACGAATTCGTCGATGCGCTGACCAAGGCGGGCTGGATGGCGGCGCTGATCCCGGAACAGTATGGCGGCTCCGGGCTGGGGCTGACGGAAGCCTCGGTGATCATGGAAGAGATCAACCGTTCAGGCGGTAATTCCGGCGCCATGCACGGCCAGATGTACAACATGAACACGCTGATCCGTCACGGGTCGGAGGAGCAAAGGCAGAAATACCTGCCGAAGATCGCTACGGGCGAATTGCGGCTGCAGTCGATGGGAGTCACCGAACCGACGACAGGCACCGACACCACGAAGATCAAGACCACGGCCGTGAAAAAGGATGGCCGCTACGTCATCAACGGCCAGAAGGTGTGGATCTCACGCGTCCTGCATTCCGATCTGATGATCCTTCTGGCGCGCACCACGCCTCTCGATCAGGTGAAGAAGAAATCGGAAGGCATGTCGATCTTTCTTGTCGACATCAAGCAGGCGACGGGCAACGGCATGACGATCCAGCCCATTCCCAACATGGTCAATCACGAAACCAACGAGTTGTTCTTCGACAACCTGGAAATCCCTGAGGAAAACCTGATCGGTGAAGAGGGGCAGGGGTTCAAATATATCCTGACCGGTCTCAATGCCGAGCGCGTGCTGATCGCAGCCGAATGTATCGGCGACGGATACTGGTTTATCGACAAGGTGTCGGCCTATGCCAAGGAACGCATCGTCTTCGGCCGGCCGATCGGCCAGAACCAGGGGGTGCAGTTCCCGATCGCCGACACCTATATCGAAACGGAAGCCGCGAACCTGATGCGTTTCGAGGCCTGCCGGCTCTATGACGAAGGCAAGCCCTGCGGCGCCCAGGCCAATATGGCGAAATATCTCGCCGCCAAGGCTTCCTGGGAGGCGGCGAATGCCTGCATCCAGTTCCACGGCGGCTTCGGCTTCGCGGCCGAATACGATGTCGAACGCAAGTTCCGTGAGACGCGGCTCTATCAGGTCGCGCCGATCTCCACGAACCTGATCTATTCCTATATCGCGGAACATGTGCTCGGGCTTCCGAGATCGTTCTGAGGACCGTGTCGTGATGGCGCTGCCGCTGAAGGGATTGAAAGTCATTGCCGTCGAGCAGGCGGTGGCCGCGCCCTTCTGTTCGTCTCGCCTCGCCGATGCCGGCGCCGAGGTGATCAAGATCGAGCGTCCGGAAGGCGATTTCGCAAGGGGCTACGATGACGCTGTCGTCGGCGGCCAGTCGAGTTATTTCGTCTGGCTCAACCGCGGCAAGTCCTCGAAGATTCTAGATCTCGCCTCGAAAGAAGGCAGGGCGGCGCTCGCCGGAATGCTCGAAGGAGCCGATGTGCTGCTCCAGAACCTGAAGCCGGGCGCGCTCGATCGGCTGGGCTTCGCCCCCGCCGAGCTTCGTCTTCGTCATCCGCGTCTCGTCATCTGCTCGATCAGCGGCTACGGCGACACCGGCCCTTGTGCGAACCGCAAGGCCTACGATCTGTTGATTCAGGCGGAATCCGGCCTGTCGTCGATCACCGGTGGTCCGGAGGCGCCAGCCCGGGTAGGCATCTCGGTCGTCGATATCGCTGCCGGCGCCACGGCCCATGCGGCAATCCTCGAGGCGCTGATCGGGCGATCCGTCACCGGCGAGGGGGCGGATATCCGTATCTCGATGTTCGACGTCATGGCAGACTGGCTTTCTGTGCCATTGCTCCTCCATGAAGGCGGCAGCCCGCCGAAGCGGATCGGGCTTGCCCATGTCTCAATCGCCCCCTATGGCATGTTCGAGACGAGCAATGGCACGCCGATGCTGATCTCGATCCAGAGCGACCGCGAGTGGCAAGCCTTTGCCGCCCACTTCCTCGTGCAGCCGGAGATGGCGAGCGATCCGCGCTTCGTCACCAACGTGCTGCGAGTCAGGAATCGCGCGGAAACCGACGCGCTGGTCGCCTCGGTCTTCACGACGTTGACGAAGGAGGAGGCCGAAGCACGGCTGACGAAGGCCGATGTCGCCTTCGCCGCGGTCAACGACATGGCGGGACTGTCGGCGCATCCACATCTGCGCAGGATCACGGTAGGCACGCCGGCCGGGCCGGTGTCATATCCGGCGCCGGCGCCGATCGTCATGAACACGGAGCGCCACTATGGCGCGGTGCCCGGATGCGGGCAGGAGTTGGTGGCAGGACCTGCGCCACGGGAGGAGCACGTATGAACGAAGGTACAGTGAAACTGGACGAGCAGCACCTGCGCAGCTGGATCGGTCGCGAGGAGATCGTCTCCGATCTTCTGAGCGCCGATCTCGTCCGCAAGTTCGCCGCGACCTTCGATCGCGCGATCGACTTTTCCGAAGACGCCGTCGCGCCACGGCTCATCCATTTCTGCCTGGCGCAGCCGGCCGCACTGACATCAATGCTCGGCGAAGACGGTCACCCATCCCGCGGCGACTTCCTGCCGCCGGTCCCCCTGCCGAGGCGCATGTGGGCGGGCGGCAGCCTGTCATTTTCCGGCGAACTCCGTGTCGGCGACAAGGCGCGGCGGATATCGCGCATCGCCGACGTCGCCGTAAAGGAAGGACGCAGCGGCACACTGGTCTTCGTGATGGTCGAGCATCAGGTCGATGTCGACGGCCGCGCCGTCCTGTTCGAGCGGCAGGATATCGTCTATCGCGGCATGGACGCCGCACCGGCGACTGCGGCCGACAAGGCTCCGGCTGCCGCGCCGAAGGGGACGTATCGCCGCAGCTTCGCGCCGACCACGCCGATCCTCTTCCGCTATTCCGCACTGACCTTCAACGGCCACCGCATCCACTACGACAGGCCCTATGCGACCGGCTTCGAATCCTATCCCGGTCTCGTCGTCCACGGGCCGCTGCAGGCGACGTTGCTCATCGACTTCGCGGCAGAGTTGAAGGGCCGGCCACCGTCGCGCTTTTCCTTCCGCAGCCAGTCACCACTCTTTGACGGTACGCCGATCGTCCTCAATGCGACGGAGGAGGGAGGCGGGCTGAAACTCTGGACCGCGATCGAGGGCGGTCCCGTCGCCATGGCGGCAGAGGCGGGCTAGGAATGACCGCTTCTCTCGATTTCACTACGGCCCTGTTCGTGCCCGGCGACAGGCGGGAGCGGTTCGCCAAGGCGGCCTCGTCGGGCGCCGGGGCTGTGATCCTCGATCTTGAGGACGCGGTCGCGCCGGCGAACAAGGATGCGGCTCGCGTCATGCTGGCCACCGGCTTCGGAAATGTTCCGGTCCTCGTACGGATCAACGCCCGCGGTACGCCCTGGCATGCGGCCGATCTCGCCGCAGTGGCGGCGCTCGACCTGGCCGCGATCGTCCTGCCGAAGGCGGAGATGGACGGCGCGCTTGACGCTATCCACGCCGGTCTGGCCGGACGCCTGCCCGTCATTGCCCTGATCGAGACTGCCCGCGGCCTTGCCGATGCCCGCGCCATTACCGCCCATCCTGCCGTCGCCCGGATCGCTTTCGGCTCCATCGATTTCTGCGCCGATCTCGGATGCGCCCACGAGCGCGAGGCGCTGCTTTCTGCTCGCAGCGAACTCGTCCTGGCCTCACGCCTCGGAGGCCTGCCCGCCCCGATCGATGGCGTCACCACCGCCATAGACAATGCAATCCTCATCACCGACGACGCCCGGTACGGCCGCATGCTCGGGTTCGGCGGCAAGCTCTGCATCCATCCGAAGCAGATCGATCCTGTGCGTGCCGGCTACGCCCCCGACGAGGCTGAGATCGCCTGGGCAGAACGCGTCCTCGGTTCCGGCGACGGCGCCGCCGCAATCGACGGCGAAATGGTCGACGAACCCGTACGAATCCGGGCACGTGCCATCATTTCCAAGCTTCTGCGATAGCGGGAGGACGAACTTTTCAAAGTTGGCATGAAAGCGACGATTAGTTATTCGTGATCGGGTATTTCAAAAAGAGGCCCGTCTCATTTTAGCGAAAGCTCGACTGATCCTCAAGCGCAGGCGGGGCTTTCAAAGCAAACGACAGCTTGAACGGATTGCGACGCCTTGGGCCGGTGTGGCGTCTCGTAGTTTTGTTCGAAGCAACTATAGCTCGCGCCCAAGTCAACTGGCCATAAGATTCCATTTTCAGGACACTGGCGCTAGGACGAATCGAATTGACTCCTGAATGTCGATTGATCCTACGGGTCCGAGAATCCGAAGGGTGCGTTTAATCTTCGATAATTGTCGAAGAGTATCTGACGGCCGATCGGTGGTTCGGACCGTGCCGTGCATTCCATGCGGTGGCAAAGGCGGCAGACGATACCGATAGGCGTGGGAGACTGTGTTTGCGGGTGATTGCGGCTGTAGACAAGTCGATCGGCGTGATGCGCCTCGCATACCAGGGCAACGGCGCGTTCTACTGAAGGGATGCCGAAACCGCCGCCACCGGATGATACCGTCCGTGCAATGGAGAAGAACCGCTGGCCATCTGGAAGTTCCAGCCATTGGGTGACGACCTGATAGGGACTAGTGAAGACCTGATGCACCGTCCACAACGGACAGCCTCCTCCGTGGCGGGCGAAAGGAAAGGTTCCGCTGTTCAGGCGTTTCGAGACATTCCCTGCCGCATCCACGCGAATGAAGGAAAAGGGAATCAACTCCTGTCCCGGCTTTTGTAGTGTCGTCAGTCTGTGAGCCGCCTGTTCGAAGCTCACCGAAAACTGGCGGGCGACGGCCTCCACGTCATAGCGTCGTGCCTCGGCCGCTTTCGCAAAGGAAGCATACGGCATGAGGATCGCTGCAGCACAGTATGCAGCCAGCGCCCGGCTTGCCAATCGCGCTCCGTTGTCGTTCTCGAACTTGCCTTCTGCGACTGTCGTCTGTATCGATTCCTCGAAATCGAGATAGGCGATCTGCTGGGCCATCTGAAAATTCTGGCCGGCAACATCCAAACTTTCGTCCAGGAGCAGATCCTTCCGATGCCAGTCCAGGCGTCGGAGCGAGCCGGTCATAACGCTCGTGGGCAGGCGACGGACACGAAGATTATGGCGCTGTTTCAGATAGGACGTCAGCCCGCCTGCCTCATTTATCCTGGATGCCAGCTTTTCAGCTTCCGCGTCCAGGATCGGAAAGCAGTTGCGCCGAGCGGATAGGAAGCTCTGCACTGCAGCAACCGGATCGCCGGCTATGGGTGTATTTTTGGCGGCGAACCCCTGCCGCCGGTCCGCCAGTTCAAACTGCTCCTCTTTATAAGCCGTATGAAGCCGCAGAAGAGCTTCCGCAAATCCGGGAAAACTGTGCGCGGCGTCAGCGATTTCAAGCGGTCCGAAATCGATATCGGCCAATAGCGGATCACGCATCGCAGCATTGAGGCGGGCAACGATGGCAGCCCCGGTATCCTCGTCGAATGTCGAGAAATCGATCTTGTAGGCTTTTGCCAGCTTCAGCAGGGTCTCTGCGGTGACAGGACGCTGATTGCGCTCCATGAGAGCGATATACGAAGGTGAGATATCCAGGTCGGCGGCCATATTGGCTTGCGTTAACCCGAGATCGCGACGAAGGCGCCGCAGACGCGGACCGAGATAGATGCCTTGTTTGTCCATATGGCATTACAACATTACAAGCTAATCTTGTAAAGTTTGACAAGTTGACTTCGAAGCCTATTTCTTCGTCGGCCACCGGTCGGTATCTCTTCGCTATCGCAACATGACAGCAGGAGGAAACATGCCGTATCAAGCTTATATCGACGAGGCGCGGTCGCTTATCGCCAACCACAACAACTGGACGGGTGTGTCTGCTGAGGCGGTGGCCCGTATGCGCCTGCAGAATCGCTTTCAGACCGGCCTCGATATTGCCCGCTACACTGCCGGCATCCTGCGCGCCGATATGGCGGCCTACGATCTCGATCCGGCCAATTATACCCAGTCGCTGGGCTGCTGGCACGGCTTCATCGGTCAGCAGAAGATCATCTCGATCAAAAAGCATTTCGGGTCCACCAAGGGCCGCTACCTTTACCTCTCGGGCTGGATGGTCGCAGCGCTCCGTTCGGAGTTCGGCCCGCTGCCGGACCAGTCCATGCATGAGAAGACCTCGGTTCCGGCCCTGATCGGCGAGCTCTATACCTTCCTGCGTCAAGCAGACGCCCGTGAACTGGGCATGTTGTTCCGCGATATCGACGCCGCCCGCAAGGCCGGCGATAACGTCAGGGAAAAGCAATTGCAGCATGCCGTCGATAGCTACCAGACGCATGTCGTTCCCGTCATTGCGGACATCGATGCCGGCTTCGGCAACGCGGAAGCCACCTATCTGCTGGCCAAGAAGATGATCGAAGCCGGCGCCTGTGCGCTGCAGATCGAAAACCAGGTCTCCGACGAAAAGCAATGCGGCCACCAGGACGGCAAGGTCACCGTGCCGCATGAAGACTTCGTCGCCAAGATCCGCGCCTGCCGCCATGCCTTCCTTGAACTCGGTGTCGATGACGGCGTCATCGTCGCCCGCACGGATTCGCTTGGTGCCGGCCTTACCAAGCAGATCGCCGTCAGTACCCGCAAGGGCGATATCGGCGACCAGTACAATTCCTTCCTCGATTGCGAGGAGGTGAATGATGCGACCAGCCTGAACGGTGACGTCGTCATCAATCGCGACGGCAGGCTCATGCGTCCCAAACGCCTGCCGTCGAATCTCTTCCAGTTCCGGGCCGGCACCGGCGCGGACCGTTGCGTGCTCGACTGCATCAACTCGCTGCAGAACGGCGCCGATCTCCTGTGGATCGAAACCGAAAAGCCGCATATCGAGCAGATCTCCGGCATGGTGGACCGGATCCGCGAGGTCATCCCGAATGCCAAGCTGGTCTACAACAATTCGCCGTCTTTCAACTGGACGCTGAACTTCCGTCAGCAGGTCTTCGATGCGTGGAAGGACGCCGGCAAGGATGTTTCGGCCTATGACCGGGCCAAGCTGATGAGCGCCGACTACGACACATCCGAACTGGGGATCGAGGCTGACGAAAAGATCAGGACCTTCCAGCGCGACGCTGCAGCCCGCGCCGGCATCTTCCACCACCTGATCACGCTGCCGACGTATCACACTGCGGCGCTTTCGACCGACAACCTCGCCAAGGAATATTTCGGCGACCAGGGAATGCTCGGTTATGTCGCCGGCGTCCAGCGCAAGGAAATCCGCCAGGGCATCGCCTGCGTCAAGCATCAGAACATGGCTGGCTCCGATATCGGCGATGACCACAAGGAATATTTCGCCGGGGATGCTGCGCTGAAGGCAGGTGGCGAACACAACACCATGAACCAGTTCGCCGCCTGACAGCCGAACTGGACCTAGCCGAGGAGGTTTTGCCTCCTCGCCCTTTTTACGATCCTGAGGAGGTCCTATGTCTGAACCGATTGATAATTCAAAATCCAGAGAGCCCGAGCGTTCGCGGGCCGTCTTTTCGCAGGAAGATTTCCAGCTAATTCGCACGGCCATCGGGCACTACGTCAAGGAGATCAAGGACCAGCCCGAGTCAATGAAGTACTCCAATCTCTACCATCGCCTCGGACGCATCGCGTGACAATCGCGAGTTTTTTCGTTCGACTTCAGGGAGGAGTGGCGCAAATGCCGGAGGCCCGCAACCGAATTTGCGCCATTAAAATTCAACGCGAACATTTGAGAAAAAGGAGCCACGCCGAGGCGGAGGAAAATCTCGTGATCGCCGAAATCCTGGAGGGGAATCACTTCGAGTTGGTCGGACGAGACAGCGGACCTTATCAAGTCATATTGTGCATTCAAGGGTCGAGATTTGCCATTCATGTGGCCGATATGAATGGTGCGCCAATCATCTCCCATATCTTGTCGTTCGGTCCGTTCAAGCGCGTCGTGAGCAATTATGTCATGATATGTAATGCACATGGCCACGCGACCACACATGCGGATCCCTATCGTCTTCAGGCACTCGACATGACCCGGCGAGCTATCCACAATGAGGCGTCGGAACTTTTACGAGAACGGCTCTCTTCGAAAGTAGAACTCGACCTCGACACGGCTCGAGGGCTGTTTACTCTTATTGTTGCCCAGCATCTTGTTCCTGGCGGCATTGAGGAAACCTGTCACGCGCCTCAGCATAAAGGAACTCTCAACCATTCTGCCTCCGATGAAAGGAATGCAGTCTGCGGCCGTTAGATGCGCCCTATGAGGTTCTCGCGCGACGGAGAGTTTGCGGGGCAAGCATACAAACGTATCCGAATAAAAGCGGAAGCCGGCGGCATCGGCAATATCCTGATCGCCGCCTTGCCAAAGCCGACACTAAAGCAAATTTGGCCAAATCGCATCAATGTGCTGATTGGCGCAGCTGTCTCCCGCGCTTCGGCCGGCTCCAATAAGGACGTGGATCACGTTGGCAGACTGTCCTCCAGTCGATTGAGATTGGATGACGAGTTTTCAACCGAGACTGTCGCCGCTCCAAAGCGGTTCAATGTCGCTTCGACCGCCGCTGATGTTTGGAGGAAAAAATGGCAGCACAATCAACGGGGCTCACGTGGTGGGATAACGCTTTGAAAGCGCTCAGAAATGTCCTGCCCAAACGTACAGCGCTACCGAAACGGGTCGAGACCAACGTCATTGTGCTTGATGAGCGTCGCGTCAAGTTGTGGGTGGGACTCCCTGGCGATGTGGGCGTGTTTTTCATCGACGAACCTATGATCTGCTATCCGGTCATAGGCGATCCAATTGTTCGAGAGGATCGAAAAGTTTGCCACACACCGCCCGATCTGCCGACCATCTAGAACATCCTAAGCCACTTGCTCCCTGGTAGAGGACGCCACTTGCCGATTTCGAAGATACTGGTTGCCAACCGTTCGGAGATTGCGATCCGCGTGTTCCGCGCGGCCAATGAGCTCGGGATAAAAACCGTCGCGATCTGGGCGGAGGAAGACAAGCTTTCGCTGCATCGCTTCAAGGCGGATGAAAGTTATCAGGTCGGCCGCGGCCCGCACCTCTCCAAGGATATGGGGCCGATCGAGAGTTATCTTTCGATTCCGGAAGTGATCCGGGTGGCGAAGCAGTCCGGTGCCGATGCGATCCATCCCGGTTACGGCTTGTTGTCGGAAAGTCCGGAATTCGTCGAGGCCTGCAACGAGGCCGGCATCATCTTCATCGGCCCGACGGCCGACACCATGCGCCAGCTCGGCAACAAGGTGGCGGCGCGCAATCTGGCGGTCTCGGTCGGCGTGCCGGTCGTGCCGGCCACGGAGCCTTTGCCAGAGGATATGGCCGAGGTCGCGAAGATGGCGGCGGCAATCGGGTATCCGGTGATGCTCAAGGCCTCCTGGGGCGGCGGCGGGCGCGGCATGCGCGTCATTCGTTCCGAGGCGGACCTTTCCAAGGAAGTGACGGAAGCCAAGCGTGAGGCGATGGCCGCGTTCGGCAAGGACGAGGTCTATCTCGAAAAGCTCGTCGAGCGTGCGCGCCATGTGGAAAGCCAGATCCTCGGCGATACGCATGGCAATGTCGTGCATCTGTTCGAGCGCGACTGTTCGATCCAGCGGCGTAACCAGAAGGTCGTCGAGCGCGCGCCGGCGCCGTATCTGTCGGAAGCGCAGCGGGCCGAGCTTGCCGCCTATTCGCTGAAGATTGCCGGCGCCACGAACTATATCGGTGCCGGCACGGTCGAGTACCTGATGGATGCGGATACCGGAAAGTTCTACTTCATCGAAGTCAACCCGCGCATTCAGGTCGAGCACACGGTGACCGAGGTCGTCACCGGTATCGATATCGTCAAGGCGCAGATTCACATTCTCGACGGGTTTGCGATCGGGACGCCGGAATCGGGCGTGCCGGCACAGGCTGACATTCGGTTGAATGGTCACGCCCTGCAGTGCCGCATCACCACCGAAGATCCGGAACATAACTTCATTCCGGATTACGGCCGCATCACTGCCTATCGTTCGGCGTCGGGTTTCGGCATCCGTCTTGATGGCGGCACGTCCTATTCCGGCGCGGTCATCACCCGTTATTACGATCCGCTGCTGGTGAAGGTGACGGCCTGGGCGCCGCAGCCGCTGGAAGCGATCGCCCGCATGGATCGCGCGCTGCGCGAGTTCCGCATCCGCGGTGTGGCGACCAACCTGACCTTCCTCGAGGCGATCATCGGCCACGAGAAGTTCCGCAACAACACCTATACGACCCGGTTCATCGACACGACGCCGGAACTGTTCGAGCAGGTGAAGCGCGCCGACCGTGCGACCAAGCTTCTGACCTATATCGCCGATGTGACCGTCAACGGGCATCCGGAGACCAAGGGTCGGCCGGAACCCTTGGCGCAGGCGGCGAAGCCCGTTCTGCCTTATATCAACGGACCTGTTCCGGACGGCACGAAGCAGTTGCTCGACCAGCTCGGCCCGAAAAAGTTCGGCGAATGGATGCGCAACCAAAGCCGAGTGCTGCTGACCGACACGACGATGCGCGACGGGCATCAGTCGCTGCTCGCCACCCGCATGCGCACCTATGACATTGCGCGGGCCGCCGGCGTTTATGCGCGGGCATTGCCGAACCTGTTCTCGCTGGAATGCTGGGGCGGCGCGACGTTCGACGTCTCCATGCGCTTCCTGACGGAGGACCCGTGGGAACGTCTGGCGATGATCCGCGAGGATGCGCCGAACCTGCTCCTGCAGATGCTGCTGCGCGGTGCCAACGGCGTCGGTTACAAGAACTATCCGGACAATGTCGTAAAATACTTTGTCCGCCAGGCGGCGAAAGGCGGCATCGACCTGTTCCGCGTGTTCGACTGCCTGAACTGGGTCGAGAACATGCGCGTCTCGATGGATGCGATCAACGAGGAGAACCGGCTCTGCGAGGCGGCGATCTGCTATACGGGCGATCTCCTCAATTCCGCGCGGCCGAAATACGATCTGAAGTATTATACCGGTCTGGCTCAGGAGCTGGAAAAGGCCGGCGCGCATATCATCGCGCTGAAAGATATGGCGGGCCTGCTGAAGCCGGCTGCGGCGCGGGTGCTGTTCAAGGCGTTGCGCGAGGCGACCTCGCTGCCGATCCACTTCCACACGCATGATACGTCCGGCATCTCGGCGGCGACGGTGCTGGCTGCCGTCGATGCGGGCGTCGATGCCGTCGATGCGGCAATGGATGCGCTTTCCGGCAATACGTCGCAGCCCTGCCTCGGTTCGATCGTCGAAGCGCTTTCCGGGTCGGAACGGGATCCGGGCCTCGATCCGGAATGGATCAGAAAAATCTCGTTCTATTGGGAAGCGGTGCGCAACCAATATGCGGCCTTCGAGAGCGATCTCAAGGGACCGGCGTCGGAAGTCTATCTGCATGAAATGCCGGGCGGCCAGTTCACCAACCTCAAGGAACAGGCCCGTTCGCTCGGCCTCGATACCAAGTGGCACAAGGTGGCTCAGACCTATGCGGACGTGAACCGGATGTTCGGCGACATCGTCAAGGTGACGCCGTCTTCCAAGGTGGTCGGCGACATGGCGCTGATGATGGTCAGCCAGGAACTGACCGTTGCCGATGTCGAGAACCCGGCGAAGGATATCGCCTTCCCGGATTCGGTCGTGTCGATGCTGAAGGGCGATCTCGGCCAGCCTCCGGGTGGTTGGCCGGAAGCGATCCAGAAGAAGGTGCTGAAGGGCGAGGAGCCTTATACCGCGGTTCCGGGTTCTCTGCTGGCGCCGGCCGATCTGGATGCCGAGCGCAAGGCAATCGAGGAGAAGCTTGGTCGTCAGGTCAGCGACTTCGAGTTCGCCTCCTATCTGATGTATCCCAAGGTGTTCACCGACTTCGCCTTCGCCTCGGACACTTACGGTCCCGTCTCGGTCCTGCCGACGCCGGCCTACTTCTATGGCCTGAAGGACGGCGAGGAGCTGTTCGCCGATATCGAGAAGGGCAAGACGCTGGTCATCGTCAACCAGGCGATGAGCCAGACGGATGCGCAGGGTCTCGTCACCGTGTTCTTCGAACTGAACGGCCAGCCGCGCCGCATCAAGGTGCCGGACCGGGCGCATGGCGCTTCGGGCTCGGCGGCCACGCGCACCAAGGCGGACGCCGGCAATGCCGCGCATCTCGGGGCGCCAATGCCGGGCGTCATCTCCCGCGTCTTCGCTACCACGGGTCAGGCGGTCAAGGCCGGCGACGTGCTGCTCTCCATCGAGGCGATGAAGATGGAAACGGCGCTGCATGCGGAGAAGGACGGCACGGTCGCCGAAGTCCTCGTTAAGGCCGGTGACCAGATCGACGTCAAGGATCTGTTGTTGGTTTGGGTTCAATGAAAAATAAAGCGTTACGATCGGGGAGGGCGTATGCAGGTACTGTCGAATATTGATGCCGTGCGCTCTGCGCTTGCCGAAGCGCGCGGAGAAAGCAGCATCGGTTTCGTTCCGACCATGGGCTATCTCCACGCGGGCCATATGGAACTGGTGTCGCGTGCTCGTGCGGAAAACGGAATCGTCGTCGCGTCCATCTTCGTCAACCCGTTGCAGTTCGGGCCGAACGAAGACCTGAGCCGGTATCCGCGCGATCTCGACCGCGACAGGGCGATGCTGGAGGCAGCCGGCGTCGATCTCCTCTTTGCCCCCCGTCCTGATGACATGTATCCGCAGCCCATGAAGACCGTAGTCGATGTTCCGGAGCTTGGAAACGAACTCGAAGGTGCCGTTCGCCCAGGGCATTTCGCAGGCGTGGCGACCGTCGTCTGCAAGCTATTCAACATCGTTCAGCCTAGGAACGCGTATTTTGGCGAGAAGGACTATCAGCAGGTCATCATTATCAAGCAGATGGTCAATGACCTCGCCTTGCCGGTGCGCGTGGTTTCCGTACCGACAGTCCGAGACGCTGACGCTCTCGCTCTGTCATCGCGCAACGTTTATCTCAGTGCCGAAGAAAGGCGCGCCGCTGTGGTCGTTCCGCGTGCACTGGACGAAGCCGAGCGCCTTGTTGACGAAGGACTGACGGATCCGCTGGTTCTGGAGGCAAAGCTCACCGGTTTCATCTCGCGCGAACCCCTGGCAAAAGCCGAGGTGGTGGCCGTGAGGGATGCGGTGACGCTTCGAACCGTGGCCGCGATCGATAATCCGGTGGTGGTCGCGTTGTTCGTGAGGGTCGGTGCGACCAAGCTTCTCGACAACAGGGTCATCACCAGACCTCGACCGGCAGCATCTGGAGGAACCCGATGAGCGCGACCGGATCACAGAGGCGACTGACGCCGAGCCGCATTCAGGCGATGAAGAGCGGCACCCCGATCGTCAGCCTGACCGCCTACACGACGCCGATGGCGAGGCTGCTGGACGAACATTGTGATCTTTTGCTGGTGGGCGATTCCGTCGGCATGGTTCTCTATGGCATGGAGAGCACGATCGCCGTCACGCTCGACATGATGATTGCCCACGGCAAGGCGGTCATGCGCGGCGTGCGCAAGTCTTGCGTCGTCGTCGACATGCCGTTCGGCAGCTATCAGGAAGGCCGGGAAATCGCCTACCGCAATGCGGTTCGCATCCTGCAGGAAACCGGCTGCGACGCAGTCAAACTCGAGGGCGGCAGGGAGATGGCCGAGACCATCTCCTTCCTGGTTGAGCGGGGAATTCCCGTACTTGGACATATCGGCCTGATGCCGCAGCAGGTGAACGCCGCCGGGGGCTACCGTTCGGTGGGGCACTCCGAGAGGGAGGTCGCCAAGATACGCACCGATGCCGAAGCTGTCGGAAACTCCGGCGCTTTCGCCGTTGTCGTCGAAGGAACGGTCGAGGAATTTGCCCGCGAGGTGACAGCGGCAATCCCAGTACCGACGATCGGGATCGGGGCTTCGGTTGCCTGCGATGGCCAGATCCTGGTTTCGGATGACATGCTGGGGCTGTTCAACGACTTTACCCCTCGTTTCGTCAAACGCTACGATGAATTGGGGACGAGGGTAGGGTTGGCCGTGGCGGCCTATGCCGGAGACGTGCGTTCGCGCGCATTTCCCGCCGACGAACACACATTCAAGCGCCGATCGTAAACTCGGCAGCCTTGATCAGCAGGAACACTTCAAGATCCGTCTGTCGCTTGGCACGTAATTGTAAGAATGCGGCCGTTTGGTTCAGGCTTGGCATTTAATTGTGAGAATCGTGGCCGCGGGATTCTCAAATTAATTGCATCTGAGACCAGTCGTTCGACCTGCGCCCTTGGGCTATCATCCGCTCGGTGGTCTGGATAAAGCGGACCCGGTTTTCACCCATCATGTGACCACGCAGCATTCGGAGCATCTCCGGTCCTGCGCGCTCGACCATGGCGATTCCTGCAAGCAGAGCGGACCGCATGTAAAGCGGTAGGATCGGCTTTGCAGGCGTGGGCAGGTTTTGCTGCTCCGCAGCGACGATGCAATCCAGATCTGGGATAATTGCGCCGAGTAGCCGGAAGCGCGAGAGATCGTGCTCGCACGGTATAGGTCTTGGAATGCGTCGCATCAGGAGAAGCCGAGCAATTTCGATTGGCGACGTCCAGGTTACGATGCCCCGTTCGGCTTCATCGTCCAGCAGCTTTTCGCCACGAAGGGCGGCACCGCGATATTGTCGGAAAGGCGAGGGGAGTTCGCCGCCGTCGGGGTTTGAAAGCTGTATTCCGCACAATGGGCAGGTAATGCGCCACCCCAGAAGCTGACTTCGCAGAGTCGGCGCTGACCCCCTATGTCGGGGACTGCAGTTCGTGCAGATCTGCATCCGCCCGGCGGCAACAAGCCGATGCGCTGATTGCGTGAGATTCGCGAATGTCATTCGACGCATCATAGCCGGTTCGGTGGCAAACATCTTGCCCAGGCGGGTTTCCTGATCATTGCTCAATCGGAGATCGGCCGCTCGCAATGAGAAAGCCTCCGGCAGGCAATGCCGCAGCATGACCAGCGGTGGAACCGCGTAGAAGGCGGCATGCCGGCAGATCCAAGACGACAGGAGCTCGTCGGCGACAGATGGCAATCTTACTGGTAACTGGCGCATCATGCGAACGCCGCCTCGACCTCGAACTCTGGCTCCCAGTTCTCAACCGACTCATCGGTGATGGATTCGCGACCGCTCTCGATGGCGTTGACCGCGAGGCTGTTGATCATATGGAAGATGTTGGCGGTGATACCTTCGGTGATTTGCAGAATCCGTCGCAGCGATTTCGGGGTGAGCACCGAGGGCCGACGCAGCGGCGTGTTGCGCAGGATAGAGGCCACAAGGGTCTCGAACTGTTCGTTCGCAGCCCACCGGCTCAAGGTGAACTGCTCGAACCGGCGCGCAAGCTGAACGTCGCCGCTGATGGCCTCTCGCGCCTCGTTGACGCCGAAGCAGACCAGTGAGATTTGCAGGCGATTGCTGAGGAAGCGCAGCGTGTTCAGTACGATGCGCTGCTCGCGATAGGTTCCGGCGAGGATATTGTGTACCTCGTCGATGACCAGAACCTGTACGCCGATCGCTTCCATGATCCGCAGGGCCGACTGTTCCATCTGGGCGATGTCGGCGCGTGCGCGTTGCGGCGCGCCGAGAAGAGTGAGCAGTTCGGCGTAGAAGCGCCGTTCGCCGGGGCGGCTGGTCATTTCGATGGCCAAGACCGGTGTTTTCAGCGTACCTGTCAGAGGATTGAAGCTCGGCGGGTGCTCATCCCGGAACCGCTTCATGATCATCGTCTTACCCATGCCGCTGTCGCCATAAATTGCGACCGAAGGCATGCGCGTACCTCTTGGATGATCAAGGAGGGCACTCAACCGGTCCAACGCCTGCTTGGCACGTGGGTAGAGCACCCAACGGCGTGATCGTATCGCGCGAACGCGCCGATCGTCTGTCTCGGCAAGCAGCGCTACGGCATGGACGGTCAGATGAGAGATTTCATCGTTCATATTCGCTCCAGCTCAATCTGTATCCTCAACGAAGGGTACAGGTTTGCTGGAGTCGACACCGCGGAGCGAGCCCCATCCGCGATCATCCACCTTTGATTTCGAAATGCCGGCCTGTCCGCGTCTCGCAGCCGCCGTCTTTCTCATCGCCGTGTCTATTAGTTCGCGCTGTGCCATTGCGGTGCGGACGACAGTGCGAGTGTCGACCTCGCGGCGACCTTTCGCCAGCAGGGTGCGTCGTGCAGTTAGCGCCTCGTGCAGGGTGATCGAAGGCAACGTTACGTCGGCATAGCGTGCTTCTATGAAGTTTCCTGAAGTCCGTCGAATGAATATGCGGGACATGTCGCGTGGATCGTATTTCACGAGCAGCCGCCGGTCTAAACGCCCGACGTCGGCGCTCAGCGCCGCCGACCAATAGCGCAAGCCGAACAGATGAATGCCAGTCGGGCGCAATGTACGCTCCTGTTCAGGCAGAAAAGTCAGCCAGAAACGCAGGCGATCCTGGGGTAGCCGAAGCGGAGTCCCACCCTCGTGCTCCCGCCAAATCGCGATCGGCGGGCGGCCTAGACTGCTATGGATCGACTGATGGTATGAGCCGACGATATCAAGCGCGATGTAGCGCTCGAGCTCCCTTAAGGTCAGTGCCGCATGCCGCTTGGAATTGTAGTCGCCGAGCTCTCTTTCGTTGCTGAATGTTGTGCCGGGCAGCAGATGCAGCCTCCCCATCTGCGTGCCGATCAGGCGCTCAATGTGGCCACCAAAGCGCGGCTCACCCGGCGGTCGCCATTCGATCGCAGTTCCAGCGTCCTGGCATCCTCTCTGGAACGCCCGGCTGCGGAAATCGGCACCATTGTCGACGTGCACCATGTCCGGCAGGCCGGCGACGGGCCACGGCTCGCTAATCTCGCGCTCCCTCAACCATACCGATTTGTCGAAGACGGAGTGCAACAGGCACAGGCTGGTTGATAGCCGAGATGGCGGGTCCATGGTGAGATAGAAACCGGTGACCATCCGGCTGCAGACGTCCATCGCCAACGTCAGCCACGGGCGACCAATCGGCTGCCGGGTTTCCTCGTCAACGACGAAGACATCGGCCTTGGTATGATCAATCTGGACGACCTCCAAGGGGCGGGACACGCCGAACGCTCCGGGAACGGCCGTTGTCGCCTTCACGACCTTCTGTTCACCGCGTCGCCTTGCACGCTTCTGGAGGTCGATGTCCTCAAGGCGGGCGACGATCGTTCTGCGGTGTGGCGCCTTCAGCCCGGCCGAGATACAGTTCGTTTGCACGTCCCGGACCAATTGCGAGATCGTCGGCCGGGTCCGCTTCAAGTAGAACGCATTAATGGCTGACCGGACGATTTCTTCTCGCTTCTCATCCAGGGCGCGATGACCCTCTGGCCTCC